>NZ_BBMZ01000055.1 GCF_000759795.1 Pseudescherichia vulneris NBRC 102420
AAATACCTGTGGACCAACGCCTCGTTCGCCTTCGCCGCCAACATGGTAAAAAGCTTTATCAACAACGGCTGGTGCGTGCAGATCCGTGGCCCGCAGGCTGGCGGTGCCGTGCAGGACCTGCCCATCCATCTGTATGACCTCGGCACCGGCAACCAGGTAAAGATCCCCTCTGAGGTGATGATCCCGGAAACCCGCGAGTTTGAGTTTGCCAACCTCGGTTTCATCCCGCTCTCCTACTACAAGAACCGCGACTACGCCTGCTTCTTCTCGGCAAACTCCACCCAAAAACCGGCGCTGTATGACACGGCGGATGCCACGGCCAACAGCCGCATCAATGCCCGCCTGCCGTACATCTTCCTGCTGTCGCGTATTGCGCACTACCTCAAGCTTATCCAGCGCGAAAATATCGGCACCACCAAGGATCGCCGCCTGCTTGAGCTGGAGCTCAACACCTGGGTACGCGGTCTGGTGACCGAAATGACCGATCCGGGGGATGCGCTGCAGGCCTCGCATCCGCTGCGCGATGCGAAAGTGGTGGTGGAAGATATCGAGGACAACCCCGGTTTCTTCCGCGTGAAGCTCTACGCGGTGCCGCATTTCCAGGTGGAAGGCATGGACGTCAGTCTGTCGCTGGT
>NZ_BBMZ01000054.1 GCF_000759795.1 Pseudescherichia vulneris NBRC 102420
CCGGAAGAGAAAGCTCGTGGTATCACCATCAACACCTCTCACGTTGAGTATGACACCCCGACTCGCCACTACGCGCACGTAGACTGCCCGGGCCACGCCGACTATGTTAAAAACATGATCACCGGTGCTGCGCAGATGGACGGCGCGATCCTGGTTGTTGCTGCGACTGACGGCCCGATGCCGCAGACCCGTGAGCACATCCTGCTGGGTCGTCAGGTAGGCGTTCCGTACATCATCGTGTTCCTGAACAAATGCGACATGGTTGATGACGAAGAGCTGCTGGAACTGGTTGAGATGGAAGTGCGTGAACTTCTGTCCCAGTACGACTTCCCGGGCGACGACACCCCGATCATTCGTGGTTCTGCGCTGAAAGCGCTGGAAGGCGAAGCTGAGTGGGAAGAGAAAATCGTTGAGCTGGCTGGCTACCTGGATTCCTACATCCCGGAACCAGAGCGTGCGATTGACAAGCCGTTCCTGCTGCCGATCGAAGACGTATTCTCCATCTCCGGTCGTGGTACCGTTGTTACCGGTCGTGTAGAGCGCGGTATCATCAAGGTTGGTGAAGAAGTTGAAATCGTGGGTATCAAAGATACTGCGAAATCTACCTGTACCGGCGTTGAAATGTTCCGCAAACTGCTGGACGAAGGTCGTGCAGGCGAGAACTGCGGCGTTCTGCTGCGTGGTATCAAGCGTGAAGAGATCCAGCGTGGCCAGGTTCTGGCTAAGCCGGGCTCAATCAAGCCGCACACCAAGTTCGAATCCGAAGTGTACATCCTGTCCAAAGACGAAGGCGGCCGTCACACTCCGTTCTTCAAAGGCTACCGTCCGCAGTTCTACTTCCGTACAACTGACGTGACTGGCACCATCGAACTGCCGGAAGGCGTAGAGATGGTAATGCCGGGCGACAACATCAAAATGGTTGTTACCCTGATCCATCCGATCGCGATGGACGACGG
>NZ_BBMZ01000053.1 GCF_000759795.1 Pseudescherichia vulneris NBRC 102420
GATTTGATGTAAGGTTAAAGCACTCCAGTAAAAAATTTTATTTTTCTTCCGGCGAACCTATTAGGAAATTTGCTCGATTTGATATTTTGGTTCCAAGAAGAGGATTTCTCCCCGCCGGGAGAGGATATTTGGATAGCTAAGAGGGGGTTGATGTGGCTGAGGTATGTTCTGATGGGGGTGAGTATTTCTTTCATGTAACGCGGTCCGATGGGACAACGGTATGCTCGTTTCATCTCAGGCCAGGGGATCGCGTACTACTCTCCAGCAATGGCTCAGAGGTTGGTCATAAACATCTTCTTGCGGACGAACGAGTTACATCACGGGAAGTGCTGGTCGAGATCGTAAGAGAGTTATCAGCCTGCAATTGACCTTTTTAGCGTCTGAATAGCATAATGGTTATACCGGCCTGAACAACCGGTAACCTGACCACGATGCGCCACGGAGAACACCATGGCGCAACAGTTACAGCTCATTAAGCATTCTTCCAATATCCTGATCCCTGCTACGCAAGAGACCAGCGATTTTCTGCATTCAAAATGCAAGCTCGGCGCAGTACTTGAGGCTGAATTCCGCCAGCTGCGTAATCCGGCATTTCACCGTAAATTTTTCGCACTGCTTAACCTGGGCTTTGAATACTGGGAGCCTACCGGCGGGGCGATCTCATCTAACGAGCGCAGGCTGGTAACCGGCTATGCCAAATTCCTGTCCACGTTCGGCGGTAGCGAAGGCGCGCTGCTGGACGCCGCTGAGCAGTACCTGGCGCGCATCGCCGATCGCCGCTCCGGTAGCATCAGCGTATGCAAATCGTTTGATGCCTACCGCGCCTGGGTGATCGTGGAGGCTGGCCATTACGACGCCATCCAGCTGCCTGACGGTACCCTCCGCAAGCATCCCCGCAGCATCGCATTCGCCAGCATGGACGAGCTGGAGTTTCAGCAGCTCTACAAAGCCGCGCTCGATGTGCTGTGGCGCTGGATCCTCTCACGCGCATTTCGCAGCCAGGCTGAGGCCGAGAACGCCGCCGCACAGCTGCTGAGCTTCTAGGGGTTATGGCGATGAAAGACACCTGGTTCAATCACACCGACTGCACCACGACCCAGGCAGAAGAGC
>NZ_BBMZ01000052.1 GCF_000759795.1 Pseudescherichia vulneris NBRC 102420
GCTTACCGGGCCTTGTATTATCCTTCCTGTGCAGAAAGAGCCGGCCAGCTCTTTCTGCCATGCAGTCCGCATGCCGTACCGGGCCTGAGGCTCACAACCTGTACCGTAGATTTATGCAGCGGACTGCCGTTCTCCACAAGTGACAGACCGGACAGTATCATGGACCGGTTTATTCCCGGTAACCCGCATTCACAAGGTTGGTTTCACTATGGAACAGGAACTTCACTATATCGGTATCGATGTCTCTAAAGCGAAGCTGGATGTCGATGTGCTGCGGCCTGATGGTCGTCACCGCAGCAAAAAATTTGCCAACACCCCGAAGGGCCACGATGAGCTGGTCCGCTGGCTGAACAGCCATCAGGCTGCCCCGGCCCATATCTGCATGGAAGCCACCAGCACCTATATGGAAGACGCCGCTGCCCGCCTCAGCGATGCCGGCTTCACTGTCTCCGTCATTAATCCCGCCCTGGGTAAGGCCTTCGCGCAGAGCGAGGGGCTGCGCAGCAAGACGGATGCAGTTGATGCCCGGATGCTGGCGGAGTTCTGTCGCCAGAAGCGTCCGGCGGCGTGGGAAGCCCCCCACCCGGTTGAACGTGCGCTGCGGGCACTGGTGCTGCGCCACCAGTCGCTGACGGACATGCACACCCAGGAGCTGAACCGTCAGGATACAGCCCGTGACGTGCAGCGCCCGAGTATCGACGCCCATCTTCTGTGGCTGGAAGCGGAGCTGAAGCGTCTGGAAAAACAGATAAAGGACCTGACAGACGATGACCCGGACATGAAGTACCGCCGCAGGCTGCTGAACAGCATCCCGGGTATCGGGGAGAGGACGTCAGCGGTTCTGCTGGCGTACATCGGTCTGAAGGAACGGTTCGGTCAGGCAAGGCAGTTCGCTGCCTTCGCGGGGCTGACGCCGCGAAGGCATGAGTCCGGGAGCAGCGTGAGGGGCACAAGCCGGATGAGCAAAGCGGGTCATGTATCGCTGCGCAGGGCGCTGTACATGCCGGCGATAGTGGCCCTGTATAAAACCGCGTGGGGCAGGGCGTTCAGGCAGCGTCTGGAAAATAACGGTAAGGGAGCCAGGCTGATAATCGGGGCGATGATGCGCAAGCTGGCGCAGGTGGCCTGGGGGGTGCTGAAGTCAGGCGAGCCGTTCGATGCATCAAGACACTGCGGCGTAACGGCTTAAAGGCATGAAGGGAAGAAACAACAGCGCCTGACGGCGCTGTGGCTGGCATGCCTGCAATCCGGGAACCCGGTACATAAAAAAGCTTGCAGGCGATAACAGTATCTAC
>NZ_BBMZ01000051.1 GCF_000759795.1 Pseudescherichia vulneris NBRC 102420
TGACCCGTCCTGAATAGCGTTGACACATTTTACTCATACACCGAGGAAAATGTGATGAACCAGTATGTTAAACGCACACAACGCGATTACCCTCTATCCTTTAAATTAACTGTCGTTGAGCAGGTCGAAAAAGGCGAAATGACCTATCGCCAGGCGCAGGACCGTTATGGTATTCAGGGCAGCCACACTGTCCTGAGCTGGCTGAGAAAGTACGGTCAACTCGACTGGCTTACATCCCCTTCTGTCAGAAAGTGCGGAGCCAATATGCCTGACATCCCTCAGACCCCTGAACAAAGGATTAAAGAACTGGAACAGCTACTGGCTGAATCTGAAGTCAAAGCTCAGTTCTTTGAGGCCGTTGTGAAGGTAATGAACACCGAGTTCGGAGCCACGCTGACAAAAAAGCAGTTAACCTCCTTATCACGCAAACACAAACACCGAAACTCACCGTAACGCGAGCCTGCCGGTTGATGGGGATCAGCCGGCAGGCCTGGTATCAGGCCCTGCAGCGTGAGGATGAGAGAAAAGAGCAGGCCCGACATATCATCACGCAGGTGATGGCTGTCCGCTTACATCAGCCCCGGTTAGGGACGCGGAAACTGCATCACCTGCTTCTGCAACAACCAGAAGCAAGGTCACACGTCGGGCGTGACAGGTTGTTCCGGATCCTGCGTTATGCGCGGTTACTGGTGGTACCCGTACGGGCGTATCACAGGACAACGAATAGCCATCATCGTTTTTACCGCCATCCCAACCTGCTGAAAGCGGGAAAGAATCAGGTGACCGCGACCCGCCCTGAGCAGGTGTGGGTGGCTGATATCACCTGGCTTCCTCTGCGAACAGGAACAGCGTATATAAGCCTGGTAACGGACGTCTGGTCGAGGAAAATAGTGGGATATCATGTGCATGAGAGCCTGCACACCCGGCATGTTGCCTGTGCGTTCAAAATGGCACTGGCTGGCAGGCGAACATCGCACCCGCTGGTTCATCACTCTGACAGAGGTATCCAGTACTGCTCTCAGGAATATCAGGCGTTACATCAACGGCATGGCGTCATGTGCTCAATGACAGACGGGTATGACTGTTATCAGAATGCGCTGGCGGAACGGGTAAACGGGATATTAAAAACCGAATACCTGCTTGTGAAACCGGAAGATATCGAACAGGCGAGAAAGATGGTCAGGGAGTCGGTGGAAATTTACAACACACAGCGCCCTCATCTGTCGCTACAATACAAAACGCCCGATGAAGTTCATCGGGCGTTACGGGCCTGAAAAGTGTCAACCTATTCCAGGACTAGTCA
>NZ_BBMZ01000050.1 GCF_000759795.1 Pseudescherichia vulneris NBRC 102420
ATACAGTGTGCGCCGGGAGACCGGTAAAGATTAAGGGGTGGAAGTCCCCGACCATTGAAGGACCAGCAATCCACAGGGTCCCCGAGTCATGCGTTGCATACCGCGAGGTATGGGGCGAAGCGTTGACAGGGGTGTTGACAGGCCAGCCATTGAGCCACGAAATGTATATTAAATTCCCGGGTGCCGACGTTGTACTGTTTACGGAAGGCAACATCATAGGGTGCGTTACTGCGAGTGCCATATGGACCCGGCGGGGTCTGAGACCCTGGCATGTCAATACGATCTTTACGCGGGAACCGGGAGCTCTCCCCTCTGACCATCTGCCAGTGCCGGAGATGGCCCGCACCGGGAAGGCGAGGAGCCGAAGCCGGTGATGTACGGAGAGGAGAAGTCGGACTCGCTCATAGTAGCTGCGAAGCTGGCGAACAATCCGCAAGGAGCGGAGTCAGTGGAGCGAAGGAGCGGGGCCAAGGGAAACGCGGAACAGCCACACATGCGCCGGACGCAGAGCCGGGAAAGTATGTCACAGAGGCTGTCACGCGTGCGGGAAGCTGCGAAGCAGCGGAAGAAAGAACGGTTTACAGCACTGTTCCACCTTCTGACAGCAGAGGCACTGGAGATCGCATTCCTCTCCCTGAGCAGGAAAGCGGCTGCCGGAGTTGATGGCGTCAGGTGGAAGGACTACGCCGAAAACCTGAAGGTCAACATAGCAGATCTGCACCGGAGGCTTCATCAGGGCAGTTACAGGGCCAAGCCCGGCAGGCGGCACTACATCCCGAAAGCGGATGGTAAACAACGCCCGCTCGGGATTGCCTCACTGGAAGATAAAATCGTCCAGTATGCGCTGGTTAAGATCCTGAATGCAGTCTACGAAAACGACTTTATGGGGTTCTCATACGGGTTCAGACCCGGGCGAAGCCAGCACAATGCGCTGGACGCACTGGCCACAGGGCTGGTCCGGACCAATGTAAACTGGGTACTGGATGCCGATATCAGTCAGTTCTTCGACAAGGTAAGCCATGAATGGCTAATCAGGTTCATAGAGCACAGAATCGGCGACCAGAGGGTAATCAGGCTCATACGAAAGTGGCTCACAGCCGGGACCTCAGAGGAAGGAGAATGGCGGGCATCGGAGGAAGGCACCCCACAGGGTGCGGTTATATCTCCGTTGCTGGGAAACATCTACCTCCACTATGTCTTCGATCTGTGGGCACATCAGTGGCGACGCCGCCATGCCACAGGCAATGTGGTCATGGTCAGATACGCCGATGACATCGTCATCGGGTTCGACAAGCGAATCGACGCTCAACGCTTCCGTATAGCCATGCAGCGCAGGCTGAGGGAGTTCGGACTCACGGTACACCCGAAGAAAACCCGACTGATGGAGTTCGGCCGCTTCGCAGCCGAAAACCGCGCCAGCAGGGGAAAAGGTAAACCGGAAACGTTCAACTTCCTCGGGTTCACGCATATCAGTGGGAAAGATCGTAGCGGCAGGTTCATGCTGATACGAAAGACACGCCGGGATCGGATGACGGCGACACTGAAAGCCATCAAGGACGGACTGCGAAAGCGCTGGCATTACTCAATCCCCGAACAGGGAAAATGGCTCAGAAGGGTGGTTCAGGGATACCTGAACTACCACTCAGTCCCGGGCAACTATCCCATGATGCGGAAGTTCAGGATATACGTAACAGACCTCTGGCGACGGGCGCTGAAGCGCAGAAGCCAGCAGGATGATACGACATGGACGAAAGCTAACAGACTGGCAGCCGCATGGCTGCCGAAGGTTCGGGTTCTTCATCCATGGCCTGTGGAGCGGTTCACCGCCAGACACCCGAGGCAGGAGCCCGGTGCGTAAATAGCGCACGCCGGGATCTGTGCGGGGGGTACCCGGTAACGGGTATCCCTACCGCGAC
>NZ_BBMZ01000049.1 GCF_000759795.1 Pseudescherichia vulneris NBRC 102420
CGGAGGAGAACGCAGCGGGCATTACCGAAGTGCGCCAGGCGATCGCTACCGAGGAGGAGGCGCGGGCAACGGCAGTTAACCAGCTGACGGCAGCCACGAAAACCGCGTCTGATAAAGCTGATGCGGCAGCGGATGCGGCTGGCGCTGCTACTGAGCAGGTGGAGCAAAACACGGCAGCGATCACCGAGCTGGATCAGGTGGTCACCACGCTGGACAGCGCCACCGCCTCCCGGTTCGATGAGCTGGAGGGCCAGACCTCTGAGGCGAGCGGTAGCGTGCAGAACACGGCGATCGCCCTGATTCAGAACACGCTGGCGCAGGTCAGTGCCCGGCGAACCCTGACGGCGGTGAATGCCGCCAACAGCGCCCAGATTGACCGCATCGATACGGTTGTGGCCAGCGACCGGGAAGCCTCTGCTCAGTCACTGCTGCAGATTTCCTCCCGGGTTGATGGCGCGGTTGCCTCGATCAACAGTATCAGCCAGACGTTTGCTGATTACCGGCAGTCAACGGCAGCGCAGATCACCTCCCTGACAGCCACGATTGGAGGTGTGAGCTCAGCGGTAACGACGAACGCCCAGGCCACTGCCGATATCAACAACAACCTTAATGCGATGTACAGCATCAAAGTGGGGCTTGACGCTAACGGCGTGCAGTATGCCGCAGGCATGGGGCTCGGAGTACAGAACACGCCATCAGGCATGCAGAGTCAGGTTGTTTTCCTTGCTGACAGGTTTGCGGTGATGAGTTATGCAGGCAGCGCGGTAACGCTACCGTTTGTAATCCAGAACGGCCAGACCTTTATCCGCGATACCTTCATTCAGGATGGTACGATCACCAATGCGAAAATTGGCGCATACATCCAGTCATCGAACTATGTTGTCGGCACGCTGGGATGGAGGATAGATAAAAACGGGACCATCGAGATAAACGGCGGGGTTGCAGGTCAGGGCATGATGGTTATGACCAAT
>NZ_BBMZ01000048.1 GCF_000759795.1 Pseudescherichia vulneris NBRC 102420
AACCGGATCGTTTCGTATGACCAGTATGGACGTCCGGCGGCGGTCATGGGGCAGAGGTTGTAATGCAGACATTTATCCAGGGAACCTCGTTTGACGCTATCAACTCGATGGCGGTTAACTACGTGATGGATGTGCTGGACATCTCCGGTTCGGGTAGCAAATCCTACCCGGCTGGATGTACCTACCAGGCATCACTTCTTATCGAGTCGGTTATCCAGGTGATGCCGACTAATAACCCGTATCAGGTAACTGTTTCCGGGAATGTCGTCTCATGGAACGTGGCGACGCCGATCCGGCTGGTAGTGTTCGCCTCGCCTAATACGGGGCGGGAGTCGGATTATTACGGATTCTCTCTCTACTCCTACGACGGCAACGGCAACAGGACAATTAAACTTGCGCCTGACTTCACCCCGTTTTGCCTGGTCAGCGTGATTGATGTTCCGCCGGGTAGCCAGAACATTGCCTCATCAGTCCCGCTGGGTCAGAAAATCGTGACGTTTATCCGTGCGCGCGACGGCGATGCGCGGATGCCGACGTCCTTTTACCAGCAGTACAATGCCGGAGGCAATTACGGATTCTCGTTCGTACAGACGGGCGGCATGACACAAACGGGTTGCCGCCTGTACATATTCTCTAACTACCTGGTGAACATTCCCGACTGGGGATTTTTCGTTTACCGGGACGGCGCAATGGTATGGCACAGCAACTGCCTGCCGCTGAACATGCAACTTTTAGCGGGGGATGCAACGTCGGCAGCCCCAATGGCAGTCACTCCCGGCATCACCTCCGGGATTTATATTCCACAAGACCCATCGAATCCACAATATGGCGGCTACCTGAACATGAACTGCTCCAGCGCGGGTATTTCTAATGGCGTCTGGAAAGCGTCCTCGGCGGTGGTCTATTCCAGCCGGATTATTTCTTCCAGTGAGGCCTCTGCGTTTAAGCCGTGGGCTATCAGTGGCAGGGTGGGCTTTATCGACTGCAGTATCTACGATCAGTATTACCCCTATGCACTCGGGCTGGTTTAGCCCGCCTGAAAAATCACTCATTCCACATCAGACCCGCCGCGAGCGGGTTTTTTATTGCCCGGAGACAACATGATTTACACCACTGGCACGATCGCCGGCAGCGGCAGCACACTCACCGGTACCGGAACTAATTTCGCAGCGGCGGGAAGCCTGATCCGCAACGGCTGCACCGTCATTGTCCTGACCAACCCGGCGCAGGTATTTCAGATTACCGGCGTGACCAACGCCACACAGCTGGCCGTGACGCCCGCGGTCAATCCGGCGATCCCGGCAGGCACCCGTTATGCCATTTTGCTGAGCGATAGCCTGAGCGTGGACGGACTGGCGCAAGATATTGCCGAGACGTTCGGTATGTATCAGCGGTACATGAGCGGTTTTGCCGATGTCATGACAGGCACGGGGAATGTCACAATCACCATCAATGGCACATCGGTTACTGTGCCTGCGCAAAAATCGCTTGTTCAGAAGGGGGCTAATGGGGCAGCGCCTGTTGAATCCGGTGGTACAGGATCTATAACGGCTGCTGGCGCTCGCGGTAATCTGGGTATCAGTGACAAACAGCTCAACTCTGTAGATGGGAAAACGGGTGGGACAATATCAAGTCCCGCCAATGCTACCGGCTCACTGGGGATCATCACTAATGCCTCCAGCTATGGTGCGCTGAACTTCATTTATCCGTCGACACAGAAAACTATGGCCTATGCATTCTGTGAGAACTACGGTGATGTCGTTATTGTTACGACCGCCGCGACTGTGGCAGGCACAGAAAAATATTTCGCGATGCGCCAGAACGGCAACTTCACTACCCAGGGCAATATCAGTTGCGTTTCGCTGACCCAGACGTCCGACGCCGATAAAAAAGATGATATCGCAACGATAAATAATGCCCGCGACAAAATCCGGCTGCTGCGTGGCGTGACTTATATCCTCAAAGACACAGGGATGCCGTCTGCAGGTGTGATCGCACAGGAACTGATGGACGTGTTGCCGGAGGCTATAGGGTCTGTATTTGATGATTATGACCAGTATGAGTCTGTCGAGGAGCCGTACCAGGATGAGAAGCTCGCCGAGAACGGAGAGCCGATCACTGTCACCGAAACGCGCGTGGTTACCCGCCTGAAACGGGCGCGAGATGACAGCAAGCGCAGCTACACCGTGGACTACGCAGCGGTCACCGGCCTGGTGCTGCAAACAGCAGTGGAACTGGATCAGGCTTTAACCACCATCGAGGAAAAACAGCACAATATGGAAGCGTTTCTGCAAACCCTCGGGTATAACCCTGAAACTGACTACACCATTGCTGAAGAAGATTAATAGGCCGCACCGTATTGCATTACCCATCCTGAGAATCTACTGTATGTAT
>NZ_BBMZ01000047.1 GCF_000759795.1 Pseudescherichia vulneris NBRC 102420
GTTTAAAAAACAGCGCCGCTCCCGCCGTAGGCCCGGTAAGCGCCGCGCCACCGGGCGATTACGCCTCATTCACAAGCGCTCATTCAGCATATGGGGTACACTAGCCCTGTTTTTGTCTTTGGATGGCGTCTATGAATCACTCCCTTAAACCCTGGAATACCTTTGGTATTGCGCATAATGCGAATCACATCGTGCTTGCCGACAATGTGCAACAGCTCCTTAACGCCTGGCAGAATGCGGTGCAGATCCAACAGCCCGTATTAATTCTGGGCGAGGGGAGTAACGTTCTCTTCCTGAATGATTTTGCCGGTACGGTGATTGTTAACCGCATCATGGGTATCGATACCACTGAAAAACCCGATGCCTGGCATCTGCACGTTGGCGCAGGGGAGAACTGGCACCGGCTGGTTCAATATACGCTGGGTAAAGGGATGGCTGGCCTGGAGAATCTCGCCCTGATCCCTGGCTGTGTAGGTTCATCACCCATTCAAAACATCGGCGCGTATGGCGTTGAGCTACAGCGCGTATGCGACTATGTTGACTGCGTTGAGCTTGCGACTGGCCATATTCAGCGCCTTACCGCTCAAGAGTGCCGCTTTGGCTATCGGGACAGCATCTTCAAGCATGAGTATCAGCATAGTCATGCCATCGTCGCGGTAGGCATACGCCTGAAAAAAGCCTGGCAGCCGGTACTGACCTACGGCGATCTAGCACGCCTCGATCCGGCTACTGTTACGGCACAGGACGTTTTTGATACCGTCTGCAATATGCGAATGAGCAAGCTTCCCGATCCAAAAGTAAACGGTAACGCAGGAAGCTTCTTTAAAAATCCCGTAGTAAGCGCAGAGGTGTCGCAACAGCTGTTGACTCACTATCCTGATGCGCCGCACTATCCTCAGGCCGATGGTACCGTCAAGCTCGCTGCCGGCTGGCTTATCGATCGTTGCCAGTTAAAAGGCACGGCAGTAGGCGGTGCAGCCGTACACCGCCAACAGGCGCTTGTGCTTATCAATGAAAACCAGGCGACCAGCAAAGATGTGGTAGGTCTGGCGCATCATGTACGTCAGCAGGTGGGAGAAAAATTCAACGTCTGGCTGGAGCCAGAAGTGCGTTTTATTGGCCCAACGGGAGAGGTGAACGCTGTGGAGATCATCGCGTGAAGGACAATACTATTCCATTAACCCTGATTTCAATTTTAGCCGACGGCGAGTTCCATTCAGGAGAGCAGCTGGGTGAGCGCCTGGGAATGAGCCGGGCGGCCATTAACAAGCACATTCAGACCCTGCGCGACTGGGGCGTTGATGTCTTTACCGTACCGGGAAAAGGCTACAGCCTACCGGAGCCTATCCAGCTGCTAAACCAGGAGTTTATTAGCAGCCAGGTAAAACAGAGTCAGGTTGCCGTACTGCCGGTTATTGATTCAACGAACCAGTATCTACTGGATCGTATCGGTACTTTACAGTCAGGCGATGCCTGTGTTGCCGAGTATCAGCAGGCGGGACGGGGTCGGCGCGGGCGTAAATGGTTCTCTCCTTTTGGGGCGAACCTCTATCTCTCCATGTTCTGGCGTCTTGAACAGGGCCCTGCGGCAGCGATTGGTCTCAGCCTGGTGATTGGTATCGTGATGGCAGAAGTGCTGCGCGATCTGGGCGCCAGCCAGGTACGCGTCAAATGGCCTAACGATCTCTATCTGCAGGATCGCAAGCTGGCCGGTATTCTCGTTGAGCTGACGGGAAAGACGGGCGATGCAGCACAGATCGTTATCGGGGCAGGGATCAATCTGGCGATGCGGAAGGTTGAGTCCGACGTTATTAACCAGGGATGGATCAATCTTCAGGAAGCGGGGATCGTCATCGATCGTAATACCCTTGCCGCGCGGCTAATTAACGATTTACGCGCTGCGCTGGAGCTGTTTGAGCAGGAGGGGTTAACCCCTTATCTTTCTCGCTGGGAAAAGCTGGATAACTTTATTAACCGTCCGGTCAAACTTATTATTGGTGATAAAGAGATAGTGGGTATTTCACGCGGAATAGATACACAAGGCGCACTGCTGCTTGAGCAAGACGGAGCGATTAAAGCGTGGATGGGCGGTGAAATTTCGTTAAGAAGCGCGGAATAATAGTGAAGCAGGGAGCGTAACGCTCCCTTTTTTATTTGCGTAACCGTACCTGCTCAACCGCATGATTGGCGCTTTTAGTCATGATCAGGCTGGCGCGCTCACGAGTAGGTAGGATGTTTTCTTTCAGATTCAGGAAGTTAATTTCCTGCCACAGGGACGTCGCAACCTTCACCGCTTCCTCTTCAGAGAGCTTCGCATAGCTGTGGAAGTACGAGTCTGGGTTGCTAAACGCACCTTCGCGGAATTTTAAAAAGCGATTGATATACCAGCGCTGTAATAGATCTTCCGGGGCGTCAACGTAAATAGAGAAATCGACAAAGTCCGATACAAATACATGGTGCGGATCGTGAGGATAATCCATTCCGCTCTGCAACACGTTCAAGCCTTCAAGAATTAAAATATCGGGATGGGTAACCGTCTTATCCCCGTCGGGAATAACATCATAAATAAGATGAGAGTAGACCGGGGCAGTCACATCCGGCACGCCCGATTTAAGATCGGAAACGAACTTCACCAGTCGGTGCATATCGTAGGACTGAGGAAAGCCTTTCTTCTTCATCAGACCACGATCTTTCAGCACCTGGTTAGGATGCAAGAAGCCATCGGTGGTAATGAGCTCTACCCGGCGATGTTCAGGCCAGCGGCTCAGCAGCGCCTGCAGTACGCGAGCGGTCGTACTTTTCCCTACGGCCACGCTGCCGGCAATGCTGATGATATACGGGATGCGCTGCCCGTTAGTACCCAAGAACTGCTCCAGTACGGCCTGACGGCGCAGGTTAGAGCTGATATAGAAATTGAGTAAACGCGACAGAGGCAGATAGATCTCTGCAACCTCTTCAAGGGAGAGATCTTCATTAATACCTTTTAACCGCGCAATTTCCCCTTCCGTCAGGGTCATCGGCACCGAGTCACGAAGTGCAGCCCACTGGCTGCGGTTAAACTGTAAGTAAGGCGTCATTAACGTTTGCTCTGCTGCATTCATAAGCATGTTTCTGCGTGCCATTTATCGTCACCGTTCCGAGGATAAACGTTCAGCGATGCGCAGTCCTGAAAGACAGCTCAATGGCACGCTACAATGAAGTTTATTATGGACAATGGGCAGGAGGGTAACATCAGATTGCAGGTAAGGATAAGAAAAAATAGTGGCGAAGAGTGCTTTCACTGATACGCATCACGTAACAGGATCGGCCCACGGTGATTTCGCCGCGTTTTGACATTCTCTTTGCTCGTTAAGACGCGATAAAACGTTGAATATTTGTTCGCCGTTGCATGAAATGACAGCATTTTTACATGTCAGCGCACAAAATGTGAGCAAGAGAACGTTTTATGCGATTTTTTTGTTGCATGAACCCGCTGGGCTCCCTAGAATGCGCGCTACTTGATGCCGACTTAGCTCAGTAGGTAGAGCAACTGACTTGTAATCAGTAGGTCACCAGTTCGATTCCGGTAGTCGGCACCATCAAGTCCGGTGGGGTTCCCGAGCGGCCAAAGGGAGCAGACTGTAAATCTGCCGTCACAGACTTCGAAGGTTCGAATCCTTCCCCCACCACCACTTTCTGGCAGCGTAATTGCCGCCTGAGCTGGTTAAAAAATTAAGCAGCTCGAACATAAAAAGAGAGCAATCTCTTTTTTGTTACAGAAAGAACTGGGTAGCCGAGTTTCAGGATGCGGGCATCGTATAATGGCTATTACCTCAGCCTTCCAAGCTGATGATGCGGGTTCGATTCCCGCTGCCCGCTCCAATACGTGCTGATATGGCTCAGTTGGTAGAGCGCACCCTTGGTAAGGGTGAGGTCCCCAGTTCGACTCTGGGTATCAGCACCACTTCACTTCTCCCTCCCGTTTCTCTCTGTTTACATTTAAAAGCATTCAACAAGTCGGGCATGTTGCCTGGTTGATGTGGTGATATCACCGATTTATCCGTGTCTTAGAGGGACAATCGATGTCTAAAGAAAAGTTTGAACGTACAAAACCGCACGTTAACGTCGGTACTATCGGCCACGTTGACCATGGTAAAACAACGCTGACCGCTGCCATCACTACCGTTCTGGCTAAAACCTACGGTGGTTCTGCTCGTGCATTCGACCAGATCGATAACGCA
>NZ_BBMZ01000046.1 GCF_000759795.1 Pseudescherichia vulneris NBRC 102420
CTGAAAATCGTCTTTCAAATCCGCCAAAACATCTTCGGCGTTGTAAGGTTAAGCCTCACGGTTCATTAGTACCGGTTAGCTCAACGCATCGCTGCGCTTACACACCCGGCCTATCAACGTCGTCGTCTTCAACGTTCCTTCAGGAGACTTAAAGTCTCAGGGAGAACTCATCTCGGGGCAAGTTTCGTGCTTAGATGCTTTCAGCACTTATCTCTTCCGCATTTAGCTACCGGGCAGTGCCATTGGCATGACAACCCGAACACCAGTGATGCGTCCACTCCGGTCCTCTCGTACTAGGAGCAGCCCCCCTCAGTTCTCCAGCGCCCACGGCAGATAGGGACCGAACTGTCTCACGACGTTCTAAACCCAGCTCGCGTACCACTTTAAATGGCGAACAGCCATACCCTTGGGACCTACTTCAGCCCCAGGATGTGATGAGCCGACATCGAGGTGCCAAACACCGCCGTCGATATGAACTCTTGGGCGGTATCAGCCTGTTATCCCCGGAGTACCTTTTATCCGTTGAGCGATGGCCCTTCCATTCAGAACCACCGGATCACTATGACCTGCTTTCGCACCTGCTCGCGCCGTCACGCTCGCAGTCAAGCCAGCTTATGCCATTGCACTAACCTCCTGATGTCCGACCAGGATTAGCTGACCTTCGTGCTCCTCCGTTACGCTTTAGGAGGAGACCGCCCCAGTCAAACTACCCACCAGACACTGTCCGCAACCCGGATCACGGGTCCACGTTAGAACATCAAACATTAAAGGGTGGTATTTCAAGGTTGGCTCCACGCAGACTGGCGTCCACGCTTCAAAGCCTCCCACCTATCCTACACATCAAGGCTCAATGTTCAGTGTCAAGCTATAGTAAAGGTTCACGGGGTCTTTCCGTCTTGCCGCGGGTACACTGCATCTTCACAGCGATTTCAATTTCACTGAGTCTCGGGTGGAGACAGCCTGGCCATCATTACGCCATTCGTGCAGGTCGGAACTTACCCGACAAGGAATTTCGCTACCTTAGGACCGTTATAGTTACGGCCGCCGTTTACCGGGGCTTCGATCAAGAGCTTCTCCTTACGGATAACCCCATCAATTAACCTTCCGGCACCGGGCAGGCGTCACACCGTATACGTCCACTTTCGTGTTTGCACAGTGCTGTGTTTTTAATAAACAGTTGCAGCCAGCTGGTATCTTCGACTGGTTTCAGCTCCGTGAGCAAGTCACTTCACCTACGCACCAGCGTGCCTTCTCCCGAAGTTACGGCACCATTTTGCCTAGTTCCTTCACCCGAGTTCTCTCAAGCGCCTTGGTATTCTCTACCTGACCACCTGTGTCGGTTTGGGGTACGATTTCGTGTTACCTGATGCTTAGAGGCTTTTCCTGGAAGCAGGGCATTTGTTGCTTCAGCACCGTAGTGCCTCGTCA
>NZ_BBMZ01000045.1 GCF_000759795.1 Pseudescherichia vulneris NBRC 102420
GCTTAAACCGGGACAACCGTCGCCCGGCCAACATAGCCTTCTCCGTCCCCCCTTCGCAGTAACACCAAGTACAGGAATATTAACCTGTTTCCCATCGACTACGCCTTTCGGCCTCGCCTTAGGGGTCGACTCACCCTGCCCCGATTAACGTTGGACAGGAACCCTTGGTCTTCCGGCGAGCGGGTTTTTCACCCGCTTTATCGTTACTTATGTCAGCATTCGCACTTCTGATACCTCCAGCATGCCTCACAGCACACCTTCAACGGCTTACAGAACGCTCCCCTACCCAACAACGCATAAGCGTCGCTGCCGCAGCTTCGGTGCATGGTTTAGCCCCGTTACATCTTCCGCGCAGGCCGACTCGACCAGTGAGCTATTACGCTTTCTTTAAATGATGGCTGCTTCTAAGCCAACATCCTGGCTGTCTGTGCCTTCCCACATCGTTTCCCACTTAACCATGACTTTGGGACCTTAGCTGGCGGTCTGGGTTGTTTCCCTCTTCACGACGGACGTTAGCACCCGCCGTGTGTCTCCCGTGATAACATTCTTCGGTATTCGCAGTTTGCATCGGGTTGGTAAGCCGGGATGGCCCCCTAGCCGAAACAGTGCTCTACCCCCGAAGATGAGTTCACGAGGCGCTACCTAAATAGCTTTCGGGGAGAACCAGCTATCTCCCGGTTTGATTGGCCTTTCACCCCCAGCCACAGGTCATCCGCTAATTTTTCAACATTAGTCGGTTCGGTCCTCCAGTTAGTGTTACCCAACCTTCAACCTGCCCATGGCTAGATCACCGGGTTTCGGGTCTATACCCTGCAACTTAACGCCCAGTTAAGACTCGGTTTCCCTTCGGCTCCCCTATACGGTTAACCTTGCTACAGAATATAAGTCGCTGACCCATTATACAAAAGGTACGCAGTCACCCCATAAAGAGGCTCCCACTGCTTGTACGTACACGGTTTCAGGTTCTGTTTCACTCCCCTCGCCGGGGTTCTTTTCGCCTTTCCCTCACGGTACTGGTTCACTATCGGTCAGTCAGGAGTATTTAGCCTTGGAGGATGGTCCCCCCATATTCAGACAGGATACCACGTGTCCCGCCCTACTCTTCGAGTTCACAGCGTGTGCATTTTTGTGTACGGGACTTTCACCCTGTATCGTGCGACTTTCCAGACGCTTCCACTAACACACACGCTGATTCAGACTCTGGGCTGTTCCCCGTTCGCTCGCCGCTACTGGGGGAATCTCGGTTGATTTCTTTTCCTCGGGGTACTTAGATGTTTCAGTTCCCCCGGTTCGCTTCATTACGCTATGTATTCACGTAATGATAGTGTGTCGAAACACACTGGGTTTCCCCATTCGGAAATCGTCGGGTATAACGGTTCATATCACCTTACCGACGCTTATCGCAGATTAGCACGTCCTTCATCGCCTCTGACTGCCAGGGCATCCACCGTGTACGCTTAGTCGCTTAACCTCACAACCCGAAGAT
>NZ_BBMZ01000043.1 GCF_000759795.1 Pseudescherichia vulneris NBRC 102420
ACACCCTTGCGGAGATGAACCACGCCCTGATGCAGGACTTTGCCCCGTTCGGGGTGACGGAGGGGCAGACCCCGGCGATGCCGGCGAAAGTCTACCCGCGGGGGCGGGTGCTGTTCGGCAAGACGCGGCTGCTGATGGATGAGGTGGCCCGGCAGTGCAATGCCAGCTGGATGTTCGTTGACGGGCAGCGGGTGATGCTGAAGAAGGACGAGTACATGCATGACGCGGTGGTGCTGAACAGCCGGACCGGACTGGTGGGGACGCCGACGCAGACCCTCGGCAAGGGAATCAACGTGCGGTGTCTGATTACACCGAAAATCCGCACAAACGGCCTTATTCACCTTAACCAGGCAGAGGTTATCATCAACCAGCAGAACCTCCCGGCTGAGGATATCGCGAAGGAGGGCGGGCGTTTTCCGGTGAGCGGGATAAAAGGTAACCGGCAGGCGACACGTCCGGCATCGAAAGCCCAGCTTGCCAGCATCGCGACTGACGGGGTGTATGTGGTGCGGGGGATTAACTACAGGGGCGATACACGGGGCCAGGAGTGGTATATGGATATGGTGTGCGAGGCACGCGGGGCTGATGATCTTATAAAGTCAAATACTACAAATAAGCTGGCACCTAAATGAAAAAAATAACAATGCTCATTGTAATGTTATTTTTAACTATTTTAAATACTCCAGCTTTTTGTGCGGGAAAGCCATTTGCTCGATGTGGTAATTATATACTTTCAGATAGTGGTATTGACAATGGATATATTTATATTAATGGTGCACGCCCTGAAACGCAGCATATAACTTTTTTAAAGGGAAAGAATGATTATGATAATATAAAACTTCAATGGATGATGGCTACCGATCAACCGAATACGTGGGTTGGCCTGGAGTACATCAAGCGTGATGGAAAAGCTATTCTTAATACTGAGTGGATCCGGGCTGGCGTAACAGGTGTAGATGGGTTTCGGCAGTTTGCAACTTACAATTGTGTCAGAGTTAAATAATCACAGGTTTTATTTTTATCTCAGATAACATCAAGGGCGGGCGTTTTCCTGTGAGCGGGATAAACGAAAACCGGCAGGCGACACGTCCGGCATCGAAAGCACAGCTTGCCAGCATCGCGACTGACGGCGTTTACATCGTGCGGGGGATTAACTATAAGGGCGATGCGCGGGGCCAGGAGTGGTATATGGATATGGTGTGCGAGGCACGCGGGGCTGATGATTTAGCAAGAAAATCAGTTAAAGAAAAAGCTCTCCCATAGGGATGATAATATGAAAGCTAATTGTGTCTTTGCTATAGCCATTTTAATTTTACCATTCCATGCTTTTGCGGACGGACAATGTGGTCCTTTCCGCTTAAGCGCCGGGCCTGACGATGGTTGGTTTCGTATTAATGGTGTAAGACCTGAAACACAGCATATAACTTTTTTAAAAGAAAAAGAAGATTATAGTAACCTTAAGCTTGAATGGATGATGGCTACCGATCAGCCGAATACATGGGTAGGCCTGGAATATATTAAACGCGATGGAAAAGCTATTCTTAATGCCGAGTGGATCCGGGCCGGAGTAACAGGTACAGATATGCCTCGGTAGCTTGCAACATACAATTGCGTCAGAGTTAAATAATTACCGTTTGATTTTTATTTCAGGTGCTATTAAGGATAGCGGATTTTTTCCGGTGAGCGGGATAAACGGAAATCGGCAGGCGACACGTCCGGCATCGAAAGCCCAGCTTGCCAGCATCGCGACTGACGGCGTTTACATCGTGCGGGGGATTAACTACAGGGGCGATACACGGGGCCAGGAGTGGTATATGGATATGGTGTGCGAGGCACGCGGGGCTGATGATTTATACGGTCAAGGAACAATACAAAAAACAACTTACTAATGTATCTTATGAAATGCTCAAAAATAATCTCGATGATTTTATTATTTATTTTCAATTTAAATGCTTTTGCCGATTCTCAATGTGGTAACTTTAAAGTGCATTGGGCAAATGATGGTTTGGCAAGAATTAATGGTGCTAAGCCCGACACGCAAAAAATAACTTTTCTTAAGGAGGGTGGCGATTATAATAATATTAAATTTGAATGGGTGATGACTACGAATCAGCCTGGGGTATGGGTTGGGATAGAATTTATCGGCCTCAATGGAAAAGCTACTCTTAACGTTGAATGGATTCAAGTCGGTGTTAGCGAACCTCGGCAGTTTGCAACTTACAATTGTGTCACAGTTAAATAATCACAGGTTTTATTTTTATCTAAGATAACATCAAGGGCGGGCGTTTTCCTGTGAGCGGGATAAACGAAAACCGGCAGGCGACACGTCCGGCATCGAAAGCACAGCTTGCCAGCATCGCGGCTGACGGGGTGTATATGGTGCGGGGGATAAACTATAAGGGCGATACGCGGGGCCAGGAGTGGTATATGGACATGGTGTGCGAGGCACGCGGGGCTGATGATCTTGGTTCTGACGGATCTTATAAAAAAGGACTTTGAAACATGAGGGCTTTTATTTGTTTGTTTTTCGTTTTTTTGCATTTCAGGTCAATGCCAGTATATACACAATACAATGCGGTCATTATCAATTAGAGGTGATTCCCGGTGCATTAAATAAAGTAAATGGTGAGAGAGTGACTTATCAGCGAATAGAAATGTTGGGTCCTAATGAAACGGGAATGAAAGTTGACATGACCCTAATGCCCGCCAGTGACGGCAACAACTATGGCTTCGAGTACGTGCACCGTCCGGATAGTGAAGTGCGATTCCTGAACGTTCAGTTACTCCAGGCTAATATGGACATACCTCCTATTATTGCTTCATTCCCCTGCAGGAAACTATCTGACTAGCCGTTCGCCAGAAGCATTCATTCAAATTCACCCGCCAATCGGCGGTCTTTTTATTTATGGGGGTTATCAATGATACAAACCGATCAATCCTTCAGCGGTAGCCTGTCTGAAACTTTCAGGTCAGAGCTTAAGGCATTAAATCAGAATCTGCGCGTGGCATCGCCCGGCATTATCCAGGCTTTTGACCCTGAAACCGTCACCGCCATAGTGCAGCCTGCGGTCCGTTACATTCACAGTGGTGAGAATGGTAAACAGAGTACCCATTTTTACCCGCAACTGGTTGATGTGCCCGTCATCTTTCCTCGTGGCGGTGGCTGTACGTTGACGTTCCCGATCAAAGAGGGTGATGAATGTCTGGTTATATTTGCCGACCGCTGTATCGACTTCTGGTGGCAGAGTGGGGGTGTTCAGGAGCCAGCGGATGATCGCATGCACGATCTGTCCGACGCCTTTGCTATCGTTGGCCCACAGTCGCAGGTACAGAAGATCGGCGCTATCAGCACCAATGCTGTGGAGATACGCAGCGACGATGGCGAGACGCGGCTCAGCCTGAATCCTGAAAGCGGCACCATCAACGGAACGGCACCCGGCGGATTTAATCTGAACGGGCTGAAAATTCTTCCCGACGGGCGACTCCAGCTAGTTGATGGTTCAATAGTTGACCAACACAGCCACGGCGGCGTTGAAAGCGGTGGCAACAGCACCGCCCCGCTAGGAGGTTAAAATGCGCTACCGACGTGAAGACAGTAATGGTGACTATACCTTCGGCAGCGGCGACGAGGCCTGGCTAAGCAACTCACCGGAAGCGGTGGCACAGGCTGTACTGACCCGTTTTAATCTCTGGTATGGGGAGTGGTTTCTCGACACGACGGTGGGCACACCCTGGATCCAGTCGGTGCTTGGCAGGCAGAAACCGGAGATTTACGACCTGGCGATCCGCCAGCGTATCCTTGAGACGCAAGGCGTAAACACCATCCGATCATTTAATACTACGGTGAATACAACAACGCGTCGTGTTCACTTTTTTGCTGAAATCGACACTTTCTATGGACCTATAACGCTCACTTCGGAGGCCTGATGTCTTTGAATCTCGACACGCTCGGCTTATCGGCAACGGTAACCGCTGAGGGGATCGGTGCGCCTGACTACCAGACGATCCTCAGTACGCTGACCGGCTACTTCCAGCAGATTTACGGCAGTGATGCTTATCTGGAACCCGACAGTAAAGATGGACAGATGGTGGCACTAATGGCGCTGGCAATTCATGATGCCAATAATGCGGCTATCGCCGTCTACAACTGCTATTCGCCTGCCACGGCCTACGGCGCGGCGCTGTCCAGCACGGTAAAAATCAACGGCATTTCCCGTAAAGGTGCGACCCGCTCTACTGCCGATCTGGTACTGTACGGGACAGCCGGAACGGTTATCACTAACGGCTCGGCGAAGGACAACAATAATATTGTATGGAGCCTTCCTTCCAGCGTGGTTATCGGTCTCGATGGCACCGTGACCATAACGGCAACCTGCTCAAGCAGCGGTGCGGTTGCTGCTCTTGCCGGAACAATAACCGGGATCAACACGCCAACCCGCGGTTGGTCTTCCGTCACGAATCCGGCTGCGGCAACCGTTGGCACCGCAGCAGAAACCGACGCGGAGCTTCGCATCCGACAGAGCCAGAGCGTCGGATTGCCCTCGCTGACGCCGTTCCAGGCGGTTGACGGTGCGATAGCCAATATCACTGGCGTAATGCGACATAAGCTATATGAAAATGACACGGGTGTCGCTGACAGCAACGGCCTACCACCGCACTCCATCTGCGGGGTAATCGACGGTGGTGATGTATCCACTGTTGCCATCGTGCTGCAGGGTAAAAAAGGGCTGGGGGTCAGTACTTACGGCTCGACGGCGGTCACCGTGTCGGACCTGTACGGTAATCCACACCTTATCAGCTTCTCCCGCCCCATCGATGTGCCGGTTTTCGCCTCCGTTACCTTACAGGCTTTTACCGGCTACACATCACAAATTGGCGAACAGATAAAAGAGGCTATTGCGGATTATGTGAATGGCCTGGCAATCGGTGACGATGTCCTGCTAAGCCGACTCTATTCGCCAGCTAATCTTGGGGTAGTCAGTGGGGGAAGCGCCCGGTATTACGACATCATTGCGCTGGTGATCGGGACATCGGCAGATAGCATGGCGGCAGCCAATATTACCCTTGCCTACGACGCGGCTGCGATCTGTTCGGTAGATAATATTCAGATTACGGTGGCTGCATGAGTAAATACACGGAGCTAATCACTAACTACCATGCCACGAAGCCGCTATTTTTCGAACACATCAATCTCTCAACCCGTCCGTTTATCAATATTTCCACCGCGCTAAAGGCCATGCCCGAGGATTTTGATATCGACACGGCAGTGGGCACCCAGCTCGACCAGATCGGCGAGTGGGTGGGACGTACCCGTTACGTTCGCGAACCTATCAGCGGCATCTACTTTTCATGGGATAACGACGCGCTGGGATATGATCAGGGCGTTTGGCAGGGACCATACGATCCTGACAGCGGCTTTACGGTACTGAGTGACGAGACCTATCGCATCGTTCTTAAGGCAAAAATCGCAATTAATAACTGGAATGGACAGAACGACACGCTACCCGCCATTCTTGATGCCGCAACGGCAGGCTCGGGTCTGCGCATGCAGATCGTTGACAACCAGGATATGACGATATCGGTCTGGGTTTTTTATGAAAACGGCAGCGCAGGCGTATCGCTCGAACTGCTCGCCGCTATACGCCAGGGTTATCTGACGGTGAAGGCGGCTGGAGTCTGGTCTGGTGATGTATTAACCCCCTCTGAAGGTAGCCAGTTTTTTGGCTTTGATATCACAAATAACTGGATAGCCGGTTTTGACGATGGCGCATGGGAGAGCGTGCTTTAAGTAACCTTAAATCAGCGGATTATATCCAAATGGAGTAATAA
>NZ_BBMZ01000042.1 GCF_000759795.1 Pseudescherichia vulneris NBRC 102420
AAGCAGTAAACCGGGGCATCAAACCGGTAGTTGTAGAAAAATTCGGTGGAGCGGTAGTTCAGTCGGTTAGAATACCTGCCTGTCACGCAGGGGGTCGCGGGTTCGAGTCCCGTCCGTTCCGCCACTTATTTAAGAAGCCGTATCTCTCACGAGATACGGTTTTTTTTTGCCTGCTATTTACAGCGAAACCGCCGACTTCACGGCTGCTGACGCTGCTTCACGTATTCGCTGAGAAAGTCGACGAAGGCACGGATACGCGTGCTGACTGCTCGGTCGCTGTAGTAAACCGCGCTGAACGGCATCTCTACCGACAGACGCTTATCCGCCAGCACTTCGACCAGCTCGCCGCTGGCAATCTCCTTATCCGTCATATAGTCAGACAGACAGGCAATACCATTCCCGGAAAGACAAAGATATTTCAGCGTTTCGCCGCTGTTAGAGGTAATGCCGCTACTAATTTCATATAGCTGTCCATCTTCACAGGCAATCGGCCAGGTATTAAGCGAAACAGGCTCGGTAAAACCCATGCAGATATGATGTTCAAGATCCTCAACGGTCTTTGGCGTACCGTATTTAGCCAGATAGGCAGGGGAGGCGATCATCCTGCGAGAGCTTTTAAACAGTGGCCGGGCGCGCAGGCTGGAGTCGGTCAGCGTGCCAACGCGAATAGCAACGTCCACTTTCCGCTCGATCAGATTAATAAAGGTTTCTGACGAAACCAGCGAGAGCGTCACTTCCGGATAACGCTCTCGAAACGGCTTAATCATCGGCATGAGAAAATGCAGCACAACGGGCGTCGCGGCGTCGATGCGTAGCAGACCGCGCGGGATTTGCTGATGCTCCATCACCTCGTTTTCTGCTGCCGCCATCTCCTGAAGAATAAGCTGCACGCGGCGGAAATAGCGCTCGCCTTCCTCGGTCAGGCTCAGCTGGCGCGTCGTGCGGTTAAGCAAGCTCACGCCCAGCTTGGTCTCCAGCTTCTTTACCGCCCGGCTAACGGCCGAATTGGCTTGCCCAAGCTGCTCAGCGGCACGGCTAAAGCTTCCGCTCTCCACCACCGCGACAAATATAGCCAGCTCTTCTGATGTTGCCTTCATTTTTGCACCTGTAGCAAAATTTTATCCGCATTTTATCGATTTTTGTTATTTAACCACGTGCCAGCATGAAGTGTCACTCCCTTAGCAAAACATCTGTTTTTACATGCAGCGTTGAAAGTGTGCGCTAAAATCCCTATAACAGAGAGAGTGGCCCTGGTATCCAGGGTAAACAGGTTACAGAGGTAAGAAGCCCAAAGTGCGAAAACATACCCATGCCATGCGCTATATCGCAGGACAACCCGCCGAGCGGATCCTGCCGCCCGGGTCATTCGCGACCATTGGCCAGGCATCGCCCCCAGGCGCGCCGCTGAGCCAGGAAGAGAACATCCGCGTCCTGGTGTGGAACATCTTCAAGCAGCAGCGTGCAGAGTGGCAGTCAGTGTTGCAGAACTTCGGTAAAAATGCCCACCTCGTACTGCTGCAGGAGGCGCAAACCACGCCTGAGCTTATTCGCTTTGCGACTACCAACTATCTGGCAGCGGATCAGGTACCGGCCTTTGTACTGCCTCAGCATCCCTCTGGGGTCATGACGCTGGCGTCGGCCCATCCGGTTTACTGCTGCCCGTTACGCGAACGTGAGCCGATCCTGCGGCTGGCAAAGTCGGCTCTGGTGACGGTCTATCCTCTTCCTGACGGACGGCTGTTGATGGTCGTCAACGTCCACGCGGTTAACTTTAGTCTAGGGGTTGATGTCTATAGCAAGCAGCTGCTGCCTATTGGGGATCAGATCGCCCAGCATAATGGCCCAGTGATCATGGCTGGCGATTTCAATGCCTGGAGTCGCCCGCGCATGAACGCGCTCTATCGCTTCTCCCGGGAGATGTCCCTGCGTCAGGTACGTTTTACCGATGACAACCGCCGCCGGGCGTTTGGTCGTCCGCTCGACTTTATCTTCTATCGTGGTCTGAACGTGAGCGAAGCTTCAGTGCTGGTCACGCGCGCCTCCGATCACAACCCGCTACTCGTTGAATTCAGTCCCGGCAAGCCTGATAAATAGTGGTGCGTCAGGTCTGCCGTAGGGCAGGCCTAAACGGGTGCTGCCCTCTTTTTCACTTAACCTAAAAGGACAGCACAATGGCAGCAAAATCCCATCATGATAACGTCGAAGATCAGTTTGGCTCCCAGGCAAGCGCCTACTTAACCAGCGCCGTACATGCCGTAGGCCGCGATTTAGAGCGGCTGCGCGATCGTCTCCAGCGCTTCCCACAGGCTCACGTATTAGATGTCGGCTGTGGCGGAGGGCACGCCAGCTTTACCGCCGCGACTGTAGTAGGGCAGGTAACGGCATACGACCTCTCCAGCGATATGCTGGGGGTGGTAGCCTCTGCGGCACAAGAGAAAGGCTTGAGCAATATCAGCACTCAGCAGGGCTATGCGGAGCAGTTACCCTTCGCCGATGAGACCTTTGATGTAGTCATTAGCCGCTATTCAGCGCACCACTGGCAGGATCTCGGCCAGGCCCTGCGCGAGATTAAGCGCGTCCTGAAACCTGGCGGAACGGTATTCCTGATGGATGTAATGTCGCCTGGCGAGCCGGTACGTGATATCTGGTTGCAAACGGTTGAAGCGCTGCGCGATACCTCTCACGTGCGCAACTACTCTAGCGGCCAGTGGCTGGCGCAGATTAACGAGGTGGGGCTCACTACTTGCGATTTGGTTACCGATCGGCTGGTGCTGGAGTTCTCCTCCTGGATCGCCCGTATGCGGACGCCTGATGCGCTGAGCAAGGCAATTCGGCTCTATCAGGACAGCGCATCGCAGGCGGTAAAAGCCTACTTCGAGCTGCAAGAGGACGGCTCTTTTACCAGCGATACGGTGTTTATTGAGGCGAAAAAACGCTAACTTACGCAAACAGCAATAAAAAAAGCACCGGGGGAGACGGTGCTTTTTTATGTGAAACGGTTCGATGATCAGGAGTCTGGTGTGGCGCTATCTTTCACAAACAGCGTGAGCTGATCGCCTGGCTGCAGGTTATCCGTACCGTCATTCCAGCGCATAACATCCTTAATATTTACGCCGTAATCTTTCGCAATACTGGAGAGCGAATCACCTTTACGCACGCGATACTTAACGCTATCGCTGTTGCTGGCAAGACGCTGCGCGCTGCTGCCTGCACCAACGGTCAGGCTCTGGCCAACCTTCAGGGTTGAACCGCGCAGGCTATTCCACTGCTGGAGATCCTTAGCGCTCACGCCGAGGCGTGAAGCAATACCGGAAAGCGTATCGCCAGAACGTACCTTATAGCTGCGGCTGGTCAGCGGGGTGTTATCCGCCATCAGCGTCGGCTGTACGGCAGCGATTTCACCCGAGGCCAGCGATTCACGCAGTTGATCGGCGTGCTTCTGCGGCACCATCACATACTGCGGTCCACCGGAGCCCAGCGTTGAGCCCTTAACGCCAGCGTTAAAGGTTTTCAGCTTGCTTACCGGCATGCCAGCCATATCCGCCAGCTGGCTCATGCCAACCGGACTGTTTAGCCGAACGCGAGCCAGGGCGCGGCTGTCGTCAGGCGTAGGCAGACGAACACCGTAGCGCTTGCTGTTCTTGAGAATATCGCTCAAGGCCAGCATTTTTGGCACGTAAATTTTCGTTTCCTGAGGCAGTGACAGCGACCAGAAATCGGTAGGTTTCCCGCGCGATTTATTCGCTTTTATTGCCTTCATGACACGCCCTTCGCCGCTGTTATAGGCAGCCACCGTCAACAGCCAGTCGCCGTCAAACATGCGGTTAAGACGCTGCATCATGTCGAGTGCGGCCGTAGTCGATGCCACAACGTCACGACGCGCATCGTAAGTGCGAGTCTGTTTCAAACCGTAGTTGCGCCCCGTGCTCGGAATGATCTGCCAAATGCCTGCGGCATTGGCACCAGACGTCGCGTGCGGGTTAAAAGCGCTCTCCACTATGGGTAGTAGTACCAGTTCCATGGGCATGTTACGTTTCTTAACTTGCCCTGCTATCCAGTACATATACGGCTCTGCCCGTAAAGTTACATCGTGGAGATAGCTCTTGTTGCTTAAATACTTCTGTTTCTGTTCGCGAATCCGGTCATTTTCCGGAATTCCCATCTTTAGCTCGTCGCCAATGGAAGCCCACAAGTCCTGATCCTGCGCGAGGGATGTTCCATCGTCCATCCACCGCGCCTGACTTGTAAACGTCCCTGCTTCCCCTTGACTAGCTGCAGAAAGGCTCTGTGCGTGCTGTTGTACGTTGCCGTCGTGATTAGACGCCTGGCAACCCACAAGCAGGACAGAGGCGAGTAATATCGCTTGTGCCTTCATGTGTGTGAGTCAATAGTTGCTTAAAAGACGAGCAATCATAACGGCGAAGGATCCAGATGACAAGTATGAAATTTCAGAAAGCGTCTTTCTTTGACCTCAACCATGCAAAACGCGTATTAGGCTGTTGCAAATTTGTTTCTTTGTCGATAACGCTAATCAAATCAGGATCTTCAGTGCGTAAAAAAACATTAATCCGGCGCTCATTTTGCAGCGTAACGGGCAACGTTGGATGGTTTTTTGCCCGTAACTGCTTCACTTTATTAAGATAATCCTCAATAGCCGCATCACCGGGCAGAATATGCTGGGCAAACTTCATATTCGCTAATGTATATTCGTGCGCGCAACATATAACCGTTTCGTCGGGAAGCGCGTTAATTTTCTGAAAAGATTGATACATCTGATCCGCAGTACCTTCGAAAAGTCGGCCACAGCCGCCTGAGAACAGCGTGTCGCCGCAAAAAAGGTAAGGAATTGTGTAGTAAGAGATGTGGCCTAATGTATGACCCGGTGTCGCAAAAACAGAAAATTCGTAGCCCAAAAGAGTGAGCTTATCACCCTCGACTACGCATTTCGTTGCCCCTTTATCTCGTGTCTCTTCCGGCCCATATACCACTATGTCCGGGAAGTGCTGGCGGAGTTCTTTCACGCCGCCAACGTGATCGTGGTGGTGGTGAGTGAGCAGAATTGCTGTAGGCTGCCACTGGTTTTCTGTAATCGCCTTAAGCACCGGAGCCGCTTCGCCCGGATCGACAATCACACAGTGACCTTGGTCATTGCTTAACACCCAGATGTAGTTATCCTGAAATGCGGGAATACTGTTAAGATTCATATAATACCTCTCAAAGCGTAGCGGAAGGTTGTGATGAAACCGGCAAGGATACCTCGAACGTTCTCAGCACCCGCCCACTGGGCTGAGTTTTCCCGTGGCGAATACTACCGCGAGGCGCTGGAACAGCAGCTTAAGCCCTGGTTCGCAAAGATCTATGGATTTCACCTGCTTAAGATTGGCAATCTCAGCGCGGAAATCAATGCTGAAAGCTGCGCTATCTCGCATCAGGTTAATGTCTCATTGCAGGGTGAGCCTGCGCAGGTCAGAGCCGATCCGCTGCATCTTCCCTTTGAGAATAAATCCGTGGATGCCTGTCTGCTGGCCCATACCTTGAGCTGGTGCCCGGATCCCCATCGCCTGTTAAATGAGGCCGATCGCGTGTTGATTGACGATGGCTGGCTGATACTGAGCGGGTTTAATCCTGTCAGCCTGCTTGGACTTCGCAAGGCACTGCCCATCAGGCGTCAGTCAGCGGTCTACCGCAGCCGGATGTTTACCATGATGCGCCAGCTCGACTGGCTATCGCTGCTCAACTTCGAAGTCGTGCACCATAGTGGTTTTCAGGTGCTGCCCTGGACCCGGCAGGGGGGAAAAGTGCTCACTACCCATCTGCCGGCGCTGGGCTGTATGCAGCTTATTGTTGCCCGCAAGCGGACTATCCCTCTGACGCTCAACCCGATGAAGCAGAGCAAAGCAAAAGCACGCGTGCCTCAGGCGGTTGGCGCAACGCGCCAGTACCGCAAACCCTGATTAGCTCTCGGGCTGATAGCCTACGTCTTCCTGGGTTGGATTCATCGCTGCGCTGCGGGCCAGCTCGTCGCAGCGTTCGTTTTCCGGATGACCCGCGTGGCCTTTAACCCACTCCCAGCGGATCTGGTGCTGGCTGAGTGCCGCATCCAGCCGCTTCCAGAGATCGACATTCTTTACCGGTTTTTTCTCGGCCGTTTTCCAGCCGCGCTTTTTCCAGTTGTGGATCCACTGGGTGATCCCCTGGCGGACGTACTGGCTATCGGTGCTTAACACCACTTCGCAGTGCTCTTTCAGCGCCTCAAGAGAGACGATGGCCGCCATCAGCTCCATCCGGTTGTTGGTCGTAAGACGATATCCTTCACTGAAGGTTCTTTCATGCTGTTGATAGCGTAAAATAGCGCCGTAGCCGCCTGGTCCTGGGTTACCTAAGCAAGATCCATCGGTGAAAATTTCTACCTGTTTGAGCATCTCTGGTAGACTTCCTGTAGTTGAAATCGACGTAAAACGACAAGTCTGACATAAATGACCGCTATGAGCACTGCAATTACACGACAGATCGTCCTTGATACGGAAACCACCGGTATGAACCAGATCGGTGCCCACTATGAAGGACATAAGATTATTGAAATCGGCGCGGTAGAGGTGATCAACCGTCGCCTGACCGGCAATAACTTCCACGTCTATCTCAAGCCGGATCGGCTGGTAGATCCGGAAGCCTTTGGCGTGCACGGGATTGCAGATGAGTTTTTGCTGGATAAGCCGCTGTTCAGCGACGTCGCCGATGAGTTTATCGACTATATTCGCGGCGCTGAGCTGGTGATCCACAATGCCTCGTTTGATATTGGCTTTATGGACTATGAGTTCAGCAAGCTGAACCGGGGCATTCCTAAAACGGACACTTTCTGTAAGGTGACCGATAGCCTGGCGATGGCAAGGAAGATGTTCCCCGGCAAGCGTAACAGTCTGGATGCGCTCTGCTCACGCTATGAGATAGATAACAGCAAGCGAACGCTGCACGGGGCGCTGCTCGATGCCCAGATCCTCGCCGACGTCTTCTTAATGATGACGGGTGGGCAGACTGCAATGGCGTTCTCCGTTGAGGGTGAAAACCAGCAGGCGCAGGGTGAGGCCACTATTCAGCGCGTTGTGCGCCGGGCCAATTCGCTCCGCGTGGTGCTAGCCAGCGATGAAGAAGTGATGGCGCATGAGTCGCGTCTTGATCTGGTGCAGAAGAAGGGCGGTTCGTGCCTGTGGCGGGCCTGAAACCTCTTGTTTTGTGGATAAAAACAGCGCCCGGGCGATTTTTGCAGCAAACGATTCAAAAGCCGTGAAAAAGCGTTGACGGCGTGCGAGGCAATACGTAATATTCGCCTCGTTCCCCAGGGAACACAACGCGGAGCGGTAGTTCAGTCGGTTAGAATACCTGCCTGTCACGCAGGGGGTCGCGGGTTCGAGTCCCGTCCGTTCCGCCACTATTCAGAAGGCCTGATTCAGCAATGATTCAGGCCTTCGTCGTTTTTGCTTTTCAAACGGGCGATTTCGCACCCGTGAGTGACATCACTTCTCCAGCGTAAAGGGATCGGCATCCTGCCAGGCCGGGAACTTTTCGCGATAATCGTTCAGCGCGGCCAGCGACAGCTCGGCATCGATACGCGTGGCCTGATGCGGCTCGGCGGTCGCGAGGATTTCACCCTGCGGGCTGATAATGCGACTGTCGCCGCGATAGTGATGCCCGTTACCGTCAGTGCCGACGCGGTTACAGCCTGCAACGTAGGCCTGATTCTCAATGGCGCGTGCCACCAGCAGCGCCTGCCAGTGCAGCGAACGCGGCGCTGGCCAGTTGGCGACGTACAGGGCCAGGTCGTAGTCGTTGCGGTTGCGTGACCAGACCGGGAAGCGCAGGTCATAGCAGACCAGAGGCAGAATGCGCCAGCCGCGCCACTCAAAGACCACGCGCTCGGTACCGGCCTCGTAGTGGTGATGCTCATCGGCCATGCGGAACAGGTGACGCTTATCATAGCTGTGCACCTTGCCCTCCGGCTCAACCAGCAGGAAGCGGTTTACCGGCCCGCGCTCGCTCTGCAGCGCTGCGCTACCGGCCACCAGAGCATTCGTCTGCTGCGCTTTGGCCTGCATCCATGCAACGACTTCACTCTGCGGCAGCGACTGCTGTGCAGCCTGCATAGCAAAACCCGTCGTGAACATCTCCGGTAGAACGATAACGTCGCGCCCGATAATCGTTTCCAGTTGGCGATCGAAGTGCCGCAGATTAGCCGGACCATCCATCCAGACCAGCGGCTGTTGCAACAGCGTAATTTTAAAACCAGGCACGATGAGTCTCCCCATTTTTGTAGCGTCCGAACACTCTACCACGGCAAAACGTGAATGTGTGGCAATAAAAAACCCTGCCCGGAGGCAGGGTCGGTTGCAGCAAAGATAAGGTTAAGCGGCTTCGATTTTACGCACTTTTTCCGGCAGCATAGGGAGCAGGGGCTTGACCGGCTGGGTTGCCAGCGCGTCTGCCTCAAAATCATCCACGTTGATACTGCGCAGGCGGCTCTCTTCGGCTTTGGTCAGGATCCGCGCTTCGTCAGCACTGATGATCCCTTTATCCAGCGCCTCGTTGGCCAGCGCGTCAAGACGGGTAAACGGCAGGTTCTTACCGAACTCTTTACAGATGCGCTGATGGATCGGATCCGCAGCCATCACGTCCAGCAGGGCGTCTTCCAGCAAGCCAACCGGGTTATGCTCGCTGGCGGTCAGGTACTGACCACGGCCAATGCGGGAGCGGGTGGCACACGGCGTTTGCAGGATCTTCGCCACGGCATGGTCCAGCTTGTCCGACGGGGCAAGATAGTGACGCCCGGTAGGGAAGATGGTCGCGCGGAGCAGGGCAGCAACGCCACGGTTCGGGAAGTTTGCCAGCAGGTCGTCCATCGCCTGCTCTGCTTTATAGATCGCATCCTGCACGCCCCAGTGAACCAGCGGCAGATCGGCTTCGTGGCGGCCTTCGTCGTCGTAGCGTTTCAGCGTCGCGCTGGCGAGGAAGATCTGGCTCAGAATATCTCCCAGACGTGCCGAGATACGCTCCCGACGTTTCAGGCTGCCGCCCAGCACCGCCATCGAGATATCCGACAGCATCGCCAGGTTGGCGCTCAAGCGGTTAAGATGCTGATAGTAGCGGCGGGTTGCATCTCCGGTTGGTGTGCTGCTGGTCAGGCCGCGAGTCAGGCCAAGCCAGAAGCTGCGCACCGTGTTGCTGCCCACGTGGCCGATGTGTTTGAACAGCAGCTTATCGAAGGCATTAAGGTCGTTGCTCTGGGCAGCGGCCATCTCATCCAGCACGTAAGGGTGGCAGCGGATCGCCCCCTGGCCAAAGATCATCATGCTGCGGGTAAGGATGTTGGCCCCTTCCACGGTAATCGCGATCGGTGCACCCTGATAGTTACGGGCAAGGAAGTTGCCCTCGCCGAGCATAATGCCTTTGCCGCCGGCGATATCCATAGCATCAATAATCGACTGCTGACCACGGTGGGTACAGTGATATTTGACGATAGCTGAGAGCACCGCCGGTTTTTCACCGAGCACGATAGCGTAGGTGATCAGCGACGCAGCGGCATCCATCACGTAGGCGTTACCGGCAATGCGCGCCAGCGGCTCCTCGATCCCTTCCATCTTGCCGATAGCAATGCGGAACTGGCGACGAATGTGGGCGTAAGCGCCGATACCCATCGCCGCAGACTTCAGGCCACCGGTAGAGTTAGACGGCAGGGTAATGCCGCGACCCACTGACAGACATTCCACCAGCATCCGCCAGCCCTGGCCGGCCATTTTTGGCCCGCCGATGATGTAGTCAATCGGCACAAAGATATCCTGACCACGGGTTGGACCGTTCTGGAACGGAACGTTAAGCGGGAAGTGACGACGGCCAATCTCCACGCCAGGCGTGCTGGTGGGGATCAAAGCACAGGTAATGCCCAGCTCTTTGTCGCCGCCCAGCAGTTTTTCCGGGTCAGAGAGTTTAAACGCCAGACCCAGTACGGTCGCGATAGGGGCCAGCGTGATATAGCGTTTGTTCCAGGTCAGGCGCATACCGAGCACCTGCTCGCCCTGCCACTCGCCCATGCACACCACGCCGGTATCCGGGATAGCACCGGCATCGGAACCCGCTTCCGGGCTGGTCAGCGCAAAGCAAGGGATCTCGTCCCCGCGGGCCAGGCGCGGCAGGTAATGGTTTTTCTGCTCTTCGGTGCCGTAGTGTTGCAGCAGTTCGCCCGGGCCTAAAGAGTTAGGCACGCCGACGGTGATGGCCAGAATACCGGAGACGCCTGAGAGCTTCTGCAGCACGCGAGACTGGGCATAGGCCGAGAACTCAAGGCCGCCGTACTCTTTTTTGATGATCATCGCAAAGAAGCGATGCTCTTTCAGATACGCCCACAGTTCGGGAGGCAGGTCGGCCATCTCATGGGTGATCTGAAAATCATTTGCCATGCGGCAGGCCTCTTCCACCGGCCCGTCGATAAACGCCTGCTCTTCGGCCGTCAGGCGCGGCTGCGGATAGCTATGCAGCTTTTTCCAGTCCGGATTACCACGGAACAGATCGCCTTCCCACCAGGTTGTCCCGGCGTCAATGGCCTCTTTCTCGGTGCGCGACATTGGCGGCATCACTTTGCGGAAGCCGCGAAACGCCGGGGCGGAGATCATCGATTTACGCATGGCGGGCAGATTAAACGGTACGAGGATAATGGCGAGCGGGACCAGCACCCAGATGGACCACAGGCCAGAAACGCCAAGCGCGGCGGTCCAGGCCAGCAGGATCAGGCTACTTAAAAACAGGCTGACGCGGTGGTAGAACAGTGCGCCAATCAATACGACTGTTGCGATAAGACTCAAAATCATCATAAACAATTGCTCCCTGGCTTGTAGGAGGTCTGACCACTTTAGATGTTATTGTTGTAGTGGATGCCACTATATTTAGCAATGTGTTTACAAAGTAATTACAACCTGGTTCACATTGTTGGTGATGATGAGAGCACGGATACCTAAAACGCCCGGTGATATGTATGGCTTTAGCTTCTCGCGTGTGGTGCTATCCGGTAAACTGCGCACGTAAAATTCATCTATTCGAAGGACATCTTATGTACCAGGATCTGATTCGTAACGAACTGAATGAAGCGGCGGAGACGCTGGCTAACTTTCTGCAGGATGACGCCAATATTCACGCTATCCAGCGCGCCGCGGTACTGCTGGCCGACAGCTTCAAAGCCGGTGGCAAAGTGCTCTCCTGCGGCAACGGCGGTTCACACTGTGATGCGATGCATTTTGCCGAAGAGCTGACCGGTCGCTACCGTGAGAACCGTCCGGGCTACCCGGCCATCGCTATCTCTGACGTCAGCCACATCTCTTGCGTCGGTAACGACTTTGGCTACGACTATATCTTCTCCCGCTATGTAGAAGCGGTAGGCCGTGAAGGCGACGTGCTGCTGGGCATCTCCACCTCCGGCAACTCCGGCAACGTTATCAAGGCAATCGACGCTGCGCGCGCGAAAGGGATGAAGGTCATCACCCTGACCGGCAAAGATGGCGGCAAAATGGCTGGCAGCGCCGACATTGAGATCCGCGTTCCGCACTTTGGCTACGCCGACCGTATTCAGGAAATTCATATCAAAGTGATCCACATCTTGATTCAGCTGATTGAAAAAGAGATGGTGAAGGCTTAAGACGTCGTACGGGGGCGGGGCCCCCGATAAGCTGTGGAGGTGTTGTATGTGCGAACTGCTCGGGATGAGCGCCAATGTGCCTACCGATATTTGCTTTAGTTTTACCGGGCTGGTTCAGCGGGGTGGGGGAACCGGGCCGCACAAAGACGGCTGGGGCATCACCTTTTACGAGGGCAAAGGCTGTCGCACGTTCAAAGATCCACAGCCCAGCTACAACTCTCCGATAGCGAAACTGGTTCAGGACTACCCGATCAAATCGTGTTCGGTGGTGGCCCATATACGCCAGGCCAACCGGGGAGAGGTGTCGCTGGAGAATACCCACCCTTTTACCCGCGAGCTGTGGGGACGCAACTGGACCTATGCCCATAACGGCCAGCTGACGGGGTATAAAACGCTGGAGACCGGCAACTTCCGTCCGGTTGGCGAGACCGACAGCGAGAAGGCGTTTTGCTGGCTGCTGCATAAGCTCACCGCGCGCTATCCGCGCACGCCGGGCAATATGGCGGCGGTGTTTAAGTACATTGCCTCGCTGGCAGGGGAGCTGCGTGAGAAGGGCGTGTTCAATATGCTGTTGTCGGACGGACGCTACGTGATGGCGTTCTGCTCAACGAATCTGTTCTGGATCACCCGCAGAGCGCCGTTTGGCGTAGCCAAGCTGCTGGATCAGGATGTTGAGATCGACTTTCAAAAAGAAACCACGCCGAATGACGTGGTTTCTGTGATTGCTACCCAGCCGCTGACCGGCAATGAAACTTGGCACAAGATCATGCCAGGGGAGTGGGTGCTATTTTGTCTCGGGGAGCGTGTAGTTTGATGCCAGCTGAGGCTGGATCGCGCCGCTGTTGTTAAGCGGCTTGCTCACCACGTAACGACCATCCACCACCGAAACGACCGGCGGCTGGTGGAGGGTATTAAAGTAGTCATAGCCAGGCTTCAGCTGCTTCCAGAAGTCTGCATAGTATGAGTTCTTGTGACGCGCCATGTTGGCGTCGGTCATGCGGAACGGATAGATGCTTACCTGCACGCCTTGCTGGCCAAACACCAGTGCGCCAGTGACGAACTGGAAGATCTCATCGATGCCGTTATCGGTCATGGCGTAGCAGCCCACCGAAACACATGCCCCGTGGATCATCAGGTATTTTCCTTCATAGCCGTGCGAGCGATCGTAGGCATTAGGGAAGCCGATGTTGATCGCCTTATAGAAGCGGCTATCTGGCTTAAGCTGGCTGCGCTGAACGGTATAGAACCCTTCCGGACTTTTGAAATCGCCCTGACGCTGTTTCGGACCGAGGCCGCCGGAGTAGTTACAGATCTTGTAGCTATCCATCAGCTGGTACTGCTCGCCCATCTTGACGTACAGCTCAAGCGTGCGCTCTTCCTTAAAGATCTGGATATAGACCGGAGAGCCCATTAACTGCTGCTTATATTCTTTACTAACGGGCGTTGTTGAGCTGTTGCTGCTGAGCAGGCCGGCAAACGAGATGCACGGTATTGTAAGCATCGCAATGAATAATGCGATTATGCGCATACTACTTGTTCCTTGATAAAGCGGTTACCATATTGCCAGGACGGCAAAAGAGATCCGAAATCAGACTAATCTGTATTAGGAGCGCTCACATTATCACCCCCATATTTTTTCGCAAGCCCGCCATGCGGAGTTTACAAATTGTTTTGCTCAGCCCCCATCATATCGCTATTTAAGGGCGTTGGCTAAGCTTGTGCATAAGCGGTGCTTCTCATTTCATCGGCAAAGGCTGTATACTTATCCAGTGAGGGCAGAGACTTCCCAGGCAAACTAAGCACATGCGAAAAATAATACATGTTGATATGGACTGCTTTTTCGCAGCGGTTGAGATGCGCGACAATCCCGCCCTGCGAGATATCCCTATCGCCATCGGCGGAAGCCGCGAGCGCCGGGGCGTCATCAGCACCGCCAACTACCCGGCGCGCAAGTTTGGCGTACGCAGCGCGATGCCTACCGGAATGGCGCTCAAGCTCTGCCCGCATCTCACTCTGCTGCCGGGGCGCTTCGATGCCTATAAAGAAGCCTCGCGCCATATTCAGGCCATCTTCTCCCGCTACACCTCGCGCATTGAACCCCTCTCATTGGATGAAGCCTTTCTCGACGTGACCGACAGCGTGCACTGTCACGGCTCGGCCACCCTGATGGCCCAGGAGATCCGCCAGAGTATCTTCAACGAGCTGCAGCTCACCGCCTCGGCGGGCGTTGCGCCGGTTAAGTTTCTGGCCAAGATCGCCTCTGACCTGAACAAGCCCAACGGTCAGTACGTCATTACCCCGGACGAGGTGCCCGCCTTCCTCAAGACGCTGCCGCTGGCGAAGATCCCCGGCGTGGGTAAGGTCTCGGCTGCAAAGCTGGAGACGCTCGGACTGCGCACCTGCGAGGACGTGCAGAAGAGCGATCTCGCCATGCTCCTCAAGCGCTTCGGTAAGTTTGGCCGCGTGCTATGGGAGCGCAGCCAGGGGATCGACGAGCGGGAGATCACCGGCGAGCGGCTGCGTAAGTCGGTAGGCGTGGAGCGTACGCTGGCAGAGGATATTCACGAGTGGGAGGAGTGCGTGGCGATTATTGAGCGTCTCTACCCGGAGCTGGAGCGGCGGCTGGCCGCCGTTAAGCCGGATCTGCTGATTGCTCGCCAGGGAGTGAAGCTTAAGTTTAACGATTTCCAGCAGACGACGCAGGAGCACGTCTGGCCGCAGCTGAATAAAGAGGATCTGATCGCCACTGCCCGCAATGTGTGGGATGAGCGGCGGGGCGAACGCGGCGTGCGGCTGGTGGGGCTGCATGTGACGCTGCTCGATCCACAGCTTGAAAGGCAGCTGGTTTTAGGCCTGTAAAAAA
>NZ_BBMZ01000041.1 GCF_000759795.1 Pseudescherichia vulneris NBRC 102420
CTGCACCGATCTCCCCGGTGGCGCTGCGCTTACCGGGGCTACGCGATCGGGGCACCCTGTAGATACGGCAACGTAGGCCGGGTCAGGCGAAGCCGCCACCCGGCATTGTACTCCGCTGCATGAATGTTCTCCCCGGTGGCGCTGCCCTTACCGGGGCTACGCGATCGGAGCACCCTGTGGATGCGGCCACCCGGCGTTGCCCCCAACATCATATCGGTGGCAGACGGCGCTTTACCGGCGAGCTTTTGACAATCGCGGTGTTGCTTTGGGCATACTCTGCCAGTCCGTCCAGCAGCTCATCCAGCTGCTCTATCGAGCGCACTACCAGACGCATGACGAAACAATCCTCTCCGGTCACCTTATCGCACTCAATACACTCCGGGATCGCCTGGATCATTTTATCCACCTTATGCAGCATGCCTGGCATTGGTCGGACACGGACCAGCGCCTGTAGCGTATAGCCCAACGCGGCAAGGTTAACGTGCGCCCCGTATCCCTGAATCACGCCACGCTCTTCAAGACGCTTGACTCTCTCCGCCGTGCTGGGAGAGGTCAACCCAACCCGGGCGCTTAACACCTTCAGCGACATGCGCGCATCTTCTGCCAGACAGCCTACGATCTGGCGGTCTATCTCATCGATAAGGTAATCCATAACTTTTACCTAATTTATAAATATTAAAGGCGTCAATCACCTTATAAAGATTATATCAAAACGCTCTTTGTTTTCTGATAATAGGGTATCAAAATGAGGAGGTCGATATGCACGATATACAAAAAGGCGTCTGGCAAATGAGCCTGGCAATGCTCATTTCCGGCTCCATCGGTGCTTTTGTTTTACTCTCCGGCCTGCCGGTAACGGAAGTCGTTTTCTGGCGCTGTGCGATCGGCGCTGTTGCGCTCTATCTCTTTATCCGCCTCAGTAAACAGCCTTTCAGCCGTTTAACGCGAATGACCCTAACCCTTGCTATCCTTGGCGGCGTGGCGCTGGTGATTAACTGGCTGCTGCTGTTCGCCGCCTACGAGCGCGTATCAATTGGCCTCGCGACCGTGGTCTACAACACGCAGCCCTTTATGCTGGTCCTAATGGGCGTGCTGTTTGGGGAGCGGGTCAGCCTGGTAAAATGGGGATGGCTGGTACTCGCCTTCGTCGGCGTAGTGGTCCTGCTCTCCAGCGAGCTCATGCAGGGTCATGCCGCTGGCTGGCTGATGGGTATCGTGCTGGCGCTGGGTGCAGCCTTCTTCTATGCCCTCACGGCAATGATCACACGCAAGCTGCGCCCGATTCCGCCGCAGCATATCGCTTTTATTCAGGTGATTACGGGCGTAGTGATGCTGCTGCCGCTGGCGCACATGCCGGTCTTCTCCCGCGAGTTCCCCTGGGGGATCCTGTTGACTCTTGGCATCGTTCACACCGGCGTCATGTACCAGCTGCTCTATAGCGCGATTCAGAAACTCCCCACCCCAATTATTGGATCGCTGTCGTTTATCTATCCGGTGGTGGCGATCGTGGTAGATAATCTGGTCTTTGGCCACACGCTCAGCATCACTCAGCTGGCGGGCGGGGTGCTGATCCTTCTCGCAGCGGCAGGAAACAATCTTGGCTGGGGCGAAAAAAAACCTCGCCGTAGCGAGGTTTGTACGAAACAGGAAGCGAATTAGCGACGGGCGCGTACGACCTGGTATTTGCGCGTCATGTACTCCACCGGCGCGCTCCAGACATGCACCAGCCGTGAGAACGGGAAGAGCAGGAACAGCGTCATCCCCAGCACCAGATGCACGCGGAAAATGAACGCCACGCCATCAAGATTTGCCGATGCGCCGCCGTGGAAGGTCACAATTGACTGCGCCCAGCCCACCAGCTTCATCATTTCGCTCCCGTCCATATGCTGCGCTGAGAACGGGATCGTCAGCAGGCCCAGCGTGCACTGTACCATCAGCAGGGTCAGGATCAGAATATCTGCCGTGGTGGTGGTGGCGCGCACGCGCGGGCTGAACAGACGGCGCTTAAGCAGCAGCAGGCCGCCCACCAGCGTCATGATGCCAAACACCCCCCCGGCGATCATGGCCAGCTTCTGTTTGACGTCAATCGGCAGAAAGGATTCATACATCCAGTGCGGCGTGAGCATCCCCACCAGGTGACCGGCAAAGATCCCGATAATCCCGACGTGGAACAGATTCGAGGCCAGGTTCATCCCTTTACGATCCAGCATCTGGCTGGAGCCTGCCCGCCAGGTATACTGCCCGTAGTCATAGCGTAGCCAGCTGCCGACAAGAAATACCGTACCGGCAATATAGGGATAGATGTCATAGAAGAACATATTAAGGAACTGCATTATTGCTGTCCTCCGGTTGAGATATTCAAATATTGCGGCGCCACCGCCCCGGCAAACCGGCGCTGATGGGAAGCGATCTCGGACTCACCGCAGCCCTGGTCGGCAAAGAACTTCACCTGCTCCTCTTCCCAGACGGCATCCAGCGCCTGGGGAGTATCATCTCGGGCTTCACCGGCAATTTTCTCGCCGACCTTCTGCCGATCGACGTCGGTTTTGGCTAGCCGCAGCAGCAGCTCAAACAGGCTGGCATAGCGGCTCTCGCGCTGTTGCAGACGGGCGTTAAGCAGGGCCAGAATCGGGGCGATATCCTCCAGCCCCTCCAGCGCGTCGCTCACCGGCAGCTGCGCCAGATACTCCAGATAGAGCGGGAGATGATCCGGCAGCTCACGGCGGTCGATAACCAGGCCCTGGCGCTCATACTGCGCCAGCAGATCCACCATCGCCTGGCCGCGATCGCGAGATTCGCCATGTACATGCTCAAACAGCAGCAGCGAGGTGGCGCGACCGCGATCGAATAGCTCGCTGTAGGCCGCCTGCGCATCGAGCAGATCCTGACTCATCAGGTCACGAATAAAGACCACCAGCTGATGGGCATCCTTAAGTGACAGGTGCTCGCTCTCTGCCAGGGCATCGAACAGCTCCTGCTGATGCTGCCACAGGGCAGCATCCGGATACTCCAGAAGACGGGAAATCACGACGAGTTCAATCATGGGCGTGGCTCCGTTTTCTTGGTCACATCAACGGCATCAATACGGCGGCTGTTAAACAGGTTGAACTTAGTGTCGCTGCCGTGGCAGCCGTCGCCGAAGCTAAAGCCGCAGCCGTTACGTTCCGGGAATGCATCCCGGGCCAGCTCGCGATGGCTGGTAGGAATAACGAAACGGTCTTCGTAGTTGGCAATCGCCAGGTAACGATACATCTCCTGCGCCTGAGCTTCGCTTAAGCCCACCTCTTCCAGGGCGCGAATATCGTTAACGTTATCCACGGTCTCGGCACGCTTGTAGTGACGCATCGCCAGCATGCGTTTCAGTGCCAGCAGCACCGGCTGGGTATCGCCCGCCGTCAGCAGGTTAGCGAGATACTGTACCGGGATACGCAGGCTCTCGACGTCCGGCAGGATGCCGTTGCTGCCCAGCTCGCCCGCATCGGCCGCCGACTGGATCGGTGACAGCGGCGGCACGTACCAGACCATCGGTAGCGTGCGATACTCCGGGTGCAGCGGCAGGGCCAGCTTCCAGTCCATCGCCAGTTTCCAGACAGGTGATTTCTGCGCGGCGTCAATCACGCTCTGCGGCACGCCGTCCTTCAGCGCCTGCTCGATAACCGCCGGATCGTTCGGGTCGAGGAAGACGTCCAGCTGACGCTGGTAGAGATCTTTCTCGTTCTCAACTGCCGCCGCGTTTTCAATGGCGTCCGCGTCATACAGCAGCACGCCCAGGTAACGGATACGGCCCACGCAGGTCTCGGAGCAGACGGTCGGCATCCCCGCCTCAATACGCGGGTAACAGAAGATGCACTTCTCGGATTTACCGCTCTTCCAGTTGAAGTAGATCTTTTTGTAGGGGCAGCCGGTGACGCACATCCGCCAGCCGCGGCACTTGTCCTGATCGATCAGCACAATGCCATCCTCTTCACGCTTGTAGATCGCCCCGCTCGGGCAGGTCGCGACGCAGGCCGGGTTCAGGCAGTGCTCGCACAGGCGCGGCAGGTACATCATAAAGGTGTTTTCAAACTGCCCGTACATCGCCTTCTGCATGTTCTCGAAGTTCTGATCCTGGCTGCGCTTCTCAAATTCGCCGCCGAGGATCTCTTCCCAGTTCGGGCCGCTGACGATCTTATCCATCCGTTGACCGCTGATTTTCGACCGTGGGCGGGCGATGGGCTGGTGCTTGCCCTCTGGCGCGGTGTGCAGATGCTGGTAGTCGTAGTCGAACGGCTCGTAGTAGTCATCGATGCCCGGCAGATGCGGGTTGGCGAAGATTTTACCCAGCAGCGTGGCACGGTTCCCCATGCGCGGCTGCAGCTTGCCGTTCACTTTGCGGATCCAGCCGCCCTTCCACTTCTCCTGATTCTCCCAGTCGTCCGGGAAACCTACGCCAGGCTTGCTCTCAACGTTGTTGAACCAGGCGTACTCCATCCCTTCCCGGCTGGTCCAGACATTTTTACAGGTGACCGAGCAGGTATGGCAGCCGATGCACTTGTCAAGGTTCAGCACCATGCCTACCTGTGAACGAATTTTCATTTTGCGCTCTCCTGTACCTGGTCGTTGTTTTCGCCATCTAACCAGTTAATGTTCTTCATCTTACGGACCACCACAAACTCATCGCGGTTGGAACCGACCGTGCCGTAGTAGTTAAAGCCGTACGCCAGCTGGGCATAGCCGCCAATCATGTGGGTCGGTTTCGGGCTGATACGGGTGACCGAGTTGTGGATCCCGCCGCGCTGGCCGGTGATCTCCGACCCAGGAATATTCACGATACGCTCCTGGGCGTGGTACATCATGGTCATCCCGGCTGGCACGCGCTGGCTCACTACCGCACGGGCGGTAAGCGCGCCGTTGCTGTTGAAGGCTTCGATCCAGTCGTTATCCTCAATGCCCAGCTCTTTGGCATCCACCTCGCTCATCCAGACGATCGGGCCGCCGCGTGACAGGGTCAGCATCAGCAGGTTGTCGCTGTAGGTCGAGTGGATCCCCCACTTCTGGTGCGGGGTAATGAAGTTCAGCGCCTTCTCTGGATTGCCGTTGGACTTCTCGCCCATCACCGCTTTCACCGAACGGGTATCAATCGGCGGACGATAGACCAGCAGGCTCTCGCCGAAATCGCGCATCCACGGGTGATCCTGGTACAGCTGCTGGCGACCGGAGAGCGTGCGCCATGGGATCAGCTCGTGCACGTTGGTGTAGCCTGCGTTGTAGGAGACATGCTCATCTTCAAGGCCGGACCAGGTCGGGCTGGAGATAATTTTGCGCGGCTGGGCCTGAATATCCCGGAAGCGGATCTTCTCCTCCTCTTTATTGGTCGCCAGATGGGTATGGTCGCGGCCGGTAAACTCGCTCAGCGCCGCCCAGGCTTTAACCGCCACGTGACCGTTGGTCTCTGGCGCGAGGGTCAGGATCATCTCCGCCGCATCGATGGCGGTGTTAAGCATCGGCTGGCCTTTCGCCGGGCCTTCCGCCTTGGTGTAGTTCAGCTTGCGCAGCAGATCCATCTCGCTTTCGGTGTTCCACGCGATGCCCTTGCCGCCGTTGCCCACTTTATCCAGCAGCGGACCAATGGAGGTAAAGCGCTCGTAGGTCGCCGGATAGTCGCGCTCAACCGGAATGATATGCGGCGCGGTTTTGCCGGGGATCAGGTCGCACTCGCCCTTTTTCCAATCCTTAACGTCCAGCGGCTGCGCCAGCTCGGCGGCGGAGTCGTGCTGGATAGGCAGAGTGACCACGTCAGTTTCAACGCCCAGATGGCCGACGCACACCTCAGAGAATTTCTTGGCGATGCCTTTGTAGATCTCCCAGTCGCTTTTCGACTCCCAGGCCGGATCGACGGCGGCAGAGAGCGGATGAATAAACGGATGCATATCCGAGGTATTCATATCGTCTTTCTCATACCAGGTCGCGGTCGGCAGCACGATATCGGAGTAGAGGCAGGTGCTCGACAGGCGGAAGTCGAGGGTCACCACCAGATCCAGCTTGCCGTCGAGGCCGTTATCATGCCACTCCACCTCTTCCGGCTTCACGCCGCCCTGCTCGCCCAGATCTTTACCCTGAATGCCGTTTTCGGTACCCAGCAGATACTTCAGCATGTACTCATGGCCTTTCCCGGAGGAGCCAAGCAGGTTAGAGCGCCAGATGAAGAGGTTGCGCGGATGGTTTTTGCCGTTCTCAGGCTGCTCGGCCGCAAAGCGGATAGAGCCCTCTTTCAGCGCCTTAACGGTGTAATCCACCGCCGACATGCCCGCTTTTTCAGCGTCCGCAGCGATGCGCAGCGGGTTGGTGCCCAGCTGTGGCGCAGAAGGCAACCAGCCCATGCGCTCGGCGCGGACGTTAAAGTCGAGCAGATGGCCGCTGTAGCGGGACTTATCTGCGAGCGGAGAGAGCAGCTCCTGTGCGGTCAGGGTTTCATAGCGCCACTGGCCGGAGTGGTTATAGAAGAAGGAGGTGCCGTTCATATGGCGAGGCGGACGCTGCCAGTCGAGGGCAAACGCCAGCGGCTGCCAGCCGGTCTGCGGACGCAGTTTCTCCTGGCCCACGTAGTGCGCCCAGCCGCCGCCGCTCTGGCCGACACAGCCGCAGAACACCAGCATGTTGATCAGGCCCCGGTAGTTCATGTCCATGTGGAACCAGTGGTTCAGACCGGCACCCACGATGATCATCGAACGGCCATGGGTCTTATCGGCGTTATCAGCAAACTCACGGGCGGTACGGATGATGTGTGCCCGCGGCACGCCAGTGATTTTTTCCGCCCACGCCGGGGTATACGCTTTTACTTCGTCATAGCTGGCGGCGGCATTGGCATCGCCCAGACCCCTGTCGAGACCGTAGTTCGCCATGGTCAGATCGTAAACGGTGGTAACCAGCGCGGTGCTGCCATCCGCCAGCTGCAGGCGTTTTACCGGCAGCTTGTGCAGAAGGATATTCTCCAACTCTACGCGGTTGAAGTGTTCTGAGCCTTCATTGCCAAAGTACGGGAAGCCCACCTCAGCGATATCATCGTGATCGCCCAGCAGGCTTAGGCGCAGCTCGGCGTCTGCCCCACTGGTGCCGTCGCGCTGCTCAAGGTTCCACTTCCCTTTTTCGCCCCAGCGGAAACCGATGGAGCCGTTAGGTGCAATCAGCTCGCCGCTGTCGTTGCAGGCCACGGTTTTCCACTCGGGATTATTCTCCTGACCGAGGGCGTCCACCAGATCGGCGGCACGCAGCATGCGTCCTGCCGCATAGTAGCCGTCGCGCTCTTCGAGCATCACCAGCATCGGCATATCGGTATAGCGACGTACGTAGTCGGTAAAGTACTGGCTCGGCTTGTCGAGATGGAACTCACGCAGCATAACATGGCCCATCGCCATGGCCATCGCGGCGTCGGTGCCCTGCTTCGGTGCCAGCCACAGGTCGCACAGCTTGGCGATCTCGGCATAGTCCGGGGTAACGGCGACGGTTTTGGTGCCTTTATAGCGAACTTCGGTAAAGAAGTGAGCGTCCGGGGTACGGGTCTGCGGAACGTTAGAGCCCCAGGCGATAATGTAGCTGGAGTTGTACCAGTCAGCGGATTCCGGCACGTCGGTCTGCTCACCCCAAGTTTGCGGGGAGGCCGGCGGCAGGTCGCAGTACCAGTCATAGAAGCTCAGGCAGGTGCCGCCGATCAGCGACAGGTAGCGCGCGCCGGAGGCATAGGAGACCATCGACATCGCTGGGATCGGCGAGAAGCCCGCCACGCGGTCCGGGCCGTAGGTTTTCACGGTGTAGACGTTAGAGGCGGCGATCAGCTCGTTGACCTCCTGCCAGGAAGAGCGAACAAAGCCGCCACGACCGCGCGCCTGCTTGAAGCTTTTCGCTTTGTCGGCATCTTCAATAATAGAAGCCCATGCCGCAACCGGATCGCTGTGCTGAACTTTCGCCTCACGCCACATTTTCATCAGGCGTTTGCGCATCAGAGGGTATTTGAGGCGGTTCGCGCTGTAAAGATACCAGGAGTAGCTGGCCCCACGCGGGCAGCCGCGCGGCTCATGGTTAGGCATATCCGGGCGGGTACGCGGGTAGTCGGTCTGCTGGGTTTCCCAGGTGACCAGACCGTTTTTAACGTAGATCTTCCAGCTGCAGGAGCCGGTGCAGTTTACGCCATGGGTAGAGCGCACAATTTTATCGTGCGACCAGCGGCTGCGGTATCCATCCTCCCAGTCCCGGTTTGTTTCATGGATCTGGCCATGCCCATCGGCAAAGGTTTCGCCCTTCTGTTTGAAGTAGCGAAACCGGTCCAGGAATTTACTCATCGGGTTTCTCCTGTGTGGAGCCTGCTGGCTCTCTGAAAAAGCGACATTGCTGCGAATGAGGCGACGTTAACGCGCTGAAAGGACGTGAGAATTGATGGCGATCAAGGCAGGCCGGCATAGCAAAAGCGCTGCATTTTTCACCTACCTCCAAAGTGGCAGAGAAGCGTATTTTTATCTAACTGATTTTATTGATCTTTATTAGTTAATCCATTTTTCTTGCCGTGGTATTTCTTTACCAGAGGTATTAGGGGGTAGATCCTCTGCCAGGCCGCTTCTCTGCTCGGGGCCAGGTTGCTGAACACGTTCACCGACTTAAGTATGTTGTAACTACAGCAGGGTGAAAAAAGCGCGGCATTGCGCCGCGCAAGGATAATCAACAGTGCTTTATTTTGTTTTAGCTTTACGTCCGTACACCGCCCAGGTGATAAACACGCAGGCAATATAGAACACGAGAAAGACTTTCATGGCCCCGGCCGGGGAGCCGGTAAGCGCCAGTGAAGTACCAAACGCTTTCGGAATAAAGAAGCCGCCAATCGCGCCGATGGCCGAGATAAACCCGAGCGCCGCCGCCGTATCAGTTGCCGCCTCACGCAGCGCCTGCTCCTCGCTGCCGCCCTTGGCCTTCACCCGCTCCATGGTCATCTTGCGGAAGATCACCGAGATCATCTGGAAGCTGGAGCCGCTGCCCAGCCCGGCAGTGAGAAACAGCATCAGGAAGACGGCGAAGAAGGCGCTAAAGTTGCCCTCGCTTCCCGCTGACGGCAGGGTCAGGAACAGCAGCGCGCTGAAGATCGCCATGGCCACAAAGTTCACCAGCGTGACACGAACGCCGCCGAGGCGGTCAGAGAGCGCCCCACCCGCCGAACGGGCCAGTGCCCCCACCAGCGGGCCAAAGAAGGCGAAGTGCAGAACGTTGACGTCAGGGAACTGGGTTTTGGACAGCATGGCGAAGCCTGCCGAAAAACCAATAAACGAGCCGAAGGTTGCCAGATAGAGGAAGCCGAGGATCCACAGATGCGCTCGCTTAAGTACCGGCAGCTGCGAGCGCAGCGAGGCTTTAGAGGTCGCCAGCTCGTTCATGCCAAACCAGGCCGCGAGGGTAAAGACAATCAGGAAAGGCACCCAGATCCAGGCCGCGTTCTCCAGGTAGAGCATCGAGCCATCTTCCTGCTGCACGCCGGTCGCGCCAAAAAAGGCAAACAGTGAGAAGGTGATCGCCAGCGGAGCCAGCAGCTGCATCACGCTTACGCCGAGGTTACCCAGCCCGCCGTTAATCCCCAGCGCGCTGCCCTGCTTCTGCTTGGGAAAGAAGAAGCTAATGTTGGCCATGCTGGAGGCGAAGTTTGCCCCGGCAAAACCGCAGAGCAGAGAGATGATGATAAAGGTGCTAAATGGCGTGCTGGTATCCTGAACGGCAATGCCCAGCCAGACGCAGGGAACGATCATGATCCCTGTACTGAACGCCGTCCAGCGGCGTCCGCCGAAGATAGGCACCATAAACGAGTAAGGCACCCGCAGCAGCGCCCCGGAAACCGAGGGCAGCGCGGTCAGCATAAACAGCTGATCGGTCGTAAAATTGAAACCAACTTTATTAAGATTAACCGCCACGGCGCTGAACAGCATCCAGACGCAAAACGCCAGCAGCAAACAGGGCACGGAGATCCACAGATTGCGGCTCGCCACGCCCTGGCCACACTGCTGCCAGAAAGCAGGATCCTCCGGCCGCCAGTCGGTGATGACGGCTCCGGTGGTCCTTTCAGGTATTGAAGAGTGACTCATAGACACCTCTGATAAGGGATTTTAACCCCTGCCACCATAGGGTTTACGCCAGCGCTTAAGTTGATATAAATCAAAGGAAAAGATGTCATTTAAGCCACGCTTAAACTGGACTACCCCTAAATGAGCAGCTGAAACCGCCAAGAAAACTGTGGTTTTTCACGCCGGTGACGCCTTTAGCGCCTGCTTCGCTCCAGCCCGTGCCTGGTGCGACAATAAAGGAGTAACTCTTTTGGGGTATGGGTATACTCCAGGGTATAGCCGAAAATAGCCCCACCCCCGGTGACCTGCCGGGTCAGGAGTCTTGCCGTATATGCTAAAACGCCTCTTTTCACCGTTGACGCTGGTTAACCAACTGGCGCTGATCGTTCTGCTCTCTACCGCCATTGGCGTAACCGGGATGGCTATCTCTGGCTGGCTGGTACAGGGCGTCCAGGGTAGCGCTCATGCCATTAACAAAGCGGGCTCGCTGCGTATGCAGAGCTACCGCCTGCTGGCCGCTATGCCGCTCACGGAAGCCGACCAGCCGCTGATCGACGAGATGACCCGTACGGCCTTCAGCCCGGAGCTGACCCAGGCCGCCCTGCGCGACGGCCAGCTTCCGCAGCTCCAGGGGCTACAGCGTTACTGGCAGCGCAACCTTATTCCGGCCCTGGTGCAGGCGCGGGACCCAGCAGCCGTTTCAGGCGAAGTTGCCACCTTTGTTAACCGCCTCGATCGTCTGGTGAGCAGCTTCGATCGCCGCACCGAGCAGCGGATCGATCGCGTTCTGCTGGTGCAGCGCGGCATGGCGGTATTTATGGCCCTGCTGCTGGTCTTTACTGTGATCTGGCTGCGGGCGCGGCTGCTTCAACCGTGGCGGCAGCTGCTGAGCATGGCCCACGCCGTCAGCCAGCGCGATTTTACCCAGCGGGCGCACATCAGCGGACGTAACGAGATGGCCAAGCTCGGCATGGCGCTGAACAACATGTCCAGCGAGCTGGCCCAGAGCTATGCGGTGCTGGAGCAGCGCGTAAAAGAGAAGACCGCCGGTCTTGAGCAAAAAAACGAGATACTTTCCTTCCTCTGGCAGGCCAACCGCCGCCTGCACATGCAGGTTCCGCTGTGCGAGCGCCTCTCACCGGTGCTTAACGGCCTGCAAAATCTTACTCTGCTGCACGACATCGAGCTGCGCGTCTACGATCTGGAAGATGAGGATAATCGCCAGGAGTTTACCTGCCAGCCGGATATGACCTGCGATGACATCGGTTGCCACCTCTGCCCGCGCGGCATCCTGCCTACGGGTGGCGGCGGCACGACGCTGAAGTGGCGGCTGGCGGATAACCATATGCAGTACGGCCTGCTGCTGGCGACCCTGCCTGCCGGGCGGCATCTGAGCCACGATCAACAGCAGCTGGTCGATACTCTGGTAGAGCAGCTTACCGCTACCCTGGCGCTGGATCGCCATCAGGAGCGCCAGCAGCAGCTGATGGTGATGGAGGAGCGCGCCACCATTGCCCGCGAGCTGCATGACTCTATCGCTCAGTCGCTCTCCTGTATGAAGATGCAGGTCAGCTGCCTGCAGATGCAGGGCGAAAGCCTGCCCGACTCCAGCCAGCAGCTGCTGGGGCAGATCCGTAACGAGCTGAATACCTCCTGGGCCCAGCTTCGCGAGCTGCTGACCACCTTCCGCCTGCAGCTCAACGAGCCGGGCCTGCGTCCGGCGCTGGAGGCAAGCTGCCAGGAGTACAGCGCCCACTTTGGTTTCCCGGTCAAGCTGGACTACCAGCTGCCGCCGCGCTTCGTGCCCTCCCATCAAGCCATTCATTTGCTGCAGATTGCCCGCGAAGCGCTGAGCAACGCCCTGAAGCACTCGGGAGCCAGCGAGGTGACCGTCACGGCGGTGCAGCAGGGGCGGCAGGTGAAGGTCAGCATTACCGATAACGGCTGCGGCGTGCCGGACAACGCCGAACGCACCAACCACTATGGCTTAATTATCATGCGCGATCGCGCCCAGAGCCTGCGCGGAGATTGTCAGGTCCGGCGGCGAGAGTCCGGCGGCACCGAGGTGGTGGTAACATTTATACCCGAAAAGCTTCTCTCATCCGTACAAGGAGATAAACATGAATAATCAGGAACCCGCGACGATCCTGCTGATTGACGATCATCCGATGCTGCGTACCGGCGTCCGGCAGCTTATTAGCATGGCGAGCGACGTTCGCGTGATCGGCGAAGCCAGCAACGGTGAGCAGGGTATTGAGCTGGCGGAGTCGCTGGATCCCGATCTGATCCTGCTCGATTTGAACATGCCCGGCATGAACGGTCTGGAGACGCTGGACAAGCTGCGGGAGAAGGCCCTCTCCGGGCGCGTGGTGGTTTTCAGCGTCTCGAACCATGAAGAGGACGTGGTCACCGCCCTGAAGCGCGGCGCGGACGGCTATCTGCTGAAAGATATGGAGCCCGAAGATCTGCTGAAGGCGTTGCAGCAGGCTGCGGCGGGTGAAATGGTGTTGAGCGAAGCGCTGACGCCGGTGCTGGCCGCCAGCCTGCGCGCTAACCGTGCCACCTCTGACCGGGACGTGACCCAGCTAACGCCGCGCGAGCGCGATATCCTGAAGCTCATTGCCCAGGGGCTGCCTAACAAGATGATCGCCCGCCGTCTGGATATCACCGAAAGCACGGTGAAGGTTCACGTTAAGCATATGCTGAAGAAGATGAAGCTCAAATCCCGCGTGGAAGCGGCGGTCTGGGTGCACCAGGAGCGTATTTTCTAATTAGCCCTCCGGCAGCTGCGGCCAGCGCGGAGCGGTGTTCTGCGCACTTACCAGCGGCTCAGCCAGCGTGAGCGCGATCTCATTGGAAGAGACGCGCTGCCCCTTCTCATCCTCCACCGTTACCGACAGACGCCACGTATTATTCGCCCCCTCCTGACTGTTCCATGCGGGCATAATAATGCTCCAGCCTTCGCTGCTGTTGGCGTTCACCGGCGGAGTCAGGCTCAGGGCCTGGGTATCCCCCTGCCAGGTAACAGACCGGATGCCGTAGCGACTGCGAACCTGAACCACCATCTGTACCGTTTCGCCCGGTTTCAGATCCCACGGCGGCGTGGCGAGAAATACCGACAGGGTTTTCCGCTGACGATACTCCACCACCGGCAGATTATTGCGCGTCGGACTGTCATAGCGGCTGCCCCGCAGGGAGCGACTCTCGGCTACCTCGCTGGCGCTAAGCTGCTTTTTAAGCGGCACGCCGAAGCGATAGTTCAGATTCAGGCCAAGGTTGTTCTGAGTCTCTCCGCTCTCGCCCTGCTTATGCTGGGCGGTGACGGTAACCAGCGGCACCGGGGTATAGTTCACGCCAACGTTCACCGCGACAGGATTGTGGTAGCCCGAGCCGGAGTCAAAGAGATCGACATTGTCGCCAAAGTACTGCTCAAGACTCAGGCTGGTATTGATATGTTCATAGAACGGCAGACGCGCCTGGGCGGTGACGTCATAGCCTCGCGCCAGCCGCTGCTGAACCGCAGCCCCGGAGTAGTCCCAGCTTGAAAGCGGCTGGTAATAGTTGGCCGAGAAGCGCAGGTATTCGCCCCAGGCCTCCGCGCCGAGTCCGGCCCGCTGCAAATTCTCATCCAGCAGATTATCGTAGAAGGTGTTGTAGCCCAGCAGCCAGTGCCCGGCGACCCAGCGCTGGCCGATACCGGCATTACTCACCAGGCCCTGATCCTGCTGGGTTAACCCCAGCTGGCTCCAGCTCAGATAGCGGTTGTTATCCTGCCACGGAATAAACCAGCTCCCCTGGCTGCCGGTAAAGCGTCCGTCATCGTTAACCAGCACGTTAACGCTGGCGTTACCCCAGGGTGAAAGCCACGACTCCAGCCGCTCATTCACGTTCTCGCTGACGACGTCGCGGAACTGGCCAAAGGCAAACTGGCGGGCCTGCTGCCCGGCGGTAAGGCCGTTATCGGTCTGGCTGGCTTCACCAAAGGCTTTCGCCACCTCGGCCACGCTCTTTATGCTGGCGTCACCGGTCGAGGTCAGCCCCAGATCCGGCAGGCTATCGTTGTCGAAGGGGTTATGCGGCGTCTGCTGTGAGATGGCGCGAGCATCGGTCACGCCTCCTGCCAGCAGCAAGAGTAGAAGAAGTCGAGTTTTCATCAGCGCGTTAGGGCGTAAATTCAGCGGTTGCGCCTCCGGTCAGACCCACGGTAAAAGCGTTATTTTATCTTTTTTTACGACGTTTTTCAGTCTTAAGCACAATTTCAGGAAAAACCTTAACGGCTCCCGTCTCGTCAGGTCTACAGTTAATTTATCTCTTAATGCGTCTATTTATTGCAAGGTATGTCGAATGGTCACTATGAGCAAAACGTTAAAATGGGCTCTGTGGAGCTCACTGATGTTTTACGGCGCGGCCTCGCAGGCCAGCGCGCTGTTTACCCTGCAGTCGCCGGCCTTTGCCGATAATGGCATGCTGGATAAAAAGTTTGCCGGTAACGCCAAGGATAACCCTAACTGCACCGGTGAAAATCAGTCTCCGGTATTAATCTGGAATAATCCCCCGGCAGAGACCAAAAGCTTTGCCCTGATTGTCCACGATCCGGAGGGGGCAAAAGGTCTCGGCGTCACGCATCTGGTAGCGTACAATATCTCTCCGTCCGCCACCGGTTTTCCCGCTAACGCCCTGCGCGATGGCAAAGAGTTTACCGGCGGCAAAAATAGCCCCGGCACCGATCGCTGGTTTGGCCCCTGCCCGCCAGCCGGCAGCGGCGCGCATCACTATACCTTTACGCTTATCGCCACCAGCCAGGCACCGGATCTTCCCGCCGGTCTGACCCGCGAAGCGCTGTTAGAGAAGCTGAAAGGTAAAGCCCTGGCCGCCACCGGCCTGATTGGCCGCTTCGGGCAGTAGCTTTTATAAGGAAGAAAAATGCAAAAGATCGTGATTGTCGCCAACGGCGCGGCCTACGGCAGTGAATCCCTGTTTAACAGCCTGCGTCTGGCGATTGCCCTGCGCGAGCAGGCCGAGGAGCTGGACCTGCGCCTGTTTCTGATGTCCGATGCGGTCACCGCCGGGCTGCGCGGCCAGAAGCCTGCCGAGGGCTACAATATTCAGCAGATGCTGGAGATCCTGACGGTGCAAAACGTGGCGGTGAAGCTGTGTAAAACCTGCACCGACGGGCGCGGCATCACCGAGCTGCCGCTGATCGACGGCGTTGAAATTGGTACGCTTGTCGAGCTGGCGCAGTGGACGCTGGCGGCAGATAAAGTATTAACTTTCTAATAATCCCGTAACTGAAATATATTTTTCTTATAGTTCCTCGCTGGACATCAAGTTTACCTGCTGCGTTGCCGATAGGCTTTTAAACAACACAGCAGGTATAACAACTATGTTCAAGACGATCCGCGCACGCATTACCGCAGCCACCGCAGGCTGTCTGGCTGTCGCTTTACTGATCAACACCGTGATCAACTACCAGGTAACACGCCAGGATAACCAGCAGTCACAGCGGGATATCCTCTCCAGCACCAGCATCAGCCATAGCGGCGCGATTGCCGACTGGGTTAACAGCAAGATGACGATGATCGCTTCGCTGCAAAGCGCTGCGCTGACGGCGGATCCGGTTCCTAACTTCGCTCAGATCGCCCAGGCAGGCGGGTTTATCAACGTCTATGCTGGCTACGCCAGCAAAACGGCGAAGTTCTCTGATTCTAACGGCATCCCGGCCGACTACGATCCGACCATTCGTCCGTGGTATCAGCAGGCAGCAAAAGCCGACGCGCCGATCGTCACCGCCCCCTATGTCGATGCCGCCTCCGGCAAGCTGGTAGTAACCTTTGCCGTACCGGTGAAAGAGAACGGCACGCTGACTGCGGTAGTGGCAGGCGACGTGGCCATGGACAGCGTGGTCGCGAACGTGCGCACCATCCAGCCGACGCCGCAGAGCAGTGGTCTGCTGATCAACAGCGATGGAACGGTCATTGCCGCCAGCAATGCCGATCTGACCCTGAAGCCGTTCGGCGAGGCGATCTCCGGCGCGGATTTCAGTGCACTCCAGGCAGGTAGTCCAGTAGAGGGCGAGTTTGACGGAGCGCAGAAGGCGCTGATAGCGAAACCGGTCAAGGGAACCAGCTGGCTGCTGGTGGTCGCCCTTGACACCAACGATGCCACCAGCGGCATGCGTGCCCTGCTGAAGGCGTCGGCCCTGTCGCTGATCGTGCTGGTGCTGATTGGCGTAGCGGTAATGCTGCTGCTGGTAACGACCATGTTAAAACGGCTGGTGATGATCCGCGATGCGATGCTGGCCATCGGCGACGGCACGGACGATCTCTCCCAGCGCCTGCCGGAGAGCGGTAATGATGAGGTGGCGCAGATTGCCCACGCCTTTAACATCTTCAGCGATAAGCTGGCGGTGGTGATGGTGAAGCTGCGGGACTCCAGCACCTCGGTGCAGCATGCGGCGCAGGAGATTGCCGCCGGTAACCAGGATCTCTCCGGTCGTACCGAGCAGGCGGCCTCCAGCCTGCGGGAAACCGCCAGCGCCGTAGAGCAGATCACCGCCTCGGTGGCCCAGTCAACTGACTCCGCAGCGCAGGCGAACAGCCAGGCGCATACCGCCTCTGAAGCGGCGTCGCGCGGCGGCAGCGTGGTGTCGCAGGCAATCTCAACTATGCAGGCCATTGAAGAGGCGTCGGCCAAAATCGGCGATATCACCAGCGTGATTGATGGAATTGCGTTCCAGACCAACATTCTGGCGCTCAACGCCGCCGTAGAGGCCGCCCGTGCCGGTGAGCAGGGCCGCGGTTTCGCCGTGGTCGCAGGTGAGGTTCGCACCCTGGCCAGCCGCAGCGCCCAGGCGGCGAAAGAGATCAAAACCCTGATCGAGTCGACTACGGATAGCGTAGCCACCGGGTCGCGCTACGTTCGTTTAGCTGGCGAGAGCATGACCGATATCGTCTCCAGCATCGACAGCGTCTCGGTCATTATGCGCGAGATCACCGTCGCCACCAGCGAGCAGATGAAAGGCATCCAGGAGATCAATCACGCAGTAATCGATCTCGATCGGATGGTACAGCAGAACGCCGAGCTGGTTGTGCAGTCTGCCGCTGCCGCCGGGGCGCTTCAGTCACAGGCGGGTGAGCTGGCGGAAACCGCAGGCCATTTCCGCATTTAGTTTTCTACCCGCCTCTTCTCAGGCAAAACCGGGTTGCAATGATGGACCCGGTTCTTCGCCACCCAGCAGTCCTCTTACCTTCCCGACCAGATCGTTCAGGCAGTCGTCATGCATGCCGAGCTTTATCAGCTCCTGCTCCAGGGAGAAGAGATACTGCGCGTTGGTGCCCAGCGGGCCACTGGCCGCCGCGATCAGCGGGGCGATGACCTGGGCGCGGGTATCTGACTCATAGAGTGCATGACGCGGATCCATAATAAACACCAGAGCGTTTACCGTCCGGCCATCGTCGAGGGCAAGCTTGCACCAGGTCGGCAGATAGCAGCCGGTGATCATCTCTCGCTTCCACAGCAGGGTCAGCTCCTGCTCCAGGGTTTCGTCAGGCAGGCGGTAGGCGACGCCGGTGGTGCGTCCGCCCTCTTTTAGGGCAAGCATCCGTCCAGGCTGGCAGGCCGTGCCGCGACCGGCGGTGAGACGCAGGCAGAAGGCTCGATGCCAGCCCACCAGCGTGCCGGTGCAGGATTCGTTAAACTCCAGCGCCGGGTTCCACATCAGCGATCCGTAGCCAAAGATCCACACCGGGCCACTGTCGGGCCGACAGGCAAGGGTTGCCGCCAGCGATGCTGCGCGCTGTTCGGCGGACCAGAGCAGCGCCGCCTCGATATCACCAAAGGCGGTTTTGCAGTCCGCCTGTATTAAAAAGTCGCGTGTTAACACCTTCTACCTCCACCACTGCGTGCTTCCATGCGACCGTTATGTTGCCTTCCGAGCATTTAGCTGCTGAATAAAAGCGCAGCCAGTGGAGACGATATGCAATTCGCGGGCCGCTTGCAAGCCTACAGCGTGCCATGCCGCACGAAAGCGGCAGCGCAAAAAAAGGTGTTTAGCGTTAACGACAGCGATTTCAGCGGCTTATTTCTTTTTGTGCCATTTATCGTCGTCGCCCTTCTCATACTCATGCTTCACCGCCGCCCAGGCCACCTTGTGGGCGGTCTCTTCCCGGCTGTCATCGCCGCGCCGGTCGTCCTTATCTTTGTACTGATCCCAGGCGCTGTTGAATGCCTCTTTGTAGATATCCTGAGCGTGAGCAGGCAGCACGTTTTTGACGTTGTCTGGCAGATCGCCTTTCGCTTTATAGGGCATGTGACATCTCCTTTTGGTTATCAAACCTTAAGTGTGGATGACAATGCCTCGCCTCGCCACCCATGGCACAAAACTGCGAATGCTATCTTTTAATAATTTGTTTATTAAAACAATTTTCGACAAAGCAGTGTAATCTGCATGTCATACGCTAAAAAAAGGCCAATGCCGTAAAAAAAGGTAAAAATTGACTTAAAATCGCCCCCAGTCTGCTATTTTAATGGCCTGAAAAAATCTTAACTATACTCATCAGCAACAGCACACTATGGAGAGCCACGATGACAGCGACGCATGAGGCGGTTAAAACCCGCCATAAGGAGACCACGCTCATTTTCCCGGTAGTGGCGCTGGCAGTACTTTTTTTCTGGGGAAGCACCCAGTCGCTGCCAGCCGTTATCGGTATCAACCTGCTCGCGTTAGTGGGCATTCTCAGCAGCGCCTTTAGCGTTGTCCGCCATGCGGACGTGCTGGCACACCGCCTCGGAGAGCCCTTCGGCTCGCTGATTTTAAGCCTTTCAGTTGTTATTCTCGAAGTTAGCCTGATTTCTGCCCTGATGGCCACCGGCGACGCCGCACCGACGCTGATGCGCGACACGCTCTACTCCATCATCATGATTGTTACTGGCGGTCTGGTAGGCTTCTCGCTGCTGCTGGGCGGGCAGAAGTTTGCCACCCAATATTTGAATCTGTTCGGTATCAAACAGTATCTGATCGCCCTCTTCCCGCTGGCGGTGATTGTGCTGGTCTTCCCGATGGCACTGCCGGGGGCGAATTTCACCACCGGTCAGGCGCTGCTGGTCGCGCTGATCTCAGCGGCCATGTACGGCGTCTTCCTGCTGATCCAGACCAAAACCCACCAGAGCCTGTTTGTCTATGAGCATGAGGATGAGGGTGACGACAGCGATCCGCATCACGGCAAGCCGTCGGCACACAGTAGCCTCTGGCACGCGGTGTGGCTGATTATCCATCTGGTGGCGGTGATTGCGGTCACGAAGATGAATGCCAGTCCGCTGGAGGCGCTGCTGACGGAGATGAACGCCCCGGTGGCCTTTACCGGCTTCCTGGTTGCGCTGCTGATCCTCTCTCCAGAAGGTCTGGGTGCGCTGAAGGCGGTGCTGAGTAATCAGGTCCAGCGCGCGATGAACCTCTTCTTTGGCTCCGTGCTGGCGACCATCTCCTTGACGGTGCCGGTGGTGACGCTGATCGCCTGGGCGACCGGCAACGATCTGGTGTTTGCCCTCGGTGGACCAGAGATGATCGTGATGCTGGCCTCGCTGCTGCTGTGCCAGATCTCATTCTCTACCGGACGCACCAACGTCTTAAACGGTGCGGCGCACCTGGCGCTGTTTGCTGCCTATCTGATGACGATATTTGCCTGATGTGGCGCCCGGCAACAAAGGTGCAGATCACTGTAGGCCGGGTAAGTGCAACGCCATCCGGCGTGACCCGGCCAACAGAG
>NZ_BBMZ01000040.1 GCF_000759795.1 Pseudescherichia vulneris NBRC 102420
GGATTTTTTCTCTTCAACCGGACCGGCTGTTTCCGTGAAGTGATTCACGTTTGCCGTTTCGATGGAGGCGCATTATAGGGATCCCATTTTTTTGCACAAGCCTTTTTTGGATCTTTTTTACCGACCGTCTGTTTTTCACGCTTTCTGCTGAGATCCTATGCGATCTGCTTAAATTTTGGCGGGTAAAGGGCTTGCGCCGGGCCTCTAAAGCTACCAAAGTCATCTCTATAACTTCTGTTTTGACGAGGTAACTATGTCTGCTGCTCTACGTTCTTATAAAGATCTCTACCCTAAAATAGGTCAACGCGTGATGGTTGATGCCACCAGCGTCGTGATCGGCGATGTCAGAGTAGCCGATGACGTCGGCATCTGGCCGCTGGTTGCGATCCGCGGCGATGTGAATTACGTGCAGATCGGTGCTCGTAGCAATATTCAGGATGGCAGCGTGCTGCACGTGACCCATAAATCGTCCTATAACCCGGAAGGGAATCCGCTCATTATTGGTGAAGACGTGACGGTAGGGCATAAAGTGATGCTGCACGGCTGCACGGTGGGTAACAGAGTGCTGGTCGGTATGGGATCTATTTTGCTGGATGGCGTGGTGGTAGAGGATGACGTCATGATTGGCGCCGGTAGCCTGGTACCGCAAAATAAGCGGCTGGTGAGCGGCTTTCTCTATTTAGGCAGTCCGGTTAAACAGATCCGCCCCCTGACGGAGGCGGAGATCGAGGGGCTGAAGTACTCTGCCAATAACTATGTGAAGTGGAAAGACGACTATCTGGATCAGGCTCAGGAGAGCCACACCCAGCCCTGATCGTCCTCCTTCTGCTGTTGGATCAGCTGCTCGGCCTCTTCTTCCAGATCCCAGCGATGCGCCTGAAAAAGCGCCAGCCACTGGGCTGGCGTCTCGCCGCCGAACCGGTTTGCCAGCGTTTCGGCTTTAATCGCGCAGCTAAGCTGCATGCCGTTAACCAGCGCCGGGAAGCAGACAGCCTGCAGTTCGTCATGCCACGCTTCCCGATCGGGAAAGTGAATCGCCTGGTTCACCCGGCCAGCTCTTGCTTGAGGCGCTCAATCACCGGCGCGGTTTCCGGCAGTACGCCATGCCAAAGCAGTACCGCATGAGCGGCCTGTGCCACCAGCATACCCAACCCATCCGCACGCTGTTTTGCACCATGCTGTTCACACCAGCGGAGAAACGGCGTCTCCCCCTTCTGGTAGAACATGTCATAGCAGTGGCTATGGCTATCTATCAGGGAGTCAGGGATCTGCGGCGTTTCCCCGCTGATACCGCTGGACGTGGCATTGATAATAAGATCAAACTCGTGCCCGGCCAGATCCTTCATCGCTACGGCGCTAACGCTGCCGGTATGGGCGAACAGCGTCGCCAGCTCTTCGGCACGGGCGAACGTCCGGTTGGTTATGGTCACCGCGCAGTCGAGGGAGAGTAGTGGCAGCAGTACGCCTCGTGACGCACCACCCGCACCAATCAGCAGAATGCGAAAGCCTGGTTTAATAAAGCCTAGCCGCTGCAGATCGCTAAGCAGGCCAATGCCGTCAGTGTTATCTCCCAGCAGACGGCCATCATCAAGACGCTTGAGCGTATTAACCGCGCCGGCCAGCGCTGCGCGCTCCGTCAGCTCATCCGCCCGGGCAAAGGCTTCTTCTTTAAAGGGGACGGTGACGTTCGCTCCCTTCCCACCCGCACCAAAAAAGGCATTTAGCGTCGCAATAAAATCATCAACGGGAGCCAGAACGCGCCCGTAAGGGTGAGCAATCTGAAGCTGCTGAGCAAACTGCTGATGAATAAACGGCGATTTACTGTGTGCAATGGGATTACCAAAAACGGCATAGGTTTCCATAGATCACCCCTGGCGAAAACGTTCGCCGGTCAATGCGTCACGAATTTCAGACGGATTTTCACGCCCGCCTGTTTCACCTTCTACAACCGGGAACGCATCGCCAAACTGCGCACGCACCTCCTCGCTTGTCCGGCACGGCGGCAGCCCGGTGAGATTAGCGCTGGTAGAGACCAGCGGTTTGCCGTAGGTCTTACACAGCTCCACCACCAGCGGATGATCGGTAACCCGTACGGCCAGGGAGTCGAAGCGCCCGGTCAGCCAGCGCGGCGTTGTCGGTTTTGCCGGGAACACGAAGGTCACCGGCCCAGGCCAGCAGGCAAATACCGCTTCTCGCTGGGCATCATTCAACGCCTGCTCATCTATATAAGGTTTCAGCTGCTCAAAGCTGGCAGCGATAAGGATCAATCCCTTCTCTACCGGACGCTGTTTTAGTACCAAAAGGCGGTTAACCGCCGTTTCACTGTCGGGGTCGCAGCCGACGCCAAAAACGGCTTCGGTTGGATAGGCGATGACGTCTTCTCTATTCAGTACCGCTACCGCATCCGCGATAGCGCCTGAGGGCAGGTTATTATTCACTGTTCTTTTCCGCCGTGACCGGCTTTCCACATTGTTTACTGGCACAGAAGCATTTAACGCCCTGCGCGGTTTTCTTCTCTATCAGTAGCGGGTAGTGACACGTCGGGCACTCGCCTGCTACCGGTTTAAAATTGATAACGAACTGGCACTCCGGATAGCGATCGCAGGAGTGGAAGGTTTTGCCATAGCGTGAACGTCGCTGGACGAGGGTGCCCTGCTTACACTGTGGACAGGTAATAGCGGTGTCGTCGGGTTTATCGATTGTTTCCGTATGCGCGCACTCCGGGTATTGGCTACAGCCAATAAACATACCGAAGCGCCCCTGGCGAAGCACCAGCACAGACTGGCAAAGTGGGCACAGCTGCCCCTCCAGAACCTTGACGATATGTCCGTCGGCCTGGCTTTTCAGGGAGCGGACATAGTCACATTCAGGATAGTGAGAACAACCGAGAAACGGCCCGCGTTTCCCGGTCCGAATAACAAGCGGAGCCCCACACTGCGGGCAGGGCTCTTGATTAGACACCGAAAACAGTGCTGATTTGGCCATAACAACTCTTGATGCTGCGACGATAGTTAGTGCAGCATACCTTCATTCACTTCAAAGAGTAATTCTTCCATCTGCTGATAGGCATTTTCACACCCTGGGATATTGAAGAGCACCATCAGGATGACCCACTTGAGGTCTTCCAGCTCGAACTCTGCCGTATCCAGCGCCAGCACGCGCTCAATCACCATTTCTCGTGTTTCGAGGTTTAGCACCTGAATCTGCTCGAGGAATAACAGGAAACCCCGGCAGCTGGCATCCAGCCGTTCACACTCTTCTGCAGTATAAATACGCAGGGAGAGAGGGTCTGAGGCAAGCTGCATCGGTTCGGCGAGGCCTTCCTGATAGTCAGCAAGCTTCTCCAGCCACAGTAGCGCGTTGTAGATATCCTCACGGTCAAAACCGGCGTCAGTGAGGTCCCGTTCAAGTTTGTCCTGATCCACACGCAGTTCTGCTTCATTGTGGATATAAGTCTCAAACAAATACATTAGTACGTCGAACATGGCTTGCCCTCCTTAATCGGACATAGCCGCCGGGTACAGCTGCGATCCATCCTGCTAACTCCAGTTCGAGTAGCTGGGCCACAATCACTGGCACAGGTTGGCCGGCACGTTCAGCGACGACGTCAACAGGTGTTACCTCATCTCCTACGTTAGCCAGGAGCTCAGGAAATGGCAATGCCGCCGCTTGGTGTTCTGACGAATAAATTGGTTTTTCGCGTGCATTTTGTAGCCAGCGTAAACCAGGGGCTAGATTTTCGAGGATCTCCTCCGGGGTGGTGACCAGCGTCGCACCCTGCTGGATCAGCCAGTGAGGGCCTTCGCTACCGGGGCTACCCAACGCGCCGGGCAGCGCAAAGACGTCCCGCCCCTGATCCATTGCGCAGCGGGCGGTCACCAGGGAGCCGCTACGCAAAGCAGCTTCCACCACCAGCACGCCCTGGCTAAGGCCACTAATAATGCGGTTACGCCGGGGAAAGTTACCCGGTCTGGGCAGCGCTGCCAGCGGAAACTCTGATACCAGCGCGCCACCGGCATCAATAAGCTGCGCCGCCAGGGTAGCATGTCGGTGGGGATAGACCTGTTGCAGACCGTTACCCAGCACCGCAAGGCTCTTGCCGCTGCCGCGCAGCGCGCTCCGATGGGCAATCCCGTCAATGCCTAACGCCAGCCCGCTGGTAATCGTTAAGCCATATGCCGCGAGGTGTTCGCAAAAGTGGCGTCCCCAGCGCTCGCCATACCATGAGTTTGCTCGGCTACCCACTACGGCCAGCTGCGGGGTGGTGAGCAGGTTGACATCCCCCTTCACAAACAGCGCCCCGGGAAAATCGGCAATGGCGCGCAGCGCTGGCGGGTAATCCGCATCGCTCGCCAGCAGCAGGTGATGCCCTGGCAGCGCCAGCCACGCAAGCGCGCTGTCGACATCACGGGTAGAGACAGCGAAAAATCGCGCGCTCTGTTTTGCCGTCAGCCCCGCAAGCGAAAGCGTTTTTGCGTCGGGATGGGGGTGAGATGCTAAAAATTGTGCGACCTCCAGCATCCGTTCGCCGTAGAGCTCGCCGAGGTGGATCAGGCGTAGCCAAATCTCTGTCAAAGTCATCCTTGTCCCTTGCCACACGGGGCGGTTGCAATCTTTGCGATTGGTCACTGATGCTGTCAATCGGAGGGGGATTTGTCTAGAATAGAGGTAACGATCTTTTCAACTCCTGAACACAACTCCTGGGTATTTATGTCAGTTTTGCACGTGTTACATATTCCGGACGAGCGGCTTCGCAAAGTCGCTGCGCCGGTAAAAGAAGTGAATGCAGAAATTCAGCGCATCGTTGATGATATGTTTGAAACGATGTACGCCGAAGAGGGTATTGGCCTTGCCGCCACGCAGGTAGATATCCACCAGCGTATTATTGTTATCGACGTCTCTGAAAACCGCGACGAGCAGCTGGTGCTCATTAACCCAGAACTGCTGGAAAAGAGCGGTGAGACCGGTATTGAAGAGGGTTGTCTGTCAATCCCTGAGCAGCGCGCGCTGGTTCCACGGGCGGAAAAAGTAAAAATTCGCGCCCTCGATCGCGAAGGTAAATCCTTTGAGCTGGAAGCCGATGGCCTGCTGGCTATCTGCATTCAGCATGAAATGGATCACCTGGTCGGCAAACTGTTTATCGACTACCTGTCGCCGATGAAGCGTCAGCGCATTCGCCAGAAAGTGGAAAAACTGGACCGCCTGAACGGGCGTGCATAACCGAAGCCAAAAGGATCAACGTGTCGGATTCACTACGTATTATTTTTGCCGGTACGCCTGACTTTGCCGCGCGTCATCTCGACGCGCTGCTGTCATCCGGACACCAGGTGGTTGGCGTCTTTACCCAGCCAGACAGGCCCGCCGGGCGCGGTAAAAAACTGATGCCGGGTCCGGTAAAGGTGTTGGCTGAAGCGAAAGGCCTACCTGTCTTTCAGCCAGCATCTTTGCGCCCGCAGGAGAACCAGCAGCTGGTTGCCGATCTCAACGCTGACGTCATGGTCGTCGTTGCCTATGGCTTAATCCTGCCGAAGGCGGTACTGGATATGCCGCGCCTCGGCTGCATTAACGTTCACGGTTCTCTGCTGCCGCGCTGGCGTGGGGCGGCTCCCATTCAGCGTTCGCTGTGGGCGGGAGATGCCGAAACGGGCGTTACCATTATGCAGATGGACGTGGGGCTGGACACCGGTGATATGCTCTACAAGCTTGCCTGTCCAATTACCGCCGACGATACCAGCGCCTCGCTCTACGATAAGCTCGCCGAGCTTGGCCCGCAGGGGTTAATCGAAACCCTGGCCCAGCTGGCTCAGGGCACTGCCCAGCCACAGGTACAGGATGAGGCGCTCGTCACCCATGCTGAAAAGCTCAGCAAAGAGGAAGCGCGCATCGACTGGTCGCTCTCTGCGGCGCAGCTTGAACGCTGCATCCGGGCCTTTAATCCATGGCCGATGAGCTGGCTGGAGATCGACGAGCAGCCGGTGAAAGTCTGGAAGGCGTCGGTGATTAACCAGCAGACCCGCGCCGAGCCTGGCACGATTGTTGATGCCAATAAACAGGGTATTCAGGTTGCGACCGCTGACGGCATTCTGAATCTGGAGTCGCTGCAGCCAGCAGGTAAAAAAGCGATGAGCGCGCAGGATCTTCTGAACTCCCGTCGCGAATGGTTTATTCCCGGCCACCGTCTGGCCTGACGGCCCCTACCTTTAACGCCCGGTGTTGCCGGGCATTTTTATTTTTGCGGTTATGAAAAAAACAATCAATTTACGCAGCATGGCAGCGCAGGCCATCGAACAGGTTGTTGAGCAGGGGCAGTCGCTAAGTAACGTCCTCCCTGCCCTGCAACAGAAAGTCTCGGATAAAGATAAAGCCCTGCTCCAGGAGTTGTGCTTCGGCGTGCTGCGCACGCTCTCCCAAATGGAATGGCTCATCAATAAATTGATGTCCCGTCCGATGACCGGCAAGCAGCGCACCCTTCACTATCTGATCATGGTTGGATTTTATCAGCTGCTCTATACCCGTGTTCCGCCGCACGCTGCATTAGCCGAAACGGTAGAGGGGGCGGTAGCGATTAAACGTCCGCAGCTCAAAGGCCTGATCAACGGCGTGCTGCGCCAGTTCCAGCGTCAGCAGGAGCCGCTGCTGGCAGAGTTTGCCACCAGCGAAAGCCGTTTTTTACACCCTGGCTGGCTGCTTACGCGCCTGCAAAAAGCCTACCCGCAGCAGTGGGAGAGTATCGTTGAGGCTAACAACCTGCGTCCGCCGATGTGGCTACGCGTGAACCGCAACCACCATTCCCGCGATGCCTGGCTAGCGCTGCTGGAGGCCTCCGGTCAGCAGGGTTTTCCGCATAGCGACTATCCCGATGCCGTGCGTCTCGCCTCCCCTGCCCCTGTGCAGGCCCTGCCCGGCTTCGATCAGGGCTGGGTGACGGTACAGGACGCCTCGGCCCAGGGCTGCATGAATTTTCTGCAGCCGCAAAACGGCGAGCAGATCCTCGATCTCTGCGCCGCGCCGGGGGGTAAAACAACCCATATCCTGGAAGTGGCGCCTGAAGCCAACGTGCTGGCGGTTGATGTTGACGAGCAGCGCCTCTCCCGCGTCTACGATAACCTGAAGCGTCTGGGGATGAAGGCGCAGGTTAAGCAGGGCGACGGTCGTTTCCCTGCCCAGTGGTGCGGTGACCAGCAGTTCGATCGTATTCTCCTTGATGCCCCCTGCTCAGCGACCGGGGTGATCCGCCGCCATCCGGATATCAAGTGGTTGCGCCGGGATCGTGATATCCCGGAGCTGGTCCAGCTGCAGTCCGCTATTCTGGATGCCATCTGGTCGCACCTGAAACCGGGCGGTACCCTGGTGTATGCCACCTGCTCCGTTCTCCCGGAGGAGAACAGCCTGCAGATTGCCGAGTTCCTCAAGCGTACGCCGGATGCGCAGCTGAGCGGTACGGGTACGCCAGCGCAGCCGGGGCAGCAAAATCTTCCCGGCGCGGAAGAAGGTGACGGCTTCTATTACGCTAAGCTAATCAAACAGTGATTGAGATGACGGGTCGCAGCTGATGAAGATAATCATTCTGGGTGCAGGACAGGTTGGCGGCACGCTGGCCGAAAACCTGGTCGGTGAAAACAATGACATTACCGTTGTTGATATCAATGGCGATCGCCTGCACATGTTGCAGGATAAATTTGACCTGCGAGTTGTTCAGGGTCACGGTTCGCACCCTCGCGTTTTGCGCGAGGCGGGCGCTGACGATGCGGATATGCTCGTTGCCGTCACCAGCTCCGATGAAACCAATATGGTGGCCTGCCAGGTCGCCTACTCGCTGTTTAATACGCCGAACCGCATCGCACGTATTCGCGCGCCTGACTACGTGCGCGATGCAGATAAGCTATTTAATACCGATGCCGTCCCTATCGATCATCTGATCGCGCCCGAACAGCTGGTCATCGATAGCATCTATCGCCTGATTGAGTACCCTGGCGCATTGCAGGTCGTTAACTTTGCCGAAGGTAAAGTGAGCCTGGCGGTGGTGAAAGCCTACTACGGCGGTCCGCTGGTGGGTAACGCCCTTTCGATTATGCGCGAGCATATGCCACATATCGACACTCGGGTTGCGGCTATCTTCCGTCACGACAGGCCGATCCGCCCGCAGGGATCGACCATTGTTGAAGCTGGCGATGAGGTGTTTTTCATCGCCGCATCACAGCATATTCGTGCAGTCATGAGCGAACTCCAGCGTCTGGAAAAACCCTACAAGCGCATCATGCTGGTGGGCGGGGGCAACATTGGCGCAGGGCTGGCAAGCCAGCTGGAGAAAGACTATAGCGTTAAGTTGATCGAGCGCGATCAGCGCCGGGCGGCGGATCTCGCCGAGAAGCTGCAAAACACGATCGTCTTCTACGGGGATGCGTCGGATCAGGAGCTGCTGGCGGAAGAGCATATCGATCAGGTAGATCTTTTCATTGCCGTCACCAACGACGATGAAGCCAACATTATGTCCGCCATGCTGGCCAAGCGTATGGGGGCGAAAAAAGTGATGGTGCTGATCCAGCGCCGCGCCTATGTTGACCTCGTGCAGGGGAGCGTCATTGATATCGCCATCTCACCACAGGAGGCGACGATCTCTGCATTGCTGAGCCACGTGCGTAAGGCAGATATCGTGGGCGTCTCCTCTCTACGCCGGGGCGTTGCCGAGGCGATTGAGGCCGTGGCGCACGGTGATGAGAGCACCTCCCGCGTCGTAGGTCGGGTGATTGATGAGATCAAGCTGCCGCCGGGCACGATCATCGGGGCGGTTGTGCGTGGTAACGACGTCATGATTGCTAACGATAATTTACGTATTGAGCAGGGCGATCACGTCATTATGTTCCTGACGGATAAAAAGTTTATTACCGATGTAGAACGGCTGTTCCAACCCAGCCCGTTCTTCCTGTAATAGCCCAGGAAATGGAAATTAAAGAGACCTTTGTTAGACTTAGTGGGTCTTTGGCATAAGGAGAATCAAATGAGTTTGTTAAAAGAGTTTCGCGCTTTCGCCATGCGCGGCAACGTTATCGATCTGGCCGTCGGGGTCATCATTGGTGCGGCGTTCGGTAAAATTGTCTCGTCGCTGGTTGCCGATATCATTATGCCTCCCCTCGGCCTGCTGATCGGCGGCGTCGATTTTAAACAGTTCGCGTGGACGCTGCGTCCTGCGCAGGGTGATCTTCCACCGGTTATCATGCACTACGGCGTATTTATTCAGAACATTTTCGATTTTCTGATCGTGGCATTTGCGATCTTTATGGCGATTAAGCTGATTAACCGGCTTCATCAGAAGAAAGTAGAAGAACCTAAAGCGCCACCGGCCCCCTCTAAAGAGGAGTTGCTGCTGACCGAGATCCGCGATCTGCTTAAAGAGCAGAACGGCCGTCCTTAACAGAAAGTCAGCGGCAAAGGTGAATAACGCTTTTGCCGCTGGCCTTTTACAGTATTAACACCCTTTCTTACCTGCACTCTTTATTCCGCCCTGCTCCAGCGCTTCCAAAATCGAACAGTAAACGCTGCTATGAGCCGTGCCGCAGCAGGCGTCATTAAGTCGCTGAAGGGAGCGGCGCATCACCTGCAACTCTTCAATCCGGGCTTCAACCTCGCTTAGGCGAGACTGAACAATGCTTTTTGACTCCTGACAGGTATGGTGCTCGGGATCGATACGGATCGACAGCAGCTCGCGGATCGATTCCAGGGTAAACCCTAGCTGCCGTGCATGACGAATAAACTTCAGCCGCTGAAGATCGCCGTCGGTATAGAGACGGAAACCGCCCTGGGTTCGCACCTCATGATCCATCATCTGCTGCTTTTCATAATAGCGAACGGTGTCAGGCGTTACCTCTGCGAGCTTTGCCAGCTCTCCAATTCGATACATCGTTACTCCTCGCCCATTTTTTTCATCAGCTTGTCGGCATACTCACCGCGCAAAAAGTCGGTGTTTAAGCCAGCCTGACGCAGTTGTAGTTCAAGCAGGGCTAATCTACGGCTGAGCTCGTGATAGTCAGGATGATCCCGCTGTACCGTTTTTAACAAATCGGCCAGCGCCATGGCCTCTTTACGCTGGGCCAGCTCCGGGGGCAAACAGCCGGCATTCTTCAGAAGCCGGTAAGCCGCCCGCAGTTCAGGAGGGACATGCGCGTCATCATCAAGTCGCAGCGGCTCACCGCTACCGGGAAGATTATCAAATTCACCTTGTTGCTGGGCATCACGAATATGGCGCTCTGCCCACTGATCGAGTAACCACATAGTCGACTCCGGGGAATGAACGTAGGTTCAGGGGTATTTTAGCAGGACGAGGAGGGAGGGATGAGAGAAATAAAAAAACCCGCCGAAGCGGGTCTTTTTATGTTGCTACAGATTACTCTGCAGCAGCTTCTGCTTGCGATTCAGAACGATCAACCAGCTCGATGTAAGCCATCGGAGCGTTGTCGCCTGCACGGAAGCCACACTTCAGAATGCGAGTGTAACCACCGGCACGGCTCGCGAAACGCGGGCCCAGTTCGTTAAACAGTTTTGCCACGATCTCGTTATCACGAGTACGGGCGAATGCCAGACGACGATTAGCTACGCTATCAGTCTTGGCAAGAGTAATCAGCGGCTCAACTACGCGGCGCAGCTCTTTCGCTTTAGGCAGGGTCGTCTTGATGATCTCATGACGAACCAGTGAACCTGCCATATTGCGGAACATAGCCTGGCGATGGCTGCTGTTGCGGTTCAGTTGACGACCACTCTTACGATGGCGCATGACCTTATCCTTCTCAGTAAAACCTTAACCTGTGATCCGGTTACTCGTCAGCAATGCTTGCCGGCGGCCAGTTTTCCAGGCGCATGCCCAGAGACAGACCACGTGAGGCCAGCACGTCTTTAATCTCGGTAAGAGATTTTTTACCCAGGTTAGGCGTTTTAAGTAGCTCAACCTCGGTACGCTGTACCAGATCACCGATATAGTGGATAGCTTCTGCTTTAAGGCAGTTAGCAGAGCGGACAGTCAATTCCAGATCGTCAACAGGGCGCAGCAGGATCGGATCGAATTCTGGTTTCTCTTCTTTCACTTCCGGCTGACGTACATCACGTAAGTCAACGAAAGCTTCCAGTTGTTCTGCCAGGATGGTTGCCGCACGACGAATCGCCTCTTCAGGATCGATTGTGCCGTTGGTTTCCATTTCGATGACCAGCTTGTCCAGGTCGGTACGCTGCTCTACACGCGCTGCTTCAACATTGTAGGCAATACGCTCTACAGGGCTATAGCATGCGTCAACCAGCAGACGGCCAATTGGGCGCTCATCTTCTTCCGAATGAATTCGGGCAGAAGCCGGCACATAACCACGACCGCGCTGAACTTTGATACGCATGCTAATAGATGCGTTCTCATCGGTCAGGTGGCAGATCACGTGCTGCGGCTTGACGATTTCGACATCACCGTCGTGGGTGATGTCGGCTGCAGTCACAGGGCCAATGCCAGATTTATTCAGGGTAAGAATAACATCATCTTTACCTTGAACTCTCACCGCCAGCCCTTTCAGGTTGAGCAGGATCTCCAGGATATCTTCCTGAACGCCTTCTTTGGTGCTGTACTCATGTAGTACACCATCAATCTCAACCTCGGTCACCGCACAACCCGGCATCGATGAGAGCAGAATACGGCGCAGTGCGTTACCCAGAGTATGGCCAAAGCCACGCTCTAAAGGCTCAAGGGTCACCTTGGCGTGCGTCGAACTCACTTGCTCGATATCTACCAGGCGCGGTTTTAGAAACTCTGTCACAGAACCCTGCATTGTGTCCTCTCTTTGGTACTAAGCTTTACTTGGAGTAAAGCTCGACGATCAGGTGTTCGTTAATGTCCGCAGACAGATCAGAACGCTCAGGCTTGCGCTTGTACGTACCTTCCATCTTGCCAGCATCAACTTCCAGCCAGGTTGGCTTTTCACGCTGCTCAGCCAACTCCAGAGCGGCCTTCACGCGAGATTGCTTTTTGGCTTTCTCACGGATGCTAACTACGTCATTCGGAGTTACCTGATAAGAAGCGATGTTAACAACGCGGCCGTTTACCATGATTGCTTTATGGCTAACGAGCTGACGTGCTTCCGCGCGAGTTGCGCCAAAGCCCATACGGTATACTACGTTGTCCAGACGACCTTCGAGCAGAGCCAGCAGGTTTTCACCCGTGTTGCCTTTCAGACGAGCTGCTTCTTTATAGTAGTTACGGAACTGACGCTCCAGAACACCGTACATACGGCGAACTTTCTGCTTTTCACGCAACTGTACACCATAGTCAGACAGACGCGGTTTACGCGCACCGTGCTGGCCAGGAGCTTGTTCAATTTTACACTTGGTATCGATCGCGCGAACGCCGGACTTAAGGAATAAGTCGGTGCCCTCACGACGGCTCAGCTTGAGCTTAGGACCCAAATATCTTGCCATTTTCTTTCTCCAACAAACCTGGAAACGACAGCGTTATACGCGGCGTTTTTTCGGCGGACGACAACCGTTATGAGGGATCGGAGTCACATCAGTAATATTAGTGATGCGGAAACCAGCGGCGTTCAGAGCACGAATAGTAGATTCGCGGCCTGGACCCGGACCTTTAACCATAACTTCCAGATTCTTGATACCGTATTCTTTTACGGCGTCAGCGCAACGCTCTGCTGCAACCTGAGCTGCGAACGGAGTAGATTTGCGAGAACCACGGAAACCGGAACCACCGGCTGTTGCCCAACCCAGCGCATTACCCTGACGATCGGTAATAGTTACGATGGTGTTGTTAAAAGAAGCATGGACATGAGCCACGCCGTCAGAGACTTGTTTTCTTACACGCTTACGTGCACGAACTGGTGCCTTTGCCATTTTATTCAATCACCCCGATTATTTCTTGATCGGTTTGCGCGGACCCTTACGGGTACGTGCGTTGGTCTTAGTACGCTGACCGCGCACTGGCAGACCACGACGATGACGCAAACCGCGATAGCAACCAAGATCCATAAGGCGCTTGATGCTCATGCTAACTTCACGGCGCAGATCACCTTCAACGACAAATTTGGCAACTTCGTCACGCAGCGTGTCGATTTGTTCTTCAGACAGCTCACTGATCTTAACATCTTCAGCGATACCCGCAGAAGCCAGAATGGCTTTAGAACGGGTCTTGCCGACACCGTAGATCGACGTTAATGCGATTACGGCGTGTTTCTGATCAGGAATGTTAATGCCTGCTATACGGGCCACTATGCACTCCTACTATTTAATATGTACGCCCCATGCTGAAAAGCCCGTTTTCAGGATACTCAAATGGAAACGTACAGACATACAAAAGATTGGCTGGCTAATCTAGCCAGCTCAACCCAACTTTGCAAGAAAAATATGCGAAATAATCAGCCTTGGCGCTGTTTATGCTTCGGCTCGGCACTGCAAATCACACGGATGACGCCATCACGCTTAACGATTTTGCAGTTACGGCATAATTTCTTGACGGAAGCACGAACTTTCATTTTTACTCTCCGTAACTTCTCGAGCGACCTTTAGCGGCTATAGCCTTTCAGGTTCGCCTTCTTCAATGCAGACTCATACTGACTCGACATCATCAGAGTTTGCACTTGAGCCATAAAGTCCATAATCACGACAACAACGATGAGCAGTGAGGTTCCACCGAAGTAGAACGGTACTTTCATTGCATCACGCATGAACTCCGGGATCAGGCAGATAAAGGTAATGTAGAGCGCACCGACCAGAGTCAGGCGGGTCATTACTTTATCGATGTACTTCGCCGTTTGTTCTCCCGGACGAATTCCTGGTACAAATGCACCGGACTTCTTCAGGTTATCTGCTGTTTCACGCGGATTGAAAACCAACGCCGTGTAGAAGAAACAGAAGAAGATGATTGCAGTCGCATAGAGTAACACATAAAGCGGTTGCCCAGGCTGCAAATACAGCGAAATTGTTGTCAGCCAGTTCCAACCAGTACCATTCCCGAACCATGACGCGATGGTCGCTGGGAACAGAATAATACTGGAAGCGAAGATTGCCGGGATTACCCCCGCCATATTCACTTTCAGCGGTAAATGTGTGCTCTGTGCAGCATAGACACGACGACCCTGCTGGCGTTTCGCGTAGTTTACCACAATGCGGCGTTGACCACGTTCAACAAACACAACAAAGAACGTCACTGCAAATACTAATACTGCAACCAACAGCAACAGGAGGAAGTGCAGGTCGCCTTGACGCGCTTGCTCGATCGTATGGGCAATGGCTGGCGGGAGTCCCGCAACGATACCAGCGAAGATAATGATCGAGATACCGTTGCCGATACCACGTTCAGTAATCTGTTCGCCGAGCCACATCAGGAACATTGTTCCTGTGACCAGACTTACAACAGCGGTGAAATAGAATGCAAAGCCTGGATTCATTACCAGGCCCTGCATACCAGGCATATTCGGTAGACCGGTAGCAATACCGATCGACTGGAATATTGCCAGCACCAGAGTGCCGTAACGGGTGTACTGGCTGATCTTACGACGACCAGACTCCCCTTCTTTCTTCAGCTCTGCCAGCGGTGGGTAAACCACCGTCAGCAGCTGGACAATAATAGAGGCCGAAATATACGGCATAATGCCCAGCGCAAAGATTGAAGCTCGGCTGAGAGCACCACCAGAGAACATGTTAAACATCTCAATGATGGTGCCTCGCTGTTGCTCAAGCAGTTTGGCAAGTACAGCGGCATCAATACCAGGGATCGGAATAAAAGAGCCAATACGGAACACAATCAGCGCACCGATTACAAACAGCAGTCTGCGTTTCAGCTCGCCTAAGCCACCTTTGGCACTTTGAAAATCTAATCCCGGTTGTTTAGCCATCTGCTACTTATTCCTCGATTTTACCGCCAGCAGCTTCGATAGCAGCACGAGCGCCTTTAGTAACACGCAGGCCACGAACAGTTACCGGAGTAGAAACTTCACCAGACAGGATCACTTTCGCGAACTCGATCTGGATACCGATAATGTTTGCCGCTTTCAGCGTGTTCAGGTCAACTACGTCGCCTTCTACTTTAGCCAGATCGGACAGACGAACTTCTGCCGTGATCATTGCTTTACGCGAAGTGAAACCGAATTTCGGCAGACGACGGTACAGAGGCATCTGACCACCCTCGAAACCGCGACGTACGCCACCGCCAGAACGAGAGTTCTGACCTTTGTGACCACGACCACCGGTTTTACCGAGGCCAGAACCGATACCACGACCCAGGCGTTTACCCGCCTTTTTAGAGCCTTCGGCCGGAGACAGAGTATTTAAACGCATCTCTTACTCCTCAACTTTAACCATGAAGGAAATCGCGTTAACCATACCACGAACAGCGGGAGTATCCTCGCGTTCTACGGTGTGACCAATACGACGCAGACCCAGGCCAAGCAGCGTTGCCTTGTGTTTCGGCAGACGACCGATTGCACTGCGGGTTTGAGTAACTTTAATAGTCTTTGCCATGGCTTATTTCCCCAGAATTTCTTCAACGGATTTACCACGCTTGGCAGCGACCATTTCTGGAGAATTCATATTTTCCAGGCCGTCGATAGTTGCACGAACCACGTTGATCGGGTTGGTGGAACCATAGGCTTTAGCCAGAACGTTATGAACCCCAGCGACTTCCAGAACGGCGCGCATTGCACCACCGGCGATGATACCGGTACCTTCTGAAGCCGGCTGCATGAATACACGAGAACCCGTGTGCACACCTTTAACCGGGTGCTGCAGGGTGCCGTGGTTCAGCGCGACGTTAATCATGTTGCGACGGGCTTTTTCCATCGCTTTCTGGATCGCTGCTGGAACTTCACGCGCTTTACCGTAACCAAAACCAACGCGACCGTTACCATCGCCTACTACAGTCAGAGCTGTGAAGGAGAAAATACGACCACCTTTTACGGTTTTAGATACGCGGTTAACCGCGATCAGCTTTTCCTGCAGTTCGCCAGCTTGTTTTTCGATGTGAGACATCTTACACCTCTACCTTAGAACTGAAGGCCAGCTTCACGGGCAGCATCTGCCAGTGCCTGGACACGACCATGATATTGGAACCCGGAACGGTCAAAAGAAACATCTTTGATGCCTTTTTCCAGAGCGCGTTCTGCAACAGCTTTACCCACAGCTGCAGCGGCGTCTTTGTTTCCGGTGAACTTCAGTTGTTCAGCGATAGCTTTTTCTACAGTAGAAGCAGCTACCAGAACTTCAGAACCATTCGGAGCAATTACCTGTGCGTAAATATGACGCGGGGTACGATGTACCACCAGGCGAGTTGCACCCAGCTCCTGGAGCTTGCGGCGTGCGCGGGTCGCACGACGGATACGAGCAGATTTCTTATCCATAGTGTTACCTTACTTCTTCTTAGCCTCTTTGGTACGCACGACTTCGTCGGCGTAACGAACACCCTTGCCTTTATAAGGCTCAGGACGACGGTAGGCGCGCAGATCTGCTGCAACCTGACCGATCATCTGCTTATCAGCGCCTTTCAGCACGATTTCAGTTTGAGTCGGACATTCTGCGGTGATCCCCGCTGGCAGCTGATGCTCAACAGGATGCGAGAAACCCAGAGACAGGTTTACTGCATTCCCTTTGACTGCTGCACGATAACCTACACCAACCAGCTGCAGCTTCTTAGTGAAGCCTTCGGTAACACCGATAACCATTGAATTCAGCAGGGCACGCGCGGTACCAGCCTGAGCCCAACCATCTACGTAACCATCACGCGGACCGAAGGTCAGTGCATTATCTGCATGATTCACTTCAACAGCATCGTTGAGAGTACGAGTCAGCTCGCCGTTTTTACCTTTGATCGTAATAACCTGACCGTTGATTTTTACATCAACGCCGGCAGGAACAACGACCGGTGCTTTAGCAACACGAGACATTTTTTCCTCCGATTAGGCTACGTAGCAGATAATTTCGCCACCAAGACCAGCTTGGCGCGCTGCACGATCAGTCATAACACCTTTAGAGGTAGAAACAACTGCGATACCCAGACCCGCCATAACTTTCGGCAGCTCATCTTTTTTCTTATAGATGCGCAGACCTGGGCGGCTGACACGCTGAATGCTTTCTACAACAGCTTTGCCCTGGAAGTACTTAAGCGTCACTTCCAGTTCAGGCTTGGTGTCGCCTTCAACTTTAAATTCTTCAATAAAACCTTCTTCCTTCAGCACGTTGGCAATTGCCACTTTCAGCTTGGAGGAAGGCATGGTGACCGCAGCTTTGTTCGCGGCCTGACCGTTACGGATACGGGTCAGCATATCCGCGATCGGATCTTGCATGCTCATCTGTCTTTACTCCCGTGATTCAATTGGTGACAATTACCAGCTAGCCTTTTTAAGACCCGGGATTTCACCGCGCATAGCGGCTTCACGGACCTTAATACGGCTCAACCCGAACTTCCGCAGGAAAGCGTGCGGACGACCAGTTTGACGGCAGCGGTTACGCTGACGAGACGGGCTGGAATCACGCGGCAGAGTCTGCAGCTTCAGAACTGCATTCCAACGATCTTCGTCGGAAGCGTTCACATCAGAGATGATAGCTTTCAGTTCAGCGCGTTTAGCGAAGAATTTATCAGCTAAAGCTACGCGCTTTACTTCGCGTGCTTTCATTGATTGCTTAGCCATTAAGTAACCCTACCTTACTTGCGGAACGGGAAGTCAAAGGCAGCCAGCAGAGCACGGCCTTCTTCATCAGAATTCGCGGTAGTGGTAATGGTAATATCCAAACCACGTACACGATCGACTTTGTCGTAATCGATTTCTGGGAAGATGATCTGCTCACGGACACCCATGCTGTAGTTACCACGACCATCGAATGACTTAGCGGACAGGCCACGGAAGTCACGGATACGCGGTACAGCAATAGTGATCAGGCGCTCAAAGAACTCCCACATGCGTTCGCCACGCAGAGTTACTTTACAGCCGATCGGATAGCCCTGACGGATTTTGAAGCCTGCAACAGATTTGCGTGCTTTGGTGACAAACGGTTTTTGACCGGAGATTGCTGCCAGGTCAGCTACTGCGTTATCCAGCAGCTTCTTGTCAGCGATCGCTTCACCAACACCCATGTTCAGGGTGATCTTCTCGACCCGAGGGACTTGCATGACAGAATTGTAGCTAAACTCAGTCATGAGTTTGTTAACTACTTCGTCTTTGTAGTAATCATGCAGTTTCGCCATCGTACTACTCCAAATTACTTGATAGTTTCGCTGTTAGACTTGAAGAAACGGACTTTTTTGCCGTCTTCGAATCTAAAGCCTACACGGTCAGCCTTGCCGGTTGCCGCATTGAAGATTGCAACGTTAGAGATCTGAATAGCTGCTTCTTTCTCAACGATGCCACCTGGCTGGTTCAGAGCCGGAACCGGCTTCTGGTGTTTCTTGACCAGGTTGATACCTTCAACGACGATTTTGCCGGAAGACAGAACATTTTTTACTTTACCGCGCTTACCTTTATCTTTACCGGTTAACACGATAACTTCGTCATCACGACGGATTTTAGCTGCCATGATTCGCTCCTTAGAGTACTTCTGGTGCCAGAGAGATAATTTTCATGAACTTTTCATTACGAAGTTCACGAGTTACCGGCCCAAAAATACGCGTACCGATAGGCTGCTCACTGTTATTGTTTAAAATAACGCATGCATTACCATCGAAGCGAATGACAGAACCGTCCGGGCGACGAACACCCTTCTTGGTGCGCACCACTACCGCCTTCAGCACATCACCTTTTTTGACCTTACCACGCGGAATTGCTTCCTTGATGGTGATCTTGATGATGTCGCCTACGCCTGCGTAGCGACGGTGCGAGCCACCCAGAACCTTGATACACATTACGCGACGTGCACCGGAGTTGTCGGCGACGTTCAGCATAGTCTGTTCTTGGATCATTTCAGTGCTCCGCTAATGTCAACTACTACTTTGGGACCCAAAATCTCGGGTCATTAAAAAGCCCCATATCGAGGGCGCGGCATTATAACACCGCTTTCTGCGTATGGGTAGAAAAAATAAACGGTCCATTGCTGGACCGTCTATCTTGAGAGAGCGTACTGTATTACAGAACGGCTTTCTCTACAACGCGAACCAGCGTCCAGGACTTAGTCTTGGACAGTGGACGGCATTCACGGATTTCAACCTTGTCGCCGATACCACATTCGTTGTTCTCGTCATGTACGTGCAGCTTGGTCGTACGCTTGATGAATTTACCGTAGATCGGGTGTTTCACAAAACGTTCGATAGCAACAACCATGGATTTCTCCATTTTATCGCTAACGACGCGACCTTGCAGAGTACGGATTTTATCGGTCATTACGCACCCGCCTTCTCAGTCAGTAAAGTCTTAACGCGTGCGACGTCACGACGCACTTGCTTCAACAGGTGAGACTGTTGCAGCTGGCCACTTGCTGCCTGCATACGCAGGTTGAACTGCTCACGCAGCAGGTTCAGCAGCTCGGTGTTCAGCTCTTCAACACTCTTCTCACGCAGCTCTTTTGCTTTCATTACATCACCGTCTTAGTTACAAAGGTGGTTTTAATCGGCAGTTTCGCTGCTGCCAGGCTGAATGCTTCACGGGCCAGCTCTTCAGGAACACCGTCCATTTCATACAGGACTTTACCTGGCTGAATCAAGGCAACCCAATACTCCACGTTACCTTTACCTTTACCCATACGAACTTCCAGCGGCTTCTCAGTGATCGGTTTGTCCGGGAATACACGGATCCAGATCTTACCTTGACGCTTAACTGCACGGGTCATTGCACGACGTGCTGCTTCGATCTGACGGGCAGTCAGACGACCACGGCCAACAGCTTTCAGACCGAAAGTGCCGAAGCTAACATCCGTACCCTGCGCCAGACCACGGTTGCGGCCTTTGTGCACTTTACGGAATTTTGTACGCTTTGGTTGTAACATAGCGACGCTCCTTATTTACGGCCTTTACGCTGCTGCTTTTTAGGTTGAGCAGCCGGTTCCGGTTGTTCAACAGCAGCCATACCACCCAGGATCTCACCTTTGAAGATCCATACCTTAACGCCGATTACACCATAGGTGGTGTGCGCTTCAGAGGTGTTGTAGTCGATGTCCGCACGCAGTGTGTGCAGCGGAACGCGACCTTCGCGGTACCATTCGGTACGTGCGATTTCCGCGCCGCCCAGACGGCCGCTAACTTCAACTTTGATACCTTTAGCGCCCAGACGCATTGCGTTCTGTACAGCACGCTTCATTGCACGGCGGAACATCACACGACGCTCCAGCTGTGAAGTGATGCTGTCAGCAACCAGTTTTGCGTCCAGTTCAGGCTTACGCACTTCGGCGATGTTGATCTGTGCAGGAACGCCAGCGATATCCGCTACGACCTTGCGCAGTTTTTCTACGTCTTCGCCTTTCTTACCGATAACGATACCCGGGCGAGCGGTGTGAATGGTCACACGGATGCTCTTAGCCGGACGCTCGATAACGATACGAGATACAGACGCTTTAGCCAGTTCCTTAGTCAGGTACTGACGTACTTTAAAATCGCTGTCCAGGTTGTCAGCGAATTCTTTGGTGTTCGCAAACCAGGTTGAGTTCCATGGTTTTACAATACCCAGGCGAATACCATTAGGATGTACTTTCTGACCCATTGCTAGTCTCCAGAGTCTCAGCGATCGGACACAACCACAGTGATGTGGCTGGTGCGCTTCAGGATGCGATCTGCACGACCTTTCGCACGCGGCATAATGCGCTTCATGCTCGGGCCTTCGTCTACGAAAATTTTCGCAACTTTCAGATCGTCAATGTCAGCGCCATCGTTGTGTTCAGCGTTAGCAATGGCAGATTCCAGTACCTTCTTAACCAATACCGCAGCTTTCTTGTTGGTATAGGTCAGGATGTCCAGGGCCTGCGACACTTTCTTACCGCGAATCAGGTCAGCAACAAGGCGAACCTTCTGAGCAGAAGAACGAGCATGGCGATGTTGAGCTAAAGTTTCCATCTCTTCCTCCTACCTTATTTCTTCTTCGCTTTTTTATCAGCAGCGTGGCCGCGATAAGTACGAGTCGGTGCGAATTCACCCAGTTTGTGACCAACCATTTCGTCGGAAACAAAGACTGGAACGTGCTGACGACCATTATGGACAGCGATGGTCAAACCGATCATGTTAGGAAAGATCGTTGAACGACGGGACCAAGTGCGCAGGGGCTTCTTGTCTCCGCTTTCCACCGCTTTCTCTACCTTCTTCAGCAAGTGCAGGTCAATAAAAGGACCTTTCTTGAGAGAACGTGGCATGGCTTATCCTCTAAAATTATTTGCTACGGCGACGTACGATAAATTTATCAGTACGCTTGTTGCTGCGGGTCTTCTTACCTTTGGTCTGAACGCCCCACGGAGTTACCGGGTGCTTACCAAAGTTACGACCTTCACCACCACCATGTGGGTGGTCGACTGGGTTCATCGCAGTACCGCGAACGGTAGGACGAACACCACGCCAGCGTGCAGCACCTGCTTTACCCAGAACGCGCAGCATATGCTCAGCATTGCCAACTTCGCCCAGGGTAGCGCGGCAGTCTGCTTCGACTTTACGCATTTCACCAGAACGCAGACGCAGGGTGACATAAGCACCGTCGCGCGCAACGATCTGAACGTAAGTACCAGCAGAACGCGCCAGCTGACCGCCTTTACCTGGTTTCATTTCTACGTTATGAACGGTAGAACCAACCGGGATGTTGCGCATCGGCAGGGTGTTACCCGCTTTGATTGCAGCATCAACGCCAGACTGAATCTGGTCGCCAGCTTTCAGGCCTTTAGGGGCCAGGATGTAACGGCGTTCGCCATCTTTGTACAGAACCAGCGCGATGTTCGCGGAGCGGTTCGGATCGTACTCAAGACGTTCAACAGTCGCTGGGATACCGTCTTTGTTGCGTTTGAAGTCAACAATACGATAAGCCTGCTTATGGCCGCCACCGATGTGACGAGTGGTGATACGACCATTGTTGTTACGACCACCGGATTTGCTGTTTTTTTCAACCAGCGGAGCAAAAGGTTTGCCCTTATGCAGCTCAGGGTTAACCACTTTAACAACGTGGCGACGACCCGGAGATGTCGGTTTACACTTAACAACTGCCATTGTATTACTCCTCCGACTTACTCAGCGCCGCCAACGAAGTCCAGGTTCTGGCCTTCTTTCAGGGTGACGTAAGCTTTTTTCCAGTCGCTACGACGACCGATACGCTGTCCGTGACGTTTAACTTTCCCTTTAACAACCAGGGTGTTAACGACTTCGACTTCGACTTCAAACAGTTTCTGCACAGCAGCTTTGATCTCTGCTTTAGTCGCGTCTTTAGCAACTTTGAGCACGATGGTATTGGTTTTTTCCATCGCGGTAGACGCTTTTTCAGAAACGTGCGGCGCACGAAGCACCTTCAGCAGACGTTCTTCACGAATCATGCCAGCATCTCCTCAACTTGCTTAACAGCCTCAGCAGTCATTACGACTTTGTCGAAGGCGATCAGGCTAACCGGGTCGATACCTGCTGCGTCACGTACGTCAACCTTGTGCAGGTTACGTGCGGCCAGGAACAGGTTCTCGTCCAGCTCACCGGTGATGATCAGCACATCTTCCAGAGCCATGTCTTTCAGTTTCTGAGCCAGAAGCTTGGTTTTCGGCGCTTCCAGAGAGAACTGCTCGACAACGATCAGACGATCCTGACGTACCAGCTCGGACAGAATGCTTTTCAGCGCGCCGCGGTACATCTTTTTGTTAACTTTTTGACTGTGGTCCTGCGGACGCGCAGCGAAGGTCACGCCACCTGAACGCCAGATCGGGCTCTTAACAGAACCTGAACGCGCACGGCCGGTACCTTTCTGACGCCACGGCTTTTTGCCGGAACCAGTTACTTCAGCACGAGTCTTCTGAGCACGAGTACCCTGACGAGCACCAGCTGCATAAGCAACAACAACCTGGTGAACCAGCGCTTCGTTGAAATCACGACCGAAGGTAGTTTCGGAAACAGTCAGCGCGCTTTGCGCGTCTTTCAATACTAATTCCATTGCTATCCCCTTACGCCTTCACAGCTGGTTTAACGATCAGGTCGCAACCGGTCGCACCCGGAACACCACCTTTAACCAGCAGCAGGTTGCGCTCAGCGTCAACACGTACTACGTCCAGGCTCTGAACAGTTACACGTTCGTTACCCAGCTGACCTGCCATCTTCTTGCCTTTGAACACTTTGCCCGGAGTCTGGTTCTGACCGATAGAACCCGGAACGCGGTGAGACAAGGAGTTACCGTGAGTCGCGTCCTGGGTACGGAAGTTCCAGCGCTTAACGGTACCGGCGAAACCTTTACCTTTAGAGGTACCGGTTACGTCAACTTTTTTAACGTCAGCAAACAGCTCAACGCTAATGTCCTGACCTACGGTGTATTCTTCGCCTTCAGCAAGACGGAATTCCCACAGACCACGGCCAGCTTCAACGCCAGCTTTAGCAAAGTGACCTGCTTCAGGCTTGGTTACACGGTTAGCTTTTTTAGCACCGGTAGTGACCTGAACGGCACGGTAGCCGTCGTTAGCCAGATCTTTGATCTGAGTAACGCGGTTTGCTTCAACTTCGATTACGGTTACTGGGATAGAAACGCCATCTTCAGTGAAGATGCGGGTCATACCCACTTTTTTACCGACTAAACCAATCATTGTATCAACCTCTCAATCGCTCGATGACCTGATTAACCCAGGCTGATCTGCACGTCTACACCGGCAGCCAGGTCCAGACGCATCAGAGCATCAACGGTTTTCTCGGTTGGCTCAACGATGTCAACCAGACGCTTGTGAGTGCGAATTTCGTACTGATCGCGCGCGTCTTTGTTAACGTGCGGAGAGATCAGAACGGTAAAGCGCTCTTTGCGGGTCGGCAGCGGGATCGGACCACGAACCTGCGCACCAGTGCGCTTGGCAGTCTCGACGATTTCCGCGGTTGATTGATCGATCAGACGATGATCAAACGCTTTAAGACGGATACGGATTCTTTGGTTCTGCATGAGACCAGAGCTCCAATTATTTATAGACGAAATAGTTACTCCTCAAACCCATTACGATTGATGGGAGAGTGTAACCGTTCTTACAGAGTTCCCCAATTGGGAACATTGTCTGGTATCGCTTACGCAGTACCGGTGGTTCATATCGAACCGCTGTCTATATTAGACAAGCCCGCGCATTATACGTAAAACTGGCGTTAACGCAAGGGTCGTGTAGAAAATAAGCACCAGATAGAAAAAAACCCGCCGCCGTTTGCCGGCCGCGGGTTCGATTATGCGGGAGTATGCGTTGTACGGTGCGGCTACTTCGCCTGCTCTCTGAGCTGCGACTGAAGGTAGTTCTGCAGACCAATTTTTGCTATCAGGTCTAGCTCGGTCTCCAGCCAGTCGATGTGCCCCTCTTCATCCGCGAGGATCTCTATCATCATATCGCGGCTGACGTAGTCGTGAACGCTATCGGCATAGGCGATAGCCTCACGCAGATCTTTAGCGCCCTCAAGTTCCAGGTTCAGGTCAGAGCGCAGCATCTCCTCTACGTCTTCACCGATCCCCAGTTTGCCGAGGTCCTGCAGGTTTGGAATACCTTCGAGAAAGAGAATACGCTCGATGTACTTATCGGCGTGCTTCATCTCATCTATGGATTCGTGATATTCGACGTCGTTGAGGCGGGTAAGGCCCCAGTTTTTGAACATACGGGCATGAAGAAAATACTGATTGATTGCGACAAGCTCATTTCCCAATAATTTATTGAGATAACTTATGATTCTGACATCACCTTTCATTATTAGTCCCTCCGCTTCCACTAAGTGAAGCGTAGATGGCGCTACCGGGATGTCAAAAAAAGATTTTCGCTTATGCGATCTCCTGGTATTCAGGAATTTGCATCAGCTCGTTCTGCATAATCTCGCGGGCCGCGCGAACGCACTTGCCGCACTGGTTCCCTACCGGGATAAACTTACGCAGCTGCTGAAAGGATTGGGGGCGGAACTGGCGCACGGCCTGGCGAATTGTTTTATCACTTACCCCATTACACAGACAGACGTACATAATCACTCCCGTTCAATTTATGCGCAGAGTGTAAATGAGAATAGTTATGATTACAATAGCAGAGAGCTGAAAGCAGAACGTAAAAAAGGACGCCGAAGCGTCCTTTTTTTATTCAGAG
>NZ_BBMZ01000039.1 GCF_000759795.1 Pseudescherichia vulneris NBRC 102420
GGAGCTGACAAGACTTAAATGCAAAAAACTTTTCAAGCGCTCACTTTGCAAACTTTATGCCTGCTTTGACACCGATTTGCTGGTTAATTGTGCGATCTCGCGCGCAAATTCGCTTACGCGTGACCAGTCGGTATAGACCACCTCTTTACGCGCATCCGTTTCTCCCCCGGTCATCTTCATAATCAGGCGGATCATGATCCGGTCATACCATGAGTAACGAGGGTAGCGCAGGGCACCGGCAAACACTGCACAGCGATCCGGCTGCCAGGGTGAGTTCAATAAAAACTTACGCGTATAGCTATTGGTTTGCGGCGAGCTCTTCTCTGGTTTGCGCGCTACAAGGTTGACGGCATAAAAGGCACTGGGCAGCGCATTAAGATGCTGCAGATGCTTTTTCACAAATCGATCCACGGCCGGATGAAAGTGACCGTAGCGAATCGACGCCCCGATAACCACGCGGTCATACTCCTCCCATGCGATAGATTCCGTACGGTTAAGGTTAACCACATCGGCATAGACGCCCAGCTCGCTCAGCTCGGAGGCGATACTGGAGGCGATCTCACGGGTTTGCCCGTCACGGGTGGAGAATAGAATCAACGTTTTCATAGCGTGTTCCCTTATTCGCGCCAGAACGTTGGGGTAAAGAGCACCAGCAACGTAAAGACTTCAAGACGACCAAAAAGCATGTTGGCGATGAGGATCCACTTCGCCACCGGATTCATGCTGGCAAAGTTATCCGCCACTACCCCAAGACCTGGCCCAAGGTTGTTCAGCGTCGCGACCACGGAGGCAAAGGCGGAGAAGTCATCTACGCCCGTGGCGATAATCGCCAGCATGCTTACGATAAAGACCAGCGCATAGGCAGAGAAGAAACCCCACACCGCCTCAAGGATACGTTCCGGCAGCGCGCGGTTCCCCAGCTTGATGCTGTATACCGCGTTAGGATGCACCAGCCGTTTCAGCTCGCGGTTGCCCTGCTTAAACAGCAGCAGGATACGAATGACCTTCAGCCCCCCGCCGGTTGACCCCGCCATGCCGCCGATAAACGCCGAGCAGAGCAGGAGCACCGGCAGGAACAGCGGCCAGCGCGCAATGCTGTCGGTAGTAAAGCCAGCGGTCGTTGCCATCGACACTACCTGGAAGAACGCTTGGTTTAGCGTGGTGACCGCCGAGTTGTAGACATCGTGGAACCAGAGTACCAGGGTGCAGATCACCACCAGCGTCAGCTGCACGCCAATGAACATCCTGAATTCGGGATCGCGCCAGTAGACCTTCAGGTTCCGCCCGCTCAGCAGAGAGAAGTGCAGGCCATAGTTACAGCCGGAGATCAGCAGGAAGATAGCAATAATGGTGTTAATCGTTGGGCTATCGAAATAGCCCACGCTGGCATCATGGGTGGAGAACCCACCAATGGCGATGGTGGCAAAGCTGTGTCCAATGGCGTCAAATGCGGGCATACCCGCAAACCAGAGCGCCAGCGCGCAGGCTACCGTCAGCAGCACATAGATAATCCACAGCGTCTTTGCCGTCTCGGCAATACGCGGGCGCATCTTATTATCCTTCAGCGGGCCGGGCATCTCTGCACGGTAAAGCTGCATCCCCCCGACGCCAAGGATGGGAAGAATAGCCACGGCCAGCACGATGATCCCCATCCCGCCGAACCATTGCAGCATCTGGCGATAGAAAAGAATGCCGTGCGGCAAAGTATCCAGTCCCACCAGCGTGGTCGCCCCTGTAGTCGTCAGGCCAGAAAAAGATTCAAAGAAGGCGTCGGTCACCGTCAGGTTGGGACGCTCGGAGAAGATAAACGGCAAGGCCCCCACGCTGCCCAGCACTGTCCAGAACAGGACGACGATCAGGAAACCTTCTCGCGACTTCAGTTCGCTCTTCTCCCGGCGGTTAGGCCACCACAGCAGGGAGCCGATCGCCAGCGCTACAAAGAAGGTTTGGGTGAATGCACGCCCCGCGCCGTCCCGATAAATCAGCGCAACCAGTCCGGGCAGGATCATCGTTCCGGAAAACAGTATCACCAGCAGTCCAACGATTCGGGTAATGGCGCGAAAATGCATCTCTGCCGCTTCCTTAGGTATCCAGATAAATGAGGTGGGGATTATTCTTTAATGGCTGATAATTGCAATGAACCACGACTAAAATCTGCCAGCCGGGCGGAGAACTCGTCCAGCCTGGCGCGGGGAAGCGCCACTCTTAGCTGCACGGCCGCCTGATAATCACTGGTAACGATCTTCCCCTCGAACTGACTCAGTAGCGCCTCTACGCCAGCGAGCTGGGCATAATCACAACACAAAGTATATTCGGTCAGCGGTAATTTGCGGATAGTGGTGAGCTGATTAAGCGCACGCTGTACGCCGCCGCCGTAGGCTTTGACCAGTCCACCGGTGCCTAACAGGATACCGCCATAGTAGCGCACCACCACGGCGGTGATCTCACCGACGCCGCTGCCCATCAACTGGGCCAGCATCGGCTTACCCGCCGTGCCTGCCGGTTCACCATCGTCGGAAAAGCCCAGCTGCTGCGAGTCGTCCGGCGGCCCGGCCACCCACGCGACGCAGTGGTGCCGTGCCTCCGGGTGTTCTGCCCGCACGGCGCTGACGAAGGCTTTCGCCGCCTCTACGCCGTCGGTGTGGGCCAGCAGCGTAATAAAGCGGCTCTTTTTGATCTCCTCAACGAAGGTCACCGGCGCAGCCGGTATCAGCCAGCTCTCCATCAGGCCAGCTTCAGATCTCGGGTCATGTTCTCCACGCCGTTCTCATGGATCACCACGTTGTCTTCGATGCGGATCCCGCCGAACGGCTTCAGCGCTTCAATTTTCTGCCAGTTGAAGTGCTTGCTAAACTCGCCTTCACGCCACGCGCTCAGCAGCGAGTCGATGAAATAGATACCCGGCTCAATGGTCAGCACCATGCGCGGCTGTATTACGCGGGTGCAGCGCAGGTAAGGATACTTCGCCGGCGCGGCCAAATGCGTACCGGTGTCATCCTGCATAAAGCCAGCAACGTCATGAACCTGAAGGCCCAGCGGATGGCCGATACCGTGCGGCATGAAGGGGCCGGTGAGATTGTTCTCTACCATCGCTTCTTCGCTGATGTCGGTAACGATCTGATGACGACGGAGCAGTTTCGCAATGCGCTGATGGAATTGCAGGTGGTATTCGATATAGCTCACCCCCGCTTTCATGGTGCCGATCAGCGCCAGCTGTTCATCGTTCACGTCTTTGATCAGCTGCGCAAAGTCGTTATCGCCATTAGCGGCCCAGGTTCGGGTCAGATCCGCGGCGTAGCCGTTATACTCCGCGCCGGCATCCAGCAGGAAGCTGCGCATCTCAGCGGGCGCGCGATGATCCAGCCGGGTGTAGTGCAGCACGGAAGCGTGCTCGTTGAGCGCTACAATATTGCTGTAGGGCACGTCGGTATCGCGGTGGCCGGTGGCGGTCAGATAGGCCACGTTGATGTCAAACTCGCTCATGCCGGAGAGAAACGCTTCGTGCGCCGCGCGGTGGCCCATCACCGCCGTCTTCTGCGCCTCCCGCATACAGGCCAGCTCGTAATCGGTCTTATAGGCGCGATAGTAGTGCAGATAGTCAATCACTCCTTTCGGGTTGATGTTCTCAGCTTTGATCTCCAGCTGCAATGCGCGCTCTGCCACCGGGCCGATGTAGGCAATATTGCCCCGTGCCGCAGGCAGCTGACTGGCGATACCGTCTGCTTTTGGCAGGGCAATGATCTCGATCTCTTCGGTCCAGAACGAGGTCGGCAGCGGCTCGACGTTGTGCCAGTAATCCACCGGCAGGTAGAACCACAGCTTTGGCTTGTTGACACCATCCACCAGCAACCAGCAGTTGGGAACCTGAGTGACGGGCACCCAGGCTTTAAACTGCGGGTTGACCTTAAAGGGATACGGATGGTCATCAAGGAAGATATTGAACAGCTCGCCGGAGTGAATCAGCAGTGCGTCGAGCTTAAAGCGGGCCAGTACGTCCCGGGCACGTTCCTGTAGGGTAACGATATGATCTTTATAAAGCGCAGCCAGTGAGTCCATGATTTTCCCTTCTGGTTTAGACGTCAATTCTCGGCATCTTAACATACCCGGTAACGCCTGCGTGTTTTCCGTTAAGCGTGATCGCCTCAGCAACTTTTTAAACTCTCATTTGCATTTTATTAACATAATAACCACACTCCGTCTCATCTGGTAAGACCAGTAACCCTGCTGGATTCAGGAGACTGACATGCTCTACAAAGGCGATACCCTGTACCTCGACTGGCTGGAAAATGGCATTGCTGAACTGGTGTTCGCGGCCCCCGGCTCGGTCAACAAGCTCGATACGGCGACGGTGGCCAGTCTCGGCCAGGCGCTGGACGTGCTGGAAAAAAGCCCCGACCTCACCGGGCTGCTGCTGCGCTCCGACAAAGCCGCCTTTATTGTCGGCGCGGACATTACCGAATTTCTCTCTCTGTTCCAGGTTCCCGAGGAGCAGCTTAGCCAGTGGCTGCACTTCGCTAACAGCGTCTTTAACCGCCTGGAAGATCTGCCTGTTCCGACTATCTCTGCCGTTAACGGCTATGCGCTGGGCGGCGGCTGCGAGTGTGTACTCGCCACCGACTATCGTTTAGCGACGCCGGACCTGCGCATTGGCCTGCCGGAAACCAAGCTGGGAATTATGCCGGGCTTTGGCGGCTCGGTGCGTATGCCACGCCTGCTGGGGGCTGACAGCGCGCTAGAGATCATTGCTGCTGGCAAAGACGTGGGCGCTGAACAGGCACTAAAAATTGGCCTCGTCGATGGCATCGTGACGGCGGAAAAACTGCGCGATGGCGCGCTGGCCGTTCTGCGTCAGGCGATCGATGGCGACCTGGACTGGCGTGCCAAACGCCAGCCGAAGCTGGAGCCGCTGAAGCTGAGCAAGATTGAAGCCACCATGAGCTTTACCATCGCCAAAGGCATGGTGATGCAGACCGCAGGCAAGCACTACCCCGCCCCGCTGATGGCGGTGAAAACCATTGAGGCGGCGGCTCGGTTTGGCCGTGATGAGGCACTGGCGCTTGAGAACCAGAGCTTTGTGCCGCTAACCCACACCAACGAGGCCCGCGCACTGGTGGGCATCTTCCTGAACGATCAGTATGTCAAAGGTCAGGCGAAAAAGCTGACCCAGAACGTCGAGACCCCGAAGCAGGCCGCCGTGCTGGGCGCAGGCATTATGGGTGGCGGCATCGCTTACCAGTCGGCATGGAAAGGCGTGCCGGTGCTGATGAAAGATATCAACGACAAATCCCTGACGTTGGGTATCAGCGAGGCCAGCAAGCTGCTCAATAAGCAGCTTGAGCGCGGCAAGATTGACGGTTTGAAGCTGGCGGGCGTCATTGCCACTATCCATCCAACCCTCGACTACACCGGCTTTGATCGCGTCGACGTGGTGGTGGAAGCGGTCGTCGAAAATCCAAAGGTGAAAAAAGCGGTGCTGGCCGAGACCGAACAGAAGGTACGCCCGGATACGGTACTGGCTTCGAATACCTCCACCATTCCTATCAGCGAGCTGGCCAGCGTTCTGCAACGCCCGGAGAATTTCTGCGGCATGCACTTCTTTAACCCGGTACACCGCATGCCGCTGGTAGAGGTGATCCGTGGCGAAAAAACCTCGGAAGAGACCCTCGCCAAAGTGGTCGCCTGGGCGAGCAAAATGGGCAAAACGCCTATCGTGGTTAACGACTGCCCCGGCTTCTTCGTCAACCGCGTCCTGTTCCCCTACTTTGCCGCCTTCGGCCAGCTCCTGCGCGACGGCGCGGACTTCCGCCGTGTGGATAAGGTGATGGAGAAGCAGTTTGGCTGGCCAATGGGCCCGGCTTATCTGCTGGACGTGGTGGGCATCGATACCGCGCATCACGCCCAGGCGGTCATGGCGGCGGGCTTCCCGGAGCGTATGCAGAAAGATTACCGTGACGCCATTGACGTCCTGTTTGACGCGGGCCGCTTTGGACAGAAAAATGGCCAGGGCTTCTGGCGGTATAAAGAGGACAGTAAAGGCAAGCCGAAGAAAGAGGAAGATGCTGCCGTTGACGGCCTGCTGGCAGAGGTTAGCCAGCCGACGCGCGACTTCTCTGACGAGGAGATTATTGCCCGCATGATGATCCCGATGGTCAACGAAGTGGTGCGCTGTCTGGAAGAGGGCATTATCGCCAGCCCGGCTGAAGCCGATATGGCCCTGGTCTACGGCCTTGGCTTCCCCCCGTTCCACGGCGGCGCGTTCCGCTGGCTCGACACCCAGGGCAGCGCCAGCTATCTCGATCGGGCGCAGCAATTTGCCGCCCTTGGCCCGCTCTACGCCGTGCCGGACGGCCTGCGTGAGAAAGCGCGCCATAACGAACCCTATTATCCTCCCGTTGCGCCAGCCCGCCCGGCAGGCGTTCTGAAATCGGCTTAAGGAGTCACAATGGAACAGGTAGTCATTGTCGATGCAATTCGTACCCCGATGGGCCGTTCTAAGGGCGGCGCGTTCCGTAACGTACGCGCGGAAGATCTCTCCGCGCACCTGATGCGCAGCCTGCTGGCGCGCAACCCGGCCCTGGACGCCGCAGCGCTGGACGATATCTACTGGGGCTGCGTGCAGCAGACCCTGGAGCAGGGCTTTAACATCGCCCGTAACGCCGCCTTGCTGGCGGAGATCCCCCACTCCGTTCCGGCGGTGACCGTTAACCGCCTGTGCGGCTCGTCGATGCAGGCGCTGCACGACGCGGCACGGATGATCATGACCGGCGACGCGCAGGCGTGCCTGGTGGGCGGCGTTGAGCACATGGGCCACGTGCCGATGAGCCACGGCGTGGATTTTCATCCCGGCCTCAGCCGTAACGTGGCGAAAGCAGCAGGCATGATGGGCTTAACCGCTGAGATGCTGGCGCGCATGCACGGCATCAGTCGTGAGATGCAGGACCAGTTTGCCGCCCGCTCCCACGCCCGCGCATGGGCTGCAACCCAGACCGGGGCGTTCAAAAATGAGCTTGTCCCTACCGGCGGTCACGACGCTGACGGCGTGCCGAAAATGTTTAACTACGACGAGGTGATCCGCCCGGAAACCAGCGTTGAAGGTCTCTCCACCCTGCGGCCCGCGTTCGATCCGGCTAACGGCACGGTGACGGCAGGCACCTCCTCCGCACTCTCTGACGGTGCGGCGGCGATGCTGGTGATGAGCGAAAGCCGCGCCCGCGAGCTGGGTCTGACGCCACGGGCGCGTGTACGTTCAATGGCGGTCGTGGGCTGCGATCCTTCGATCATGGGTTACGGTCCGGTTCCGGCCTCGCAGCTGGCGTTGAAAAAAGCCGGTCTGACGGTGAACGACATCGATCTGTTTGAGATGAACGAAGCTTTTGCGGCGCAGATCCTGCCGTGCATTAAGAATTTGGGTCTGATGGAGCAGATTGACGAGAAGATCAACCTCAACGGCGGCGCGATCGCTTTGGGTCATCCGCTCGGCTGCTCTGGGGCGCGGATCAGCACCACGCTGTTGAACCTGATGGAGCGTAAAGACGCGCAGTTTGGCCTGGCGACGATGTGTATTGGGCTGGGTCAGGGAATTGCGACGGTGTTTGAACGAGTTTAAGCGCGTCATGCAGGCCCGGCGGGAGAGACACCGTCGGGCCAGTTACGCAGAGGCTTAGATAAAGGCGAACGCGTCGCCAAAGAGACGATCTTCCCGCGCACCGCGTTCGTTGCAGAAGAGGTCCCGGGCGATTTTTGCCATTTCGAAACGTCCGGCAATATAGATATCATGCTCGGCCAGCGTGCCGAAATCCTGAAGTACCGCCGTCAATACCGTGCCGCTGCGGCCCTGCCACGCCTCTTCCGGCTGCTCAACCACCGGCACTACCTTCAGATTAGGATGGGTAACCGCTAAGGCTTGCAGCTCAGAGAGATCGTACAGGTGCTTCTCTTCGCGTCCGCCCCAGTAGATAGTGATATCACGTGCCGGGTTACGCGCCAGCGCGGTCAGCAGAATCGAGCGCACGTAGGAGAAGCCGGTCCCGCCTGCAATCAGGATCAGCGGACGCTCTTCGTCATCGCGCAGCCAGGCATCGCCGTGCGGAATATCGATAACAACTTCGCGCTCTTTCAGGATCCGGTCCATCACCGCCATCGCATAGAGGTTCAGCTCAGAAGCACCGATGTGCAGCTCGATGAACGCCTGCTCATCCGGTGTGGATGCCATGGAGAACGGACGCTTATCGCGCTCGTCCATTACCACCATCAAATATTGCCCGGCGCGAAAAGAAAACGCCGCGTCCGGTACAAGACGAACTCGGTATACGGTATCGGTGATAGCTTCTACCGAAGTCACTTTACAGCTTAAGGTTGTCATGCGCTCCCTCTGTCGGGTCGTTTTATTACGAATCAAAAGGCAAAACGGCGGCGCATCAGCTGCCTTTACCGTCACTCATTATGGCCAGCTCATCCCAGATAGCGTCAATTCGCGCGGTAACGGCAGGATCCTTTTTAATCGGACGCCCCCATTCACGCTGGGTTTCACCAGGCCATTTGTTGGTAGCATCCAGCCCCATTTTAGAGCCCAGACCGGAAACCGGCGAGGCAAAATCCAGGTAGTCTATCGGCGTGTTCTCTACCAGCACCGTGTCCCTTGCCGGATCCATTCGGGTAGTGATCGCCCAGATAACGTCGTTCCAGTCGCGCGCATTCACGTCATCATCACAGACAATAACAAATTTGGTGTACATAAACTGCCGCAGGAATGACCACACGCCCATCATCACGCGTTTGGCATGACCGGCATACTGCTTTTTGATGGTCACTACCGCCAGGCGGTATGAGCACCCTTCCGGGGGAAGATAGAAATCGACAATCTCCGGAAACTGCTTTTGCAGGATCGGCACAAAGACTTCGTTCAGCGCCACGCCGAGCACGGCGGGCTCATCAGGCGGGCGACCCGTATAGGTTGAGTGGTAGATAGCATCTTCGCGCTGGGTAATATGCGTCACCGTAAAGACCGGGAAGCTATCTATCTCATTATAGTAGCCCGTGTGGTCGCCATACGGGCCTTCCGGGGCCATCTCACCCGGCTCAATATAGCCCTCAAGCACGATCTCCGCGCTGGCAGGGACTTCCAGGTCGTTTGAGATGCACTTAACCACCTCGGTTTTCGTCCCGCGTAGCAGACCGGCAAAAGCATATTCGGAAAGCGTATCCGGCACAGGCGTCACCGCGCCTAAAATCGTGGCGGGATCGGCCCCCAGCGCCACGGCAACCGGGAAACGTTCGCCGGGATGCGCTGCGCACCACTCCTGATAATCCAGCGCGCCGCCGCGATGCGACAGCCAGCGCATGATCAGTTTGTTCTTGCCGATAAGCTGCTGGCGATAGATACCCAGGTTCTGCCGCTCTTTATGCGGACCGCGAGTAACGGTGAGGCCCCAGGTGATCAGCGGGGCGGCATCTTCCGGCCAGCACTGCATGATCGGGATAGTGGTGAGATCCACCGCCTCGCCCTGCACTACCTTCTGCTGGCACGGCGCGCCGCGCAGGCGTTTGGTGGGCATATTGAGGACCTGCTTAAACTGCGGCAGCTTATCAAAGAGATCGCGGAAGCCCTTCGGCGGCTCTGGCTCTTTCAGGAAGGCCAGCAGCTTGCCCACCTCGCGCAATGCCGTCACATCCTCCTGACCCATGCCCAGCGCCACGCGCTTCGGCGTGCCAAAGAGGTTGCAGAGTACCGGCATTGAGTAGCCCGTTGGGTTTTCAAATAACAGAGCGGGACCACCGGCACGCAGCGTGCGGTCGGCAATTTCTGTTATTTCCAGATGAGGATCAACAGGCATCGTGATGCGTTTGAGTTCGCCCTGCTGTTCCAGCAGCGCCATAAAATCACGTAGGTCGTGGTATTTCATGCAGTTAATCATGGCCTCGGAGTCAGCCTTCCATTATACGGTGAACATCGGCGTGATGCTGTAATTTTGTTAAATTAGGGTAAATCGTTACGCCAACATGTGGCGATGACCTCTATAATCACCTTAGCCATCATTATCGGGTTTTGATATGCTTGCACACGATTAGCTAAAACAGAGTGATTATGCAAGCCTGGTATTTACTGTACTGCAAGCGGGGCCAGCTCGAACGCGCCCAGCAACACCTTGAACGCCAGGCGGTAAACTGCCTGACGCCGATGATCACGCTTGAAAAAATCGTGCGTGGCAAGCGCACCGCGGTGAGCGAACCGCTGTTCCCCAACTATCTGTTTGTCGAATTCGATCCGGAAGTGATCCACACCACCACCATTAACGCGACTCGCGGCGTTAGCCACTTTGTCCGCTTCGGTGTCAGCCCGGCAACGGTGCCTGCGCCGGTGATCGCTCAGCTGGTGCACTACCAACCTGAAGGGGTGACCGACCCCGAGACACCCTATCCGGGTGACAGCGTGGTGATCACTGAAGGGGCATTTGAGGGGCTAAAGGCTATTTTTACCGAGCCTGACGGCGAGGCGCGCTCGATGCTGCTGCTGAACCTGCTCAATCAGCAGGTAGTGCAAAGCGTGAGAAACACCGATTTCCGTAAAGCTTAAAACGCGATACCGAACAGCCGTCTGACGTTGTTATCCGTCACCGCTGCCAGCCGGTCAGCTTCCTCGCCTCGCAGCTGCGCCACGCGTTGCAGGATATGCCCCAGCATGGCGGGTTCATTGCGCCGTGACGCTGGCTTCGGCTTGAGATCGCGTGGCAGCAGGTAGGGAGCATCGGTTTCAATCAGCAGACGGTCAGCCGGGATAAGCGGTACGATCTCACAAAGTTCCTGCCCGCGACGCTCGTCGCAGACCCAGCCGGTAATGCCCAGATAGAGCCCACGCGCCAGACAGTCACGCGCTTCCTGCTCTGAGCCGGTAAAGCAGTGCAGCACCGCGCCGGGGAGTTTGTCCAACCACGGATCGAGCAGGGCTAAGAAGCGCTCGTGGGCGTCGCGGCAGTGCAAAAACACCGGCAGGGAGAGTTCAGCGGCGAGTGCCAGCTGGGCGCTAAACGCCGCTTCCTGCGCCTGCGGCGTGGAGAAGTTACGGTTAAAATCCAGGCCGCATTCGCCAATAGCGACGACCTGCGGCAGGCTAGCCAGCTCGCGAATGGCATCTGCGGTTTCCGGCTGCCACTGGCTGCTGTCATGCGGGTGGATGCCCGCTGTGGACCAGCAGCCGGCGTACTGCGCAGCAAGCGCCTGCGCCTGCTGGCTTTCGTGCAGGTTGGTTCCGGTAAGCAGCATGCCGTTAACGCCTGCGGCGGCAGCCCGGGCAACAACCTGCTCGCGATCGCTAGCAAACTGTGAGCTCGTCAGGTTTACGCCAATATCAAACATCGTCTTCGCTTTCGTCGCTCTCTTCCTGGCGGAAGCGGCGCTTGCCAACATAAAAACGCGAGAAGAAGACGCCCACTTCAAACAGGCAGTACATCGGGATCGCCAGCAGCGTCTGGGAGAAAACGTCCGGCGGCGTCAGCAGCATACCGACAACAAACGCGCCTACCAGCACGTAAGGCCGCTTACGACGCAAGTCGTCCGGCGTCGTGACGCCCATCCAGCAGAGCAGGACAATCGCTACCGGGACTTCAAACGACACGCCGAAGGCCATAAACAGCGCCATGACGAAGTCGAGGTAGCTAGCGATATCCGTCGATACCTGCACGCCCACCGGCGCGGTATGGGTCAAAAAGCCAAACGCCAGCGGGAACACCACAAAGTAGGCGAAGGCCATGCCGATATAGAACAGCAGTGAGCTGGAGACCAGCAGCGGTACAACCAGACGCCGCTCGTGCTTATAGAGCGCAGGGGCAACGAAGGCCCAAACCTGGTAAAGAATAACGGGCGCGGAGAGGATCAGCGACACCATAAAGGTCAGTTTTACCGGGGTAAAGAACGGCGACGCCACATCGGTAGCAATCATCGTTGCGCCCAGGGGCATCTGCTTGATCAGCGGGGCTGAAACCAGCTGGTAGATATCGTTGGCGAAATAGACCAGCACCACGAAAATGGCGAGCACCGCAATGATGCAGTTCATCAGGCGTTTTCGCAGCTCGATCAGGTGCGTAATCAGCGGTTGGGTATCTTGTACAGCCATGGTTACGGTTTATCACTTGTCGATGTAGGTGAATGTGCGGCAGCGGGCTGGGCAGGCTTGCTGTCGACGGGCGTCTCCGGCGCCGGTGCCTGCGCCGGGGCGCTGGCCTGGTGCTCCGCGACGGCAGGCGTCACGCCCTGGTGCTGCTCTTCATTACCTTTCACAATCGGGTTGTGAATGGTATGCGCTACGTCGCTTGCCCGCTCGGGATCGTTGGCGTTGTAGGTACGCTTCATTGACTCTGCCGCATGGCGCAGCTCATCCATAGACTCTTTTAGCTCTGGCGTCAGATGATCCATACTCGCTTTTTCAACCTTCTTGAGGCTGTCCTGAAGCTCCTGGATCTTCAGCTCCTGCGCCAGCTCATTCTGCACGGTGCTTGCCAGCGAGCGCAGCGCGCGCACCCATCCAGCCACCGTTTTAACCGCTACCGGTAAACGCTGCGGCCCCAGCACAATCAGACCGATCACGAATACCAGTACCAGTTCGCCAAAACCAATATCGAACACGAATTACACCTGCTCTTTATCGCGACGCTTTTCTTCGTCGGTTTTCACTTCATCTTGCTTTTCAGCAAGGGTTTTAGTGGAGAAATCAGCGTCCTCCGCCGATTTTTTCTCGTGCTTATCGTCATCGCCCATGGCTTTTTTAAAGCCTTTGATCGACGCGCCGAGATCGGAACCGATTGAGCCTAACTTTTTCGTTCCAAACAGCAGGATAACGATGACGGCAATAATAAGTAACTGCCAAATACTGATACCACCCATACACAATCCTCAAGGAGAGATGCTGAAATTAGCGGGCCGGTACAGCCTACCCGGCCCATTACGCGTGCGGCTATAGCACGCGGGTTTTTCGCCAGCCAATAAGCCAGGCAACCACGCCACCGGCGATAAGCCAGGCGGACGCCGTTTGCCACTCCGGCCGGTTGATCAAAAAGAGCGTTCCGCTCAGGATCAACGTTGCCCCAATACCGAACAGATAACGGGACTGCCCCTGACGCACGTTGTTCACACGCATCTCCCGGGCAATCAGATCCACGTTGTGCTGCAGCTGCTTATGCTGGCGCAGGTTTTGGTAGATCAGCTCGGGCAGCTCGGGCATTTTCTCAATCCACATTGGTCCCTTCTCTTTCAGGGAACGGACCAGCGCCGGGAAGCCTACCTGATCTTTGATCCACGTTTCGAGGAAAGGTTTCGCCGTTTTCCACAAATCGAGCTGCGGATAGAGCTGACGTCCTACGCCCTCGATATAAAGCAGCGTTTTTTGCAGCAGCACCAGCTGGGGCTGCACTTCCATATTGAACCGACGCGCGGTGTTGAACAGATTCAGCAGCACGTGACCAAAGGAGATCTCCGCCAGCGGCTTCTCAAAAATCGGTTCGCACACGGTACGGATGGCAAACTCAAACTCTTCAACGTTGGTATCCGGCGGTACCCAGCCTGAATCAACGTGCAGTTCGGCAACCCGACGGTAGTCGCGGTTGAAGAACGCAATGAAGTTCTCTGCCAGGTAGCGCTTATCCTCTTTGTTCAGCGAGCCGACGATGCCGCAGTCGATACCGATATACTGCGGATCTTCCGGATGCTCATAGCTGACAAAGATATTGCCCGGGTGCATATCTCCGTGGAAAAAGCTGTCACGGAACACTTGGGTAAAGAACACCTGGACGCCACGCTCGGCCAGTAGTTTAAGATCGGTATTGTTTTTCTCCAGTGCAGCCACGTCGTTTATCGGAATACCATAGATGCGTTCCATGACAAGCATATTTTGGCTGCAGTAATCGGAGTAAACTTCCGGCACGTAGAGCATCGCGCTATTTTCAAAGTTACGCCGCAGCTGGATGGCGTTGGCCGCTTCACGCAGCAGATCCAGCTCGTCGATCAGCGTCTTTTCATACTCCTTCACCACCTCCAGCGGACGCAGGCGACGCCCGTCCGGCAGCAGGCGCGGAACCCAGCGCGCAAGGCGATAGATCAGGCTCATATCGGCTCTGATGATCGGCAGAATATCCGGCCGGATCACCTTGATCACCACTTCCTTGCCGTTCTCTTTCAGGCGGGCAGTGTGGACCTGGGCGATAGAGGCCGATGCCAGCGGCGTAATGTCAAAATCATCAAACCACGTCTCTACGGGGATATCACCCATCGCCTTTTCGATCTGGCGCTTAGCCAGCTTGCCGTCAAAGGGCGCTACGCGATCCTGGAGCATCGCGAGCTGGTCGGCAATCACGGGCGGAAAGAGATCGCGACGGGTAGAGAGCATCTGCCCGAACTTGATCCACACCGGTCCCAGCTCCTGCAGCGCCAGCCGCAGGCGATGACCTAACTCTTTATCTTTGTGACGGTTTGGCATCCAGAACAGCGTGCGACGCCAGAGCCGAATCGGCAGGGTAAGACGCATTCGTGGGATGAGCTCATCAAGCCCGTAACTCAAAAACGTTTGAATGATAAAGTACAGGCGTCGAATTTCACCTGGCGTCATTTGCCCTCCAGTTTTTCCAGCCGTTTGGTTAACGCATCAACCGAGCGCGCGACGGCGGCGGCCTCCTCGGCAAACCAGGCAACCTCCAGCCCACCGGGTGCCAGACGCCACTCTTCCGTTATGGCTTCGCCCACGTACTGCTGCTGACGCTGCAGGCCATGTTGGAAACGCTTTGCACCGCCGCGCAGCACTTTCGCGATGCCTTCGGCGGCGATATCGCCGGTGTAAGGAGCAAGTAGCTCAGCAAAATCGAACTCTGCGAGATCGAAAAGCGCGCTAAGGTTTTGTACAACCTGAATATCGCCCTGCACTTCCAGCTCGCCGCTGCGTATAAGCGTAGTCAGCTGCTGGCGATCGCGCAGCTTCGGTAACAGCCGGGCCTGGGTAATAACGGTGCAGTCTGCCTCGCCCTCCCAGGCGCTCAATACGTCGACCTGGCGCTCGCTAAAGGCCAGGATAAGCGGCGTAGAGAACTCTTTGAGGACAATACGCAGTACCTTACCCTGCAGGCGCTGGCGGGCGGGTTTTAATGCCCTTTCGCGATATAAAAATGTATTGAGAACACCTTCGATTCCAGCGCTCACTAAAGGCGTAAAGGGCATTCACTCACTCCTGTCAGAACTTATATCCACGGTGCAGCGCGACGATACCCGCCGTCAGGTTGAAGTACTCTGCGTTTTCAAAACCGGCATCTTGCATCATCGCCTTCAGCGTCTCCTGATCGGGATGCATACGGATAGACTCCGCCAGGTAACGGTAACTTTCGCCATCCTTCGCCACCAGCTCGCCGATGCGCGGCAGAACGTGGAAAGAGTAGGCGTCATAGGCCTTGCTCAGCGGCTCGATAATAGGTTTAGAGAACTCAAGAACTAAGAGGCGCCCGCCCGGCTTGAGCACGCGGAACATGGAGCGCAGCGCTTTCTCTTTATCGGTGACGTTGCGCAGGCCAAAGGCGATGGTGATGCAGTCAAAGGTGTTGTCCGGGAACGGCAGCGCTTCGGCGTTGGCCTGCACGTATTCAACGTTACCCACCACGCCAAGGTTGCGCAGCTTTTCGCGCCCGACTTTCAGCATGGAGTCGTTGATGTCGGCCAGTACCACCTGTCCGGTTTCGCCGACCAGACGGGAGAATTTCGCCGTCAAATCACCGGTACCGCCCGCGAGGTCGAGCACCTTCTGCCCACGGCGTACGCCGCTGCAGTCAATTGTGAAACGTTTCCATAAACGATGGATGCCCATGGACATCAGATCGTTCATTACGTCATATTTTGCGGCCACGGAGTGAAATACGTGCGCCACCATGTCGGCCTTTTGCGTTTTGGCGACAGTCTGATAACCAAAATGCGTCGTTTCTTGTGAATCTTCCGCCATCTCAGTGCCTGCTATTCAAGAAATTGTTCGTGAAGTGTAACAGATTGGGCGAGATTGCCCTACGTTTCAACCCTCCTGCCCGGCGCGCAAACGGAACTCCTCATCCTGCGCCACGGCCTGATCGGCTAAATCCGGATTAATCTCGCGTTTGATTTCAACACCCAGCCCGCGAAACGCCTCGGCCTGGGCGAGCAGATTCCCCCGCCCGGAGGTCAGTTTTTTCATTGCCTGGCGGTAATTATCCTGCGCTTTCTCCAGGCTCTGCCCCACCGACGACATATCATCAACAAACAGCCGCATTTTGTCGTAGAGACGGCTGGCGCGCTCGGCAATCTGCTGCGCGTTGCGGCTCTGGTGCTCGTAGCGCCAGAGGTTAGCGATGGTGCGCAGGGCCACCAGCAGCGTGGTCGGACTGACCAACATGATGTTGTTTTTTAACGCCTCGGTGATCAACTCCGGCTGCCGGTCGAGGGCCACTAAAAAGGCTGGCTCAACGGGGATGAACATCAGGACATAGTCAAGAGAGCGCAGGCCCGGCAGCTGCTGGTAATCTTTACGCCCGAGCAGGCGAATATGGCTGCGCACCGAGGCGATGTGCTCCTGCAGCGCGCTTTCGCGGGTGTACTCATCGTCGGCGTTGAAGTAGCGCTCATAGGCCACCAGGGTCATTTTGGCGTCGATGACCACATCTTTACCCTGCGGAAGCCGAACGATGACGTCAGGCTGCATCCTGGCGCGAGCTTCGGTTTCGATACTAACCTGGGTTTCATACTCATAGCCCGCCCGCAGGCCGGACGCCTCCAGCACGCGGGCCAGCACCACCTCGCCCCAGTTACCCTGCGCTTTATTATCGCCCTTCAGGGCGCGGGTCAGGTTGATCGCTTCCTGCGCCATCTGCGCATTAAGCTGCTGTAGGTTACGGATCTCGTGGGCGAGCGTATGGCGCTCCTGCGCCTCTTTGCCAAAGCTGTCCTGTACCTGACGACGGAAACCGTCCAGCTGTTCTCGCAAGGGGGAGAGAAGGCCGTGGAGGCTCTGCCGGTTCTGCTCCTCGACCCGGCGATTGCTCTGCTCGAAAATGCGGTTAGCAAGGTTTTCAAACTGCTCGCTGAGGCGCTGCTCGCTGTTGATCATCTGGCGGATTTTATCTTCCGCATGCAGCTGGGTGGACTCCAGCCGGGTGGTGACCTCGCGCAGATCGGCCTCCAGCGAGGTATTGATCTCGCGCAGGCTGCGCAGTTCGTTATTCAGCAGTTCGCACTCGTCGCGCCAGTGCTGATTCTGTACCAGTCGCTGTCGCGCCGCGCTCAGTTCGATATCCAGCTCGCGCCGCTCTTCGGTAAGATCGGCCCGCAGACGATCGGCATGGGATTTTGTTGCCAGCCAGCCTATCAGCAAGCCAGCTATCGCCGCTGCTGCGCTGAGTAAAATTGAGATATCCACCCTGCCTCCTGCATAAACCACTTACCGATGCAAAATAAGAGTGTGCTGGATAGGTGTCCAGTTGGGAAGGATTTTCCTGCGAGGTACTACGCAAAACAGGCAGGCCGAGGGGATCGACCTGCCGGAAAGGCGCGTTAAGCCAGACGGCGCGCTGCTTCCACCACGATTTTGATCGCGTGGCTTTCGGTCTGCTTCATGGTCTCTGCGTTCGGGATCTCTTGCTGGGTGCGGTTGACGATCACCCCCGCTACCATGCCAGCACGCAGGCCCTGGCTAGAGCACATAGTCAGCAACGTCGCAGACTCCATCTCGTAGTTCATCACGCCCATTGACTGCCACTCTTCCATAGAGCCTTTATAGCGGCTGACGACGCGGCCGGAGAAGGTGTCGTAACGCTCCTGGCCCGGATAGAAGGTGTCAGACGAGGCGGTAACGCCGATATGGGTCGTTGCGCCCACCTCTTTAGCAGCCTCTACCAGCGCGGTGGTACAGGTAAAGTCGGCCACCGCTGGGTACTCCATCGGCGCAAAGTGCAGGCTAGCCCCGTCGAGACGCACGGAAGCGGTGGTTACCAACACGTCACCAACGTTGATGTGCGGCTGGATTGCGCCGGTGGTGCCCACGCGCAGGAAAGTGCGGATGCCCAGCTGGGCCAGCTCTTCAACGGCGATAGAGGTTGACGGGCCGCCGATACCGGTGGAGCAGACAATGATGGCTTTGCCATCCACTTCGGCGCGCCAGGAGGTAAATTCGCGATGTGATGCCAGCTTAACCGGCTTATCCATCAGCGCGGCGATCTTTTCCACTCGCTCCGGATCGCCAGGGACGATAGCCAGCGTTGCCCCCTGCAGATCGTTTTTGGTAAGACCGAGGTGAAAAACATCAGACTTGGACATAGGTGACTCCTTTGTGGGTCGATTCATCAGCAGAAGTAAAACGGTACTCTACAGAAGGCCATCGCATTTTTTCGTGACACCAATCACTCTGAAGAAAACTGTTTACATCAATTTTTCATCAAAAGGTGATTTATATCACACTATAGCGCTCTCCTTCCCCCGTTCGTCTTAAAGATAGTCTCTTCCGCACAGGATGATTTTGCCGTACTGGCTATAGTTAGCTGATGCGCTAAACAAGGGTACGGAGATTGCCATGACAACAGAAAAACAGCCCGGCTTTGCACCTGCAGCTTCACCTCACGCTTCCACCGCCGTCCGCACCTCTGAAGAGTCCATTCTGACTGGTGAGACGTCAATTCCCACTCAGGGAGATAACATGCCCGCCTGGCATGCCCGGCCACAGGCTGCTGACGGCCCGCTGCCGGTAGTCATTGTTGTTCAGGAGATTTTCGGCGTGCACGAACATATTCGTGATATCTGCCGTCGGCTGGCGCAGGAGGGCTACCTGGCCATCGCGCCTGAGCTCTACTTCCGTCAGGGCGATCCCAACGACTACAGCGATATTCCCACGCTGTTCAGCGAGCTGGTTTCAAAGGTGCCGGATGCACAGGTCTTAGCCGACCTCGATCACGTTGCCAACTGGGCGGCACGCAACGGCGGCGACGCGCACCGGCTATTGATTACCGGCTTTTGCTGGGGCGGGCGTATCGCCTGGCTCTACGCCGCGCATAATCCACAGCTGAAGGCAGCGGTGGCGTGGTACGGCAAGCTGGTAGGCGATAAAACCCTGAACTCACCGAAGCATCCGGTGGATATCGCCACCGACCTTAACGCGCCGGTGCTGGGTCTATACGGTGCACAGGATGGCAGCATTCCGCTTGATACGGTGGAAACCATGCGCCACGCCCTGCGTGCCGCCAATGCTGAGGCGGAGATTGTAGTCTATCCCGATGCCGGACATGCCTTTAACGCCGACTATCGTCCGAGCTATCACGAAGAGTCAGCCAAAGATGGCTGGCAGCGCATGCTGGCATGGTTTGCCCAGTACGGCGAAAAGCGAGGCTAAAATCCTATGCCGGGCGGCTTAAAAATCGCCCGGCGCACACTGCAGGCAGGTCAGCCCTTCCGCACGCCAGAAATCCACTACCGCCTGACGATCGTCGATCACCAGCCACGGGGCGTAGCCGTCCGCTTTTATCTGCTCCAGCAGCGTTTTTTTCACGACCTCATCCGGAAGCGTATCCTCCCCGTCGGGCCGAAGATAGAGCGCATCGAAAGGAATACAGTGCCGCTCCAGCCACTCCTGGGTATGCCGCTGGAAGCTGGCAGGCCGTCCGCTGCAGATTACGATCTTCTGCTGCTGGGCGCTCAATAAGCCCACCAGACGACTAATGGCCACGCTCGGTAGCGCCTCCGCCATGTGGGCGAAAAAGGGCTGCCACTGCTTTTCTGGGCCTAAGACCCACTCGCGTACCGCCTCGGCGTCAAACTCGGCCAGGGTACCGTCGATATCTACAATCACGCATTGTTCAGTCAGCATTCATCTTCTCCAGCGGAATAATTTTCCAGTCATCAGGGGTAGCGCCAGGCAGGATCCACAGCGGGGCAACGTTGCCGACCCGCTCGCCGTGGGGTGTGCCGGTCGCCAGCAGGCGGATCACGCGGAACACGCCAGAGTGCGCTACGATCAGCGGCGTGTCGTACTGCGCCAGCAGGGTGTTCAACGCCTCGGTCACGCGCGTACAGAAAGGCAGCCAGGCTTCGCCGTTCGGCGGCGTCTCCTCATAGGGCGTCTGCTCGCTAAGAGAACGACATTCAAGATCGCCCCAGTCCCGCTCGCGCAGGTCGGAAACAAGCTTCAGCGATGCCCCCGGCAGCAGTAGCTCTGCGGTACGTCGGGCGCGCTGCTGCGGGCTAACGGCGACGATGCTCCAGGAGTGGTTGGCCAGCAGCGGTGCGGCGTCGCGGGCCTGCTGCTCGCCGGTCGCGGTGAGCGGGACTTCAGTGCGTCCGCCAATCAGGCGATCGCGGTTAAGCGGCGTCTCGCCGTGGCGAACAAAGACAAAAGGCTTAGGCAGTAGCGTCATGTTTTATCCTGAAACGGGGCTGAGTAAGGATGCCGCAGCCCAGCGTCTGCTGCCAGAGCACGGCGTCATCAACAGGAGTAAACAGCGGCACCAGCTGGCGACAGCCCAGCATCGCCACCAGCTTTTGCAGACAGCGACGCGTGGGATGAACGTTCCAGCGGCAGAAGTCGACCTCGCCTCGTTGATGCTGTTCGCGGGCACGGTGATTCATATGGCCGGTAAACAGGGTACGGTGGCGGAAATCAGCACGTCGCCGCAGTTCGCCCGCCGTGCCCTGCTGCCCATCCGGATCGGCGGCCAAAATAACCGGCGCGTCAGCGGCAAACGATGGCAGGTCACGTACCCGCTGCCGCAGCTCATGCTCTACGCCGGGGATCAGGCTGCCGTCATTGTGTTCCGCCATCAGGGTTAGCATCTCCCGGCAGGCGTCATCCATCACCACCTTATTCATGCCGCGACGCGCCAGCAGCAGAGCCATCTCCACCGCCCGTCCAGAAGGCGGGACCGGACAGAGCACAGGCCGCTGCACGTGCAGCCACAGAGCCTCAAGCTGCTGATGCTGGGGCGTGTCGTACAGGCCGTACGAGGCGTCCATCAGCGCCAGCGCCGCAGGCGGCGGCGGATCGAAATGAAACAGCGCCGACTCCAGGCTCACGTCACCACTGTAGAACAGGCCCCCCGGCACATCGAGGTGGAACCAGATCCCGCCCCAGGCATGGCCGCTGCTGCCGGTGGTTATCGTCACATCACCAAGAGAGAACTGACCGTGCACCGGGATCGGGTGAACGTTCGATCCCGGCGGCAGCGCGCGGGCCGTTACGGCGCTACAGTAGATCGGCACCGAGGCAGTCAGCCGCGCCAGACCGGCGATATGATCGATATGATCGTGACTGAGCAGCACGGCATCCAGCCGATCCGGCACCGGCCAGTCGTCGGCTCCCGGCTCCAGCGAGCCCCCGGCGTCCAGCAGAATGCGCTGCGTGGGCGTGGTCACCAAAATGGCGGCGGGCGTTTTGTCATGCAGCCCGCTGATAATCTCAATTGCCGTCACGCCGCCTCCAGCCGCCAGCCCTGATGCAGGCGCACGGCGGTGTGCTGCTGCTCGCGTAGCGGCAGGTGATGGAAGGCGGTGAGCGGCTGACCGTCGGCCAGGCGCAGCGCCAGCAGGTAGCGCTCCCCCTGATAGATACAGTTTTCGACGGTGGCGGCCAGGCCACCCTCGCCTATTTCAACGTGCTCGGGACGTACCAGCACCGGGTAACGCATGCCATCACTCACGCTCAGCCCATGATGGAGCTGTATGCCATCCAGATGGCGATCCTGCGTCGCGCTCGCCAGGTTCAGCACGCTGCCCTTGCCAATAAAGCCCGCAACCCAGGCGCTGTGCGGCTGCTGATAGAGTTCCTGCGGCGTTCCCCACTGCATCAGCTCGCCCCGATGCATTACGGCGATATGGCTGGCCAGCGCCATCGCCTCTGCCTGATCGTGGGTCACGTAAACAAAGGTTGCCCCGGTGCGGCGATGAAATTCGCGGAAGGTCTGCTCCATGGTGGCCCGCAGATGGCGGTCGAGGTTTGCCAGCGGCTCGTCAAGCAGCACCACCTGCGGCTCGGAGACCAGACAGCGCGCCAGCGCCACGCGTTGACGCTGTCCACCGCTCAGATCCTGCGGCGAGCGATCGGCATACGCCGCCAGCTCGACCACCTCAAGGGCAGCAAGTACCTGTTTATGCCGCGCCGCGCCGTTGACTTTTTTCAGCTTCAGCGGATAGCCAACGTTCTCTGCCACCGTCATATGCGGCCAGAGGGCATAGGATTGAAAGACCATCCCCATGTTGCGCGCCTCCGGCGGTAGATGGGTAACCGCATCGGCCAGCAGCCGGTTGCCTAGCGTCAGGCGGCCGCTGGAGAGCCGCTCCAGCCCGGCCAGAATGCGCAGCGTGGTGGTTTTGCCGCAGCCGCTTGGCCCGAGCAGCGCCGTAAATGCGCCTTCGGGAATGGTCAGGCTCAGGTTGCGCACCACGGTCTGGTCGCCGAACGTTTTACTCAGGCTCTCAAGGCTCAGTTCTGCCATGGGATCACTCCTTTGGGTAGATAGCGGCCCAGGCCGCTCAGCATCAGCATTACCAGCGCCACCAGTGCCACCACCATCACCGAGATGGCGGAGGCCAGCACCTTATCGCCGCTCTCATCGAGGTTGAAAATGACCACGCCGAGGGTCTCCTTGCCCGCGCTCCACAGCAGGGCAGAGACGGTCAGCTCATTCACCGCCGTCAGAAACACCAGCAGCGCGCCGGCAAAGGCCGCCGGGGCCAGCAGGGGCAGCACGATATGCCGCAGCCGCTGGGAGAAGTTAGCTCCCGCCAGGCTGGCCGCCTCCTCCATGGCCGGATCAAGCTGCAGCATGCTGTTGTGCAGCGGCTTCAGGCAGACGGTGAGAAAGCGCGCCAGATAGGCGAAGAAGATGATCAGCAGCGTGCCGCTCAGGCTGATGCCGATAATGGGCAGCGGACGGGCAAACAGCAGGATGCAGGCGATAGCCAGCACCACCCCCGGCAGGGTGTAGGGAATGTCGATGGCGCTATGGAGCCAGCGCAGCGGGCGCGCCGGAAAACGCACCAGCAGCCACGCCAGCGGCAGGCTCAGCAGCATCAGCACCAGCGCCGCGGAGACCGAGAGCAGCAGGCTGTTACTCAGCGCGCGCCAGGTGGCGCTGCCGCCCTCCAGCATCGCCTGATAGGCGTTAAAGGTCAGTGTCCTGGCCGTCAGCGGCACGCCGAGGGTCGGCACCAGCGAGGTCGCAATGAGCGCCAGCAGCGGAGCCAGCAGAATAGCAGCCAGCACCGCGCCCAGCAGCAGCTCGGCAGCAAGCCGCCACCTGCCAAGCTGGAAATCGAGCGCCCGCCCGGCCATGCCGATCAACGGCAGTGCATGGCGGCGTTGGAGATAGCCCTGCAGCGAGACAATGCCAATCGCCAGCACGCCCATCAGCACCGACAGCGCCGCCACGTCGCTGAGCATCGACGGACCGAAGCTGGAGAGCGACTGGTAGATCTGAATCGGCAGCACAAAATAGGAGATGGGGATGCCCAGCATCGCCGGAATACCAAAGTTGCCCAGTGCGGAAACGAAGGCTATTGCCGCCCCGGCCCACAGCGCGGTGCGGCACAGCGGCAGCACGATATCAATAAACACCCGCCACAGCGAAGCACCGTTTAGCCGCGCCGCCTCGATCTGCTCTTTCGGCAGGCACTGAAGCTGGGTGCGCAGAGCCAGAAAGACCAGCGGCGCGTGCTGGATCCCCAGCAGCAGGGCGATCCCCTCGGGGGAGTAGAGCGGATTAGCACTGCCGAACGACGGCGCGATGCCGAGGCTGTTAAGCAGGATACTGCTCGGCCCGAAGAGCTGGAGCCAGCTCAGGGCCGTCACCTGGGGCGGGATCATCATTGGCAGCATAAACAGGAATACCCAGACCTGCTTGAGGCGGATATTAGTCAGGGCGAGGCAGAAAGCAAACAGTCCGCCCAGCAGCAGCGAGAGCAGCGTACCCAGGCCGCTGGTATAAAGGCTATGGGAGAGCGCGGTCCAGGTCGTCGGGTTGCTCAATACGCGCCACAGGCTACTGCTGCTCCCCTGCTGCCAGTCGAGCAGCGCCGAAACCAGCAGCCGCAGGCTCGGCAGCAGGCTTAATAGCGCCACCAGGCCGAGCAGCAGCCAGAGCAGCCCCTTCGGCGGGCCGCTGCTGGCGGGTTGACGGAGGGTCATGGTGGTCATCAGTTAGCGGTTTCCAAACAGATCGGCGAAGCGTTTTTTATTGGCGTCGGTATCCGCCAGCGCCTTCGCCGGGTCATACGGCATCAGCTTGATGCTTTCTCGCGCCGGGAAGCCTTCCGGGGCCGGGAGGTTCGCATCGGCAGGCAGGTAGCCCTGCTTCAGCACCAGGCGCTGACCCGCATCCGACAGGACAAAGTCGATAAAGGCTTTCGCCCCGTCCGGATTTTTCGCGTTCTTCAGCATCGCTACCGGTTCGGTGACGATGCTAACTCCCTCTTTCGGGAAGACGAACTCAATCGGCGCGCCCTTGGCTTTTTCACGGATCGCCATATAGTCCACCAGCACGCCGTAGCCCTTGCTGCCGGAGGTGATGGCGTTCATCACCGCGCCGTTTCCGCTCTGCGGCATCGCGCCGTTAGCCTTCAACTTTTCGTACCAGGCAAAGCCGAGCTGCGGATCGTTCATCAGCGTCGCCATATGGATCTGCGCCGCGCCGGAGTAGAGCGGGCTGGGCAGCGTGGTCATGTTCTTGAGTTCAGGCTTGAGCAGATCCTGCCAGGAGCCAGGCTTCACCGGCGCGCGGGTGTTGTAGGCAATGCCGGTGGTGATCAGCTTGGTGCCGTAGTAGTAACCCTGCGGATCGTACAGCTGGGCATCATAGCGGCTGGCTTCAGGCGATTTATAGGCCGCCAGCAGATCCTGCTTTTTCAGGGACTCCATGGTGACGCTGTCGGCGATCAGCAGCACGTCCGGTGCGGCACCGCCCGCCGCTAGCTCGGCCTGCAGGCGCGCCGTGAGCTTGGTGGTTCCGTCGCGGATCCATTTGACCTCAATATCCGGGTGCGCCTTTTCGAAGGCGGTAACGGTCATCTGAGCATCTTCGTTCGGCTGGCTGGTATAGAGCGTCAGCGTGGAGGCGGCGAAAGCCGGCGTGCTTAATGCGGTTACGATAACGGCGGCCAGCGCGGTGTGCTTACTCATGATCTCTTCCCTCTGTTTTCGTTGTGACGATTAAAACAGGGAAATCTGACAAAAATATGACCAGCTTTTTTCGTAGTAATAATTTCACATTCGCGCGCTAGCATGATGCAAAAGGGTGCTAACAGGAGCGAATAATGACCCCCGAATCCCGCCGCACGGCGATTGTCGCGCTGGTGACGGCACACGGTGAAAGCAGCATCGAGCAGCTGGCGCAGCACTTTGGCGTCTCATTGCAAACCGTGCGCAGCGATCTGCGCATGCTCACCTCGGGTGGACTGCTGCTGCGGCGTCACGGCATGGTTGCCCCTTTCGCCCGCGAAAACATTGGTTATCAGCAGCGCGAGATCGTCAACATTGCGGGCAAGCGCTGGATCGGTGAGCGCACGGCAGCGCTGCTGGACGACTACCAGAGTTGCTTTCTCGGTACCGGCACCACCGTTGAGATGGTGGCCCGGGCGCTGCCGGAACAGAGTCGGCTGGCGGTATTCACCAATAATCTGCACGCCGCCGAAGCGCTGAGCCGTCTTGCCGCCTGCGAACTGACGGTAGCGGGCGGGCGCGTCCGCAAGCGCGATCTGGATGTGATCGGCAGCGATGCCCAGACCTTTTTCAGCCGCTATCGGGTCGACGCTGGCGTGGTTTCAATAGGGGGGATCGGTGAGGCGGGCGAGCTGTATGACTATAACGATGATGAGGTCGCCGCGCGCCGGGCGCTGGTGGCCAGCGCGGCGGTGAGTGTGCTGGTGGTGGACAGCACTAAGTTTGGCCGGAACGCGATCTGCCAGAACGGCAGCGTGGGGGATTTCGATTACGTGATCAGCGACAGGCCCCCTACGCCCCAGCAGCATGCGATCATTAAGCAGATGGGAACCAGATGGCTAAGCCGGGAGTACGTTTAACCCTCGCAATGCCCGGTGGCGCTGA
>NZ_BBMZ01000038.1 GCF_000759795.1 Pseudescherichia vulneris NBRC 102420
TCGATGCCTCAAGGCGGGTAACGTCGGTAACCCGCGCCTCCGTCTCGGTGGCGATCACCTGACGCAGCTGCTCAAACTGCGCAGTGTTCGCCCCCTGCTGGGCAGACTGCCGGAATGTCACATCGGCGATGGCCAGAGCGTTCTGGATAATTCCCTCGGCGGTCTCCCTGGTTGCGCCGACGGCCGCCGCCAGCTGATCGGCATTTTCGGCAATGGTGGCGGCCATATCCGCAACGGTCTGGCTGGTCTCCACGGCGTTTTCAATAAGGTCTTTGAACAGATCCGTCTCTTTGATCTGCTCCAGAATAGCGTCGGTGATATCAGAGACGTCAATGCTCGCCTGTCCGCGCACCCAGTCGGTCCAGCCTGACTGGTTACCGATACGATCCACAAGCCGCGCCCGGTACCAGAACTCCTGCCCGGCTTTTAAGCCCATCTGCTGGTAGATTTTTTGCGGGTACGGCACAGCCGCCAGCAGCATCGGATTTGAGCCGTCTGCCGCAATGCTGTACTGCAGCTCTGTGCTCAGCGTGTCGCCGGTATCAGCCGGGAATCCCCATGTGATATTAATCCCGAACACGACATCTTCAGATGCGGTCAGCCCGACGGGCTTGGGAACGTCCCCAGTACGCCCTTTCAGATGCGTCAGTACCGATGAAGCCCAGAGGCTGGACGCACCGCCGGAGTTAATCGCGCGCACGCGCACCAGGTAATCGCCCTCGTAGATGCCGGGAACCTCAATGTTCCGGAGCCCTGTCTCGGGGACGTTGATCCACTCGTTATCCCCTCGCTTCCACTGCACCCGGTAGGCTATGACGTCAGCCTGAGGCTTGCCGTTTTTATCCAGTGGAGCATCCCACGTTGCTACCAGTGTGGCCACACGCTGCCCCTGGCGCACTGCGTCATAGGCCGACACAGTAATGTTGGTCGGCTGGTTTACCAGCCCGGTGGGGATAAGACTGATCGGCGGCACATCCAGCCGTGCATTATTATCCACGGCATCATATTTGGAGGTATTGTACTCAGCGCCGGTAATGGTGAAGGTGTTTTCCTCGTCGTTGTACCTGAGGTTAGTCACCCGGAAATACTGCAGGCGCAGCTGCCCTGCATCGATGACAAAGACCGCATCCGGCGCCGGCGCCCCGATGAAGGGGGTGGACACAATCAGCTGACTGCCGTTTACCGCCTGGATAATGCGACTTTCAACGGTACCGCCCTGCGTGCGGATCATCAGCGTATCACCGGGTACCGCGCTGGTGCCCCGGTCAGTGGTGACCGCCCGGATGGATGCGTCATAATCTGTTATGCGCCCGCCGTATACCCGGCCAGAAACGCGTTCATCTGCAAAGGCGAACACGGTACCTGGCATAAAGGCAACGCCGTCCAGCCCCGTCTGAACAGTGATGATGCGGTCAAGATAGTTGGAATACACCGCCCAGCCTCCGCGCCGCTGCGCCTCGCTCTCACGGGTACAGCCGATGGCCGTTATTTGCGTCTGCTTAAACTTGAACTGCTTCACCAGGTCAGGGAACATCACCGCCGTGGTGCGGTCCTGATAGTGGTTATCCGGGTCGCTGAAGTTAATCAGCGCGCTGGAATAGCGGTTCTTCTCGCTTCCGCTGGAGTACGTAGGTTTGTCCACCACTGAGGCACGGGTGAGGATCTGCAGCTTCGACGTATCAACTGGCATATCGGAGACAACGTTAAACATGTTGTTGCCCCAGAATGTCATGCCGTTAAAGCCTGCAGCGATATCCTTGATTACCTGCCAGGCATCGGCCTGCGACTGGATGTAGACGTCGAACATGAAGCGCGGCTCTGTGGCGCTACCCCCTTTACCGTCCGGAACCAGCTGATCGCAACGCTGTGCGATGCGGTAAAGCTCCCACTTATCCAGCATATCCGGCGTTACGCGGCGACCGAGGCCAAAGCGCGGCTCGGTCAGGACATCAAACCAAATCCATGCCGGGTTATTCGACCAGCCCCACTTAAACGTGCCATCCCATGTGCCGGTATAAGTCCGCGCTATCAGATCGTAGTTCGAGGGGATGCGGATAATGCGGCCTTTCGGCTTGCAGGAAATTTTCGGGATGCTGCTGAAGGCTTTAGCGTTAAAGGAGACGTAGAGCAGAGCGGTGTGCGGATAGCGCAGGCGGGCGTCGATCACCTCGGTAATGGCCTGCACCTGCGTTTTGTTCTGCAGCAGCTGGCTGGTGCTGTCGGCGGTGTCACGCACGACGCGGATCTGCCAGCCCGTGCTGGCCTTCGGCAGGTTAATGCGGTGAGTGAGTTCATACAGCGAGCTGAGCTTTTCGGTCACCGTCTTGGTCATGGCCGTTTCATAAGAGCCACCATCAGTGGCCACATCGATATGGTAGGTGACAGAGGTGCCGACAATATCGCCGTCGTTTTCCTGCTGCTGCAGGCCGGAGATACCGATCCGGACCAGCACGGCGTCAATCTGGGTATTGCTTAATGCGCGTGTCCAAGGCGTGGCGTTCGTCAGTGATACGCCAATGGTGGTTTCGTTCTCCACCGCCGGGAAGCCGGGGATAGGATCCTGCATCTGGGTGCCCGGGCGAAAGTCCCAGGAGACATTTTCGAAGTTCATGCTGCCGTCAGCATTGCCCAGCGGCGTGCCGTCCAGGTAAATGCGTGTGGTATCCAACCCACCGGCGAACTCCCCCTCACCCAGCGCCAGCAGCATGCGACAACGCGCCATCGACTGGGCACTGTCAGGCTGTTCTACAGGCGTGTGCTGCTTTTGTTTGCCACCCTTCGCACCAGTGATCGTTGCCATATTGCGTCCATAAAAAAACCCGCCGAAGCGGGTTATTTGGTTTGAAAAAAACCGCAGTTAAGCGGGTCAGGAAAGGCCTTAAAATTTTGCAGAGTTTTTTTAAATAAGGAAGTAAAAAGCCCACCTGAGTGGGCTTTCAACGCTACTGCGCCTGTGGAACCATTACGGCAGTAACTTGCTTTGGTTTTAACGTATACATCCCGCCATTAAATGGATCGACTGCAAGCCAACCGATCAAACCACCAAACACAATATTTCCCCCTATGTACCAACCATTAGCGCTTGCCTTAATAGGCAAGGTTACGGGGGAGAATCCATCTTTGCCCATGGTAATCTGGTAGCTCTTTTTACCAAAATAGCTTCCATCAGATTTAGCCAATGTAACACCCTGCGGCGTTGTACCCTGAGCAACAGTAGCCCCAGTTTCATCTTTAATCTGGAACTGTACTCCGGTTGGTTCGCTGTTTACCTGAACAAGCTGTGTATCATCACCCACAATAGTGGCGCATCCAGATAACAAGATGGAGCCAGCTAAAAGACCTAAAATTTTCTTCACTTCATGTTTCCTTTTAAAAAATCGGAAACATCCTAAACGCCTTCATCTTGATGTTCAATGTAAAACTCAATAGAAGATCGGGTAGCGACTATCCATCATTTTCAGCCTGAAGAAAATCAATCAGTCTTTTTGCGTCAGCGCATTTGGCCTTATCTTCATTTTTTACATTTGCAATGCAATTTTCGGTGTAAAACCCTGCATTTGTCATTGCGAAATTGGCTGCTAATAAAACCACTTTCCGGCAAGTTCTATAATTCGAGTCGTTTACGCAAGCACTGTCAACTGCCTGGTTCATTGTGCTAATAGAGTTCGATTTTTGTGCATTCGCAAGCATCGGAAGCAGCAAAATCAGAGCCAATGATAACTTTTTCATATCCTTACTCTCATCAGTAAAAGTCAGGATTAATCCTGACAGGGGTAAGGGACTGAAACAAAATTCGCAGCGATTTCTAAAGCATAATTAGTATCAAATATCCTCGGCGACGATGCCCGCGCTTATGATAGCTCCACCGATCTCACGCTCTCCGTAAAGGACCGGCACCGGGTTACCCATGGCGATAGTGTTCACAGCGCCGCCAAAGGCGTATGAGGGCTTGTTGTCAGGATCCTCACGGCTCTGAAGACCTTTTGGTTGAGGTGAAAGCATTTGATAGATCCCACCAGCCATCATGCCGATACCTCCGGCTGCCAGCCCTGCACCAAAAGTCGCCAAAGTTCCTTCGCTAAGAGTGGCTATTGCTATCCCGGCGACCACCATTACCGCGCCGAGAATGGTCTGGAACACCCCTGCCTTTTTAGCCCCTTCCATTACCGGCGCAATACGAATGTCGTTATTGCCACCAAGGCTCTGGTAGTCCTCCACCCCAATGTTGCGCTTACCCCTGAACACGGCGAAGACCATGCCATTTTTCTTGGCGTTCATGAGATAGCTTTCCAGCCCATCAAAGTTAACGCACAGGGCTTTTACCGCTTCTGCTGAGGTCTGGACCGCCAGGCGGTGAACGCGGCCAAACCGCGCGCCGAGAGCGCCATACAGCCGAATAGTTGTTAAACGCGCCATGGTTTGATTTCCTTCGGTAAGTTTTTATGGCGGACGCATATCATCGTCCGGTCTTTGAAGTAGCCGCGAGCGTATGGCGTGGTACATGAATGATGTCCATAAAGGTGATGGAGCAACTCACCGCCTTCAGTAATGATCCCGGCATGATTCCACTTATCAGCCTGCACCTGCATAATGACCATACAGCCAGGCTCCGGGTCACACTCAACGAACCCCTCTTTCTCCCAGTTGTCGAAATAGAGGTTGTCCGGGTACTGGCTTTCCCACCAGGGGTAATCGACGCGGAAATCATTAAGCGTAACGCCCTGGGTGGCGTGCCAGTCCATTATCAGGCCCCAGCAGTCGTCAGAACCGAGAATGAATGGGCGATCAAGTAAGGGTGCAACTGCCGGTGTAATTTCCGCGTATTCATCGCAGTCGGGCGCATAAATGCCCCAGACCACGCCACACTGGTTGCATTGCTGGCGGTCCAGGTCTGACGGGATAGGCCGCGCCCCGTCGCCGGGGTGGGAGTGAATGACGCGGATAATCGTGCCGGTATCTTCGGCATTCGCCCAGTGCTCGCCGTCGATACGGAAATGATCTGTCGGGTTTTCGTGGCTGTTCGGTACCGGGACGTAGCGCTGGCGGCGGCCTGCCTGAATAACGAAGCCACAGCACTCTCGCGGCGACTCCTCCAGTGCGTGAGCCCGGATTGCTGCCATTATGGTTTTGTTCATGGGGAAACCTTATCGGGAAATCAGAACCGTGCTGGGGTAGCCGCCGAAATCGAGGATTGCAGCATTGGGTTCCGCCAGGCCAGCACCAAACCGCTTGCGGCAGTCGCTCAGGCAGCCGCCGCACGAATCCAGCGCCGGATCAGCAACTGGATTGCCTTTGGCGTCAAAATACGCCGTGCCGTTGTAGGTACAGCCATCGCCGCTGCGGTACTGGCCGCGCATCGCCCACTCGCACAGCGAGGTGATCTGCCGGGTGGGTATTACCAGCCCCTGCAGGTCCGCCGGACTGCTCATAGCCCACGCCACTGTTTCGTCATGCTCAGCGGTTTTGGTATCAAGCCAGAAGGTCTGCAGAGAGAACATTGTCGGGTCAGCGGTCGGGTTAACACCGCCCGGAAAGTTCACAGCATCGAGATAGACGGCATAGGTGTCGATAATGCTCACCTTCGCGTTGACCATATCCCGGAACTGCAGACACAGCGCCGTAATGTGACCGTCCAGGTTCGACACACTGAGATCAGGCTCTGCCGCCTGGTCTGTCGAAAGCTCAAGGCCTGACATCTGAAACGGCCAGAACTCGTAGACCTCCCCATCCCAGATAATGGGCTTTGGCCCGAGCTTATCTTCGTCTCCGTTCGCCGCGTCAATTTCTTCAGGGGTATGCGGGAACGGGCTGTAATGGAAGCGGTGGATCCCGCCACTAAATTCTGACGCATCCACCTTAATTAATCGCACCCGGCCACCGGGCGCCAGTTTTGCAGCCTGATCGACCAGAGCCATTATGCGAATACTCCATATGCACGCCTGATGGTGAACGTCAGCTCCGCAACGTTGCTGCTGATGAGATTCTTACGCACCGAATTAGCAACGACGCGATAAAGGCCCTTCTCCTCTCCCGGCGGGGTGATAATGAACGCCTTGACTGTGTGGGCAAGCAGGAAGGCGCGGATCTCGTTAGCCTCAGAGTCCTTGCCGACATATTTCATCGGGACCTGTATGGCTGTGGAGTTAATGCCGTTATCAGCGACCTGCTCATAACCATCGCCAAACTGAGCAGAGCGGATCGCCTGATCGTACTCAATAGCACCGCCGCCCAGCTGCACAGGCCATCGGTAGGTTTCAACTGCCATGTTTACTCCATAAAAAAGCCCACCTGAGTGGGCTACCGGCCTTTGACGAAGTTATAAATCAGTCCGCCGTTCTTGATGTGCTTCTGCACTACCTGAGTGGCAGCGTTCTGCATCTCCACCGCCAGCGCCCGGCCCATTGCATCGCCATAGCCTTCTGATTGCGCTGAAGCATTGCCATTAGCATCGACGTGTACGGTGGTTTGTATCACCGGTGCCGTATTGCCCGCGCCTGCGTTATTGCCAAGACCGAGCATTGGTGCGCGACCGACAACCCCACCGCTGGCGTAACCCTGAGCACTGCGCATCATGGCATAGAGGTTGTCTACGCCTATTGCGGCTGTGGCCTCTTTGGTGAAAACAAACTCGTCTTTATGAACGATGCCTGCAGGCTCAAATTTGCCGCCAGGTCCGGTATAGCCGCCAGAGTCATAGAGGCTTACGCCTGAGTTAGCGGCGCTGGTGTAGGCACCTGATGGCGTGCTCCCACCGCTACTGCTGACGCTTCCAGTAACCCATCCCAGCGCGGATTGCACGGCGTATGCCACCAGCAACCGGTTGATGACATCAGCGATCATCTTCATCATCGAAGCAGCAAAGCTTTTGAAGCTGGCTGTGCCGGTGGTGACCAGATTCGTCATCATGTCGGAGATGCCACCCAGCGCTGACTGCGCCACGCTCTGCATGGAGGCATAGACGTTTGTGGCTGAGTCAAGGTATTCGGACCACCCTTTTTTAAAGCCAGCCCGCCAGTCACCGCGAAGCCTATCCTCCGCTTCGTAGTAGTCGTTAGCGGCTTTAAGCTCTTTCTGGTACCCCTCATCCTCAAGGCTGCCGCCAGCATTAATCCAGCCACTGCGCAGCTGAGAGAGCGCCGTCTGGCGGCCTGCCAGCCTGTCGTTCATCGTTGCGCCTGACTCAAGCCCGGCCCGCTTTTCTGCCATCTGTGTGAAATATTTGCTGGCCGTGTCCATGCGCTTGTTCAGTTGCTCCTGGGCGGTGATCTGGTCACCCAGCAGTGCTTTCTGGCGCGCCAGCTCCAGAACCTGATTTTTACTGGCCAGCAGCGATTGCTCCTGCTTCGACAACTGCCGGGTGCGGGCCGCCTCTTCCAGAACGTCGAATTTTGACTGCGTGGCATAAAGGTCTTTGCGCTGCTGGCTGATGGTGTCATTGACCGAGCGGTGATCCTGCAGCGTTTTCAGCTGTGCCTGCAGGGCCAGCAGTTCGGCCTGGGCAGAGTCTTCAGCACGATCGCCGGCAGCGACTGTTACCCCTTTTGCCTTGGGCGTTTTGGGGTCCTTGTACTGGTTGTTGATGTTAGCCAGACGCTGTTTGTATTCCGAGTCAGACATTCCAACATTACTTTTCGGATCAGCGGCAGCAGCTGCATTCATTCTGATGCGCTGCCGGTTAAGTTCATTAATGGCCTTTTCGCGTTTTTCGCGATTAGTTAGACCCTGATCTAATCCCTGCTGGAGGGCAATGGCATCTTTAAGATTTTGGTTATGTTGCTCTTGTGCGCTACTAACACCTTTTGCCTTGGCGATCTGAATGTCACCGGCCAAAGTAAAAGCATTAATCTGGGCATTAAGGATGTTCAATTCCTTGCGCCATTCATCCAGCTTGCCATTACCACGGTTATAACCAGTTCTCTCAGAATTTGAGATTTGCACCTGAATGCTGTCGCGTCTGGTTGTGAGAGTCTTTAAGGCTTCATTATCAGATGGAGTCCGCCCAATACCTTCGATAGCATCCCACATCCCCTTTGCCATATCAGTCAGGCCACGAATGATGCTGGAAACAGTGCCTAGCGACTCTTTCATATTGCTGGCGGCATTGTTCATGCCGTCGGCAGCTGCTTCATTCGCTGCGGCTAGCGCCTCTGTATATTTGCCTTCTTCCTGAAGCGCATTAATGTGCTCATACTGCACAGCAGTAAGGAAATGATATTTCTCGTTAAGCGCCAGGATGCCTTTTGACGGATCGTTTGCGATCGCTTCGAAGTCCTTTGCAAGCTCATCCAGCGATACGCCTGACTCTTTGGCAAATTTCGATACAGCCACCGTTAGCTGCTCAAAGTTAGCACCTGCGGGGACACCTGCTTTCACTAAGCTGTTGAGCGCATCGGAAGCACTGGAATAAGAAATGCCTGCCGCACTTGCCGCCTCCAGTGTGCGCATCATCGAATTGGCCGTCATTCCAGAAAAACTATTGGTAAGTGCCAGAGACTTGCGTAAATCCTCTGCCTGCTGCCCAGTTCTGTAAAACTGATAAGCCACCAGCGCACCCGCAGTAGCAAGAGCACCTAACGCCAGCCGTGCTGGGGTAATCATATTGCCAAGCGCCTTAAGTGTATTGCCAATGCCACCGAACGAGTCTTTGATCTGACCGCCCTGCTGGATGGCAACCAACCAGACGGGCATGCCCGATGCGAGCGACGTCACCACATCAGTAATCTGCGACGGCAGCTGGCGCAGTGCCTGCTGATACTGCCCCGCGCTGACCCGCCCGCCGTTCATCATGATTTCTTGCTCTCGCAGCTTCGCAATAAACGGTGCGGCCTGCTGCGAAACACCCAGCTGCGCAGCCTTCATCTCCAGCAGTTCGCTCCGGGTTTTGCCGATCGCCGCGGCCTGTTCTTCCAGCGCGCGGGTGAACGAATCACGGACAGCCTGGGCCCGCTGCGCTTCAGCAGCCTCAGCCCGCTCTGCGGCCTCCAGTTCCGCAATAGCCTGTTTCATAATACGGGCCTGCTGGGCAGCAACCCGTTTATTCGCGGCATCCCGGACTGTTGCGGCTTCCTGGTCCTTCAGCACCGCAATATAGGGTGCGGTCTCCTGCTGCAGGCCGAACTGCGCCGCTTTGAGCTCCAGCAACTCAGCACGGGACTTACCGATGGCCTGTGCCTGGTTACGCAGCGACTCCACAAAATTGTCATTCTGCGACTGCAGGCGCGATGCCTCGGCAGCCGCCTGCCGTTCAGCGGTTTGCTTTTCCCGCAGCTCCTGCGCAGCCAGCCTGTTCTGCTCGGCTTCGCTGGCAATGGACAATTCCCGCTGGCGGATCTGCTGGATAAGCGGAGCGGCTTCCTCTGACATACCCATCAGCGCCGCTTTGTATTCAAGGGCGTCGGACCTGGAGGCCCGGAAGGTGGCGGCCTGATCTGCCAGGCTTTTCAGGAAAGCATTCTGCGCCACGCTGGCGCGCTCAGTCTCCTGAGCCAGCTTCTGCCGCCCCTGCCCTTCGGCAGTCTCGGCTTCCATGACCTGAAAGAGCTTATTACGGGTGGTGTCCAGCACTGCACTGAAACGCCCAAAATCCTCATCACCCAGCAGCCCCTTACCGCGAAAGCCCGTCAGCGACGCCTGTAGCGTCTCCAGTTCGTTCATTGCACGGTTAACAGGGCTGATTTTGTTGAGCAGGTTCTGCAGCTCCTGCTGCTGCTCTTTCAGGCTCTGGGTATTCTTTTTCTGATCGGATGCACCCGCGCGAAATACCGAGTTCAGATCATCGGCCTTATTTGCGGCGGCGCCAGCCGTCTGCTGGAAATCGTCCAGCGCCTTATTCCCGCGCTCCAGCTCGGCGGTATTCACCCGGAGCGAAATCGTTGCAATATCAGACATTAAGCCCCCTGATGGACAATCTTCAGCGCCGCGCTTTCCATCACGCGGATATCCGTTAACGCGGTTGCCTCATCCTCCACCCCGTTCAGCTTCATCAGCCAGGGCAATACGTTGTAATCCAGCCCGGTGATGCCGCCCATACCCGTGCGCCACTGGGTGCCCATCGACTGGAATACAGCGAACGCGGGCCAGACGTCCGGCCATACCTCAACGGTCTGTTCTTCTTCGGTGTAGTCGTCAGCACTCAGGCCAAACGCGGCCAGGTCTTCGGTGGAGGGTTCAGGCGTATAAAACGCCGAGGCAACCGCTATCAGTTTTTTTCGCGATTACCCGTCAGTTCGCGGTAATAGGTGCCGACGATCGCTTTCATTGCACCCGGATAGTTGTCCAGCAGCACTTCAAGATTTTCCTGGCTGAACGCGTCCGGCAGTGCCCAGCCCTCGGTGATCTCCAGCAGAAAATCGATGGCGGTCTTACCTTCCAGCGTCTCAAGCGCTGCCAGCTCCTTAAGCGGCTTGTGGCGGAAAGTAAACGTAAGCATGCCATCATCATCACCCGCGCGCGGGATCTTAACGTCGGCTTTGAAAGTGGGTTTGGGCTGAAGCTGAAATTTAGTGGCCATGTGTTCCTCGGCAGAAAGAAGGCCCGCTGACGGGCCTGTTAAAGGGTGAATCAGGCAGTCGCCTGCGGAGCGGCGTCTTTGTAGAAGGTGATATCGCGGGACTGGATAGCAAACGCAGGCTGTACCGTTTCGACGTTGTTTACGGCAGTGGTCGGCTGCGGGTCAAAAGAAGCTTTTCCGGACCAGTAACGCATCTCCTTTGCCTTCGGTACGTACATGCGCAGCGGCAGCGTGTCACCGGAACGGTCAGCAGCTGACAGCACGGCATAGATGGGCAGCGTGGAGTCATGCGCCATGGTGAACGTCTGCGATTTGGCCGCCTTGTAAGTCGCCAGATTGCGCTGGCGATCATCGGCAAGGAACTGGATCTGCGTGTACTGCTGGTCGCCGCCGGACTGTGCAACCTCGGTGATCTGCGGGATTTCAGTCCACTCGGCTACTTTGCTGAGTGAACCAGCACCCGAGCCAGCCGGGAAGAAGTTGGTATCGGTGCTGTTGATCACCCCGATCGTCACGCTGGTGGTCGTCTGCGCCGTGACGCGGGCCACCAGGCTGTCAATAAGAGCCCAGCCACTGGAAACCAGCACCACATCGCCCACAGCGAGGCCGTGGCCGTTTGCAACGGTAAAGACAGCGCCTGCGGCATTGCTGACGCCCGTCACTGCCACAGGCGTGGCGAGTTTCGAGCCGACGAATACCGTGGCGCCATTAGGTAATGCGAAGCCCATAGGGATTCTCCATGTAGAAATAAAAAACCGGCAAAGCCGGTGGGGATGATCAGGCTGAGATATCAGCCCGGTAGTTGATGCTGACGGGGATGGAGTAGGACACGCCGTCCGGTATGCCGGAGAAGATGGCAGGCGGTGATGTCACCCAGGCGGTAAAGCCGTCGCCGGGGATCTCCTGGTTCTCCGGGAACAACCCGGCGACAAGGCGGGCCAGCGCTCTGGCCTGTGATTTGCCGCCACCCGCTGGCGCGACGACGGTGACCTGGTACACGCCGGGGTAGACCCGGCAGCCGCCGGCCATATCAATGCTGTACGGCTGCGCGGGCATGTCGTGGGAAATCAGATACAGCCCGTCGCCTGGCGGGTCGAACTGAATGTTATCCCACGCCACTGGCACGCCCTCGCTGTCTGCCCACAGACCCAGCATGGCCTCAAGCGCCGTTGTGATGTCCGGTATCATTTTTAACCTCGCTGACTGCCTCGCTGAAGTATCGCTGGAACTCGGCAGCGGTGATGCGCACCATGCCGCCAGGCGCCTGACTCGAATGCCCCATCTCCAGCGGGTAGGCATACGGGACGTTGTTGCAGAAATAGACCGCCGTGGTACCGACTTTGAACTGCTCCAGCACCAGGTTGCCTGCGGCGATCGTCTCGTGGCCAGCCTTATCGATGCGCCCTGTCTCGCCCGTTGTCCGCTGGTCAAATGACACCTGCCAGTTACCGCGAAAACGCCCGCCCGTATAGCCCGGCGGCGCCTTCAGGTCCATGCTGTCATTTACCTTACGACCCGGCCGCAGTCGCCCTGCCTTAGTCAGGTTGTCCGGGTTCTGCCGCAGCAGGCTGTTGTGCTCGGCGACCGCCGCGTTATAGGCCGACGCCGTCTGGTTAACCGCCCACAGCTCGGGATTGCCGACAGGCGACATCTGCACCAACCGCGCCAGGATTTTGATGCTGACCACACGCACCACTTCCTCCTGCCGCGCCTTTGCCTGGCTGACGAACGCATTGATGGACACCATAAACGCCTGGTTATCTGCCATGTTATGCCCTCAACTGAGCGTGGTAGCACAGCAGCACTTTGCCAGGCTTAACCGGGTTGGGCTTTTCAATGCGGTACCATTTGCCGTCCACCTCCACCATGTCACCGGTGCGCAGCTCGGTATCAGCAGTAAACACAATACGCATGTCGCCGTTTATGATGACCGTGCCATCTATTTCGCCGGGTTTATACTCAGTCCGCACGCCGATGGCAGTGAAGGTCTTATCTGGTTCGCGATGCTCAACACCGCTGGTGACCGTTACCGATCCCTTTCGCTTTACCGGATACGCCGCGCCGTTCTCAGTGAGCAGGCGCGTGCTGGTGGCTTTCATGCGGGTGTAGTTAACAGGCACATCACCCCCTCACCAGGCGCACCTGGTTTGAACTGCCCACAAGCCCACGCAGCATGTTGTTGAGCCACGGGAAAGATGCGGAGCTTCTGCTACTGCCCTGCGCATACGTCACGCTCACCGCGCCGGAAACCGACTCCTGCACTACCTCGCCACCTGCATCGAAAGACGGCATCAGCTCAATCTCTTGCGCCTCAATAGCGAGACGGCATTGCGCCTGCACCAGCTGCCGGGGGATGGTGGAATCAGGTAATGACACACCATCAGCCATCACCCCTCGCCGGGGCCATGCCTGCGGCTGGGCAGGATCTGCCCGGCAACCTCGCCAGTCGATCCCTGCCAGAAAATCCATAGCCTGCACCAGCAGGTTTTCACATTCAGCGGCATCTGCCGGGACCTCATACCCGCGCGCGGTGGCAAACGCCTGCAGATCTGAAACGCTGGCGTAGCTGTCAAACTCCGGAGATGCCGGGTCAGTAGTGAGCATGGTTACTCCTTAACGATCCAGCCTGCTGCTTTCCAGTTTTCGACCTCATCAGGATGCACATCGGCTTCATCCGGCGCGCCCGGGAATGCCGGGAACTCCGTGCGCATAATAACAAGTGCCTGCTCCTGCTCCTGCTCCTGCTCAGGATTGTTCTGCCCGCCGCCTGCGGCTGCAAGCCGTTCCGCCTCACGCTGCGCCCGCTGCTCTTTAGTTAATCCAGCCATAATGACCTCCGGTAAAGCGGGGCCGTAGCCCCGGTGTGATTAACCCAGCAGCAGCACTGCGTGGGCAGGTTTAACAGACGCCACGCCCCACGCCAGACCCACTTCGTAACGCACCTGACGGTACTGACGGTACAGCGCCACCTGGAAGGTGAGGCCTGAAACCGGATCGGTAACGTTCATAACGTCGTCCGCAGAGTCCCCGCCTTCAGGCATGGCCGGAGTACGCGCCGCCAGCAGGAAAGCGTTACGGTCAAACGCCATGTTCGCCGTAAATGCGCCGCCAACGGTGACCGCGGTATTATCCGCCAGGTTCTGGCGCAGACCCGGTGCCGCCAGGGTGATCGTGGTGGTGGTCGCTGCGGCCACAACGTATTTGTTGTCGTCACCCGCAAACGTCACCACGCTGCCCTGAGCAATACCGCCCGTGCCGGTATCGATCGCGATGATGATGTCACCCGCCTGTTTGGCACCGTTCACCAGATAACCTGCGCCTGCGCCACCAGCGACGCGCTTAACGCCTGCAGAGTTATGCAGGTTGAAGCCTTCCAGTCGGCCAATGATGCCCTCGCGCAGTAGCGCATCAGTACCGGCTTCATTTGCCTTGAACAGTACGGTTTGCTTACCGCGCAGATTAGCGGTGGCAGAAGAGCCAAGCACCATCTGCAGGTCAGTTGTCGGCGCGCCGTTATCCTCCAGCACCTGGCGTGCCAGCGCAGCATCGGACAGGTCTTCTTTGATACCAAAAGGCGTGGTACCAGCCGTGCCGACGGCGCGGGATGATGCGTAGTACAGCGCCCCCAGATCTGAATCAACTTCGTTCGTCAGCGCGCGGAAGGCCTGCTTAAACTGGTCGGCCAGAATGGTGTTGTAGGTACCGGACGGACCGATTGCCAGCTGCTCTTCGCCGTTCCATTTCACCGGGGCCATCTTTGACTTGGTGATGGTGACGTTAACGTTACCGATGTTCTGGTCACCGTCGTTTGGTGCTGTAGGACCCGGAGTGATATCAACGGTCGTGGCGATCGGTGCCACCGGCGCGGTAACCGTCTGGCCTTTCGCCGCCGCATCAGCCTTGGCATTGCGCGCGACGGCGGGAATGAAGCCCACCTGTTCGCGGGAAACCACATCCAGAGCGGTGTAGATAGTCGGGATCAACCCAGTAAGGGTGTTGGACATTTCTTTATTCCTTGAAGGGAGTTAGTTAGGGGTGATAGTGAGCTATCCAGCTCTGGCGCCGCGCACCATCCGGAACGCGGCAAAGGGGTTAATCGACGATAGTGATACCGTCTTTGAGCGCGCCCTGTTTGCCGGTCTGATCCAGCGCATCAAACGCTGCACGCTTCATGGTTTTCTGCCCGGCCTGGTGCTGGGACTGATGAGAGCCGCCACCGCTGTTGCCGGACGCCTTCAGGATGTGATCCTTCTGGGGGTACTGCTCAACGAGGAACTCAAGCGCTTCATCAAACTCGGCCAGCTCGCCGGGTTTGGCCCGGGAGTAGACCTTGTTGCCCTGCCCGTCATACGCGACAACCTTGCCGTCTTCGATTTTGAACGCCTGGCCGAAGCGCGCCTGCACGAAGTCAGAAGGGATCGCCATCTTGTCGGTGATGAACTTCGACCCGGCAAAGCGGCCGCCGATCATCTCGCCATAGAGCTGCTGCTCCAGCTGCTGATTTTTACCAGTGGCCTCGTCCAGCTGCGCCTGGAATGACTTGGTGATCTCGGCTTTAACCTGGTCAACCGCGCCCGCGTCGATCAGCTTCTTCTGGTCGATTTTGGTCATCATCTCCAGCGCCTCGAGTGCTTTTGCCGGATCGCTGATATTGGCGAACGCCGCAAGCTTAGTCTCTGCGGCTTCTTTGGCTTCACGATGAGACCGGGCCTCGCCGTTCAGCGAGGTAATTTTGCTGACGGCCTGCGCTGCGTCGAATGCGATTTCTTTGCCGTCATCATGGATATAAACCGGCATACCGTTTTCAACGACAACGTGACCGTTCGCATCAAGCTTCAATTTCATGGTTTTCTCCGGGCCTTCCGGCCGCTGGTTAATGGATCATCCGATCCGGCGCCGTGTCGCATCCGCTAAACGGCAGGCATAAAAAAGGCCACCCGAAGGCAGCCATAGTTAAGAGGTTTGTATCAGCTGAGTGCTTTAAGTTGCGCCAGGCTTATCCATTCGCCCCGGTCCGTATACATTTCGCTGAGTTGTACCTTCCCGTCACGGTAAAGTCCTGCCCGTTCGGGGCCGAGTATCTCGTCCTGTCTGTGGGGAGGCTGTCGTGCCAGCCAGTCAAGATAGGTTGTGTCTTCCGGCACCTGACCATCCATGCTGGCGCGGGTGCCCGGCGTCATCTCATCGATGTCGATCCCGAGCTCACGCCACGATTTGGTGATCAGCGTCTCCGTGGAGCGGCAGCAGAAGTGAATGCGGCCCGGCCCCTGCAGGTACGGTACCTTATGGCCGATGGGCTTGTTATCCAGGGTATAGCGCAGGCGATCGCGAATGATGCAGGTGTGCGTGGTTTTATTATCCAGCGTGGAGAGCCACTGCTTCCCCTTCAGAATATCGCCGTTGGCATCCGCAAAGCTGGCCCGCGCCGTGGCCGCCAGGTGGTTAACCGCCGTTTTGGTAATGCTGGAAGCATTGGCCCGGCTGACCTGCAGGGCGCCATCCTGAAAACCTTTGTTAGCGTGCCCGCGCACCTTCCGGGCAATTACCTCTGTCGTGTCTCCCAGCAGATACCCCCGGCGCACAGTGTTAGTGATACGCGCCATACGGTCGGCTTCCAGATTGTCGGCCCACTCACTCAGCAGGCGGCCCTGGAAGGGTTGCGCCATAGCTGCTGCGTGTACCATCTCCGGCGAGATGCCCTGAAGCGGGTACCGCTCCTTGACCTGCTGCGGCAGCAGTGAGTCAAACAGACTTAACTGATAGCCCGTCTGCTGCCCGGCCAGCTGGAGGAGTTCATCGGCCAGGCTGGTCTGCATACCCGCAATGGCCTGCTGGTTAAGCTCGCGTACGCTGCCAAGCAGGCTTTCAAGACGGCCTACAGTGAAACGGCTGGTGGGCAGGCTGTCCATCGCCACCAGCAGCCGTGCGGTGAGTTCTGCGTCGCTGTCGTTCAGCAGCTTTACCATGCGGTTTGCGACGCCGGTGCTGTAGCGGCTGATCCAGAGGGTATGGGCTATCGCTTCATCGCGCAGCCTGTCATTGACCGTTGCCATTGCCGTTACCTGTAAATGTCGGGTCCTGGTTGTTCAGCTCATCGATGATCTCTTCTGGCTTCGCATCCGGATCAATGATTTTGAGCGACTGCAGTGCACGTACCGCATCGATACGGCGGATATCGCCGCCCTGGCGCAGTGACTGGACGGCCAGCGCTGCAGGTGCATTGATGGACTGCTCCGACACATCCAGCTCAGTGCGGACGTCAACGTTGCCGCCGTCACTCAAACCGAGCCATTCGGCCATGATCTGCAGGATATTATCCAGGGCGTCTTCAAGGGAGTTCGCCATGGTGTAGAGCGGGGAATGCTCCTGCATACGCTCTTCGCTGGTCTGCTCAACCGATTTGGTGGAGGTATTTTCCGGGCGCAGCAGTTTGGCACCGGCCTGGCGCATCTGGTTTTCTAGATCTTCCAGCGAGGTTTTCCCGGCGCCGATAGCCGAACCGGTATGCTCTACGTATTCCAGCCCCTGCTTGGTACGGTCAGTAAACTGGGTAGCCGAGGATGAACCAATCGTCAGCTCCTGCCCGCCTTCCAGACCATAGACTACCAGCAGTGGCACGCGGGCAACGTGCAGAATGTTGTCCTGCTCGCTCTGGCTCTGCCAGTGCTTGATATTCAGTAGCGCAAGGTTCAGCAAAGGGGGCGAACCGCGCATAAAGCCGGTGCGCTTCGTATAGAGCGTCACCAGCGGGATATCGTTGCGCGAGGTAGCCCACTCTTCATGGATCTGCCAGGTTTCCTCTCCGCCTTCACTTTTTTTGCGCCGGTATATCTCGACTTTGCCGGGCAGGATATGGCGGATCTGCTCTACCTTAGTCTGGCCGAAGTCGTCGCCATCAACGACCACCACCTCTTTAATACGCAGATTGGTCAGCACCACCTTGCCACCAGCGGTTTTGGATTTCCAGCCGATAACCTGCCGGGGGTTCAGCATCGTGACATAGGGGCGTGCGCCGCTGGCCTGTTCGTCGGCCTTTGTCCTGATCTGCTCCGCATCCACGCGGGGATAATCCACCAGCGCATGCGCCAGTCCGTACTGAAATGCGATGCCAAAGAACGCCTGCGCCCAGACATCAAGCCGCATGCCCTCCAGGTCAATATTGGGGGCGAGCGCCTTAACCTGTTCGGGTGTCTTCTCGCTCAGTACCACTGGCTGTGCGAATACCCGCCCTATGTTCTGGTTAATGGTCTCTTCGTAGGCAGGCAGCAGCGTCGCGACGGCGAGGCGCTTTTTATAATCCTCTTTATCTTCGTTCGGCCAGCGCGGCATATGGGCCTCGCCGAGCTGGCGCATATAGAGCGTGCCGCCCATCAGCGCATCGTTGATGTCCCACGCCTCGACCATGTTGTTGTAGTCGAGATTGGGTGTTGAAATATCTGGCATGGTCACATCCGAAGTTTGGTTACTTTGCCGGTTGGCTTGAGGATCGGGAACTGCTTCACGACGAAATAGCCGCCCGCATCGTTGGGGTGATCGTTATCTGATTTCTTATCCGGCTCGCCCGTCTTTTCGTCCCACACCTGCTGTTCAAGCGACTCGGTATACACCGGGCAACGCTTCACGTTGACCTTATAGCGCCGTTCGCCATTGCCGTTGCAGAACATGGCGTTCATGGAGTTAATACGATCTTTAACCGGTGGGTTGCTGGCATTTACCACCACGTTGAAGCCAGCCTGTTTAAGCTGGGCTATGTCCGTGGCGCTGGCATTACTGGATTTGCGGGAATCTCCGGAGGCGTCCGGATAGATATAGATTTCGCGTACCTTGCGGTAATCATTGCCGTCGTACAGCCAGAACCGCTCTTTGATGATGCGGATGATGTCCGGCGTGTCGTAGGCATTGATGATTTCCGTCACCGCGCATGGCAGGCCCAGGCGGAGCACGTGAACGATCCCGGCCATTTTGCCAACGTTGAAGTCCATGCCGATATAAAGCGGCTCGCCGGGCTGCTCCACCTCTTCACAGTCATTCAGCCGGCGATCGAACTGGTGATAAATGGTTCCGCTTATCAGGTTGGTGAACTGTCCACGCAGATACGCCTTGATCAGTTCCGGCGGGTAGCTCGCCAGCAGCGACGGAATATAGTCATCAGGCAGGTTCGCTTCGTTATCAAACGTGGAGGCCTGCACCAGCCCGTACAGTGTCGCCAGTGATGGCTTATCGCGTACCGCCTTCACAAACTGCTGGTAAACGAACTTAAAACCCTCTGGCGTGGTGGTGACGTCTATGCCGTTACGCAGGCCAGCGACTTTATAACGCATACGGGCGATGATTTTTCGCCAGGCCTGCTGCGCTTTCTTTGCTGGCATGACATCCAGTTCATCCACCAGCGCATTACCGATTTTGAAACCGACGATAGTGCCCGGCTTCTCCATTGAGCGGCAAATAGTGGTTCCCCGGTACTGCCGCCCGGCGTAGAAATGGACTTCTTTGTTGCCCTCGTTAATTTTGACCTTCATGCCCCAGTCAAACGCCACCTCTTCCACCGTCGGGTAGAAAATGTCGCGGATCTGAGGATAGGTCGGCGCGAAGTAGCCCTGGTTGATTCTGGGATGTTCCCACATCCCCTTGCAGATGCCACCACAGCCCACCCACGTCTTACCGGATCCGAAGCCTGCCACGTAGGCCTTGAACTTATGCGGCATCGCCAGAAACTGCGCCTGCGGTACGTTAAGGGTCGGCGATATCCCCGTCATCGTCTTTCCTTACGCGAGCATCCGCGACGTTGATGTTAATTGCCACGGGCATCGGTATTTCATTTTCCGGATCGGCCGCCAGCTCTTTACGGAGTTTTTCCACCTCGAGCTGGCGGCGCTCTATTTCGATCTGCTGCAGCTGCTGTGCAAACTCACTGTCGGCCAGGCCAAGCCGCTTCATCACGGCTTCATACATCCGCTCCCGGCTGATAGCGGTGATCTCAACGCCGTTCTTGCCGAGCTTGATGCCGGAATAAGCCAGGCGGGAGACAGGCGGCAGCTTACGGGTATCAGCGAAATACGGCTGGCCTATGCCATCACCATTGCAGCGCGGGCATGCCGGGTTAGGTTCCCGGTTGTGGTCATAGCCGTAACCGCCGACGTCTACTGGCTCTTTACCCTTTTTCTCGATCGCTTTTAGCCGATGCTCTTCAAACTCCACCATGTCACGCCACTGATAGTTATGGCCGAAGCCATGACAGTAGCGGCAGGATCCCCGGCGGTACTGGGAAAGCTCGTTTGCATCGAAATTGGCGAGCTGCCATATCTGCGCCAGCACCTCATCGGCACTTGCCAGCGTGCGCACAAGGGAGGCTTTCTGCTGCTGCGCAATAGCAGCGGCAACTGAAGTTTTCTGAAGGAGCTGATAACCAATTTGCTCGGCAGTCTTCGCACTGTACCCGGCACGTATGGCGGCCTGGGTGGCGTTGCGGTCTTTAAGGTATTCCGCCACAAAGATACGCTGCTGGGTTGTCAGTCCGTCACTTTCCACCAGCGCATTAACGTCCTTTTCCTTCTGCGCATTGCGCACTTTCTTCTGCGCAGATTTTTGCGCACTTTGCGCAGCGGGCTTTTTGATATGACGACGGGCGGTTGCGTAGTTCAGTCCCTGCGCTTCACACCAATCTTTGGGAGAAATGCCGGTGCTGGCATGATCGGACAGGAACCGATGCTGTAGCTCGCCCCAGTCCGGTTTTGCCATATGGAACTCCAAAATACTTATTTACTGGGTTTACTAAAATTAGTAATTTTACTAGTGTTAGTAAGTATAAGGAAAAGTGGTTTTGTTAATGCAGAGGAAACGTTATGTCGATACCAACTCACTTAAAGCATCAACCCGTATACGTAGTAGAAAATTACGATCAGATCGATGGACCATATGCAGGCAACTCTGATGCCAAGGGACTTAGCATAGGTGTCGCCCAATGGGGACCTGATGCATCAGCTAAAATTTGGCGCAAACCTGATGACAGATGGTCTCGTCAATCCGAAGAGCTTCCACTACATCGTGTTTTAGATTTAACAATCTTGATTTGTGCTGTTAAGGCGGAATTTGATGGAAAAAAAATCACTAACTTACCTAATGGCTTCAAAATTGAATCAGCTTTGGGCAATCAGCAACTACATCAACATCAAGATTTTTTAGCCCACAAATTTGCTGATTTAGATCCTAAGCTCAAGGAAAGGTTGAAAATAATAGCTGAAATCATCAAAGACTTAGACATAAATTAGCATGACACCATCGTCTCGTTTATCGTCAATTTCTAATGCGCGAAGTAATAATCAAATCGCATATTGAATTGATAACAATGCCATCAGCATTCACTGATGGCTAAAAGATTGAAGGCTTTCCATCATAACTTTACAGTGCCGCGTGCGCCGCTTAACCTCTCCTTTTCCGGCGGTCATTCTGCCTTGCGCGTTTGTCAATGCTTCTACCACTTCGCCCTTTCTGTCGTCTGCGGTAAAGTAGTGTTTTACTTCTACGCCAGCCGCCCGAGAGAAGCGGATCTCTAGGCTTAAGGCTGAAAGACTCTCTTTGGTGCGAGTGCGAAGCGCATAACCCCCGCAGCGGACGTTGGTGGCTTTTTTATGAATCCTTTAGTGTTGAAGCCTGCGTAAGATCTCGATCTGAATGGAAAATAAGTGAAACTCAGAAGCCTTAGGCTTTTAATGATTTTTCAAAATCAAGTTGATAAAGGCGGATAACAAATGAACAAAGACAAAAATGACAAGCATGAGAGTTCTACCGGCATTTCTATTGGTAAAAGTTATGGGAATACATTCTCAAACGTAGATGTTATTGGTTACGGAAATGGCATTATTATGGATGAGGCCTACAATACGACATTTAATTCCATAAATATCATCGGTTTACAAGCACTTAAGGTGATAAAAGAAACTCAGATTCTATTATCAAAAATTAAATTAGATGAGAAATTACAAAACGATATCAACATTAAGCTTAAGGAAATAGAAACGGCTCCGACTAAAGAAAGCGCGACAAGCACCTACATGAAACTAATATCATCGCTGTCAGATCATGTCACGGTTCTTACTCCTATTTGGCCGCATTTATGCATTTTGGCTGGGAGCCTTATTGCTTAGCATTATCGCAGGTACTCAGTGAGTGCCTGCTGTAATGCCTTAGCCGAGCTTAGCGCGAATCAGCGCATCTTTAGCTTCGAGTAACTTACGCAGGCCTGCTGATTTCTCAGCTCCGTCCGGTAAATTTGCTTCCATCTGCTGGGCCAGTTCGCCGATAGGCTTGCTAACCTCCTGCAGGTTCGCTGGTAAGTTCTCATAAGCGAAATACTTCATAATGGGTGAAGTCATTGAATACCCTCTGATTATCACAGCCCCGGAACAGGGCGAGTAGCTTGGAAAAGCGGTAAGATGGTTCGGTTTTGTACACAAAAAATGTAAAAATTAGATTAAGTTTTTCACTACTCAAGTCGATAACCTCTTTCATTCCCTTCAATATAGGAAAACTCTATGTTAGGACTTTATAGTGGTGCAACAGGCTTAGTGATTGAACTAGCAGTCAAGAAAGCTATTGAAACATTCAGTAAAAAATCAACTGACTCGGCCCAGACACCGGCGCAACTGACAGATGAAGCCCAAAAGGCAGAACTACAATCATTAGTTTTTCAGTCTCAGGCAAAGGTTCAGCAAGAACTTTCGATAGCTCGAAGGATTCTCGCAGCTGAAGAAGTTGAAATAGAAGAGTTTTATGACGGCTCTGCATCAGCTGATTTAGGTGCGAAAGCCTCGACCGAAAAAGTCTCGTTTGGACTTAATGGGCAAGGTAGAAAAATCACTAAACGGGTTATCAAATTTAAGGGATTCAATACTCATGTTGAAAGTATCTTAAAAGATCTAGATAGCAGCGCGATGGACCTTTTGGATGATAAAGAGTAATTGAGTATGGCTGGCTTGATATGCATGCCCCACCATAAAAAACCGCCCGGAGGCGGTCAGTCTTCTTTCACAATTGCAGGCCGGATGTTGCAGCTCCTCAGCTGGTAATCGCCATGTTCGGCCCTGAGCTCAATATCGATCTCATCAAAGAACCGGTCATAGAGCTGGTGGGCGGGTTCGTTCTGCAGCGCCTGGATGAAGTGGGTGCCGTGTACGAGCGATACATCCTTGGTTGAGAACCGGAACTCTAACTGCCAGACGACCACCTTATTCGGATCCACAGGCTGTTTCATATCCCCTCCGCTGTAATTAGTCGCGGTCAGGATAGTTCATTGTATCGACAATGAGTACAGTGCTGGGGGCAGTTTTTGAGCCATGACACATTCCCCTGTCCTGTAAAAATGCTTTCCGGCTAAATCTCAGTGCAAAAATCATTAAAATCAGCATGCTTAGTATTGTAACGATTGTGCATTTGCACCCCTTAGAAACACTCTGGGTTTCCTGTTTCTAAGGGCTTTTTTTATTGCACTGCGTTATACCAGGCCTGCCAGCGGTACTTATCCAGCCGAAGTTGGCGCAGGCATTGCGATGTCTCGATGTCTGATTGCAGATCCGCGTCGCTGTCCTTTCCAGCATCACTTCCCTTGCACGGTTCCTGCATCAAATCCGCTGATGGAGTTGGCAGCGTCGATGGCACGCTGGCGCAGCTGCACAGCAGCATCGTCAAACTGGCACACAGTACGATTCGGATCCTGGACATATTTCACCACGTCGCGGGTTATGGTTCGGTAGATGATCCGGCCTTCGTCGCTGGCCTGCGCGGCCTTCTGCTCGACCGGCTGAATCGCCTTCTCTGCTTTGGCTTTCTTATCGGCGGCCAGAGCGTTGATGTGGTCGGCGTAGGCGTACCATCCATTTCGGTAACGTAGCTCGCCATAGCCAACACCAAGCAGCATGACTACGATAGCGATCAGCAGAACTGTTCGAAGGCTAAAGGTCATGTTTGGTCTCCGCCAGGCACAAGCTACGCTCCATCTCGCGCCGGTTCTGGAGGCCCTTCCACTTCATGCCACCAGCGTAAACCCAGCGGCGCATCTCTTCGCACGCTCCGGCATGATCGCCTTTGTTCAGTTTGCGCAGCAGAGTGGACTTTGAAAACGCGTCAGAGCCAACGTTAAAGACGAAGCTGTAGAGGGCGGCGCGCTGATACTCGTTTAGCGGGGCTTTGACCAGACTATCAACCGTCTTCTTGGTTGGCTGAAGGTCTTTCCACAACAGGTTGTCACACTCGCGATCGGTGTAGGTCTTCCCTTTCACGATATCCCGGCCCGTATGGCCATCGCAGACAGTCCACACCCCGGCGACGTCTTTATAGGGCACATACTTGCGCCCTTCGACGCCATCCTGCCCGCCGAGAAACAGGGAAGCGAGCAGCATTGCACCACCACCAGCGGCGGCGATGAGTTTGTTACGCAGGCGGCTGGTCATTGGCATTTAATCATCTCCAACTTTGACAGCGGGGCCGTACTTTTCCAGCGCTTTTACCTGGGCGTTCGTTACCTTGCGCTTAAAGTACCAGTTAACCAGCCCGGTTATGATGATGCCCGCGATACCAGCCAGTACACCGACGGCGCTCCATTCATCAGGGCTTAGCTTTGTCAGAACACCGTTCAGGATTGTGCCGCCGGACGTGCCGAGCGCGACACCGGTTACGAGTTTGCTCATATGGGACATATCTCTCACCTCCGATGGGTCGGGGTGCTGGGAGTAGTAAAAAGGGTTTCAGGCATAAGAATTCACGCCTGCTCTTCTGATTTTCAAAGGAACACAGAGACTTATTTCGTGATAATCCTGTCAATACAGTAGGAATAGGGTCATGATGCCTTTTTCTCATACTGGAATTGGCATGAATGATGAAGACTGGATTATCGGGAGAGCTGTCATTGACATCTTCCAGTCAGACCCGGAGCAAGAAATAAGCAAAGAATTGCTTATCAAATTTCTCACAAATAAGTATGTGGCTATCTATGAAAGCAGTGCTTCGGTAGAAGAAATTTTGCTTTATGAATCAGCTTTAAAGTGGGTAATAGATACTTCTAATTAAACAGCAAACTAACCAAAGGCTCACCTCTGAAAGGGTCTATGGTTGAAATGCGCCGAGCGTGGCGCGGGACATAAAAAAACCCGCTCGGTGGCGGGCTTCTTTCGAAATCTGTGGCTCAGTTCGCGTAAGCATCCCGAGCATGACATAAAATCTACAACTCAATTTCTCAAAATGCAATATTTTTAGAAGTATTTTCTCCCATCTCTTTCTCGGAAGCCAAATCAGCCTCCTGCTCTCGCCTTACTGCATAATAGATTTCTTCCTCCAATACCTTCTCGCACCACTCGATGCGCTTACGCGCCCACTGAATATCGCATCCGGTCCGACGCACCAGCTCCCGTGCGCAGCCCTGTACCGACTGATGACCACAATAGCGAAGCACTGCAACGGTCTGCATCGGACTGCCCCGCCGGAAACACTTCACCATCAGCGACTCGATAAACTTCGCGTCATCTTCCTGCTCCGCCTGCGCCAGCAGGTTTGCCGCTGACGAAGCTGGCAGCACGTAATCCCTGGCTTTGGTGAAGAGCTCAGTACCCCGTAACCCCTCTTCGTGCAGACGGTTCACGATGGCGACAATACGATCGGCTGTGCCATCATCCCACCGGGTTCTTACCATTAACCTGCCAATGACGTTTGCCGGCCCCCTTGGATCTTCACTGCCACCCATGACAGAACCCCAGACCGTCAGCATGTAACGCACCCATACGCGCTGCGAAGGTGTGATGGTCTTTTTACCTTTGCACCACACCCGTCGCAGTTCCGCTTCACGCGTGAATAGCGGCAATGCCAGAAACCCTTCATTACTGCTCATGCATTTTCCCCTGCTTTAATTTTTTCCTGCACCGCCTGGCGGCTGTAGTTGCTGAAGCGCTGCCAGCGCGCCCGGATAATGCCGATCCGCTCTGATTCCACTTATGGCCTCCTGTTCCATGCACGGATTGCATCCCGCTTTGTTGAGTAGGTATCAGTGATCGGTTTAATCAGGCATGACCTATTCGAGCAACCGGCATATACACCATCACCATCTGATACCAGCTCAGCCCCTGCCCCGCAGAACGGACAAGCCAGAAGCGATGCCCAATGTGGCAATTTGAGGTCGAAAATCTGGGGCTTCATGCTGCGTGCTCCTGTTGACGAGCGCGGCGAGTCTCCAGCGTGCGGGCTTTACGGGTGAAGATGGCTTTGATGCGCTGCAGGTATGGGATGTCGAACTTGCGGACAGCATTGTTATTGTTCAAGGCTTCGACCTTTTCTGGCCCGATCCGCTGAATCAGACCATTTTCAAACGCTTTTTGGGCACCAGCTCGGTCACGGTTACACTGGACGCACTGGGCTGCGGTGTTGTGCAGATTAAAAGCCAGGTGCCCGGCTGCACCACGGGTACGGTAATGCCCACAGTCCATAGTTCCGCCATATTTCTGCGCAGGGAGACGGCCACAGCTGATACACGGCTTTCCGGCGTCACGCAGACGCACGTAGCGATTGAATGCGTTCTGGGCCTCGCTCTTCCACTGCGTTTTCGTTTTCAACGCTACACGCCTCTCCCGGCGGCGCTGGCGACCAGCTTTCTCCTCTTCCCGCTGACGCTTCGCTTCCTTGCGCTGCGCTTCGGCCCGGTTCTTTGCTGTCTGCTCTTTGGCTACTACGGTAGCGCATTCGTAACTGCAGACGACCTGCCCGTCG
>NZ_BBMZ01000037.1 GCF_000759795.1 Pseudescherichia vulneris NBRC 102420
AGATGGTCAGGTCGTCTGCTGCTACGAGTGCGCCACCATCATAGCCAAAGAGCAGACCGCAAAGAAACGTGCCGAGGCTATGCGGGCTGAGAAGCAGCGCCAGCGCGAAGAGGCCAAAAAGCAGCGGGCACTGGATGCCGAACGCCGCCAGGCTGTTAAGCCACTAAGTCACTTCGTCAAGCAAGCCCAGCAGGCATTCAACGAGTTCATCCGGTACCGGGATCGTCATCTTCCGTGCATCAGCTGCGGCCGCCACCATGACGGGCAGTATCACGCCGGGCATTTCCGCACCACCGGTGCGAATCCGGAACTGCGCTTTAACGAAGACAACTGCCATCGCCAGTGCGCCCCGTGTAATAACCATCTTTCCGGCAACCTGACGGCATACCGCCCGGCGCTGATCGCCAAAATTGGCCAGGCCCGCTTTGATGCCCTGATGGGACCGCATGAACTACCGAAATGGAAGCGCGACGACTACATCCGGATCCGCGATGAGTACCGCGCAAAACTCAAAGAACTGAAACAGCAGGAGGCTGCGTGAAGCCTGAATTTATCGAATCACTCCGCATGCGCTGGCAGCGCCTCCGCATTTATCGCCGCCCGGGTTCGGTGCTGGTGGATTACCGCATTCTTCGCAACTTTATTCGCATTTACCAGATGGCAGGGACCAGGGCATGAACCTCGAAAACACCGTGAAATACCACTTCGCTAAATCGACGATGATCAGCGACTCCCCGCGCGCCACTGGTTCAGACTCGCTCACCGGCACAGATATCATGGCCGCCATGGGCATGACGCAGGAACGGGCCGCGATGGGCTACAGCGCTTTCCTGGGCAAAATGGGGATCAGTCATAACGACCGGGAGAGGGCGATCGCGCTGCTGGCCGAGTACGCGCTGACCAAATGCGACAAGGTGCCTGCGCTGCGCAAGCTGGACTCTGAGGTTAAACCACTGGTGATGCGCCAGCTGGCCATCTTCGCCTTTGAGGACTATTCGCGCAGTGCCGCCAGCACCAAGCTGTGTGATTGCTGCAATGGGGAAGGGTTCATTCAGGCTGACGTGTTCACCAACAAGTTTCGCAAGCCTGAAGGGAAGATGACCGTGTCCGGGATGGTGAAGGTCAAAGAAACCGTTAATGTTCTCTGCAAAAAGTGTAATGGTACCGGCCAGGTCAGCGCAGCGTGCAACGACTGCCACGGGCGCGGTAAAGCTGTTAATCAGGAGCTAACTGAAGACCAGGGCGTACCAGTTCTGGCGGACTGCAAGCGCTGCAGTGGACGTGGCTATGAGCGGATCCCATCGACTGAGGCATATGCGGCTGTTTGCCGGGTTACCGATGCGATCTCTGTTGCCACCTGGGAAAAGTCGGTTAAGCGGTTCTACGACCAGCTGATCACGAAATTCGACATTGAAGAGGCATGGGCCGAGCAGCAGCTCAAGCAGATAACCAGATAGAGCCCATTAAAATAGGGTGGCATTTTATCGTGGGCTATTTACTTTTCCGGAATCTGTGTTAATTTCGTTCTAACGATGGGTTACTGCCTTCGTTTAAGCCCTGCGGTTAACCCCGTGGGGCTTTTGCTTTTAAGTCACCGCTAAAAATGATCACCTGAATTTATGAAGGCTGCCGATTGGCGGCCTTTTTCTATTTCAGGCTCCCGGAAACTCCCATCATCGCTTTGTCGTTAAGCATCCGGAGAGCCTGACCCTCTTACTACATACAGCACCCCGAAACCTATCGGAGGTGAGAGCATGTTACGCATGGAAAAATTAACCACTGGCATCGCCTACGGGGCCTCAGCGACCAACGCTGGTTACTGGAGTCTCCAGCTGCTCGACAAGGTATCACCATCGCAGTGGGCGGCCATTGGTGTGCTCGGCAGCCTGGTCTTCGGGCTGCTGACGTATCTGACGAACCTGTACTTCAAAATCAAAGAGGACCGGCGCAAAGCCGCCAGGGGGGAATAGTGGCAGACAGATCAAAGCTAAGCGCTGCGGTACTGGGGCTTGTTCTCGCCGGTGCGTCAGCCCCCGTAATCCTCGATCAGTTCCTGAACGAGAAAGAGGGTAACAGCCTGGCCGCCTACAGCGACGGCTCCGGCATCTGGACTATTTGCCGTGGCGCCACGCTGGTGGATGGTAAACCGGTTCGGCAGGGTATGAAGCTGACCCAGGCCAAATGTGACCAGGTAAATGCAGCTGAGCGCAATAAAGCGCTGGCCTGGGTAGAACGTAATATCCACGTGCAGCTCACTGAACCACAAAAGGCCGGGATCGCCTCGTTCTGCCCCTACAACATCGGGCCGGGTAAGTGCTTCCCTTCTACGTTTTACCAGCGCATCAATGCCGGTGACCGTAAAGGGGCATGTGAAGCAATCCGCTGGTGGATCCGTGACGGTGGCAAAGACTGCCGCTTAACGAAGGGCCAGAAGAACGGCTGCTACGGGCAGGTTGAACGACGGGACCAGGAAAGTGCTCTGGCATGCTGGGGACTCGATAAATGAAAACCCGCTACCTAATTGCGATCATCGTGTTCATTGTTTGCCTGTTCGGCGGCGTGTGCTGGTCAGCCTGGCATTACAGCGACAAAGCCAGTCAGGAAAAAGCACGGGCTGATTCAGCTGAGCAGCAGGTCGCAGCCGCCAACGCAGTCACCGCCAACGTTATACAGGCCGTGAACATTATCAATGCCATTTCAGAGGCTAACCAGGATGCAAAGAACCAGATCGCACTGGAGTCACAGAGAGCCCAGAACGATATCAAAATGGCTGTTGCGGATGATGATTGCGCTCGTCGGCCTGTGCCTGTTGCAGCTGCTGACCGGCTGCGGGAATACGCGGACAGTTTACGTGCAGGTTCCGGCGGTACCGCTGCCAGCAAGCCTGACCGCTGAGACGCCACAGCCTGCCATTCCCGACCCGCTTTCTTACGGGGATAGCCTGGATCTGAATGTGAACGTGCTGGCGGCGCTGGGCACATGTAACGCAGATAAGGCCAGCATCAGAAAGATTGAAGAATCACGAGCCTCGCAATAGCGGGGTTTTTACTAACCGAGGGTAAAGAATGTCATCTCCAATCATGAAGTATTTTGCGTATCAGCATCTCCCAGCGCACCTGCAGGAAGTGAGTAAGCCAATTGGCGATCTTGCGACACTGATGGATGAAACTTTGCCTGATGGTGCGGAAAAATCTGCAGGCTTACGCAAACTACTTGAAGCCAAAGATGCACTGGTTCGCGCGAAGCTAGGCTAGCTATTACAAAGCTCATCTACGGGTGGGCTTGATAATGGGTTAGCGGAAAACTTTTATTGCTTGTTGCATTTTGTGCTATAACGCTCGAAATTTTTAGCAATGGAATTGGGTAATGAAAAAGCTCGTATGTTTGCTTGCTGTGCTTATTGTCGCAGGATGCCAAAGCCACAAACAACAGCCATTAACATCGAAGCAACAGCAGGAGCTACCGAATATTAACCGCTGGGCTTCTGACTTCAAAGAAGCTGTGGAGCAGAGATTCCCCTCTGCGAGCGAGTATGATGGCAAGATTTGTACGATTCGCGTTCACCAACCCAAGGGCACAAAAAAAATAAGCAGCATGTATGCAGTTGAGGGGGATCCCGGATTGTGTGATGCGGCGATTAAAGCTATACAGGCTGCCAGTGACGATGGGGTTCTACCTCTTACGCCTGATGCAATTGGGGAAGAGTTCCCGTTGGATTTCAAAATTTAACGAGTACTCGACGTTAGCAAGGCCACCCTTGGGCGGCTAGTATTATCATCACTATAGGCATTCGCTGAGTGCACATGACCTTGGCGCTAGTACCAGTTGAGCTGTTACAAGTGCCTTTAGCAGGCATACGTTAAGTAATGTGGCATAGGTCAAAACTTCATAAATGGATCATATCCACTATTGGCTGAGTGACCTATTCTGACCGCTGCTAACCAGAGCGGAGGGAATATGAAACAGCCTTTGGATTTGAACAAAGTGGCAGTGTGGCAACTTACGTTCCGGTTTTCCACGGTCGCTGTCCCGGACGGCCAGGGCATCCACTTTGTGCGGGGGCTAGAGAACGAACCGACGCGCCAGCTGTATGACCGAATCTTTGATGAGGTGGATGCAGAGCTGCGCACTGAGTACAGTGATTATCGCTTCGAGGGCTGCGACATCAGACCTGCGATAATGAAAGAAGACTGACCGCCTCCAGGCGATTTTTATTGCCATCACCATGGGCAGACCCAGCGTAATGGCAATAATTTGGAGATTAATCGGGTTCTCGTTTGGCTTTAACCATTGCGGGCAAAGTAAATGAGTAAGTTAAAAAGACTTCTGTAAACTTCAACAACTGATCCACCTCATCAGCAGTAAATTCTTCGTCAGAATGAACAGCACCATTCGTATCAATACGTACTATATGAGCCCAGTCAGCCATTTCTTGCGTTATTAAACCAGTTTCCCTTAGTGCTGAAATGCGTCTAACTAGCTTATCCTCCTCTTTTAGTTGAAGATTTTTTGTAGCTATATCAATTACTTTTCTGCAGTTCATTGCGCTGGTTTCGTATCGGCCGCGTGAAAAATCATCCTTTGCTTCTATAAAAAATTTGGCCGCTCTGTCTGGGGTGGCTTCTGGCGCAGAGAAGGTTTTCTTGGAAGGGTAAGTGCTAAGAATTTTAAATCTAGGATTACTGTTAAGTACCACCGGGTAGAATTGTGACTCAGCATAGTCCTGAGGTGTGCCTTGAATATCTGTTTCTACCTCAGCCACTAAAAGCTTGAAGCAGGAATTGCATTGAAATACCAGCGAGAAACATCTTTGCCTTAAATATGCTTGATTACTATACCTCATCACTGCCCTTTCTTTCAGGCAGTGAGGGCAATCAATATCAATGGACATCATTGCCATTCTCAACTTTCCTCAACGGTAGAACACTTATTCATGGCCCTCACCGACAAACAAGAAATGTTCTGTCGCGAGTACCTTATCGATTTAAACGCCACGCAAGCGGCTATTCGGGCGGGGTACAGCGTCAAAACTGCAAACCGTATAGCTGCTCAATTATTGTCAAAACTTGACATCCAAAACAGGATCGCCGAACTCAAGAGTAAGCGCAACGAGGATGTGGGCATTGATGCCGATTATGTGCTCCGGCGCTTGGTTGAAATCGACCAGATGGATGTTTTGGACATCTTGAATGACGACGGCAGCCTAAGGCCGATCACCTCATGGCCTAAAGCCTGGCGAATTTCGCTAACCGGTTTGGACATCAGCACGACCATTCAAAACTTCGACGAAGAGACCGCCGAGACCATCCTTAAAAAGGTTAAGTGGCCTGATAAGGTTAAAAACCTCGAATTGCTCGGCAAGCATGTGCGCGTGCAGGCATTTAAAGAGCAGGTGGAGCAGAAGGTCACTGCAACCCACAGCATCATGCCGGTTCCGTCCTGCGATAACGTTGATGACTGGGAAGCGGCAGCGCAGAAGCAGCAGAGCGAGGTCCTTGGTGGATGAATTACAAAGCCGTCTGGAAACCTTTGCCGGGATCGCAATCGCTCTCCCTGAGCTGCCCGTGTAACGAAATCCTCTACGAGGGAACGCGTGGCCCGGGTAAAACCGCTGCGCAGCTGGCGCGCTTTCGTCGCCTGGTTGGTCTGGGCTACGGCTCGTTCTGGCGTGGCGTGATATTCGATACCGAGTATAAAAACCTCACCGACATCATCACCCAGTCGAAGCGTATGTATCGCCTGTTTAACGATGGCGCCCGATATCTGGCGTCAGCATCTGAGCTGCGATGGGTGTGGCCGACCGGCGAAGAGCTGTTGTTCCGCTTCGGGAAAGAAGAGGGAGACTACTGGGACTACCACGGTCAGGAGTTCCCGTTCATTGGCTTTAACGAGCTGACCAAGCAGCAGTCTGCTGAATTCTACGAGATGATGTTCTCCTGCCGGCGATCGTCTTTTCGGCCTGAGAACTACCCGAAGGATGATGGCTCGCTGCTGAAGCCGATTCCACTGGAGACGTTCAGCACCACAAACCCGTTCGGCATCGGCCATACCTGGGTGAAGAAGCGCTTCATTGAGCCAGCGCCACGCGGCACCATCATTCGCGAAACGCAAAAGGTGTTCAATCCTCAGACCGAGCGAGAAGAAGACGTAACGCTTACCCGTGTGGCTATACATGGTTCGTTCAAAGAAAACCCGTATCTGGATCCGCAGTACATTGCGACGCTGATGGCTATCAAAGACCCTAACCGGCGTAAAGCCTGGGTAGAGGGCTCCTGGGATGTTACCAGTGGAGGTCGCTTTGACCACCTGTGGAATGCCTCGTATCACGTCATCAAGCCGTTCCGCATTCCCGATAGCTGGACGGTTGACCGCTCCCATGACTGGGGCGAGTCGAAGCCCTTTTCTAACCTCTGGTGGGCGCGCGCCGACGGCACTGCCGCAGAGCTGCCTGATGGTCGACAGTTCTGCCCGCCTGCCGGGTCGCTGATCCTGATTGGTGAATGGTACGGCTGCCCGCCGGATGAGCTGAACAAAGGTCTGAATATGTCATCCACAAACGTCGCCAAGGGCGTGGCGTGGGTTGATAAGCGGCTGGTGGGCGAAGAGCTTGCTGAACCTGAGGAGATAAAACTCAACGGGGTGACGCAGGGGCAACTGAACATTATGCCCGGCATCTGTAAGAAGGTTGTTCCCGGCCCTGCTGACGGTGCTATCTACAACACTGGTGATGATGAACTATCTATCGCTCAGAAGATGGAATCGCAGGGCGTTAAATGGATGCCATCCAACAAGAAGCCGGGATCGCGCGTGAACGGCGCGGCCCTGTTTGCTGACATGCTGGAGGCCGTCGTTGAGGGCAAGAAGCTGGAAGCTGGCATGCCTGAGAAGCCAGCATTCTACGTGTTTGACTACTGCCGGGGCTGGATTAGCCGTGTGCCGGTGCTCGTTCGCGACAGTAAGAACCCCGATGATGTAGATACCCAGCAGGAAGATCACGACTGGGATGGCACTCGATATGCCGTCCTGCATTCACCGCCGAAGAAAGTCGGCAAAGTCACCAGCCTACGGATCTAACTCCATGCCTGATATTTCAACACCCAATCTGGACTATGGGAACATGGTGCAGGCGTGGGACATTAACGACGCCCTGATGGGCGGCACGCTGTACATGCGCCAGCTTGGAGAGTCATACCTCCCGCGCTGGCCGAAAGAGGACAAAGAGGATTATAAAAAGCGTCTGGCGGTGGCCACGCTCCTCCCGGCGTACGAAGAGACTATTAAGCAGAACATCGGGCGCGTGTTCGCCGAGCCAATTAAGTTAGGCGAGAATGTCCCTGAGCAGCTGCGCGAGCTTGCAAAGAACATCGACCTCGAAGGCACGCGACTGGATGTCTGGGCGCAGTCGTTCTTCGGGCTGGCGATGCAGTATGGCCTGTCCCATGCGCTGGTGGATTACCCCAGGGTCGATGCCGAACAGGTGAAGACCAAGGCTGATGAAAAGGCCACCGGCGCGCGCCCCTACGTCACGATGCTTAATCCCCGCCAGGTGATCGGCTGGAAATCAAAGATTGTTGATGGCAAGGTCGTGCTCACGGAGCTGCGCATCAAAGAAGTGGTGGTCGAAGATGGTGATGACTACGGCCAGACTAAGGTCGAGCAGATTCGACTGCTAACGCCCGGGCAGGTGCAGATTTACCGTAAGGCCACTGGTGCCGATGGTCAGGTGAACTGGGCGCTGCACGAAGAGTGGGCAACCTCCAGAAGGGATATCACCCTGGTTACGCTCTACACCAAGCGCACCGGTTTTATGTGCGGCTCGCCACCGTTACTCAACATGGCGTTGCTGAACGTTAAGCACTGGCAGAGCCAGAGCGAGCAGGACAACATCCTGCACGTTGTTCGCGTTCCCATTCTGTCCGTTTTTGGTCTTGAGGAAGGGCAGGAGCTGATTATTGGTTCCTCCTCGGCAACAAGTTTTTCCGATCGTCAAAAACAAGGAATGGAATACACCGAGCATACCGGGTCCGCTATCGGTGCTGGCAAAGAGTCACTGACCGACCTGGTAGAGCAGATGCGCCAGGCGGGCGCGAAGCTGCTCCGCACTGACAACACCTCAACCAAGTCTGTTGATCAGACCTCGGAAGAGAAAATGCAGGAGCAGTCACCGCTCTATACCATGGCCACCAGCCTGGAAGATGCGCTCGACAACATCCTGCAGATCATGGCTGAGTACGTCGGCGAGAAGGACGGCGGCAACGTTGATGTCCGCACCGAGCTGGATGTTGAGTCGAAAGAGTTCAACCCTCCGGCAGCGCTGGCCATTCAGTCTCTCCGTCAGGGTGGTGACCTCCGCCGTATCGACGCCATTAAGGCGCTGCAGAAGCTCAGTCTGATTGACGCTGATGCAGATCCCGATGTGGTGCTGAGCGAGCTGCTGGCTGAATCAGCCTCGTTGACCGAGCCAAAACCAGGCGAGGTGTAATATGGCCCGCTCCGTCAATGATCGCCTTCAGGATGAAACGATAGCGCACGGCTTGTATGTGAACCGCTACGGTACCGGCGTTGCCCGGCGCATGGTTGCGTTACTCAGTAAGATGGATGCAGAGCTGGCGGCCCGGCTGCTGGTGTTGCTGGACGGTAAACGTGCCGATACCTACAGCGCCCGCCGCCTGGCCTCGCTGCTGGCTGGTGTTCGTGACCTCAACCATCAGGCCTACGAACCGGTTAACGAGTCTCTGGCTCGCGAATTGACCGGCTACGTTGAATATGAGGCCGGGTATCAGCTGGACCTGTTCAGCAGCATCATTCCGAAGCAGATCCTCACTCACATACCGCTTCAGAGCATCGCACCCGAGCAGGTTTACGCAGCAGCAGCGGCGCAGCCATTCCAGGGGCGCTTGCTGAAGGAGTGGGGCCAGAAGCTCGAATCGGATCGGCTGGATAAAATCACCAACGTCGTGCGCTCTGGCTTCCTCCAGGGTGAGACGGTAGAGCAAATCGTTAAGCGCGTTGCCGGCACGCCAAAACTCAACCGTGAAGACGGGGCGATCAACGCCTCCCGACGTGATCTGGCGGTGGTGACCCGCACGGCGGTGAATCATATGGCCGCCACAGCGCGCCAGGAGTTCGCTCAGGCCAACAGCGATATCGTGAAGGCCAAGCAGTGGTCCTCCACCCTGGACACCCATACCAGCCAGTGGTGCATTATCCGCGACCGCAAGCTCTACACCCTCGACGGCAAGCCACTGGGCCATGCGATCCCGTACCTGCGCGGCCCCGGCAAAATCCACTTCTGCTGCCGCTCCGGCGAAACCATGATTACCAAATCGTGGGAAGAGTTGCAGATAGCCTCAGGCGAGCTTAGCAGCGCCACACGTGCGTCAATGGACGGCCAGATACCTGCGCATACCAGCTATGCCGATTGGCTCACCCGGCAGCCGTACGCACGACAGGAGCAGGTACTGGGCGTCACCCGCGCCTTGTTGCTACGTGACGGCAAAATCACTGTGCCGGAGATGTTCAACGATGCCGGGGAGTTCCTGACCCTGGACGAACTGCGTCGTGTGGATGCGTCGGCGTTTGAGGAATAAACATGTATAACGAAGATTTTCACTTTGTAGGAGACGGCCGTGGCAGGCGCAGGGTGCTCGTTAATGGCAACGAGGTAAAGAGCTGTGTATGGACTGACGTTAAACGAGGTGTCGCCTGCTTTCATCCACAACCGCTGCGGATCCACAAGCAAAAGCGGGGTGAAATTTACTCCCGCAAGCTGCGTGGCGTAATCACTGTTGAGTTCAAATGAACGGAGGGTGATATGCCTGAGCTATTAATCGGTCTAACCGCGTTTGTAGTAGGGCTGCTGGCAATAGCCATATCCTCTCGGTGCGTCTACGAAATGTGGTGTTTCCTGAGAGAACAAAAGAACAAACAGGTCGCTTCGGCGGCTTTTTTTATGCCTGCCGCTGAGCGGATGCGACGCGGTGCCCGGGTCGGATGACCCATTACGTATGGCCGGAAGGCTGGAGCAAAAACAATGAAACTCAAACTTGATGCTAACGGAAATGTGGTTGTTGAAAACGGCATGCCTGTGTACGTCCATGATGACGGCAAAGAGATCCCGTTCGATGCGGTCGCAGCGATGACCAAAATCACCTCCCTGAACGGTGAAGCCAAAACTCACCGCGAGGCGAAGGAGGCGGCGGAAGCCAATCTCGCGAAATTCGCTGGCATCACCGACCCGACCAAGGCGCTCGAGGCCCTGGACATGATGACCAAAATCGACCAGAAAAAGCTGATCGACGCTGGCGCCGTTGACCAGGTAAAGGCCGAGATCACCAAGGTATTCCAGCAGCAGCTGGACGAAGCGAACGGCAAGACCAGGGAGCTGGAAACCCAACTCTATGACGAGATGATCGGCGGCCGCTTCGGTGGCTCCAAGTTCATCTCCGAGAAGATGGCGATCCCGACTGAGTTCGTGCGTTCCTACTTTGGACAGAACTTCAAAATCGAAGGCGGCAAGGTCGTGGCTTACGACGGGGAGGGCAATAAGGTGTTCTCCCGCACCAAGCCCGGCGAGGTGGCCAGCTTCGATGAAGCGCTGGAATCTCTGGTCGAGTCGCATCCGCAGAAAGACTACATCCTCAAAGCGTCCGGCAACAGCGGCGGTGGCTCCCACCAGTCGCAGCATCAGGCCGGGCAGAAAACCATGAAACGCGCTGCTTTTGATGCCCTGCCACCAGCTGAACAACAGGCTGCGATTGGCGGCGGCACGAGCATCGTTGATTAATCTAAAGGAAAAATAAATGTCCAACACTTTGACTGGCCTGATCCCGACCATCTACACGGCGCTGAACCGCGTTTCCCGTGAGCAGGTCGGTTTTATCCCTGCCGTGGCCCGCAACGCCAAAGCCGATGCGGCCGCTAAGGATCAGACCGTAACCGCGCCGGTTGCGCCGAAAACCACTACCGTTGATATCACTCCTGCGGCGACCGCACCGAATGACGGTGATCAGAATATTGGTACCGTGGATGTCAAAATCACCAAATCCAAAATGGCCCCGGTCAAATGGAACGGTGAGGAGCAACTGGCTATTGGGCCATCAGGCACCTATGACATTGTCCTGGCCGACCAGTTTTCTCAGGCCTTCCGTGCGCTGAGCAATGAGATGGACGCTGACCTGGCGGCGCTGTTCTACAAATCCTCCCGCGCGGTCGGCGCGCCAAAGGATACACCTTTCAGCATCAAAGACGATCTGTCTGATGCGGCGCTGGCCCGCCAGATTTTGGTTGATAACGGCGCCCCCACCACTGATCTGCGCATGGTGCTGGGCGGCGAGGCGATGGCCTCCATTCGTGGTAAACAGTCCGTACTGTTCAAAGCGAATGAAGCCGGTACCGACCAGCTCCTGCGCGAAGGTATTATCGGTCGCGTAATGGGCTTCAACCTCCACGAGTCCGCCAATATCAAACGTACCGCGAAAAGCACCGCTACTGGCTATAAAGTCAATGGTGCCAAGAAGGAAGGCGACATCATCGTGGCCATCTCCGCGGGTACCGGCGGCATTGCGGTTGGCACCGCGGTGAAGTTCGACGGTGACGATAACCAGTACCTGGTTGTTGCTGCTACCTCTTCCAGCATCACTATGGGTGCACCGGGCCTGCGTCAGGATCTGGCAGACCAGGCAGCCGTCACTGTGCTAAGCGAGTTTGCGCCAAATATGGCATTCGACCGCAACGCATTCCTGCTGGCATGCCGCACCCCGGCGATGCCAAAAGGCGGTGATACCGCCGACGATGTAATGAACGTCACTGACCCGGCGTCCGGCATCACCTTCCAGATCGCACTGTATCGCCAGTACCGTCAGGTACGTTATGAAGTTGGTGTGGCGTGGGGTGTCGCATCTGTCCAGCCTGAACATTCCGCCATCATCATGGGTTAACCCGGGGGCTTCGGCCCCTTTGTTTTGAGGAGGCCCAATGGCCGGATTAACCAAAGAGCAGCGTGCGCAGCGTGAGGCTGAAAAGCTTGCAGCGCAAAACGGCGCTGAACAAACTCCTGCTCAGCAGGACCAGCAGCAGGACCAGCAGCAGGACCAGCAGCAGGACCAGCAGCAGGACCAGCAGCAGGACCAGCAGCAGGACCAGCAGCAGGACCAGCAGCAGGACCAGCCTGGTATTGAGCTGGTGATCATGGTGCGTGATGCCCCGGAGTTCCCCGGCGGTCCGCTGAGCGCTGAGGTTCACCCTGACGAAGTTGAGAACTGGCTGGCGCTGGACTGGCGTCTGGAGGAATAACCATGCTGGTTGCCGATCCCCATTCGCCTGACTTCAACACCTACGCCAGCGTCGTTGACCTGCGCGCGTTCGCGGCGGGGCGCGGATATACCGTTCCTGCCGATGACGGCGAGTGCAGCATGTTGTTGATGCAGGCAATGGACTATCTGGAAGGTAAGAGCTGGCGCGGCCAGCGTGCCAGCGCAACACAGCCGCTGTCATGGCCCCGTTCTGGCGTGCGCTTCGATGGTGTTGACTTGCCAGCCGATGCGATCCCGCAGCGTCTGGTTGATGCGCAATGCCGCCTGGCCGTCGAATCGCAGGAGATTGACCTTACTCCTTCGGTCACTGGTGGCGGTGCGGTGACAATGGAGCGTGTCGAGGGCGCGGTGACAGTCCAGTACGAGCCGGGTACCAGCAAGGCTACACCTTCGTTCCCTTGGTTCTATTCCTCGCTTCGCGGGCTGGTGGTGGGCGGCAATCAGATCCGCATTGAAAGGGGGTGATATGCCAATTGACTATCGCCGCATTCGCGCGACGGCAACCCGGCTGCTGACCGAGAACGGGAAAGCTTACCAGCTTACCCGCGGCGGCGGCACCATTCGCGATCAGTTCGGAAAGGAGGTCACCACGCCTGCAGTGACAGCCACCGTTACAGGTGTCATCACCGAATACTCTGCACGCGAAATAGATGGCTCGCTGATCGCCACCGGCGACAAGAAGCTGGCGGCCACGTTCGAAACGGAAGTGCGCATCGATGACCGCATCGAAATCGACGGCAAAAAGTGGCGCGTGGTGCAGCCGCATCCCGTTAAGCCTGCTGACGTGCTGATCTCCTACAACATTCAGCTGAGGGCGTAACTATGGCCAGCACAGCAAATCAGCCGTTCCTGGCTGCCATTCAGTTGTTCGTGGATGACTCGAAGCAGGAGATGGACGAGGTGGTGCGCCGGGCGGGTATCAAAATCCTCGGGCGGCTGGTGGATATGTCGCCAGTCGGGCAGCCGGATATCTGGCAGGTGAACCAGACGGCATCGGCATATAACACTGCTGTGAGGGAGCATAATGCGACCCTTCGTGATGATCCCTCTAACCTCACCAAAGCCGGGCGGCTCAAGCGCGGGCTGCGCGTGAACGACTCAATGGACATCAAAAAGCCAGAAGGGTACGTCGGCGGACGCTTCAAGAACAACTGGTATGTGGGGTTTGATAGCCAGCCGACAGACTCGAATGACACGCCAGATGCCTCCGGTCAGGGTTCAATCTCCAGAGGGCTCGTGGTACTTGAGGTGTTCAGGGTGGGACAGGTTAGCTCGATTTACTTCACCAATAACCTGCCGTATGCCCAGGCGCTGGAGAACGGTCATTCAAATCAGGCCCCTGGCGGTATGGTCGGATTAACGGCACTGGATGCCGCGCAGCTGTTCCGCGAGGCAATGAGCGAGGTACGCAATGGCCAGTGACCAGTCCATGCGAATTACTGGCCTGCTGGAGAGTCGGGTAGCGGTCATCGCCGCGTCGCTGGGCTTACCCATCGCCTGGCCGAATATCGCGTTCGACCCGCCTGACGGCCCATACGCCCGGGTTTATGTTCTTCCAGCGCAGACGGTAGGACAGGATCTGGAAGGCCAGATACGCACTTATCAGGGCATCCTGCAGGTGAACATCATCGTTCCCGCAGGCTCAGGTGTGACCCAGACCAGAGAGTTGGCTCAATCTATCGCTGATGCCTTCCCCGAAGGATTGCCGCTAGTGGAAGGCGACCTCACGGTTTACATCAACGGGCCGCCGCAGGTGCGCTCGCCAATACAGGACCGGCCAACGTCTGCACCTAACGGCTCCAGTGGCTCTATCACCTACACCATCCCCGTCAGCATGCAATACCGCGCTGATTACTGACCCGCCGCCCGGCGGGTTTTTTATTACCTAAATTCAGGAGAGTGCAATGGCATTCGCAATCCCCAATGGCTCGCGTGTGAACGTGGCCAGGGCCTATCAGGCCCCAATCACCTTTACTGCAGCCTCCAATGCGACGGAATGCGAGCTGACCGTTGCATCGGCTGCTGGCATCCTGGCGGGTGATGTTGTTCAGGTGAGCTCCGGCTGGCTTAAGCTCGACAATATGGTGCTGCGTATCAAATCGGTGACCGGCACCAAAATTGTTCTGGAGTCTTTTGATACCACCGACGTCAATAAATTCCCGGCGGGTACCGGCGCGGGTACTCTGCGTAAAATCGACTCATGGATCACCATGCCGCAGGTCATGACCCTGTCCACCGAAGGCGGTGACCAGCAGACTATCTCTATCCAGTTCCTGGAGGATGATAAGGCCCGTACCATTCCGACGTTTAAAAACGCCGTAGTGCAGGTTTATACCTTTGCTCACGATCCGCAGCTGGCCATCTACAAGCGACTGATTGACCTGGACGACTCCAGCGATACCACTGCGGTCTGGTTCCATAACCCTCGCGGTAAAGCCGACCGTTACTACTCCGCTAAAGTTTCCTTCCAACGCGTGCCGCGTACGGAAATTAACGCCGTAGAGAGCAACGAAGCGCGCATGAACTTTGAATCGGACATGCAGATTTACCCGATCGCTGATTCCTCCGTGTCGCCGCTGGCGTTCCTGACTGACCTGCCAGCCACCAAGTCTGTCGCTTCCGGCGCAGCGCTGGATCTGGCTGTGGTTATGAAAGGCGGCTCTACGCCTTACACCTACGTGTGGAAGAAGGGCGGCACGGCCATTCCGGGCAAAACTGCATCGACGTTCAACATCCCGTCGGTCGGGTCCGGCGATGCTGGTGTTTACACCTGTGAAGTTACGGATGCCGCAGGTAAGACGCTCACTTCTGCCGGATGCACCGTCAGCATCACCTAACCAACCATGCCCGGTTCGCCGGGCTGAAAGTACTCCGCAAAAAATATTCTCTTTGCAAAGTACAAAGTGCGTTTACTGGCCTCGTTAAAGCGAGGCTTTTTTATTTGTAGCAAGAGTACCGCTGGCGAATTTTCTGTATTCGCAGCACTCGCTTTTTCAAACTGCGCCTTCACACGCGCTCTCTAACCAAGAACCTTTCAGAAAGCGATCCTGAGAACTGCCGTTAGTGCCGGTGGGCCTCTTGGGGCGGCTTTTCTGTGTGAACGGGTTCGCTTTTTAAAGGGTATACACAATGACCTATCCAACCGTGTCAGTTAATGGCGTCTCCGTTCGCGTCGACGACGAAGGACGCTATAACCTCAATGATCTTCATGCGGCTGCAGTGGCCGAGGGAAATGCCACCGAATCGCAGCGTCCAAGTAACTTTGTCAAAAGCAAAGCCATTAAAGAATTTGTCAAAGAATTAACCGCCGCTACGAAAATAGCGGCGCTTAAAACCGTCAATGGCGGGGCAAAACATGGTGTCTGGGGCCTCGAATTGGTAGCGATACGATATGCCGCATGGCTAAGCGCGAAGTTTGAGATTAAGGTTTACCAGACCTTTCAGATGGTCATCCGTAATGGCATTGATGCCATGTCCCGCCTGAACAAAATTGACCATATCCTGAACACCGAAACCAAGGCGATTAGCCAGTGCGCCAGCCAGATGGCCCGGTGGGGCGTTGGGGGTCGCAAGCAGCTATTGCACACAGCCCGTCAACGCGTCGCTGACGAAGTCCAGATGTATCTGCCAGGCATTAATTAATACCCGCTCCGGCGGGTTTCTTTTTTCTAAGGAACCGAAATGACCAAATTCTCCCTGATCCCGAACCCAACCTTTTCAGCAACGGCAAGCATCCCGCGCGCTGGTGCTGAAGACGGCAAGCTGACCTTCACTTTCCGCCATAAGACGCTGGAGGAGCTGCGAGCCATGGACGAGAGGCTGCAAAAGGCTGCTGAAGGCAAAAAGGCTATTGTCGAGCCACAGGCCGACTACCTGATGGAAATTGTTGAAGGCTGGGCCCTGCCGGATGAGTTCACCCGCGATAACGTGATCGTCCTTCTGCAGAACTATCCGCGCGCGTTCGACAGCATTGGCCTGGCCTACACCAAAGAGCTGATGGGTATGCGCGAAAAAAACTGAGGCAGGTCGCCGCAGCGTTGTACACACCGGGCCCGACTCTCGCGGAGCTGAACGTTTTTGGTTTAACGCCTGAGGACGTGGAGGAAGAGGTGGGGATCCTGCCATCGGTATGGCATGCCTTCACCATTTTCTCGGCGCTGGCGACCCAGTGGCGTGTCGGCGCGGGCGGGGCGACCGGCCTTGATTACAACGTTCTCCCCTGGATGTTCGAATTACACGGGGTTGAGGATGCGGCGGCCTGCATGACTGACCTTCAAATTATGGAAAGTGAGGCTCTCAAGGTAATGCATATGGAGACGAAATAATGACTGACCAAATCGCCTCGATTACCTTGCGGGCCGATGTTTCCGACCTGAAGACGGCCAGCAGCGAGCTCGATAAACTGAATGAGGCGGCAGCGGGTGCCGTCGCTGGCGCAGATGCGCTGGCTGATGCCGCTAAGCGTGTTAAACCTGCAGCGAAGGAAGGCACGGAAGGCCTCCGGGAGCAGCAGAACGCGCTTAAGGGTCTGCTGGAGAATATCGACCCGGTCACCAAGGCTCTTAACCGCCTGGATGAACAGCAGGCAGCACTGAGCGGATTCCAGATCAAAGGGCTGCTGGATACAGATACCTTCCAGGCTTACAACAAAATTCTGGATGATACCCGCCTCAAGCTGACGGATACCGGCGAGGCGGCAGCCAAGGCAAAGCTGGAGCTTGATGCTGCGCGCGAAATTGAGAGGCAGGCCGCATCGCTGGATAAGCTAGTTGCCAGTATCGACCCTGTTCTCGGGAAGCTTAAATCCCTTGATAGCCAGTTCATGGAGCTGCAGGAGCATTTTTCTGCCGGGCGGTTATCGGGAGTGCAGTTTGCCCACCTGAGCGGCATCCTCCTCCAGACTGAACAAAGACTCACGGACACTGGCGAGGCAGCTGCTAAAGCCCAGGCGGAGCTGGCAGCCACCCAGGCTGCAGAAAGGCAGTCCGCAGCCCTGAAAAACCTGCTCGGCTCTATCGATCCGACCATCCGCGCATTCAGTTCTTTGGATGACCAGTACGCTCAGCTGTCGGCCCACTTCGAAGCAGGGCGCATCAACAGCGCCCAGTTCGAACACTTCAATAACATCCTCAATCAGACCCGGGAGCGCCTCTCTGGCGTCGCCGATGCGCTGCCTGAAGCATTATCCCGGCAGGAGGCAGCAGCACGTCGCGCTGGCATCTCCGTGGGCCAGTACAGCGCAGCCATGCGCACGCTGCCAGCTCAGTTCACCGATATCGCTACACAGCTGGCTGGTGGACAATCCCCGTTCCTGATCCTGCTCCAGCAGGGTGGGCAGATTAAAGACCAGTTTGGCGGTGTTCAGGGCGCACTTACTGGCGTCGGCGAATACATCCGCAGCATGGCCGGGATGATTAACCCGACCACCATTGCGCTAGGCGCTCTCGTTGGCACAGTTGGCCTGCTGGCGGCTGCAGCATACAGCTCATCTGAACAGTTTGACCAGGTCGCCCGCTCGGTCATCATGATGGGCGGCGCAGGTTTCGCCTCAATGCAGCAGCTCAATCAGGCGGCTGAAGAGGTGGCCGGTAAGACGAATACCTCCATCAGTTCCACGGTCGATACGCTGGTCACGCTAAATGACACTGGCAAGTACACCGCCAGCCAAATGAAGCAGATCGCCTCGTCCATCACTCTGATGGGCAAAGCAGGCAGCGACACTAAAGCGGCGATGTCCGACTTTGGCAAGATCGTCAGTGACCCGGTGAAGGGGCTTGCTAGCCTGAATGAGCAATACGGCTTTGTCGATGAAGCCATGATGAAGCACATCATCCAGCTGCGTAAGCAGAAAGGGGAGCAGGCGGCAGTTACCGAAGCCATTAACCTGTTTGCTGGCGTTATGGCTAAGCGCGCACAGGAGACTATTGGGGCGACTGACAATATCAGCAAAGCATGGGGCGGCTTAAAGGCTTTTGCCTCCGATATCTTCGGTCAGATAGGGGTCACAGTACGGGCATGGGGCAATCAGGTCATCGAAGTATTTAAGCTACTGGGTACCTCGTTTGAAGCTCTGTTCGTGAAAATGAAAGAGCTCTCCCTGCAAATCATGGAGGGGATGATTACCGGGTTCACGGATATAGCAACCAAGCTCCCCGGAGGAGAATCGCTGATCCGCTCAATGGGGTTGGATGGCCTTCCTGAGCAGCTTGCGAAAAATCGCGACGCTGCAAACCGTGAATACACGCAGCTTACAGCAGATTACAACAAACATTTTGCGAACCTCAGCAAATCCCAGGGGCAATGGGAGGATGAAGCCAGGAATGGATCTGGCGGTGGGGTGAGCGGCAGCGGTGCGGTCAGTCTCGAAACAAAGAATGCGGTATCCAAACTAGCTGAGGACTCAGCTAAAAAAACCAAAGAAGCCAAGGTAACCCTTGATGCTGGTGATCGCACGCTGGAAAACTACCGCGCCCAGGCCAGAACGCTAACGGAGACCCTCGAAACCCTCCGGCAGACCGGCGAGACGCATGCCAAAAACACCGAGTTTAGCAAACAGCAATCCCACTTTGCTGAACTGGATGAGGCCGCCAAAACTCGCGCTCTGACCGCGCAGGAGAAGTCCCTCCTGTCGAGCCGAGAAGCCATTCTGAATGCTGCCAAGGTAGTGGATCAGAAGAACAGGGAAGTTGAAGCCCAGCAGAAGATTAATGGGCTTGCGCAGCAGGCTAACAAGTACGTCACCCAGATGGCCGAGAAGTCCGAAGCCCTAAGGAGTGGGTCTGGCTTGAGTAGCAAAATGGCACAGCGGATGAATGAGGAGGCCCAGCTACGGCAGGGATGGCTGAACGGTGGCGGAAAACTTGAAGACGCAGGCTATGAGAAAGAGCTGGCAGCGCTTCGGAATTATTATGCTGAGGAAGATAAGCTGCGCGGCGACTGGAAAGCAGGAGCCATTAGTGGATGGAATGAGTATTTGGAAGCAGCGACAAATACCTACGACGCTGTGAAAGGTGTTGCAGGTTCTGCGCTGACCGGTCTGTCCGACATGTTGACCGATCTCATGGTGACGGGTAAGGCCTCGATTAAAGAGTTCGGGAAGTCCATGCTAAGGATGATTCTGGACGTTACCAACAGGCTGATGGTCGCATACACCTTACAGGCTGCTATGGGGTGGATTAGCGGTGGCTCTGGGGCTTCGGCGGGTGCTGGGCAATCCTTCGCCGTTCCGTCATTTACCCCAAATGCAAAAGGCGGCGTATATGAGTCTCAAGGCCTGCATCAGTACGTCAATGGGGTCTACGACTCGCCGCAGTACTTCACTTTCCAGGGCGCGTCGAAGTTCGCCAAAGGTGGAGTGTTTGCTGAAGCCGGGCCGGAGGCGATCATGCCTCTGGCAAAAGACTCTGCCGGGCGGCTGGGTGTGCGTGCTCAGGGCGGAGGCGGAAGTGCGCCGCAGGTGAATATTGATATCTATGTGGACAACAAAGGGAACACGTCAGCAAACACATCGGGAGACGGCAGTGCTGCAGCGCGGGCTTTAGGAAAGGAAGTTGAAGCCAAGGTGACTGAGATCCTGATGAGAGCTGCTCGAAGCGATGGCCTGCTAGGTAGGCAGTTCCAGTCCAAGTAATATCGGCATGTGATTCTGAAATGGCAATATCATCCGCGCCAGGTTACATCGATGCATCCCCTGGTTATTATGCTCTAAACCATACTAATCAGGGGATGATAATGAAAAAGGTCTTTACGACTGTAGTGTTAGCAATGGCCCTCTCTGCTTGTGCAAGTAGCGGCTCAACTAATAATGCTCAAAAACAAGCCAAGTACGAAGAACTATCACAATGTGATCTAAACATAGATTTACCTTCCCAAGCCCCAAAAAATAAAAGGGATTTTGCTGAGTATCTCTCAACCCAAGCGAGGAATGCATATGCAGATCAGTTCGTAATTCAAAAGCGGATTGAAATACTTCAAATGGTCGGGTGGAATGATTCAGTAGCCGATGCCATAGCAACATGCGGTGCGAACAGAAAAAACAAACGCAAAGAGAATGCGTCCGGCGTGTTTGAAGCAATGAAAGCTGGTACGACAAGCGTTGATGAAAAGCAGGCACTTATCAGTGCTTACAGTTCTTGGGAGGCTTATATTACAAATCAGTCAGCTTTAGCCAAACAGGATTTCGACTCAAAGGTTGGCTATTACAAAAACATGTAATAAGTAATAGTGAGATGTAAATATAATAAAGCCCCGGCAAGGGGCTTTATTAGTAGTAGTGTATGTTTTAAATTAGTTACAACCAAATTGATTGCAATAGTGAGAGTAAGATTGCCCTTGTGAGTTCACCCCTGAAATCATCCGGTTGCCCCCACTCATATTTGTCTGAGTTTCGTTCCAGTTCCGGCCGTTAGATGCAGTACCGTTAGTGTATGTGCTATTGCCGATAGTGTTAGAAGTCTGAGACCAGCTTGAACCATTTGCTGAGCTTCCATTTACTACAGTGGTATTACCCATACGGCTAACAGTATAGGTATTTCCATTATCATCATAACAAGTCGATAACGCACCGGAGCCAATGCATTGTGCAGCGGCACCATAAGATGTGCAAACGAGCATCAAAATTAATACTTTTTTCATTTCATTAACCTTACCTAAAGAATAGGCCTCGATTATATATCTGTTCTAGATATAACCTAAATAAATTATTGGACGTGTTCATGACAGTTGAAACCTACAGCTGGCGCTCACAGCTTGGCGCTGGCTCCATCGAATATAGCCAGACGGTGCGGGCGGCGCAGTTCGGCGACGGCTACGAACAGGTGGCTGAGAACGGCATCAACTCTACCGCCATTCAGGTGCCGATGAAGCATACCGGTGCCGAAGCCGAGGTGGACAGGATCCGCGACTTTCTTCTGGCACACACTGTTAAGGCTTTCATCATCACGCCGCCCGGCGAAGAGAAGGGGCTCTACCGCGTGTTGGCCGACTCCGTGCGTAAGAACCAGATTAGCAGCAAGTTTGCCGAGCTGACCTTCACCATCAAACGGGCCTACGGAGTGTATGCATAATGGCATTAGTCGATCAGGCGGCGATGCTTGCACCGGGCGGCAGGGTCCGCCTGGTCGAAGTTGATGCCTCAGAGTTTAGCGGTGGCATACACCGCTTTCACTACGCTCCGTTTCCTCACACACCGGCAGAGATTGACGCGGCGAACGGCGACGAGTCGAAGCTGGGGCCGAAGCCGATCATCTGGGACGGCAATGTCTATGAGTTCTGGCCTTTTCAGGTCGCGGACCTGGCGCTGTCAACCGACCAGGCCGCAGAGCCGAAGCTGAGCGTGTCGAATCTGGACGGGCATATCACGGCGCTGTGCCTGCAGTTTAAAGACATGGTGAACGCGAAGGTGAGCATCATTGATACCTATGCCGTTTACCTCGATGCGGTAAATTTCCCCGGGGGCGTGAATCCCACGGCGGATCCAACAATGTTCACCCTGCAGACCTTCTGGCTGGACACAAAAAACTCAGAGGACGATGAGGTTGTATCGTGGTCTCTCAGCAGCCCCGCTGACCTGCAAAATCTGGTCATTCCTACGAGGCAAATTACCTCACTGTGCGAATGGGCCCTGCGCGGCCAGTACCGCAGCGGTGACGGCTGCACCTACAACGGCATGGCGTACTTCGACGCCAAGGGTAATGCTGTCAGCGACCCGGCTCTGGATGCCTGCGGCGGCTGCCTGAGCGACTGCCGTAAGCGATTCGGTGCCGGTCTCGCTGAACCCAATACCGCAATCCTCGACTTCGGCGGCTACCCCAGCACGGTTCTTATTTCCCGATAAGGTTACCCCATGAACAAAACGATAATGTCTGCCATCCGGGCACATGCACTGGAGGAGTCGCCGCGCGAGTGCTGTGGCTTCGTTATTCAGGCTGGCCGCCGCCAGCGCTACGTCCCGGTACCGAACAGCCACGAAAATCCGACTGAGCATTTTCGTATCGACGGTGAGCACTGGGCGAATGCCGAAGATACCGGCACGATTATCCGCGTCATCCATTCACACCCGGGGGACGGTGCCCGGCCTATACCGTCCGATCTGGATCGCCAGCAGTGCAACCAGTCCGGCGTGGTCTGGGGTATCTATGCTCCTGACTGCGGCGAGTACGCAGAGGTAACGCCGGATGCCATCCCGCTGATTGGCCGCCCGTTTATCCTCGGCTCGCACGACTGCTGGGGTCTGATAATGGACTGGCACGCCATGCAGGGCGTCACGCTTAATGACTTCCGCGTGGATTATCCATGGTGGGAGAGCCAGTACCCGGACAACCTCTATTTCAACAACTGGCAGAAAGAGGGATTCGTTGAGTGTGAACCGGCTCCCGGCTGCATGGTCATCATGCAGGTTGAATCCGATAAGTGGAACCATGCGGGGATCATCACCGAGGAAGGAGAGCTGCTGCACCATCTTTACGGCCAGCCTTCCTGCATTACTCCCTATGCCCGCGGCTATTTTAAAGACCGGACGATGATATGCGTTCGACACAAAGACATGCCCAGGGAGGTTTTGCCATGGCGCGTTTAACGACTATTCGTCTGTATGGCGCGCTGGGTGCCCGGTTCGGGCGCGTTCACCGGTTGGCGGTACAGACATCAGCAGAGGCGGTTAAGGCTCTTTGCATCAACCTGGACGGTCTAGAAAGCTACCTGATGAATGCCAAAAAGAACGGCATGGTCTTCGCCGTTTTTCGGGGCAAGCGCAACATTGGCGCGGATGACTTTAAGGACCTGGCTGGCGACAGTGATATCCGGATCGCCCCGGTGATGGAAGGGGCGAAGAAGGCCGGACTATTCCAGACAATCCTGGGCGCAGTGATGATTGTTGCGGGGCTCGCCCTGGGTCCAGCTGGTTGGGGGCTTATCGGCGCAACTATGGCAGGTGGGTTAATCGCGGGCGGCATCAGCTCAATGGCCGGTGGTATCTTCCAGATGCTTTCACCCCAACCCAAAGGCCTGCAGGGTAGAGACGACCCCGACAATAAACCCTCCTATGCTTTCGGCGGCGCTGTTAACACCATCGCTATGGGTAATCCGGTACCTGTTCTCTATGGGGAACGTGAGATCGGCGGTGCCATCATCAGTGCGGGCATTGTCGCCGAAGATATCTGATCCACTTTCTGACCAATAAGCACCCAGTCGGGTGCTTTTTTTATGGACGCAATATGGCAACTATCACCGGTTCGAAGGGTGGCAAGCAAAAGCAGCATACGCCTGTGGAGCAGCCTGACAGCGCCCAGTCTGTGGCGCGCTGCCGGATGCTGCTGGCGCTCGGCGAAGGGGAGTTCGCTGGCGGGCTGGATGCCACCCGTATTTTTCTCGATGGTACGCCGCTGGGCAACGCCGACGGGACGATGAATTTTGAAAACGTCTCCTGGGATTTCCGGCCGGGCACACAGACCCAGACGCCGATCCCTGGCTTTCCCGCTGTCGAGAACGAAACCACGGTTGGCGTATCACTGACAAAGGCAACGCCCTGGACGCGCGCGATCAGCAATATTCAGCTCGATGCGGTTCTGGTTCGCGTCGGCATCACCGGACTGCAGCAACAGCAGGATAACGGCAATATCGTTGGTAGCTCTGTGACCTATCACATCGATGTTGCAGTTGATGGTGGCGCATACAGCACCATCATGACTAAAACCGTGACGGAGAAGCTCAGCTCTCTCTATGAACTGACCCACCGTATCAACCTGCCTAAGGCCAGCACGGGCTGGCAGATCCGCGTCGTGCGCGACACCGATGACAGCACCAGCCAGATGCTGCAGAACAAAACGCAGGTACAGGCCATTACCGAGGTGATCGACGCTCGCCTGCGCTATCCCCACACGGCGTTGCTGTATGTGTCGTTTAATGCAAAAGCCTTCAGCAACATCCCGAAGATCTCCTGCAAACCGAAAGGCCGGGTGATTCGCATTCCACAGAACTACGATCCTGTAGCTCGCACCTATACCGGCACCTGGGATGGCACGTTCAAATGGGCATGGAGTAACAACCCGGCATGGATCTGGTTCGACGTGCTGACAGAGCCGCGTTTCGGGCTTGGCCGCCGCGTAACGCCGGATATGCTGGATAAGTGGGAGCTTTACCGCATTGCCCAGCGCTGCGACCAGAAGGTGCCAGATGGCAAGGGTGGCAGCGATACAGAGCCGCGCTTTATGTTCGATGTTTACATCCAGTCACAGGCTGATGCCTGGCAGGTGATCAAGGATATCGCCGCGGGCTTCAATGGCATGACGTTCTGGGGCAACAATATGTTTAACGTTGTCTCGGACATGCCGGCAGACACCTCGAAACTGCAGATCCTCACCCGCGCATCAGTAGTCGGTAAGCCCACGTACTCCAGCGGCAGCGAAAAGAACCGGTACAGTTCGGCACTGATTAACTTCAGCGATCCGGATAACCACTATCAGGACCGCACCACGGCAGTGATGTTCCCTGACCTGGTGAAGCAGTTCAAGTTTAAACAGACGCAGATAACGGCCATCGGCTGCACACGTGAAAGCGAGGCGCAGCGGCGCGGCGGCTGGGCGGTTTATTCGAATTACCTTGACCGTATTATCACAGTGCAGACCGGGCTTGATGGTTTTGTCTATGTGCCGGGAACGGTATTCGCCTTTGCGGATGAGCGCGTGTCCGGTCGGGTGTACGGTGGGCGCATCACCGGGTACAGCGCGGGACTTAAGGCTGTAACCACTGACCGGGGCACCAGTGCAGTAGTCGGCGATACGCTGATGATCCGCACGCAGGGCGGTACCGTGGAGAGCGGCACTATACAGGCGGTAAACGGCACTCAGCTGATTGTCGACAAACCGTTTGTGGCCAGCCCGTTGCCGAACGCCGTATTTGTCATTGATGCCGGGCAGCTGCGCCTGCAGTATTTCCGCGTGACAAATCTGACGTTCAACGATGAGGAAAACACCGTCACCATCACCGGGGCGGAGTATAACGCCTCAAAATATGATGCCGTCGATAATAACGCTCGCCTGGATATTCCGCCAATCAGTCTGATCCCCACAGGTCTGGTAAACCAGCCGACCAACATTACTGTGTCGGCCTATGACGCAGTTCGCCAGGGGCAGCGCGTGGCCACGCTGGTGGCAACATGGGATGCTCCACTGGACAAAAACGGCAAGCCTCAGGCAGACGTCATAGCCTACCGGGTGCAGTGGAAGCGCGGTGATAACGAGTGGATCAACGTCCCCGAGACAGGGCTCCGGAACATTGAGGTTCCCGGTATCTTCGAAGGTGATTATCTTGTGCGGGTGCGCGCTATCAATTCCGGTGGGGCATCCAGCCTCTGGGCTTCATCGGTACTGACGCATCTGAAGGGGCGTATTGGTGATGTTCCTAAGCCAGTCGGGCTGACCGCATCTGAAGATGTTGTGTTCGGGATTAATATCACATGGGGATTCCCGGCTGATACCGGCGACACGCTCAGTACAGAGCTGCAGTACAGCATTGCGGCAGATGGCTCAAACCCGATGCTGTTGGCGGCCGTGCCGTACCCGCAGAAAATCTACCAGCAGATGGGCCTGAAGGCAGGACAGGAGTTCTGGTACCGGGCGCGGCTGGTGGATCGTATCGGTAACCAGTCAGGCTGGACCGACTGGGTGCGCGGGCAGGCGAGCATTGACGTCTCTGACATCACCGACGCCATCCTGGAGCAGATCAAAGAGACGGACCTGTTCAAAGACCTGATCGAGAATGCCGTGGAAACGAGCCAGACCGTTGCGGATATGGCCGCCACGATAGCCGAAAATGCCGACCAGCTGGCGGCGGCCGTAGGCGCAACCAGGGAGACCGCCGAGGGCGTTATTCAGAATGCGCTGGCTATCTCCGAAGTTGTGTTCCGCCAGTCTGCCCAGCAGGGGGCAAACACCGCGCAGTTTGAGCAGCTGCGCGAAGTGATAGCCACCGAGACGGAGGCCCGGGTTACCGACGTTACCCGCCTTGAGGCGTCAA
>NZ_BBMZ01000036.1 GCF_000759795.1 Pseudescherichia vulneris NBRC 102420
ACTCTTCTGCCTGCGCCGTGGTGCAATCGGTGTGATAGAACCAGGTGTCTTTCATCGACTCAGCTCCCGAAGTGCATCAGCTGCGCAGCGGCGTTCTCAGCCTCACGCTGGTCCCGGAATGCTCTGGACAATATCCAGCGCCACAGCACGTCGAGCGCTGCGCGATAGAGCTGCTGGAACTCAAGCTCGTCCATGCTGGCGAATGCAATGCTTCTGGGGTGTTTGCGAAGTGTGCCGTCAGGCAACTGAATAGCGTCGTAGTGGCCAGCCTCGACGATCACCCAGGCGCGGTAGGCATCAAACGATTTGCAGATGCTGATGCTACCGGAACGGCGATCGGCAATGCGCGATAGATACTGCTCAGCGGCATCCAGCAGCGCGCCTTCACTACCGCCGAACGTGGCCAGGAATTTAGCGTAGCCGGTAACCAGCCTGCGCTCGTTGGAAGAGATAGAGCCGCCGGTAGGCTCCCAATATTCGAAACCGAGATTCAGCAGAGCGAAGAAACGACGGTGAAATGCCGGATTACGCAGCTGGCGAAATTCCGCCTCAAGTACTGCGCCCAGCTTACATTTTGATTGCAGAAAATCGCTGGTCTCCGGTGTGGCGGGGATCAGGATTCCTGAGGACTGCTTGATGAGTTGTAATTGCTGCGCCATGGTGTTCTCCGTGGCGCATCAGGTCAACGGGTGTTCAATCCGTTGATATCATAATATCAGAGGGTTGTTCCAGGCGGTAGCCGAGGCGGCGAAGAAAACGTGTTCCGGACGACAGATTGAAGATACCTTCATCCTCCATCAAAGGGCGACATGAAACCATGCCATTTTTGATGTAGACGAGGTTGCGGCTTTCGAGCGGCATCGATCCGATAAGCTTGCCGTCCGAACGCCTGACAATATCGTACCAGTCGCCTTGGTCCTGACTTTCTTTCACAAAAACCCCCTTCTTTGCTATCAACAAATACGTCCTCCCGGCGGGGAGAAATCGTCCTCATGGAACCAAAATATCAAATCGCGCAAATTTCCTAATAGGTTCGCCGGAAGAAAAATAAAAAAACTTTACTGGAGTGCTTTAACCTTACATCAAATGACTGTATGAATAAACAGTATTTCTCGGTTTGGCTTAAGTATGCACAAGAAAGGCATGATAGCGCAAGTCTATTTATCTAATTGATTTAAATGCTTATTACTGCAACTAACGTGTAAAATATGATCGTTTTGCTTAACAGCAGTCGGCGTCAAAAATGTCGATTGTAAATATCTGATCAGCAATCCCTCTTCACTAAATTGGCAGCGGATGTCGACGTCGACAATGTGATCTATGTCTTATTTCGCGGGGCTGAGGTTGGTAATTTGTTGCTACGGTGCGTTTATTAATTAATCGATTTAATAGATCGATTGGATGATATCGATCGGTAATATCGATCATGTTTAAATCGCGCTGCCGCTGGGCGTGAAAAAGGCCTCCGGAGAGGCCCTGGCTGTCGATATGGGAATCCCCATATCGCTTGTATGGCAGTTAGATAAGCTCAGGAAGCTTGAAGCCCGCCATGTCTTCAGCCCGGATCGGAGGCGATAAGCAGTCAGCAAATACCAGCGAACCATCGAGCAAAATAATGAAGCACCACCCCATAAACAAACTGGCACTACACCAGTCAGCCTTTAAAGGCACATTTGGCATCTTGTCGGGAAAGGTTGGGTAATGCTCTGCAAGCCACTCCATCGCATCACAGCGGTTGATAGTGTATTTGTCGTACATCATGCCGCCTGCCCCTGCTGCTGGCACATCTCCGGCAGGTTGGCCCGCACCAGAGCTTCAGCAAACGGCGGCGGTACCGCGTTGCCGCATCTGGCAACCTGTTTGTCTTTGGCGTAACGGGTTCCCATGTAGTCGCGGTCGATGATGTACCACTCCGGGAAGCCCTGGGCACGATACAGCTCAGCGGGCTGCAGCATGCGCATACCGATATCAACGATGCGATAAACCACGCCGCTGATCGTCACCAGTCCGTCGCAGTCCGCGCCGCAATACTCCTGCAGGAACGCCAGCGTCTGATCCGCGCGCTGCTGGTCGTACGCTTCAACCGCCAGGGTGGTTTTCACTTCACCGACATGTAGGCCGCCTGCTGTTAACCCTGGTGCAGGCGTGTCAACCACCCGGCCATCCTTGCAGGTACCACGTAGCATCACCAGGTGCGAGGTCAGCAGGCCATGATGATCCGTGGTGGTGACCGTGTGAGCCGGTTCATCCAGTGCCACGCCTGCGCCCTGGTAGTTCCCGCCGAAGTGCTTAACCAGATTCGCCGCCACTAGCCCGAACTTACCGCCGCCAGCGACCACAGTACCCAGAGGCTTATGCAGACCCGGTACGCGCGGATCCTGTCCCGGACGCTCGCCATAACCCATCTGGATCAGGGTCGGCGTTACTAACTGCGATTTCCCGCCGCCGCCCGCAGTAACCGTAGCACTGGGCTCGTCCGCGCGGTGGCCGACGCTGGCACCGAACTGCCGGGCAATCAGCGGGGCCAGTACGGGCGCAATGACGTTCGTCCGGTTCTGCGTCAGCAGAGTAAAGAACGGCTTATCTACCGGGCGCGGCTTCATCTGGAATGTCGATCCGCCGGTCCCGGCAAACAGAGGAGCCATAACCGGTGTGGCGATCGCATAGCCATGCGTTTTGGTGATTGTCTGCAGCGGCTCTGCCAGCGCCTGGCCCCGGAAGCAGTCGTAACTCGTTTTGGTGCTGGTGTGGTTGCACTTCACGATAAACGGCGAGGCACTATCCAACACGAACCGCTGAATGCCGCGCGCTATGCGTTTGAGGGTGTTTTCTGCCAGTGCCTTTTTGCGGTCAAATATGGACGGCGCAGGGATAGACCAGTCGATGCACTCCGCCGCTGTGCGCCATGGAGCTAGCTTGCCGCTCTGCACCGCTGGTGTTTTGGGGTCTCCGTGGGTCGGCTCCGGCCAGACGATAGGCTTCCCGTCTCTGCGCATAACGACAAACAGCCGTTTGCGGATAGTCGGCGCGCCGTAGTCGCATGCTCTAAGTTCACGAAACTCAACAACATACCCCAGCCCTCTAACCAGCCGAGCCGCTTCCTCACTATCCAGAGAAATGTTTAAAAACTCACAACATTCGGCCAGGGCAGGATGGTTCGGATCAATACCAGTAGTCAACATGCCAATAAACGCCTGGAAGGTTTCACCAACCCTGGCTGGATCCGGTCGCATCTCTCCAGCAAGCAGCGGCCCCCAGGTCTTGAACTCCTCGACATTTTCTAATTTCATGACGCGCGGCTCTACATCAAGCCCCCAACGCAGAACAACCCAGGCAAGGCCACGGATGGCTTTCTCGACGGGTTTCGCGCCTTTTGCCTTGGAGAAATGTCGGCAATCCGGGCTAAACCATGCCAGCGCTACAGGGCGGCCGGCGGTCGCGATTTTTGGCTTAACCTCGTACACGCTTTCGCAATAATGCAGAGTGTCCGGGTGGTTGGTGCTGTGCATGGCCACCGCGTTCGGGTCGTGGTTAATGGCAATATCCACGCTGCGGCCGATGGCCAGCTCGATCCCGGTGCTGGCCCCGCCGCCCCCGGCAAAGTTATCAACGATAATTTCTCTCACGCGTATTTCTCCATGGCAGTGGCCAGCGAACGGGCAGCGGTTACGATCGCCGGTACCGGCATTTTTTCGAGCCACATCCGGTTGATGTGGAACTTCAGGCGGCGCTGGTGGTGCGCCGGTAGATCCCCGGCGCTTTCAACTTGTGCATAAACCAGTCCAACCTCGGCAGGCCAGACTGTTTCCGGTACGTCTACCAGCAGCAGACGCTCCAGCTCGATGATGCGGCTGGTGGCGTATTGCAGAAGAGGATCCATCAACCCTTCTCCTCAACGCTGACGCCAGCTTCCAGAAGCGCATGCTCAACATCAAAACTGCTGAGCCAGTCCCCGCCATCTTTAGGCACCATCACATGCCGCTCACCTTCGTTAATCGGATGACCCGCCCGTATTACATAGCCCTGCGGCAGCTTCACAGTGAGTCTACGCCTCTCCAGTTCGGCGACGCGCTTCTCTGCGGCCTCAGCGCGATCGCTAGCGGATATCATGGACTCCTCGACGCCTCTGACCCATTTTTCCAGCTCAGCAATTCTCTGCTCTGCCTGCCCAAGCGCTGCCACCAGCTCGACTATTTCCTGAGACGTAAACGGCGCTACATCACGACCCGTATCAACCATGTGCTGTGCGTACGATGCCAGTACTGCGTATTTGTCGCTCATACAGCCTCCCCATCGACCCGGCGGAACTCGATCACCCACACCCACGGGTTAGCCTGCCAGCTCTGCGCATTGTCTGCGCCGTAAATGGACTGCCAAAGGCTGCCGAATACGTATCGAGCTGGTGAAAGCTGATCCGCCGACACGCCTTCGGCATTTGCGTCTGTGTCGCTGATGCTGTTCAGGCGCTCAACGCGCACGTCAGTAATCTCCAAAGTGATGCGTGAAGCCCAGCGCGGCATGTGGATGCTGGGCGTCCATTTCTGGGACGGCTGTGTGGTGCATGATGCCACCGGCACGGTGCGCGTAGACTCCGTGAAGCTGTTGCGCTCGCTCGCTTTGTACATAAGGCGGGCAACGTCAGTCGCGCAGCCCATAACGCGAAACGCTTCCCGCACCCAGATGCGATCGCCGACGATACCGAACGGGCAACTAGGCAGAGCCGAATAAGGTCGGGTAGCGGTTGGCAGCCACCAATCATGCGTATGGCGCGCAGACATTGGAGACTGAGTTTCCTTCACTGACCAGGCATCTCCTACTCGCTGGGGTTTGATGATCCGCCGGGTTTGCGTCTTCCTGCCGTCCAGGATGGCGCGCACCATCTCAGAGTTAAAAATCATGCCGCGCTCAGTCATGGTTAACCTCCCCGGCACGCAGCTGCTGGGCGAAACCTGTAAGCACATATTTGATCGCTCCAGTTGAAGCTATTGTGTCCACGCTCAGATGCTCCGTGATAGCTAACTCAACGCCCTGCGCTTTCAGCTCGTTAACCGCTGCAGCAGTCGCTGGCTGCCGCAATACCTCCATCGCGTCAAACAGCAGCGCGGAGGCCGGGTTCAGAGATTTCTGCACCGGCTTGATGCCGCTGGCACTGTACTGCCAGACCAGCTGGCCGATGATTTCGGCGCGGGCCACGTTGTCCGCTGACAGCGCGTCACGCTGTTTGACCGTTTCGCGCAGCGCAGCCGTGGTGCAGTCCAGCCGTTCGGCCAGGCGAGACATCATTTTGGCGATATCGATGATCGGCGTGTCGCTGGTCATTGCCTTCGCAAACTCATGGCCAACCGCGATCAGCTCTTTGTTGTTCAGTGATTCACTCATGCCCGTGCACTCCCAAAAATTTTATGGATTTCGTAGCCTTGCCAGTTCTGGCGGCAAACGTCCGCAATGGACGGCGCTGCTGGTGCTTTGGCTGCTTTTGCTGGCGGCTTTGCTTTCGCCGCTGGCGCTGCAGGTGCTGGTCTGGTTCGTTTGATTTTTTCCTGCCAGCGCTGCACCAGCTGGTATTCCGGATGCTTCGGTTTGCCAATGTTTTTGACGATCCCGGCCATTCGCAGGCGCTTGAGCCGGTCGTAAGCTTCACGGATGTCGCAGCCGAGCAACTTACGGATCTGGCGGGGTGTCGCCGGTCCGTTTGTCTCGATGAAATCAACGATGGCCCTTTGCTTCGGTTTTAAGCGATTGCACATAGTCACCTCACTTCGCAATGCGCAGATGGCTGACGTTTTTGCGATAACTCGCCCAGCCAAAATTGACCCAGATACCACCGTCCATCTGAAGGCGATCCATAACGCGTGCGCCGAGGGTAGTAACGAGTTCGCCGTGGTTCAGGTTGGTCAGAATGCCGACTGGCCGCATGGATGAAAGCCGGCGGTCAATCACCTGGTTGATGATCACCTTCTCGCCGCTGGAGCCACGCTGAATACCGACTTCGTCCAGTATCAGGAGATCGACGTTGCAGAGGTCGTTAAGCAACGAAGCTTCAGACTGGCCGTCGTCATAGCACTCACGGACCCGGAGCATCAGGTCAGGTATGGTCACAACCAGAACGGAGTGGCCAGCAGCAAGCAGATGGTTACCTATTGCCGCTGCCAGATGATTCTTTCCGGTACCCGGCGCGCCGCTGAACACGAAGCTTGCGAACCCGCTGCCGCCAAAGTTATGGGCGTAGCTTTTCGCCAGGCTGTACGCCTGACGCTGCTCCGGGCATGACACTTCGTAGTTTGCAAACGAGCAGCTGCGGTGCAGGGCCTGAATGCCAGCTCTACCAAAAATCTTCTCTGAGCGTGCGCGCTGATTCATCCGGTCGATTTCCTCGGAGCGCTTCCGGCCCTCGGACTCCTGCCATGCCTGCCACTCCTGGACGTTGCTGAATTTCGGCTGCACGTTAGCCGGAATGATTTTTTTCAGGCGCTCAAGGGCGCTGCCAGTGCCAATAATATTTTTCACGCTTACCCCCTGAACCCGTCTGGAATGTCACTACCTGGCTGAGAAATTTGATTCACATCCCGGCCAGCCTTGCGACCACTGAGGCTGAATTTTGGCTTGAACAAACCCTGGTATCCGTTGGCGATGCTGGCGTTGATCACATTCACCGGATCGTGTCCCTCGTCCAGGCACTGCTTCAGCAGGCTGAAAGCCTTGGTGACGGTCAGCTCGGTTTTGATGGGCTTACCAGACTGGCGGCGATATGCGACCCACTCATTCCAGGACGTAGCATTCAGCCATTCAGGAACCGGGATGCTGAGCGGATCAAACTTCACCTTCCCCCTTGGGGGATTAGAGGGGGTTAGATCTGTATTTATATTTGTCTTTGGAAAAATGTCTTTGGTGTTCCCTGTTTTCAGGGATCCCTTTCCCTGTTTTTGGGGATGGTTATCCCTGTTTTCAGGGATGGCTGATGGGGTAAAAACACTATCCCCGTTTTCAGGGATGGTGATAACCCATGTGACAGATTCAGCAGCCGGGAAAGCTACCGGGCACTTAGTACAATTCGGCTTGGCGTAAGCCCATTTATCCAGGTGGGTGTTGATCCCTATGTATCTGGTTTGCCCGATGCGACGCAGGATAATAATGTTCCGATAAGCGAGGCTCAGCACGGCCTCAGAGACATGCTTCACCTTCAGCGTCGTTTTGTCTGCGATAAGGCTGTTGGCGATCCTGTCGGATTTTTTCGACCAGCCATAAGTCAGACGGACAATAGCGTTCAGCACCCGGAACTCACGACCCGATAACTCGACGATACATAAGGCGTCCTGGATCTGATTGGCTAAACGCAGATAGCCCTTATCCAGATCAGCCATGCGACTCTCCTGTTGCGCCGGTGCTGGCGCAGGAAATTTGTATATTTCAGCGGTATTTGACATACTGTTCTCCGCAATTACCCCTAGTATTTGCACCCGAAAGCCGTTGGTGTTGTAGCACCGCGGCTTTCACCTTTTTAAGCTCTGTCATACTCCCCCCAGCATCGTCGTTACCATCGCCATAAGCGGCCCGGCCAGCTCAGGCTCAAGCCTGAAAAGCGCGGCTATACCCTCGCTCATCTCCTTCAGCTTCTGATGCCTGGGTGCGTCCAGCAGAACAGCGCGCTTTGCTTCAGCAACCTCCTTCTCGGCGTGAGCCAGACGCGTCAACTTGCAGTCACCGCCCACCAGCGAACCGCGATGCTCCAGCGGCAGAACGGCCAGAATTGCGGGCGTGAGCTGGCGAACCCGATCCCGACAATCTTCGGTATCGAAACGGTTATCGAGCCAGCGGAACAACTTCTGCCGGGCGCGGCTGATATCTGCCGGAAACTCGACACCCTCCCCGCCGCAGCTACGCCACCGATCCACGATGTGCGCAGCAACGACGTCCTGCCCCGCAACCGCTGCCCAGGCGCGGACGGCGTCGCGGATATCACTGTGGTCGGGTAGGTCATCAGCGCTTTGAGAGCGATTTATCATCGCTGCCTGCAAAAAAGGGTTACTCTGCTGATATGTAAGTGTTTGCATGGTTAATGCTCCTACTTTGGTAAGCCGTCAGTGGGATTCGGGTAGAGATCAGGGCGCAATTCATGTGGAGTTACGCCTGTCATTTTGAAAATTGGGAATATGTAGCTTGGCGGGACGACTCCGTGGTCACGATTCTTCCAATGACTTACAGACATACTCGTCACACCAAGGGCGATGCTGAGCTTTCTAGCCGAGCCAGCGGCTTTAATTGCTTTATCGAGTGCGGACATGTGCTTCTCCTGCTTATTGATAGCAAGAGTAAACCACAGATTTATATATTGTGCAAACTTTGGATTTATTGCGTGTATAAACCAAATATTTACAATGAGCCTATGAGAAAAGAAGAACCTAACCTCGTCCTGGTTGAACGCCTTACTGAGATCACTGATCGCGGCGTTACCAAAGCAGACATGGCACGCATAGCTGGAGTCACCCCTCAGGCCGTAAACGGCTGGTTCAAAAAAGGCGTGATTAGTAAGAAATCGGCACTGGCCATAGCCGACGCTGTAGGCATTTCTGTCGCTTGGCTACTCGGTGAAGATGTAGGCGAGAAAGACGGTCTTAAGCCGGACGAACAGCGCCTGCTAGAACTTTATCGCCAGTTGCCTGAAGAAGAGCAGCACAACATGCTCCGCATCTTTGCGCTTCGCCTGAAGGAACTGGATGAGCTATATGAAAAGTACATGAAGGGGAGAATCCGAGGGACTTAATTATGAGCATTCTCTTATTGATGAGTGGGAAGCAATAAAACCCAGCAAAAATTTTATAGGATATATCTTTCATTTTTCGTTTTTTGCAATAGAACTAAACGTCCAGCTAACATACAATAAAAAAACACTCAATCACCAAAGGATAAAAAAGTGGCTAAGGTAATCTCTCTTTTCAACCATAAAGGTGGTGTAAGTAAAACAACTACTGTTTTCCATCTCGGCTGGAAGCTGGCAACTCTTGGTAAAAGAGTGCTGATTATTGATGCGGATCCTCAATGTAATCTGACTGGTTTGACATTAGGACTAGATGATTATGAATCACTTATTCAATTCTATGACAGCAAACAAAATACTGATCTTTTCAACAGCCTCGCCCCAGAATTTTCTTTAGAAAGTGTCAATCACACCCCAGTTGGCACTACGCCAATAACTGGGACCGATAATCCAAATTTATACATATTAGCTGGGAACATTAGATTTTCTGAGCTAGATACACAAATTGCTACCGCAATGACAAGTAGCAACACCCTGCCAGTACTGAGAAAGTTTGTTGGGGCTTTCAATAAATTAACAAGAAAAATTGCCGATGAACATAATATTGATATTGTATTAGTTGACATGAGCCCGAGCGTGTCATCTACTAATCAATGTATTTTGATGAGCTCTGATTATTTCATTATCCCCATTTCTCCTGATTTTTATTGTTATCAGGCTATAGACTCTCTCAGTAATGTTCTCCCTAAATGGGCGAAAGAAATAGCAACCTTCAAGGTTGGTGGAGACCACCCACTCCCGAAGGCCAACCCAAAAATGCTCGGCTTTATCACTCAGAACTACAGAATTTATACAACTACGAACAGTTCATCGAATGATGAGCGAACTGAGCAACCTAAGCAGATGTCAAAAGCTTACAGTGACTGGCTTGAACGCATAAAAGATGTTGCTAATAAAAAATTGATTCCCGCACTTAGTGAATCATCAATGGTTATCTCAGATGCAATTTTCACTAAAGCCGTTTCGCATGATGCTCCTTTCCATTTAGCAGGCGTGCAAAATTTCAGCGGATTGGTGCCGGTCTCACAAAGTCTTTCAAAGCCCATTTTCGAATTAACTAAAGAAGATGGTAACTGGACAGGTGCTCGTTGGATGTGGGAAAAAAATGGTAAAGAGAATGGCATCAAAGTAAACATTGAGGAAGCCAATCGGGTATATCAAAATCTAGCCCAGTCGGTGCTGAACATGATTGAGTTAGATAAATAACATTTTTAACCCGGCCACCGCGTCGGATTTTTTTATACCCATCTCACACCAGCTCCTGCACCTAACCCACTCCGAACTTCCCATTCCCGACCTTAGTGTCGGGATTTTTTTTGCCTGCGATTCGGCACTCACCCTACAGAAACCAGCTATATAAACCGCAGATTTACAATCTCTATCAGCCTTTGATTGACACAACCATAAACCAGTGATTTAATCTAACTCACCAAGACGCATTACGAACCACTAAGGCATGGAGCCCATGAAGTAGCCGCCGACGGCATACGAATAGTCGGATGAGGTGGAGTGATTAACGCGCATCAGGTTTTACGTTCTGACGCCGGGAAAGACCGGGAGGATGAGATGTCAATTACCAATCAGGCAGTACCAAAAAGCGGGAAGGCAGTTCCAATGCGCAACCAGCGCACCGGCGCAGCCTGGCTCGTCTCTTTTAACTACACCGATGGCACTTACTGGCATGAACCGCAGGGCAACCTGCGTCACATTCGCCGCCCGTATGCCGCCCGCAACATTGAGCCGCATCTGGTACCGGCGGGGACGCACTGATGAATACGTTATTCGCGTTAGTGCTGACCGTGGGTATGACCAACGGCGATTTTCAGGATGTGGTGCTGGGTGTGTATGAAGACCAGCGCCAGTGTGAAGCGGCAGCGGTTGAACAGCATGTTGCGGGCGAATGCTTCGAAGTGGAGCGCATTATCCGTAATGGCGAACAACCAGCCGTGACCCTGTAACGAAAAAACCCGCCGAAGCGGGCTCTCCCTCCGGTGTAGGCCGACCAAAGCACACCGGAAATTACAACCACCAAAGTCAGGCGGCTTATACAGCGCCGGGGATCTTACAACCCAAAGGAGCTTAGACGCAATGAACACCTATGCGTTTGTGATTAAAGCTAAGGCAAAATCAGAGAAGAAAAACCTCTTCTGCTGGTTATCTGCAAAATCCGACTCTCGCGCAGAACGCGAGATCCTCAACATTCTCGACGACGCCGATATTGCTATTGGCCGTGGTGCTGACTACCAGCTGCCGCAGCGCACCAACTGGCATGTTGCTGACGATCTGCCGGAAGAAGGCATACTTGATGATACCTGGTGCGACCGCTATACCCTGGGTGAAGATGGTCGTTCGTGGTGTCCCGTACTGGGCGAAGCTGGCGGAACTGCAACGCCGGTAGTAAACGTTGAAGCCCAGCCTACCCAGCCGGCTGCCGCCGATGCGGACCTCCGCCCCCTGTCTCGCCTGCGTCTCATCCAGCGCCTCTTAGCGCATCTTATGCATGATACCGAGCTGGACCAGATTACTCTGGAGCAGCACATCGAGATCGGCGTCATGGAAGGCAATGATGACGATTGCTTTGTCCAGGCATTGCGGCAGGTTATCGAAGACAATCCGGAAATCCGTGAGCTCTCTGCGCACGTGGAATGGAAGCTGATCAAAGCGGTTAAAGCTGTATTCCCGCAGGATCAGAGCCACGAATCAAAACGCATTGCCCACTTCGTAAAAGACTGGGTATTAGCTGAAGCCAGCGAACGCGCCCAGCTGGTTGAGGACTGGCTCAGCGGCGAACTGCCCGCTCCCCAAAACAACGCCACCAGCATGCCAGTTGAATCAGCAGGATCCGTAGACCTGGAGGATGAAAATGATTTCGGCAAGGATGACGGGTGGACTTCTATTCGTGAGCTCTCTTTGCCTCAGCAGATTGCTGCCGCGTGGATGTTTGACCAGCAGCACATTGACCGTCAGCAACTGAACGAAGTCAAAGAAGCGGTACATGCTGACAACAGTGAAACCTTAAACATTGTTGTTGCCGCGCTAACTGATCCAGCGGTAGTAAATCTTACTGGTGGAGTAACGGCGGGGGTTATCCGCGCAATCCGGCAGGTATGGCCAGAAGACTATCGCGACAACATGACTGCAGATCTGGTGAGTCAATTTGCTTGTGTGTACGCGACGTCTTCAGAGGATGGAAGGACTAATATCGTGCAGTCGTGGATTGAAACCCAGCAGGCCCCGGCGGCAGAAACGGGTACCACCGACACCGGTATAACCACTCATCAGAACTATAGCTACGATCAGCGCGTACTGGGCATCTGGCTGTTTGGCTTGTTTAGCGAACTGAGCGCCGAACAGAAAGCCGAGATAACACGTATCAGCCTGAACATGGACGCAACCTATCCGCAGAACGTGCTGCTGGCCTGCCGTAATCATGATCTGCGCCAGTTGCAGCATGTGTTTCCTGAAACCCTGGCGGACCTGTTTACTGATGTCCAGTCTGTCTGGCCAGTCGAAGGCCCGGCACCGCAGCTGGCACAGCTTGTCTCGTTCTTCAAAGAGTGGATCGACGCACACAACAGCAATTCATCTATCACTGCCACGGGCAGAAAAATTGACCGTGATGGTGTCACTGCTAAGTGGCTTAAGAAAGCAGGGAAGACACCTATCCAGCGCACAGACACTGGTGCCAATGCTGGCGGCGGGAACCCTACCGATCGCAATCCGGATCTGAAACACACGCTCGACACTCTCGATATTGAAATCGCGGCTGCCCTGCTGCCCATGGATTACAACATTTACGAGATCCCGGGTGGTGTGCTGCGTCGCGCGAAAGAAATCATCGCCAACAAAGAAGAGCCCTGGAGCTCGTGGAGCACTCAGCTGCGCAAGACGCCGGGCATTCTGGACTTTTCACGTGCTGCTGTTTTCGTCCTGATCCGCAATGCGCCTGAAGGCATCCATAACGAGACTCCGAAGCTGATCAGCTACATCGCGCAGAACGGCAAAGAAGTAGCGTTTATCCCAGATACAGGAAAACCAGACAGCGAGGAGCGCTGGCAGGCTGTTGAATCGCTGCTGATCACCCCTGCTGCTGCGCCAGTTAAAGAGAATACCAGCGCCGGTGAAGCGACACAGCCCGAAGTTAAGAGCCTTGGCAGCGGCATGTTCTCCATCGAAGGCCTGCTGGCCACCCCCTCAAATGAAGTCGCAAAACAGGAAGCGGAGAGCGTTGTACATGTGCAGATGGAAGAGACTGACCCGAGCGAAAGCCAGGCTGGTGCTGCGTTACCAGCGGTCGAAAGTGTTGATGCAGCTGCTGCGCAAGCAGGTAGCGTAAACCCCGCGGATATTCTCGCCGCCGCCGCTCCGAGCCTGGCGCATCACGATCAGAATGAAGTTAACCAAAACCCGAAAAATGTGCATCAGAATGGCGCTTCTGTGAATCAAAACACCCCTGAAGCGCATCAAAACGCCGTAAAAGTGAATCAGGACGCACCGGAAGCGCAACTGGACGAACCGGCCGCCGCATACCCAGCCTATTTCGAGCCGGGCCGTTATGAGGGCCTGCCGAACGACGTTTACCATGCTGCGAACGGTATCAGCAGCACCATGGTGAAAGACGCCCGTGTTTCCCTGATGTATTTCGAAGCGCGCCACGTCTCAAAGACCATAGCGCGCGAACGTTCCAAAGTCCTGGATATGGGCAACCTGGTGCACGCGCTGGCGCTGCAGCCAGAGACGCTGGCCGCCGAGTTCAGCATCGAGCCGGAAATTCCGGAAGGTGCTCTCACCACTACGGCGACAATCCGCGCCTGCATCGACGAGTACAACGCCAGCCTGCCGCCGCAGCTGAGCGCTGACGATATCAAAGCGCTACTGGAAGAGTACAACGCCACCCTGCCCGCCCCGCTGCCGCTGGGCGCAGCAGTAGACGAAACCGCAGAGAGCTATATGGCGCTGCCGGAAGAGTTCCAGCGCATCGAGCCCGATAAGAAGCAGACCGCTGCAGCTATGAAGGCCTGCATCAAAGAGTACAACGCCACCCTGCCCGCGCCGGTGAAAACTACCGGCAGCCGCGATGCGCTCCTTGAGCAGCTGGCGATCGTCAATCCTGACCTGGTTGCGCAGGAAGCACAGAAGCCCGCGCCACTGAAAGTGTCCGGTACCAAAGCCGACATGATTCAGGCGCTCAAGGCAGTACGCCCGGAAGCCGTGTTCGCCGACGAGCTGCTGGATGCCTGGCGCGAGAACCCGGAAGGCAAAGTGCTGGTGACCCGCCAGCAGCTGGAAACCGCGCTGGCCATCCAGAAAGCGCTGCTGGCGCACCCGACCTCCGGCATGCTGCTGACGCACCCGAGCCGCGCCGTAGAGACCAGCTATTTCGGCATTGACGAAGAGACAGGTCTGGAAATCCGCGTGCGCCCGGACCTCGAAATCGAGCTGGACGGCGTCCGCATCGGTGCCGACCTCAAAACTATCAGCATGTGGGATGTGAAAGCAGATGCGCTTAAAGCCCGGCTGCGTCGTGAGATCAGGATGCGTGATTACCACCTGAGCGCGGCCATGTACTGCGAAACCGCGGCGCTGGATCAGTTCTACTGGATTTTCGTCAATAAAGACGAGAACTACCACTGGATAGCCATTATCGAGGCATCTGCGGAGCTGCTGGAACTGGGCATGCTGGAATACCGCAAAACCATGCGTGCTATCGCTACCGGGTTCGACACAGGAGAGTGGCCTGCTCCGATCACCGACGATTACACCGATGAACTTGACGACTTCGACCTGCGCCGCCTTGAAGCGCTGCGTACTCAGGCATAAGGGGAAATGAACATGTCTACAGCAATTTCTACAAACGAAAACAAAACGCAGATGATCGACAACATCTCCATTTTGACCAATGGAGAACTCTTTGACCGCCTTCGCACTCTGTCAGCTGTAATGGCTAATAGTGGCGCGTTCGTGCCAGACCATTTTCGCGGCAAACCAGATGCCTGCATGGCAGTGGTGATGCAAGCTGCCCGATGGGGTATGGATCCCTTCGCTGTAGCGCAAAAGACCCACATTGTTAGCGGGACGTTAGGTTATGAAGCGCAGCTGATTAATGCGGTGATTACCAATATGTCACCTACTAAAGACCGTCTCCACTATGACTGGTTTGGACCATGGGAAAAAATCATTGGCCGATTCGTAGAGAAAACAAATGGGCAAGGCAAAAAATACATTGCGCCAGGCTGGGATCTTAAGGATGAGGCCGGTGTTGGTGTTCGGGTATGGGCAACAATGAAAGGCGAGGATGAGCCCCGTGAGCTGGTGATCATGCTTTCTCAGGCGCAGGTTCGTAACTCCACACTATGGGCAAGCGATCCCCGCCAGCAACTCGCCTATCTTGCGATTAAGCGCTGGGCACGCTTGTACTGCCCTGATGTGATCCTCGGCGTTTACAGCGCGGATGAAGTCGAAGAACGAGAAGAAAAAGTCATTAATCCAGCGTCAGCCCAGCGTGTGAGCCTCGCTGAAATCAAAGGTGACAGCGTAACAACCACTCACAGCGCGCAGGAATCGACTGCCAATATTGATGAGTTGGCCGACAAGTTCCGCGTTCGCATTGAGGCAGCTGAAACTCTCGATGAAGCCACCAGCGTCGGCAACGAAATTAACGACTCTAAAGCCGCACTCGGAACCACGCTGTTCATTGAGCTGAATAACAAGGCCAAGCGCCGTTATCACCTGGTGAAGCACCGTAATGCGGTAGAGGCTGCGATCAACTCCCTGCCCAAGCCCGGTGAACCTGATGCTGCTGAGCTGTTCACCAAAGCAGAGCAGGCACTGGCGGCAGCCAGACTCCACCTTGGCGATGAGCTGCACGATAAGTACGTAATCACCCTGGCGGATATGAAGCCGGAATACGTGAGCTGATAAGGGAGGCGGGAGGGGTAACCCTCCCGGTAACGAGATGAGCGAGAAACAAACCCGCTGGAATGACGAAGAGCTGAAGATGCTGCAAACGCACAACAACCAGCAAATCGCAGAGCTGACCGGCCGCCCGTTGGTTGAAGTAGAGGATCGCCGGCTGCTGGCGAATATCGAGCGGAACTGCTGGGACGTATGGGATCCGGAGAATGCTGAATGAGGCTGATTAACCGAAGCAGGAAAGAATCGCCGCTGGCGCGCCGGGCGTGCGATGCAGCGCTGGCACGTCATGTGGAACGGTTCGGCGATTACGCCAGCCGGGCTACCAGTAGCGAATACATGGTGCTGGTGGACGGAATGAAGATGAAGGTAGAGGTAGAGAACCGCAGCACCAGCTACGTGGCCACGGCGATCACCGGCGCGCGACGTCTGCGTCACCTTGCCGGCCGGATGTCTTGATATCGAAATATCAACCTATTGAGCCTTGATGGTTCATATTATTCAAACTGGAGGTTCATATGGGGCAACTCGTTAGCTTAGAGGACTGGGCTTCCGGTCCGAATGGCTTTAAGTGTCCACCATCCAGAGCATCGCTTCACAGGATTGCTAAAACTGGACAAACATTCCCCAGGGCACTGAAACAAGGCCGACGGTGGGTTATCGATGAAGAAGCCAAATTCATAGGATTGCTCGCATCGCCGGTTTTACCACCACGCATGCCGAAAGCGGTGAAGGCGCTTATGGAGCGAGTAATTAATGGCAGCCAGACCACGTAATCACAGGGTTGATATCCCAAATCTGTACTGCAAGCTGGATAAGCGCAACAGCAAAACCTACTGGCAGTACAGGCACCCGTTAACCGGTCAATTTATCGGTTTTGGTACCGATCAGGAGGCGGCCAAACTGGCCGCAACTGAACTGAATCGCCTGCTTGCGCAGCAGGAAGTCGCTCAGTCGTTTGCTCTTATCGATATGGTCAGCCATAAAAAGGTTAACTCAAAGAAATCAATAAGGATGCGCGCATGGATCGAGCGGTATTTGAAAATACAGGAGGAGCGGCTCAGCAATATGGAGATAAAAAATAATACGCTCAAATCCCGAAGAACGTGTACGAATGTGCTGACTGAAAGGATGCCCGATATCGGCATTCAGGAAGTAACCACCAAAATGCTTGCGGCCATTACCGACGAATACAAAGCCAGAGGCAAAGCACGAATGGCGCAAACACTACGTAGCGTGTGGATTGACCTATTCAGAGAGGCGCAACATGCCGGGGAAGTGGAGCCAGGGTATAACCCGGCGCTGGCCACAAGAAAAGTCGTTGTTCGGGTGAGCCGTTCGCGACTGAACCTTGAGATGTGGAAGGCGATATTTGAAGCGGCCAGCAATATGGCGCCATACGTTCAAAACTCCATGCTCCTGGCGGTAGTCACCGGACAACGGCGCGGTGATATCGCCAAAATGAAGTTCTCTGATGTTTGGGACGGCCATCTCCATGTTGAGCAGCAAAAGACAGGAGCGAAGCTTGCTATACCGCTCTCGCTACGCTGCGAGGTATTAGATATAACTCTGGCGCAGGTTATCAAACGATGCAGGGATCGGGTAGTGAGCCCCTGGCTTCTCCATCACGTTACATCAAGTGGAAATGTGAAGGCCAGCGATCAGGTTGGCGAGAACAGCCTTAGCGTCTCCTTCAAGCTCGCGATCGATAGCACCGGCATTTCCGTAGAGGACGGGAAAACAATGCCGACCTTTCACGAGCAGCGTTCTCTATCGGAGCGTCTGTATGAGGAGCAAGGCATCAATACCCAGCAGCTACTGGGCCATTCATCAGACAGGATGACAGCGCAGTATCACAATGATCGCGGTCTCGACTGGGTAAAAGTGAAGGTGTAGCTACGTGAATAATTGGGCCGTATCACCCTGCAAATTTCGCAGAATTTAAGGATTCATTTTGGGGAGGAATTTTGGAGGAGTTTTGGGGAAGGAAAAATCGGACAAAAACCGGGCATTACGCCCGGTTCTGTTTTAAGCCTGAAAAAGCCCCTACGAACTCAACCCCCGATTCACCAGCATCGGCTCAATCTTCGGATCGTGCCCGCGCCATATCCGATAAAGTTCAGCTAAATCAGCGCTATTACCCCGCGATAAAATCGCCTCCCGGAAACGCTGGCCGTTCTCGCGGGTCAATCCGCCCCGCTCCACAAACCACTGGTAGCCGTCGTCGGCCAGCATCTGCGTCCAGATGTAGGCATAGTATCCCGCGGCGTAACCGCCACCGAAGATATGCGCAAAATAGCTGCTGCGATAGCGCGGCGGCACGGCGGCAAGATCGAGATTTTCCCGCTTGAGCACCTCGGCTTCAAAAGCAGCAACATCGCTGACGGCAGTATGTGATGCGAGGCTATGCCAGTTCATATCCAGCAGCGCGGCGCTCAATAGCTCCGTCATGTCATAACCCTTGTTGAACAATGCCGCCCGATGCATCTTCTCCTGCAGTGACTTCGGCATGGGTTCGCCGGTCTGGTAGTGGCGGGCATAGCGGGCGAAAACATCAGGATGGCTGGCCCAGTGCTCGTTGATTTGCGACGGGAACTCGACAAAATCACGCGGCGTATTGGTGCCGGAGAGCGTCGCGTAGCGCTGGGTGGCAAAAAGCCCGTGCAGGGTATGACCAAACTCATGGAACAGCGTGATCACGTCATCCCAGGAAATGAGCGCGGGTCCACCTGCGGAAGGTTTCTGGTAGTTGCAGACGTTATAGATAACCGGCCGGGTTCCCTGTAATGTGGATTGCTCCACGAAGTTACCCATCCACGCCCCGCCGCTTTTGCTGTCGCGGGCGTAGAAGTCGCCGTAGAAGAGCGCCATGCCGGTGCCGTCCGCATCAACGATCTCCCAGACGCGGACGTCAGGATGGTAAACCGGCAGATCGAACCGCTCGATGAAGCTCAGGCCGAACAGCTGGCTGGCGGTCCAGAATACGCCGTCAACCAGCACGGTGTTGAGGGCAAAGTAGGGTTTGATCTGCGCCTCATCAAGGGCGAATTTCTCCCGGCGCACCTGCTCGGCATACCACGCCCAGTCCCAGGCCTCGGCCCGGAATCCACCCTGCTGCTCATCGATTACCCGCTGAATATCCGCCAGCTCTTGCTCGGCACGAGCGCGCGCCGCCGAAACGATATTACGCATAAAGGTCAGCGCGGCGGCAGGATTTTGCGCCATCTGGTCGGCAGTTTTCCAGGCGGCATAGTCCGGGAATCCCAGTAGCGCGGCCTGTTCGGCGCGGATCTGGGCCAGCCGCAGCACGACGGCGCGGGTATCGTTTTTATCGCCTTTTTCCGTACGCGACCAGCCTGCTTTGAAGAGCTGTTCCCGGGTCTGTCGATCGCGCAGTCCCGCCAGCGCAGGCTGCTGGGTCGTATTCAGGAGAGGGATAAGCCAGCGTCCGGAGAGCCCCCGCTCTTCAGCTGCCGCCCGCGCCTGCGCTTTTTCGCTCTCACTCAGGCCATCAAGCTGCTGCTCGCTCTCGACGATCAGGCCACCCGCCTTGCCTGCCGCCAGCAGATGCTGGTTAAACTGGCTAGTGAGGGTCGCCGCTTCGGTATTGAGGCTTTTTAACGCCTGTTTCTCGGCGCTGCCCAGGGTCGCCCCTGCCAGAATAAAGCGCTGGTGGAGGACCTCCGTCAGGCGCAGGGATTCCGCGTCCAGCCCGAGCGCGTGGCGCTGCTGCCAGACGGCATCAATACGGGAGAAGAGCGCACTATCCAGATAGATATCATTTGCCAGCTCGGCCAGCTCTGCGGAGAAGGCTTCATCAAGCTGCTGAAGGTAGTCATTGGTATGGGCAGAGGTCATAGCAAAAAAGAGGCTGGTAACCCGGTTAAGAAGCTGCCCGCTCTGCTCCAGCGCCAGGATGGTGTTGTTAAAATCTGCTGGCGTTGTCACTTGGGCGATGGCGCTGACTTCAGCACGTTTTTGCCGAACGCTCTCATCAAAGGCCGGACGATAATGGCTATCTTCAATGATATCGAAGCGCGGCGCCAGGTAAGGCAGCGTGCTTTCACTCAATAAAGGATTCGTTAGCGACATTTCAACTCCTTAAACATTGTCGTTTACCTCAGGCTCTTAACCCATGCTATCGTAATAACACACAAAAAGCGTTGAGGAACAGAATGATGATTATTTTAGTCACCGGGGCAACGGCAGGGTTTGGCGAGAGCATCACCCGCCGTTTCGTTGAAAACGGTCATAAAGTGATTGCTACCGGCCGTCGTCAGGAACGTTTGCAAACCCTGAAAGATGAGCTGGGCGATAGCGTTCTCACCCTGCAACTGGACGTACGCAACCGCGCCGCTATCGAACAGGCGCTGGACTCTCTCCCCGCCGAGTGGCGCGACATCGATGTGCTGGTCAACAACGCCGGTCTGGCGCTGGGCCTGGAGCCTGCGCATAAGGCCAACGTTGAAGACTGGGAGACAATGATCGATACCAACAACAAGGGGCTGATCTATATGACCCGCGCCGTGCTGCCGGGTATGGTAGAACGCAACCGTGGGCACATCATCAACATCGGCTCTACCGCAGGCAGCTGGCCCTACGCGGGCGGCAACGTCTATGGCGCAACCAAGGCTTTTGTACAGCAGTTCAGCCTCAACCTGCGTACCGATCTGCACGGTACGGCGGTGCGCGTGACCAACATCGAGCCGGGTCTGGTAGGTGGAACCGAGTTCTCTAACGTTCGCTTCAAAGGCGACGACGATAAAGCGGGCAAAACCTATGAGAACACCAACGCCCTGAGCGCAGAGGATGTGTGCGAGGCCGTCTGGTGGGTAGCGACCCTGCCGAAGCACGTGAACATCAACACCCTTGAGATGATGCCGGTTAGCCAGACCTGGGCTGGCCTAAGCGTGCATCGCAGCTGATATTTCCTACCCGGCCTGCGGGCCGGGTATGGGATGCAGATCAAATAGATGGTATGGTAAGCGCGTCACTATTCCATTAAGTAAGAGCGCATGGCCGTCGAAACCCACCTTAATCCTGTATTGCCCGTTAATCAGCAAATTTACCGTATCCTGCGCCAGGATATCGTACATTGCCTGATCCCCCCCGGCACGCCGCTGTCGGAGAAAGAGGTATCGGTGCGGTTTAACGTCTCGCGCCAGCCGGTTCGTGAAGCTTTTATCAAACTTGCTGAGAATGGACTGATTCAGATCCGTCCCCAGCGCGGCAGCTACGTTAATAAGATCTCCATGACCCAGGTCCGCAACGGCTGCTTTGTGCGTCAGGCGATTGAGTGCGCCGTCGCCCGCCGGGCAGCGACGCTGATCACCGATAGCCAGCGTTATCAGCTGGAGCAGAACCTGCACCAACAGCGAATTGCTATCGACCACAAGCAGCTTGATGATTTCTTCCAGCTTGACGATGAGTTTCACCAGAAGCTGGCGCTGATTGCCGACTGCCAATTGGCGTGGGATACGGTAGAGAACATCAAAGCCACCATTGACCGGGTGCGCTATATGAGCCTCGATCACGTTTCCCCGCCGGAGAAGCTACTACGTCAACATCAGGATATCTTTAATGCGCTGGCTAAGCATGACGTAGAGGGCGTAGATAAGGCGATGACCGCGCATCTGGAAGAGATTGGCGAGACGGTACAGCTGATCCGCCAGGAGAACAGCGACTGGTTCAGCGAGGAGTAAGCGAAGACGGTTGCGTAATGGGCTGGATGGGAGCGGTTACTGGCTGTTTCCCTGCGGCTCGCAAGTGCTCTTTGTATTCACTGTTTCAAGACTCTAATAAGAAGGTGTCATTTTCATCAACCTTTTATTTTCAACATCCAGAGCATAATGCCAGTCATACCAGCCTTCTCTCTTTTCATGAAAAGAACAAACGACCAACACCTCTTTTGCAGCATTCGACGTTAAGTAATAAAAAGATGCACCCTCCGGTGCTGGAAATGTTGAAACCAAGCCCCCCTCCCTATTTAAGACAGTCAGTAAGGCTGGTAGCGGCGAGGGCTGGCTTAATATAAAAACCAGCTTGCGTTTTTCATCTAACATTGCCGAATCCAAATTTTCCATGTGACCAGTGACCAGGCGCGCATCGTATACCCAGCTTAAGGTGCATGTTTCTTTATCAACAACTAAATTATTAATCACTTGTTAGTCATTCCAGCTTATATACAGACCGCAATTAAAATCATTCTTATTAGACTGCACAGCAATCTCACCCCACACATATTCAAAAACCACACCATAAGGTGGCTGCGATATATCACGTCTTGATGCAAAGTTTAAGGTACTTTCCAAAAACGCCTTTACTCTCGCCTCTTCCCTTAAGAGTAGGTCTACATTCGCCCTTAGCTCCCAATCATGCAGGGAAGAGTAAAACTCCGTTCCTTTTTCAACCATACATATCTTTTTTGGGAACTGCTCCATCGCTGGCCAAAACTCTAAAAAATACTCTCTCCCAAGCCATGAGACGCTCTCCACGTAGTAACCATAACGACCGAACTCTTTTATATCGTCATTTTCTCTATAAAAGCAACTCCCAACAAACTCCTCCTGAGATTGCAAATTAATCGAATAGTTATCAATGGTCACATTGCCATCATGTTCATCTAAAATCATTTTCTTCATAAATCAATGCCGCCAGAATGAAAACCCTCTCTCATTATGGGTATATCCCTACTATATTTTATTTTTAATCCCACCGCTCGTCCAGGTATGGAGTAATACTTACGATTGTGAGAAACCTTGACTTGCAATTTATACTCAACTGATTGCTACATATTTTTATTCCGCTATGGGTTTCGCTAGAAAATATTTCTGGCGAGCAGATAAAACCTATCCCATTGCCTTTAACATCCAACTCTATTACACCTCCAAATGTGATTATCACACTAAGGGCATTGAATTCACACTCATTCCATTTTTCTGGGTAAGATGAAGGGATATTTCTGCTATAAAATTGAAATGTCACATCTGAAAAACGCTCAAATGAAAAGCTACTTACTTCAATAGATTGAAGGCTTAACTCCCCACCAAACATGAATTTTATTTTTTCTTTCCCTAACGCATTATCAAACCACATTTAAAAAACCTCAAAGTTATCATGCCCATGAGTCCCTGACATACTACCTGCATTCAGGTTTTGGAGTAATGTTACAATGAAATGAGGCTTAGCGCCATGAGTTAGGGTAGCGTCAGGATGACCTAAACTATGCAATTTGATTATGCTAGATTTGACACGACCCGTGTATTGACGATGCATGCTTTAAGCGTGCCGTCGGTCTGGTTATAAAACCAGCACACCCTGGGGTTTAAAAAATAGATTAGCTTTCAAGATAATTAATTAAGAGATTGATTTTTGCATACTCTACGTTAGTGAAGTCACCGTGAGCAAAATAACCGCAAAATCTTCTATATAAAGTTTTCAACTCATTTTCCGATGATCTTTCATCCTGTAATATCTTTAGTGCCGATTTATAAAATTCCTTACCCTGTAATTTATTTTCTCGATCAGAACAAGATATGATATCAGTCAATAATTCTATAGCTTTTGTTTTATTCATGGCAGCCTCAAAAATTCACCTTATCTGTTCTAATGATCGTTGAGCTTGGCGGTTTCCTAACATTAACTATACAATAAAATCTGGTTTACTCGCCACTCCCCTCCGGGGTCGTGCTACATGCATTCAAATTTGTTCCTGACAAATTCCAGATACTGGCCCTGCATGCGCAGGTTCGGGGCATGGCCTGAAAGCTGTACGCTTCTCTCATTTAGCTGTTGGCCCCAGGCACTGTTTTGTGCTTCCCAGCACACCCTGCCTTCCGCATCCGTGAGGGGCTCCGGCGGGAACAAAAGCCATAGGTTTACCCTTTTTGTACAAGCGAAGCGTATCAAACGCTCCACGCATGCGAGCATCACTCTTGTTAGAATCATTAGAATTTATTTCTTCTTCTATAGTCTTTCCATTCTGAATCATTTTTGAAGGAAGATCTATAATTACAAGCTATAACACCTACAGTGTTCCAATGATCGTAAGCTGCATCGAGATGGCCCCAGTCCCCACCTACAGGAATCTCAGTATTTGTTTTATCAAAAAACCACTTCCTAAGAGCTTTTGTGACTTTCCCTTCGGGTTTGCTTTGTTCTCCATTCATTATATTCTCTGGTGATAAATACCAACTTGAAAGCAAAGAGCCATCATTAACTGGATAAGTAAAATTCACAATCAAAAAGATTTTTGACTTATTTTTCTTATCTATTAGTACAATTTTATATGATACAACTTCATTATCATTTCTTATCCACTCCTCCCATGAGAGATCTTTGTTTATAAGATTTTTCTTGGTTTGACAAGGTGATAATAAAATACTATTACATATAGTCAAACTATTTAATTGGAATTTTAATTTCATATTTTAAAGACCTAATCCAAAAGCATCCCCAATAGGCTCTAAGACGGTTTTGTAATTCGATAAAAAGAATTGTGTCCCGCCACCTGATCCAAATCCTTTTAATGGATCTTGTGATAAAGCTATACCTGTACCCACCATAGCTTCCCTTTTAACACGATAAGCCTGTATTTTACCTCTATATCTATATGTAGGGTGTGGTAAAACTTGTAAGCTTTTCCAGAGTTTTTCTCTGCTACCGCCAGCTGCATCTAAAGTGGCCTTGTCAAAATAAAAACCTGACTGCCCAGGCACACCGCCATAAACAATGTCACCTTCTTTAAGCATAACGTTTGACCAAGAGTCACGACCTTCATAAATGCCTCTTCCTTGCCACTGTCTGCCAAATGCAGCCTGATTATGGTCATTTGCTTTAGTAGGTGCACATCTGGCTTTTAACCCCCACGGATCCACCCACCCCAGCGGATTCGGCGCATACTGATAGAGGTTTAATCCCCCCGCCAGCCCTATGGGATCCTGCTGCGTGAACCTGCCGCAGTCCGGGTCGTAATACCGGAACAGATTATAGTGAAGTCTGGTTTACTCGCCACATCCCTGTGGCTCGCCCCTCCGGGGTTGCGCTACACGCACTCAAATTTGTTCCTGACAAATTTGTCACTTTCCATGCAGTCGGAACCTCTCCCACACAAACCGGGTGGTCACCTCTTTGCCATGTGGTTGGCCTGCCAATGTCTCCTGCTCACCCTACTCACTGATAACGCGGCCAAGGGCGTCATACTTATAGAGCAGCTCCTGCTCCGCCTCGCGAATCCAGGCATTCTCCGCTAGCGCGAGGGAGTCGACTGGTGCTATGTTTTGTTTAGCAAAATGAAATTTTCTTCCGGTTTTCGCTTTTAACAAAAATGGAAATATATTTTCCTAATTAAATCTCCATCAATATCTTCTATAGGATCTATCGATAATTTATTAAAGTCTGCTAAAATTCCTTTAACAGGCACGTCGTCCATCAATAGATATGGTTTAAATTCCTCTCTATCCCCCTCAGGAACATATTTGTTTATCAGGTACATCAAATCATTAACAAGCTCATCACGACTCATTTTTACTCCGGTAAAATAGTTACGTTGTCAAAGTTAATAATCGTGCCTTTTTCTATTGGCAGTAATTGTAGAGCACCACCTTTCCCATACTGTGGATAAGCACTAGTAAATAGCTCTAATCCCGGACCTTCACCACCGTTGGCCAAAGGAACTTTAACTTGAGGAACGCCATTCTTATAAAGTTGTAAGGTATTAAACTCACCTAATAATCTTGCATCGCTCCATGATTTTGGGTTTCCATTTTCATAAAATATCTGATAAGCATCCCTAGCCTCATGTCCGGCTTTATATTTTGTATACCCAAAGTAGCTTAACGGAGCCGATTTTGAATTTATTGTTTTAGCTGCATACATGTCAGTACTATTCATATAGCGATAAGCTGTGGATGGCATGGTGGCACTAGGTCCCGCAGGCCCTACATAAAAATCAGGTCTGCTACTTTTATCATTACTACAGCTTCGACTCAACCCCCACGGATCCACCCACCCCAGCGGATTAGGTGCATACTGGTAGAGGTTTAATCCCCCCGCCAGTCCTATGGGATCCTGCTGCGTGAACCTGCCGCAGTCCGGGTCGTAGTACCGGAACAGATTATAGTGAAGTCCCGTCTCACGATCCAGGTACTGGCCCTGCATCCGCAGGTTCTGGGCACAGCCTGAGAGCTGCACCTCTCTTTCATTCAGCAGTTTGCCCCAGGCACTGTTCTGTGCCTCCCAGCACACCCGCCCTTCCGCATTTGTCAGCCGCTCCGGCGTGCCACTGGGCTGGTTGTGGAACCAGAAGATATCCGGGGCATTCACGCCGTCAATACGGGCCAGCGGCTCATGGCTGTGCTGATCGGTGTAGACGTAGGTCAGCGGGACCTCATTCCGGATCTCCTGCAGCAGCCGGAACCCCTCCCAGACAAACCGGGTGGTGACCTCTTTTCCGTGCAACTGCCCTGCCAGCGTCCGGCGGCTGGTCTTGCTGATGCGGCGGCCGAGCGGATCGTAGCGGAAGCTGACCGCCACCTGCGGCCGGTTGCGGTCACGCGGCTGGCTGACGACCTCCGTCAGGCGGTGCTCGCCGTCATAGCGGTAGTGCCAGCGGGTCTGACCGTCGTCCTTCTCCACCGTGCGGCCGTGGATGTCATACCGCCAGCGGATGCCGTTCAGCTGCGTGACGCGGTTGTGGGTTATCTTCTCCCCGATATTGTCCAGCGGATTACCCGCTGCATCCCACCGCCACTGCTCCCGGCCCGGCAGCGTGCCGTCCTGAGACAGCAGCCGCCCGGCGCTGTCGTACTGCCAGTGATAACAGCTGAACGGGTCATCGTCGCGCTCCTCGCGCACGGGGTTATTGCGGTAGTCGTAGTCCCAGCGGCGGGACCAGCGGCGCGGGGCCGGACGCTGCGCGCTGCCGGTGAAGACGTCCCGGCGGTGCAGGCGGCCC
>NZ_BBMZ01000035.1 GCF_000759795.1 Pseudescherichia vulneris NBRC 102420
TTTCAGAGTCAATCCTTAATTTCAGAATTTTTTCTCTTCAATCAACCCGGCTCATCGTGTGAAGTGATTCACATCCGCCGTGTCGATGGAGGCGCATTATAGGGAGTTCTCGAGCGCCCGCAATAGTTAAATGACAGAAAAATGACTGACTGCTGCATTCCACAGCAAAAGGCGGCCTTATACCTTTTTACGCACAGAGTTATCCACACTGCTGCGAAAAATTGAAAATTTACGAGCGATGCGCAAACGTTTTCGTTAAAATGCCTTCGCTTATTAAAGGCGGCCCCTTATGGGGCGTTAGCTGAGTTTTTAGAGAAAAATTCAGCTAACGCTCTCTGTAATGTTCAAATCCCGGGGATTTATACCATGCAACAACGTCCAATCCGCCGCGCTCTGCTCAGTGTTTCTGATAAGGCCGGTATCGTCGAGTTCGCTCAGGCACTCTCCCAGCGCGGCGTGGAGCTGCTCTCCACCGGCGGTACTGCCCGCCTGCTGGCAGATAAAGGCCTGCCGGTAACCGAAGTTTCTGATTACACCGGCTTCCCGGAAATGATGGATGGACGCGTAAAGACCCTGCACCCGAAAGTGCACGGCGGCATTCTTGGCCGTCGCGGCCAGGATGACGGGATCATGGCTCAGCATGGCATCGATCCTATCGATATGGTGGTTGTTAACCTTTATCCCTTTGCCGCGACCGTTGCCCGCGAAGGCTGCTCGCTGGAAGACGCCGTAGAGAATATCGATATCGGTGGCCCTACCATGGTGCGCTCCGCTGCCAAGAACCATAAAGACGTGGCGATTGTGGTTAAGAGCAGTGACTACGACGCCATTATTAAAGAGATGGATACCCACGACGGCTCTCTGACCCTTGAGACCCGTTTCGACCTCGCGATTAAAGCCTTCGAGCACACCGCAGCCTATGACAGCATGATCGCCAACTACTTTGGCAGTCTGGTTCCGGCGTACCACGGTGAAACCAAAGAGCCCGCTGGCCGCTTCTCACGTACCCTGAACCTGAACTTTATTAAGAAGCAGGATATGCGCTACGGCGAAAACAGCCACCAGCAGGCTGCCTTCTATATAGAAGAAGGCGTTAAAGAGGCTTCCGTGGCGACGGCTACCCAAGTTCAGGGCAAAGCGCTCTCCTATAACAACATCGCCGATACTGACGCGGCGCTGGAGTGCGTGAAAGAGTTCAACGAGCCGGCCTGTGTCATCGTTAAGCATGCGAACCCGTGCGGCGTGGCGGTAGGCGACTCTATCCTCAGCGCGTACGATCGCGCCTATAAAACCGATCCGACCTCGGCCTTTGGCGGCATCATTGCCTTTAACCGTGAGCTGGATGCCGATACCGCCCAGGCAATCATCTCTCGCCAGTTTGTTGAGGTGATCATTGCCCCCTCCGCGACGGAAGAGGCATTGCAGATCACCGCTGCCAAGCAGAACGTGCGCGTCCTGACCTGCGGCAAGTGGGCCGAGCGTGTGGCGGGCCTCGATTTCAAACGTGTTAACGGCGGCCTGCTGGTTCAGGATCGCGATCTTGGCATGGTGACCAACAAGGATCTGCGCGTCGTCAGCAAGCGCCTGCCCACCGAAGAGGAGATGCGCGATGCCCTCTTCTGCTGGAAAGTGGCCAAATTTGTTAAATCCAACGCCATTGTTTATGCCAAAGATAAGATGACCATCGGTATCGGCGCAGGCCAGATGAGCCGCGTCTACTCCGCGAAAATTGCCGGTATCAAAGCCGGTGACGAAGGGCTGGAAGTGAAAGGTTCCGCGATGGCCTCTGATGCCTTCTTCCCGTTCCGCGATGGTATTGATGCTGCGGCAGCCGTGGGTGTGACCTGCGTGATCCAGCCGGGTGGCTCTATTCGCGATGATGAAGTCATTGCCGCCGCCGACGAGCACGGCATTGCGATGATCTTCACCGACATGCGTCACTTCCGCCATTAATTCACGGAGCAGAGAATGAAAGTATTAGTTATTGGTAACGGCGGGCGCGAGCATGCTCTGGCGTGGAAAGCAGCCCAGTCCCCGCTGGTAAGCACCGTTTTTGTTGCACCCGGTAACGCCGGTACGGCGCTGGAGCCCACCCTGCAGAACGTCGCCGTGAGCGCGACGGATATCCCTGCCCTGCTGAGCTTCGCCCAGAGCGAGAAGATCGATCTGACTATCGTTGGCCCGGAAGCACCGCTGGTGATTGGCGTGGTAGATGCATTCCAGGCTGCGGGTCTGAAGATTTTTGGCCCAACTCAGGGTGCCGCCCAGCTTGAAGGTTCTAAAGCATTTACCAAGGACTTCCTCGCTCGCCATCATATTCCCACCGCGGAGTATGAGAACTTTACCGAGGTAGAGCCTGCCCTGGCCTACCTGCGCGAGAAAGGCGCGCCAATCGTCATTAAAGCCGACGGACTGGCAGCCGGTAAAGGCGTCATTGTGGCAATGACCCTGGAAGAGGCAGAAGCGGCGGTGCACGATATGCTGGCAGGCAACGCCTTTGGCGACGCCGGTCACCGCATCGTTATCGAAGAGTTCCTCGACGGTGAAGAGGCGAGCTTTATTGTGATGGTCGACGGCGAGCACGTGCTGCCGATGGCCACCAGCCAGGATCATAAGCGCGTCGGCAACGGTGATACCGGGCCGAACACCGGCGGAATGGGGGCTTACTCTCCTGCGCCGGTCGTCACCAGCGAGGTGCATCAGCGCGCCATGGATCGCGTGATCTGGCCAACCGTGAAAGGCATGGCGGCGGAAGGCAACACCTACGTGGGCTTCCTCTATGCGGGGCTGATGATCGATCAGCAGGGTAACCCGAAGGTGATCGAGTTCAACTGCCGCTTTGGCGATCCGGAAACCCAGCCGATCATGCTGCGCATGAAGTCTGACCTGGTAGAGCTCTGCCTGGCAGCCTGTGAAGGCAAGCTCGATGAGAAAACCTCGGAGTGGGACGATCGTGCCTCGCTCGGCGTAGTGATTGCCGCAGGCGGCTATCCGGGCAACTACCGCACCGGCGACGTGATCCACGGCCTGCCGCTGGAGAACGTCGGCGGTAAGGTGTTCCATGCCGGTACCACGCTTGCTGACGACGACCAGGTGCTCACCAGCGGCGGACGCGTGCTCTGCGCCACCGCGCTGGGTAACACCGTCGCTGAAGCGCAGAAGAACGCCTATGCGCTGATGGCAGATATTTACTGGGAGGGCAGCTTCAGCCGCCAGGATATTGGCTATCGCGCCATTGCGCGGGAAGAGCAGCAGTAAACCTCTCCAGGGCGGCCAGGCGCTTGCGCTTATCCGCCCTGTCTCAACCCCTTTAGAAACTCTTCGCCTGCGGTTGCCAGGTACAAAAATCCTCGTTTGCCACCAGCAACAGCTGCGTCCCTTCCGGCGCTTCCAGCCACGCCAGACTCACGTCCGCTGAGGAGTGCTGCTGACGACGTTGAATATGGCTTAGCGCCTGCGGTTCAAAATCGGGCTTGATGGTTTGGCCTTCACAGGTAGTGACCGAGCCGTCGCGGTGCCAACGCCCCTGACGCAGCGTCACGTGGCCCTGACGTAGGGCATCGCTGGTCTGGCGGATCTGGTCGGCACGATAGCGGTAGAGGGCGATCTGGTCGCTGGAGAGCTGCTGCTTCTGGCCGTTGACTTCTCGCTGCATAAAGCTGAGTTCGCCACGCTCGTCGAAGCGGGCACGAATATTTTCCGGTGGGGTACCGTAGACGTTGAGCTCGATCAGCGCCAGCCGATCGCCCTGCCAGCGGTATTCGCTGATAGAGGTATCTCCGCTGCGCCACGGGCTAAACGCCGTCAGGAGATGAACGGCATCGCCATCGTCCTTACGCCATATGCGCACCGCGCCGTGGTCGCCCGCGTAGCCGCTAGCGGTAAAGGGCGGCAGCGAATCATTATGGCTGCAGGCCGTCAGCAACAGCAGGCCAGCCAGCGTCAGGGTGCGACGCCAGACAGACAAAAGGGGCGTAAACGCCCCCTCATCAAAACTGTTCGCTGTCACGCGGTCTTATTTAACTGCGTCTTTCAGAGCTTTGCCAGAAACAAATGCCGGCACGTTAGCTGCGGCGATTTTGATTTCATTACCGGTCTGCGGGTTGCGGCCAGTACGCTCAGCGCGGTGGTTCACTTTGAAGGTTCCGAAACCAACCAGTTGTACAGCATCGCCTTCTTTCAGAGACTCAGTAATAGCAGCCAGGGTGGATTCCAGGGCAGCTTTAGCCTGTACTTTAGACAGGTCAGCTTTGTCTGCAATTACATCAATCAGTTGAGTCTTGTTCATAAGTTATCCTTACAATGTGTTTATCGCTTGCTAAGCATCGAGTGCGACGAAAATGCCAGAAAAGCACTCTCCTGCATACACGCACCGATAGCCACTTTTTTTCGCCCTCCAAATGTAGACCAGACGGGGGGCCAATGGGAAGCCTTCCAGTGAGACAAAACAGGCGTTAAATCACGTTTTGTTGCCTCATTGCTGCAAAAGTATACCGATATTACTCTCACCCGCCTCGCGTAGGTCTGCACGTAGCCCTTTAATCAGCTCAATATCGCGTTCTTCGCAGTCAGCCAAAAGTCGGAATATTTCCCACTGAATATCCCACTCCTGCTCTACGGCCGGGTTCGCTTTCAGCTCTTCATCGGTCATTTCGCGACCTGCATGGGTCATCTCCAGCATCGCTACCGTGGTGATAGAGGTCTTGCTCACCTCGATGGTGTGCTCCAGCGTTTCACCGCTCAGGCGTGAGTGCACCAGTTCGCTTAAGGCAACGCAGGCGTCGATAGCCGGATAGACGCCGTAGAGATCGTAATCCTCTGCCGCCGGGATCGCCTCTTCCAGCTTCTCTAGCTGGCTGTCGAAATTCACCTTCGCGTCTTTCACCGTCAGCGTCTCCCAAATCAGGTCAACAATGCGGCGATAAAGCTGCGCGTCACCGAAGCCGGTCTGCTGGCAGAACATGGCGTAGTTCGGATACATGCGCTCGCACAGGCAGGCCATAAAGGTGACGTGCTGCCAGCTCTCCAGCTTCTCCAGGCGCAGGTGAATAGGGTTTTGTAACATGGTGAATTCTCGCTATCGGAAATTAGCCGCAGTGTACCTGAATCAGGGCTGAATTTCCTGCCATCGCATAAATGCCGGACGCCGCGACGCAACGGCATCGGCCCAGCGGGTCGGCTCCGGCAGACGGTAGCCTTGAGTGCAGCGCTGAACCCACGCCAACGCGCTGTCCACGCTCACCCGGTGGCCGGTAGCGACAAACAGCGGATTACAGCGCGCTTTACTGCGCCACACCCACGCCAGCTGCTCGCCTTTGTCCATCAGCGGCGCAAGCGCGCCTGGCTCAGGCGAGAGCGGCTCAAACTTGCCGCACAGGCGTTTCTTCGCCACGCCAATGGTCGGCACGTCCACCAGCAGGCCGAAGTGGCTGGCAACGCCAAGGCGGCGCGGGTGCGAGATACCGTGCCCATCAACGAACAGCAGATCGGGTTTTTGCGACAGCATATCCCACGCCGCCATCAGCGCAGGATACTCACGGAAGGAGAGAAAGCCGGGGATATAGGGCATGGTGGTGGCAATACGCGCCACCTGGTACTCCACCAGCTCCAGCGATGGGTACTTCAGCAGTACCATCGCCGCCCGGGTCACTTCGCCACCCTGCTCAAAGCCGACGTCCGCGCCGCCGATAAACGCCGGGGGATCGTTGATAAACCGATCCTCGCGGATCACCGATGAGGCAAGTTCGATTTGCTGAGCGCGTAGCGACGCGAGATCCATATATGCTCCTTAGCGGTGATATTGCTCCGAGAGACGATGCACCGCTTCTACAAATGCGCCCGCATGTTCAGGCGGCACATCCTGATGAATACCGTGACCGAGGTTAAAGACGTGGCCTTCGCCCTGGCCGAAACCAGAAAGTATAGTCGCTACTTCTTCTTCGATGCGGGCCGGAGGTGCATAGAGCATCGACGGATCCATATTACCCTGCAGCGCCACCTTGTGACCTACGCGACGGCGGGCATCGGCGATATCAATAGTCCAGTCGAGGCCCAGCGCGTCACAGCCGGTCTCCGCCATTGCCTCCAGCCACTGTCCCCCGCCTTTGGTAAACAGGGTGACCGGCACGCGGCGGCCTTCGTTTTCCCGCAGCAGACCGTCGACGATCTTATGCATGTAGTAGAGCGAAAACTGCTGATAGTCGCGTCCGGTCAGCACCCCGCCCCAGGTATCAAAAATCATCACCGACTGCGCACCGGCTTTAATCTGCGCATTGAGATAGAGCGTGACGCTTTTCGCCAGCTTCTCCAGCAGCGCATGCAGGGTTTGCGGCTCGGCATACATCATCTTTTTGATTTTGGTGAAGGCCTTGCTACTGCCGCCCTCGACCATATAGGTCGCCAACGTCCACGGGCTCCCGGAGAAGCCAATCAGCGGCACCTCGCCCTTCAGCTCGCGACGGATGGTGCGCACGGCGTTCATCACGTAGCCCAGCTCCTGCTCTGGATCGGGAACAGGCAGCCGCTCAACGTCGGCTTTGCCGGTAATTGGCAGGCTAAAGCGCGGGCCTTCCCCGGCTTCGAAGTAGAGTCCCAGCCCCATGGCATCCGGAATGGTCAGGATATCGGAGAACAGAATGGCGGCATCAAGGGGATAGCGACGCAGCGGCTGCAGCGTAACCTCACAGGCCAGCTCGGCGTTTTTGCACAGCGACATAAAATCGCCTGCCTGGGCCCGCGTGGCTTTGTACTCCGGCAGATAGCGCCCGGCCTGTCTCATCATCCATACCGGCGTGATATCCACGGGCTGGCGCAGCAGCGCGCGCAGGTAACGATCGTTTTTCAATTCGGTCATTTTGCAATTCCTCAATGCGTCAGACCGTTATTGTAACACGCCGCTCTATGCTTCACTCATACTCTGCCCGGCCCTCATCTTCTGCACGGCCCTCGCCTTCTGCACGGCATAGTGCGACCGTGTCCTCAATCAGCCGACGCGCTACCGTACCCGGCGGTGGCAGCAGCGGCAGCTGGTCATAGCGATACCAGCCCGCGTCCAGCAGCTCGTTAGGATCGATGGTGATATCGCCGCTGTCATACTCGGCCATAAAGGCGGTCATCAGCGACTGCGGGAACGGCCACGGCTGGGAGGTCACATAGCGCAGGTTTTTAACCCGGATACCGCTCTCCTCCATAACTTCGCGGGCCACGGTCTGTTCCAGGGTCTCACCCACCTCGACGAAACCCGCGAGCACGGTGTAGATCCCGTTGCGATGGCGGGTATGCTGGGCCAGCAGAATGTGGTCATCGCGGCGGATCGCGACGATGATGCAGGGAGCAATCTGCGGGTAGTAGCGCTCGCGACAGCCGCCGCACAGCATCGCCCACTCGGTCTTGCTGGGATGCATGGTGTGCCCGCAGTAGCCGCAGAACGTATGCGAACGGTAGAACTCTGCCAGCTGTACGCCGCGTCCGGCAAGCTGGAACAGACCGACGTCCTGATCCATCAGCTGGCGTACCGAGCCCATATCCTGGCGTCGGGTCTGACGAACCAGCCACACGGACTCGCCTTGCCACTCGCCGATAATTAACCCGCGCTGGCCCACAAGATCAAAATTTACTGCCTCGCCGTGTGGTAATTCTCCAGCGGGCAACCATAATTTTTGTTCATGGCTGACGATCCACCAGCCCTGATCGGTTAATTCGATGACACGTTCCATAATCTGTTGCACTACCTTAGCGACACTGGCATGTTGGTTACATCATTTTTACATATTTTGGGTGAACACTTTTTTTCTTAAACCACGGAGTTATTCATGCTAAACCACCTGGAAAGCCTGACGGCGCGCGTAGGCGGAAGTAATAAACTAGTCGATCACTGGCTTCAGGTGCGCAAGCATTTGCTGGTATCGTACTATAACCTGGTGGGCATTAAGCCGGGCAAGGAGTCCTATTCAGAGCTGGATGAGAAGGCTCTGGACGATTTTTGCCATAATCTGGTCGATTACCTGTCCGCCGGACACTTTAGTATTTATGAACAGATTATCAGCGAAATGGAAGGCAGCAGCCCACTTTTAGCGGCCACGCAAATCTATCCGCAGCTGGAAGCCAATACCCAGCAGATCATGAACTATTACGACTCAAGCCTTGAGAACGCCATCGAAGATGACAAATGGGTTGAGTTCCAGGAAGCGCTCTCCGGCATTGGCGAAGCGCTGGCCGCACGCTTTACGCTGGAGGATCAGCTGATCGTGCTGGCATTCGATTTCAACCTGGCAGAGAGCGCTAACGACGACAGCAACATCGCTCGCCCTGCTTGAGTTCTTAAGCATTAACGCGTAACTTAATTTACCTGCCCCCTGCAACACGGGGGTTTTTCTTGTCGGAGTGCCGAGTGCGCAAGCACCGGCTGAGACCGTTAATTCGGGATCCGCGGAACCTGATCAGGTTAGAACCTGCGAAGGGAACAAGAGTCAATCTACTGGCGTGCGCCTTTCCGGGCTGCACGCATCCTCTTGCTTCATCCGTCGTTCTGACAAGCCACGTCCTTAACTTTTTATGGAATGAGCTATGTCTGAGTCTGCAACGAAACCTACCCGCCGCGAACAGCGCGCCGCCGCCCAGCGCTTTATCAACACGCTGGAGGGCACCACCTTCCCTAACTCAACGCGTATCTATCTTCAGGGCTCCCGGGATGACATCCGCGTGCCGATGCGTGAAATCCAGCTTAGCCCGACGCTTATCGGCGGCAGCAAAGCAGACCCGCAGTTTGAAGCGAACGAGGCGATCCCGGTGTACGACACCTCCGGTCCCTATGGCGATCCGGCGGTTGCGATCGACGTAGAGAAAGGGATCGCCAGGATCCGATCCGCATGGATCGCCGCCCGCACCGGGAAGTGCGTCACCCAGCTGCACTACGCCCGTCAGGGGATCGTGACGCCGGAGATGGAGTTCATCGCCCTGCGTGAGAATATGGGCCGGGAGCGCATTCGTGGCGAGTTGCTGCGCCGCCAGCATCCGGGTGAAGGCTTTGGCGCAAGCCTGCCGGAGAATATCACCCCGGAATTTGTTCGCGATGAAGTGGCCGCCGGGCGCGCCATTATCCCTGCCAACATCAACCACCCCGAGTCCGAACCGATGATCATCGGCCGTAACTTCCTGGTGAAGGTCAACGCCAACATCGGCAACTCGGCGGTGACCTCCTCCATTGAAGAGGAGGTGGAGAAGCTGGTGTGGGCCACCCGCTGGGGCGCGGATACGGTGATGGATCTCTCCACCGGCCGCAATATCCACGAGACGCGAGAGTGGATCCTGCGCAACAGCCCGGTCCCGATTGGTACCGTCCCTATCTACCAGGCGCTGGAGAAGGTCAACGGCATCGCCGAGAATCTCTCCTGGGAGACCTTTCGCGAGACGCTGCTGGAGCAGGCCGAACAGGGGGTAGACTACTTCACCATTCACGCTGGCGTGCTGCTGCGCTACGTGCCGATGACCGCCAATCGCCTTACCGGCATCGTCTCACGCGGCGGCTCGATCATGGCCAAGTGGTGCCTCTCCCACCATCAGGAGAACTTCCTCTATCAGCACTTCCGTGAGATCTGCGAAATCTGCGCCGCCTACGACGTCTCCCTGTCGTTAGGCGATGGCCTGCGTCCAGGCTCAATTCAGGATGCCAATGACGAGGCGCAGTTTGCCGAGCTGCATACCCTGGGCGAGCTGACCAAAATCGCCTGGGAGTACGATGTGCAGGTGATGATCGAAGGTCCGGGCCACGTGCCGATGCAGATGATCCGTCGCAACATGACCGAAGAACTCGAGCACTGCCATGAAGCGCCGTTCTATACCCTCGGGCCGCTGACCACCGACATCGCGCCGGGCTATGACCACTTCACCTCCGGCATTGGCGCGGCGATGATTGGTTGGTTTGGCTGCGCGATGCTCTGCTACGTCACGCCAAAAGAGCACCTCGGCCTGCCGAACAAAGAAGATGTGAAGCAGGGGCTGATTACCTACAAGATTGCCGCTCACGCCGCCGACCTAGCCAAAGGCCACCCTGGGGCGCAGATCCGCGATAACGCCATGTCAAAAGCCCGCTTCGAGTTCCGCTGGGAGGATCAGTTTAACCTCGCTCTCGACCCCTTCACCGCCCGCGCCTACCACGATGAGACCCTACCCCAGGAGTCCGGCAAGGTGGCCCACTTCTGCTCTATGTGCGGACCCAAGTTCTGCTCAATGAAGATCAGCCAGGAGGTGCGGGACTACGCCGCGGCTCAGGCGATTGAAGTCGGCATGAACGATATGTCGAACGACTTCCGCGCCCGCGGCGGCGAGATCTATCTCAAAAAGGAGGAGGTGTGATGTACCAGCCTGATTTCCCACCGGTGCCCTTCCGCCTCGGGCTCTATCCGGTTGTCGACAGCGTGATGTGGATTGAGCGCCTGCTGGAGGCGGGGGTGCGCACCCTCCAGCTGCGGATCAAAGATAAGCAGGACCATGAGGTAGAGGCCGACGTCGTGGCGGCCATTGCGCTGGGCAAGCGCTACGCGGCCCGGCTGTTTATCAACGACTACTGGCGGCTGGCGATTAAACATGATGCTTACGGCGTGCATCTGGGGCAGGAGGATCTGGAGACAACCGACCTCAGCGCGATCCGCAACGCGGGTCTGCGCCTGGGCGTCTCCACCCATGATGATATGGAGATTGACGTTGCGCTGGCCGCTCGCCCCTCCTATATCGCCCTGGGTCACGTCTTCCCGACCCAGACCAAGCAGATGCCCTCCGCGCCGCAGGGCCTGGTGCAGCTGGCAGGCCACGTTGCCCGGCTGCAGGATTACCCAACGGTGGCTATCGGCGGCATTAGCCTCGCGCGTGCGCCGCAGGTGCTGGCAACCGGCGTCGGCAGCATTGCGGTGGTGAGCGCCATCACCCAGGCCATAGACTGGCATCATGCCACCCAGCAGCTTATCGATCTGGCGGGGGTGGGCGATGAATGACAGCGATTTTATGCGCTACAGCCGGCAGATCCTGCTGGAGGATATCGCCATCGACGGTCAGCGGAGGCTGCTCGCCAGCCGGGTGCTGATTATCGGTCTTGGCGGCTTAGGCTCCCCTGCCGCGCTCTATCTGGCGGCAGCTGGCGTCGGCACGCTGGTGCTGGCGGACGATGACGCGGTGCACCTGAGCAACCTGCAGCGGCAGGTTATGTTTACCTCCGACGATATTAATCAGCCCAAAGCCGACGCGGCCCGTCAGCGCTTACAGCAGCTCAATCCACACGTTGAGCTGATTACCCTGAAGAGGCGTCTGGAGGACGAGGCGCTCCGCCAGCAGGTGGCACGGGCCGACGTCGTGCTCGACTGCACCGATAACATGGCGACGCGCCAGGCGATTAATGCCGCCTGCGTAGCGCTGAACACGCCGCTGATCACCGCCAGCGCCGTGGGGTTTGGCGGCCAGCTGATGGTGCTTACCCCACCGTGGGCGCACGGCTGCTATCGCTGCCTATGGTCGGACGACGACGAGCCACAGCGCAACTGCCGCACGGCGGGCGTGATAGGCCCGGTGGTTGGGATGATGGGCACGCTGCAGGCGCTGGAGGCCTTAAAGCTGCTCAGCGGGATGGAAGTAGCAGAGGGCGAGCTGCGGCTGTTTGACGGGCGTAAGCACCATTGGCGCACGCTTGGACTCCAGCGGGCGGCGGGCTGCCCCGTTTGCGGAGGGCAAGATGCGCATCCTCTTCAATGACGAGCCTATGCAGTGTGCGGAGGTGCTAACCCTGCACGGGCTGCTGGAGCAGCTTAACCAGCTCAAGCCAGGAACGGCGCTGGCGCTTAATCAGCAGGTTATTCCCCGCGATCGCTGGGATCATCATCAATTGCGGGACGGCGATCGGATCCTGCTTTTTCAGGTTATCGCCGGAGGCTGACATGTTACGTATTGCAGACAAAACCTTTGAATCACACCTGTTTACCGGAACGGGGAAGTTTGCCTCATCGCAGCTGATGACCGACGCGATCCGCGCCTCGGGCAGCCAGCTGGTGACCCTGGCGATGAAGCGCGTCGACCTGCGCCAGCGCAACGATGCGATCCTCGCTCCGCTGCTGGAGGCGGGCGTCACGCTGCTGCCGAACACCTCGGGGGCGAAAACGGCCGAAGAGGCGGTGTTTGCCGCCCGGCTGGCACGCGAGGCGCTGGGCACTCACTGGCTGAAGCTGGAGATCCACCCGGATGCACGCTGGCTGTTGCCCGATCCGGTTGAGACCCTGAAGGCGGCAGAGATGCTGGTCAAAGAGGGCTTCGTGGTGCTGCCCTATTGCAGCGCCGATCCGGTGCTGTGCCGACGGCTGGAGGAGGCAGGCTGCGCTGCCGTAATGCCGCTCGGCTCACCGATAGGCTCTAACCAGGGTCTGGCCACCCGCGCCATGCTAGAGATTATCATCGCCCAGGCGGGGGTACCGGTAGTGGTCGATGCCGGGATCGGTACCCCCAGCCACGCGGCTGAGGCGCTGGAGATGGGAGCCAGCGCGGTGCTGGTCAATACTGCCATTGCCGTCGCTAACGATCCGGTGGCCATGGCCCGTGCGTTCAGGCTGGCCGTTGAAGCCGGACGCCTGGCACGCCAGGCGGGACCGGGAGCGGTAAACAGTGTGGCCAGCGCCACCAGCCCGCTGACCGGCTTTCTGGAGACGGGTATATGAAGACCTTCAGCGACCATTGGCGGCAGCTTAACTGGGATGATATCCGGCTGCGCATCCACAGCAAGACCCGCGCCGACGTTGAGCGAGCGTTGACGGCGACTCATCTGACCCGCGATGACATGATGGCCCTGCTCTCCCCGGCCGCCAGCGACTACCTTGAGCCGCTGGCCCAGCGGTCGCAGCGTCTTACTCGCCAGCGGTTTGGCAACGCCGTCGGTCTCTATGTCCCGCTCTATCTCTCTAACCTGTGCGCTAACGACTGCACCTACTGCGGCTTCTCTATGAGCAACCGCATCAAACGTAAGACCCTGGACGAAGCAGAGATCCTGCGCGAGTGCGCGGCGATCCGCGAGATGGGGTTTGAGCATCTTCTGCTGGTGACCGGCGAGCATCAGACTAAAGTGGGAATGGACTACTTTCGTCGCCATTTCCCCGCTATTCGCCGCCAGTTCGCCTCGTTGCAGATGGAGGTGCAGCCCTTGTCGCAGGCGGAGTATGCCGAGCTTAAGGCGCTGGGCTTAGACGGGGTGATGGTCTATCAGGAGACCTATCATGAGGCAACCTATGCCCGGCATCATCTGAAGGGAAACAAGCAGGACTTCTTCTGGCGGCTGGAGACCCCGGACCGGCTTGGTCGGGCAGGCATCGACAGGATTGGCCTTGGTGCGCTGGTGGGTCTCTCCGACAGCTGGCGGGTGGATTGCTACATGGTGGCGGAGCATCTGCTCTGGCTCCAGCAGCACTACTGGCAGAGCCGCTACTCTATCTCCTTCCCACGCCTGCGCCCGTGCGCGGGAGGCATTGAGCCTGCCTCGCTGATGGATGAGCGCCAGCTGGTGCAGACCATCTGCGCCTTCCGCCTGCTGGCACCCGACGTGGAGCTTTCCCTCTCTACGCGGGAGTCGCCGTGGTTCCGCGATCGCGTTGTTCCGCTGGGCATCACCAGCGTCAGTGCTTTCTCGAAAACCCAGCCCGGCGGCTATGCTGACAACCACCCTGAGCTGGAACAGTTCGCGCCGCACGACGGCCGTCGTCCGGAGGAGGTCGCCAGCGCCCTGCTGCGCAACGGCCTACAGCCGGTGTGGAAAGACTGGGACAGTTACCTGGGGCGAACGGATCCAGTTCGTAAGAATTGTTTGTGATACTCCACACACAATCAGGGTAAGGCGGTTGTTGAACCAGACGGTGGGATTAATGTTTATTTATCCCATCGTTGTCGAGGCTGGCTATGAAAAACATCGTCTTATGCTGTGCAGCGGGTATGTCCACCAGCATGTTGGTTCAACGCATGAAAGATGCGGCGCAGAAAAAAGGCGTCGAGGTCTCTATCAAGGCGGTACCGGTTTCCGAGTTCAAGGAGAACCTTGCCGAGGCCGATATTATCCTGCTGGGTCCACAGGTGAAGTATGAGCAGGCAAAACTGCAGGCGCAGGCGGAGCCGCTGGGCAAGAAGGTCGCGGTGATCGATATGATGGATTACGGCATGATGAAGGGTGACGTCGTGCTGGATAAAGCGCTGAAGCTGCTGGAGTGAACCGCATGGAGGATCTCGAAACCACCATTATGGAGCTGCTGGTTAACGCTGGCGCGGCGCGCAGCCAGGCACTTACCGCATTGCAGCTGGCGCGCAAAGGCGACTTTGCGGGCGCAGAGCAGGCCATGGAGGAGTCGCGTGAGTTTGTGAAGCATGCGCATAAGATCCAGACCGAGCTGATAGGCCTGGACGAAGGCGTGGGCAAGCTGCCGGTGAATCTGATCACCGTTCACTCCCAGGATCACCTGATGAATGCGATGGTGATTCAGGATCTGGCCGGGGATATGATCGAGCTGTACCGACGGCTGCCGTTGGCGCAATAGGCTACTGCCAAAAGTAGTAACGTGTTTTATGGCCGGATTTATGGCACAACATGGCATCAGAAGACGTTTATAAAGCCATACAGGTAGCCTATGCCCGCCGTTCCGCTTCCCTTTTTGACCTTCGTTATTTTGCTCATGCTGCTAACAAAGGTTTGCTTACGGCGCGTATCGGGCTACCGTAGCGCCGCCACGTTTATCGCGGGCTGCGCCCTGCTGGTATTAATGTCTGCCCTGCGCTGGCAGTTTGATGCGCCGCTCCTGCGCCAGATCCAGTCCATTGTTGCTATCGCCCTGCCTCCCCTGGCGTGGCGCTGCTTTGCTCGCTTAACGGGACGCAGCGGCAAACAGGAGCTAGCGATATCTATCGTTCCCGCTGCTATCGCGCTGGGGCTTAATCTAGCCGCCCCTGGCCTTACCGATGCGGTGTTGATGGCGCTTTATATCGGCTACGGCGGGGCACTCGTCGGCACGGCATATCAGGGGCCGGATGCATTTATCTTTACCCGCCTGAATGATGCACGCCCGGCAGCGCTCATGGCGTTTCTCGCAGGCAGCTTTCTCTGCTTTTCCGGCCTGACCGACCTGGCTATTGCAGTAGATTTTAGCCTCTATCAGGGTCAGCAGGCTCCTCAGCTGGTGGCGCTCTCTCAGGCGATCCTGCTGCCGTTTATCTGCCTGGCGATCGTCTATAACGGCAAAAACGTGCCTCCTGATGAAGGCAGGCCAGCGGTTGAAGCCCAGGATAATAGCGAAGAGTTAGCGATCCTCTGCCAGCGCGTTGAGACGCGCATCTGCGAGCAGGGCCTCTATCTTGATCCCGATCTGACGCTCAACACGCTGGCGCGCAAGTTGGGCATCCCAGCCCGGCAAATTTCGCAGGCGGTGAACCAGACGCAGGGCAGCAACGTATCCCAGTGGATTAACCGCTTTCGCATTCACCACGCCCAACGGCAATTGCTCGCTACCGATGCCTCGGTTACGGAGATCATGCTCGAGGCTGGCTTTGCCACTAAATCCAATTTCAACAGGGAATTTACCCGGATCAGCGGGATGAGCCCAACCGAGTATCGTCGTTCAGCGCAGGAAGCGCTAACGCCTGATGTAGAAATGCGCCAATCTCGTTAGCAAGGTGCTGATGAATATCGCTGCGGCTAACTGTGCCTCCATCCTGGCAGACGATGCCCTCCCCCGGCGCGTCCTGCTCAATCAGGGCCGCCGCTCCGGGTTTACACAGCTGCATAAAGCTAAAGTGCGTTGCCCCCTCTACGCGGATATAGCGTTGCCATGCCGCAGGAATAAACTCCGCCAGATGACCCGATTCCAGCCGGGCGGGTAGCGCATCGCTATCGGCCTGAGCCGCCATAATCAGTACCGGAATGCTTATCTGCTTCAGGCTCTCGGGCGTAAAGCCGCGCGCCAGTCCCAGATCGAGGGACACCACCGCTTTGATGCGTGGATCGCGGATATCTTCAGCCAAGCGTTCAGCCGCTGAGGGCCGGTCAATGCCAAGGGTGTGGATCAGCGTGCAGCTCGATAGATCCGGGTGATTCTGGCAGTCAGCAATAAAACGGTCCGCAGCAAAACGCCCTCCGGCGAGCTCAAGGACGGTCCAACCACCGAGTGAATGCCCTACCGCCGCAATGCGCCCTTTATCTATCTCTCCGGCAAGCGCTGGGGTCGCCAGCAGCGCATCCAACGTTCGACGCAGATCCTGCGGGCGCTGCCAGAGCTGCTGCGCTTCTTTTGGGTTGTTATTATGCGTAGTGGTTCCCGGGTGATCGACTGCCGCCACGATGTATCCCTGTTCAACCATCCGCTGTGCCAACCAGTTAAGGTTACGCCAGCTGCCGCCGTAGCCGTGGGAGAGAAGCAGCAGGGGATAGTTGCCGGGTGCGGTTTTCGCATCACGCAGCGCCTGGGTTCCGATGAACACACTATTGTCGCCCACCGAGGCGGGCATACCGCTTTGCCGCGTGGGATACCAGAGGGCAACATTAAGTGGACGGTCGCTCTCTTTTTGTAGCGTAAGCTGGCGAAATGCGGTTTCGGCGTGCGCCATGCTGCCTATCAGCATGGTGAGAGTAACAAGAAAAATACGTGGGAACATAAACGGCACCTGTTGAATGAAGACAGGCTGTATTCTGGGTTTTCTTCCCGTAGCGCGCGCCCTGAAACGCGATCGAGGCCCTGTTTCGTGCCTTTCAGGCATAAAAAAACCCGCCGAAGCGGGTTTTTATTAGCGGAAAGCAGCGTTAGTCGTTGTCGGAACCGCCCAGGCCTGCGTTCAGCAGCTCTGCCAGGCTGGCAGAAGCGTCTTCAGCAGTTACCTGCGGTGCTGCCGGCAGTTCGCCAGCGGCACGACGGCGCATACGATCCTGGTGGTACGCATAACCGGTACCGGCCGGGATCAGACGACCCACGATAACGTTCTCTTTCAGACCGCGCAGTTCGTCGCGTTTGCCCGCAACGGCTGCTTCGGTAAGCACACGAGTGGTCTCCTGGAACGATGCCGCGGAGATGAAGGACTCGGTTGCCAGAGACGCTTTGGTAATACCCAGCAGGTCGCGAGCATAGGTTGCTGCGATTTTGCCGTTCGCTTCCAGATCGCGGTTGGCGATCTTGACGCGAGAGTATTCCACCTGCTCGCCTTCCAGGAAGTCGGAGCTTCCTGCGTTAGCGATAGTGGCTTTACGCAGCATCTGACGCACGATAACTTCGATGTGCTTATCGTTGATCTTAACGCCCTGCAGACGGTAAACGTCCTGCACTTCGTTGGTGATGTAACGCGTTACCGCGTGAACGCCACGAAGACGCAGAATGTCGTGCGGTGCTTCCGGACCGTCGGAAACCACGTCACCACGTTCTACACGTTCGCCTTCAAACACGTTGAGCTGACGCCATTTCGGGATCATCTCTTCGTACGGATCGCTACCGTCTAACGGCGTGATAACCAGACGACGTTTCCCTTTGGTCTCTTTACCGAAGGAGATGATACCGCTGATTTCCGCCAGGATTGCTGGCTCTTTCGGACGACGCGCTTCGAACAGATCTGCAACGCGTGGCAGACCACCGGTGATATCCTTGGTACCGCTGGATTCCTGAGGAATACGCGCCAGAGCATCACCCGCACCGATCTGAACACCATCTTCCAGCTGGACAATCGCTTTACCCGGCAGGAAGTACTGAGCCGGCATGTCGGTGCCCGGGATCAGAACGTCGTTACCGTTCGCATCAACGATCTTCAGCGCCGGACGCAGATCTTTACCACCCGCGGTACGTTCTGCAGAGTCCAGAACCACCAGCGAGGAGAGACCGGTCAGTTCGTCGGTCTGACGAGTAATCGTCTGGCCGTCGATCATATCGGTGAAGCGGATGAAACCAGCCACTTCGGTGATAACCGGCATGGTGTGCGGATCCCAGTTTGCTACGGTCTCGCCGCCAGCAACCTGCTCACCATCACCCTTGGCCATAACAGCACCGTAAGGCACTTTATAGCTCTCTTTGGTACGACCGAATTCGTCGATCAGCTTCAGCTCGGTGTTACGGGAGGTCACCACCAGTTTACCGCTGGAGTTAACAACCGATTTCGCGTTGCTGAGCTTGATGCTACCTTTGTTTTTCACCTGGATGCTGGATTCAGCAGCCGCACGCGATGCCGCACCACCGATGTGGAACGTACGCATGGTCAGCTGTGTACCCGGCTCACCGATGGACTGTGCCGCGATAACGCCGATAGCCTCACCTTTGTTGATGATGTGGCCACGCGCCAGGTCACGACCATAGCAGTGGGCACACACACCAAAGTCGGTGTCACAGGATACAACGGAACGCACTTTCACAGAGTCAACGGAGTTCTCTTCCAGCAGGTCACACATATGCTCATGCAGCAGCGTGTTGCGTGGAACCAGAATGTCCGCCGTACCCGGCTTCAGGATATCTTCCGCAGTCACACGACCCAGAACGCGATCGCGCAGCGGCTCTTTAACGTCACCACCCTCGATAACCGGGGTCATGGTGATGCCTTCCAGCGTGCCACAGTCATCTTCGGTAACAACCAGATCCTGTGCAACGTCAACCAGACGACGCGTCAGATAACCGGAGTTTGCCGTTTTCAGTGCGGTATCCGCCAGACCTTTACGCGCACCGTGCGTGGAGATGAAGTACTGGAGTACGTTCAGACCTTCACGGAAGTTCGCGGTGATCGGCGTTTCGATGATGGAGCCATCCGGCTTCGCCATCAGACCACGCATACCTGCCAGCTGACGAATCTGTGCTGCAGAACCACGCGCACCGGAGTCGGCCATCATGTAGATGCTGTTGAAGGAGACCTGCTGCTCTTCTACGCCGTCACGGTTAATCACGGTTTCGGTTTGCAGGTTATCCATCATCGCTTTGGATACACGATCGTTCGCCGCAGCCCAGATATCGATAACTTTGTTGTAGCGTTCGCCAGCGGTTACCAGACCAGACTGGAACTGCTCCTGAATCTCAGCAACTTCAGCTTCTGCTTCGCTAATGATCTCGTATTTTTTCTCCGGGATGACCATGTCATCGATACCAACAGATGCACCTGAACGCGCTGCGTAAGCAAAGCCGGTGTACATCGTCTGGTCCGCAAAAATAACGGTCGGTTTCAGGCCCAGAATGCGGTAACAGGTGTTCAGCATTTTGGAGATCGCTTTCTTGCCCAGCGCCTGGTTGACGATGGAGAAAGGCAGACCTTTCGGTACGATCATCCACAGAATGGCACGGCCAACGGTCGTGTCTTTCAGGCTGGTTTTCGCAATGAACTCGCCGTTTTCATCTTTTTCATACTCGGTGATACGCACTTTAACGCGCGCATGCAGAGAGGCCAGGCCAGCGCGATAGATACGCTCGGCTTCTTTCGGGCCAGTCAGCACCATGCCTTCGCCTTTGGCGTTAACACAGTCACGGGTCATGTAGTACAGACCCAGTACAACGTCCTGAGACGGAACGATGATAGGTTCGCCGTTCGCCGGAGACAGAATGTTGTTGGTAGACATCATCAGCGCACGCGCTTCCAGCTGGGCTTCCAGCGTCAGCGGTACGTGAACAGCCATCTGGTCACCATCGAAGTCGGCGTTGTATGCCGCACAAACCAGCGGGTGCAGCTGGATCGCTTTACCTTCGATCAGAACCGGCTCAAATGCCTGGATACCCAAACGGTGCAGGGTTGGTGCACGGTTCAGCAGTACCGGGTGTTCGCGGATCACTTCGTCCAGGATATCCCAAACGACAGCTTCTTCACGCTCAACCATTTTCTTAGCGGCTTTGATGGTGGTGGCCAGGCCACGCAGCTCCAGCTTGCCGTAGATGAACGGTTTGAACAGCTCCAGTGCCATTTTCTTCGGCAGACCGCACTGATGCAGACGCAGGTATGGACCTACGGTGATTACAGAACGACCGGAGTAGTCAACACGCTTACCGAGCAGGTTCTGACGGAAACGACCCTGCTTACCTTTGATCATATCGGCCAAAGATTTCAGCGGACGCTTGTTAGAGCCGGTGATGGCACGACCGCGACGGCCGTTATCCAGCAGAGCATCTACCGCTTCCTGCAGCATACGTTTTTCGTTACGTACGATGATGTCTGGCGCGGCCAGATCCAGCAGACGCTTCAGACGGTTGTTACGGTTGATCACGCGACGATACAGATCGTTCAGATCCGACGTGGCGAAACGACCGCCGTCCAGCGGTACCAGCGGACGCAGATCTGGCGGCAGAACCGGCAGAACGGTCAGGATCATCCACTCCGGCTTGTTGCCAGACTGTACGAACGCTTCCAGCAGCTTGATACGCTTGGTCAGCTTTTTACGTTTGGTTTCGGAGTTAGTTTCGTTCAGCTCTTCACGCAGCTGCTCGCACTCTTGCTCCAGATCCATGCTCTTCAGCAGGGCCTGGATAGCTTCCGCACCCATCTTCGCGTCGAACTCGTCACCGAACTCTTCCAGCGCGTCCAGATACTGCTCTTCAGTCAGGATCTGATGACGTTCCAGGTTGGTCATGCCGCCTTCGATAACCACATAGGATTCGAAGTACAGCACGCGCTCGATATCACGCAGGGGCATATCCAGCAGCAGACCGATACGGGACGGCAGCGATTTCAGGAACCAAATGTGGGCAGTCGGAGACGCCAGCTCGATGTGGCCCATGCGCTCACGACGCACTTTAGTCTGGGTCACTTCAACGCCGCACTTCTCACAGATCACACCACGGTGTTTCAGGCGCTTGTACTTACCGCACAGGCACTCGTAATCTTTTACTGGCCCGAAAATACGCGCACAGAAAAGGCCGTCACGCTCAGGTTTGAACGTACGGTAGTTAATGGTTTCCGGCTTTTTCACTTCACCGAAAGACCATGAACGGATCATGTCTGGCGAAGCCAGAGCAATTTTGATCGCATCAAACTCTTCGGTTTTAGTCTGCGCTTTCAGAAACTTTAATAAATCTTTCACGGATTTGCTCCCGTCGGAGTTAGCACAATCTGGTGCCGGGTGTTACCCCAGCACCAGTGACCTGTTTGAGCGAGAGTTACTCGTCTTCCAGTTCGATGTTGATACCCAGCGAACGAATCTCTTTCAACAGTACGTTGAAGGACTCAGGCATGCCCGGTTCCATCTGATGGTTGCCGTCCACGATGTTTTTATACATCTTGGTACGACCGTTCACGTCATCAGACTTAACGGTGAGCATCTCCTGCAGGGTGTATGCCGCGCCGTATGCTTCCAGCGCCCACACTTCCATCTCCCCGAAGCGCTGACCACCGAACTGCGCCTTACCACCCAGCGGCTGCTGAGTAACCAGGCTGTAAGAACCGGTAGAACGCGCATGCATCTTGTCATCAACCAAGTGGTTCAGTTTCAGCATGTACATGTAGCCAACGGTAACCTGGCGCTCGAACTGCTCGCCGGTACGACCGTCGAACAGCGTGATCTGACCGGACGTCGGCAGGCCACCCAGCTGTAACAGCTCCTTGATTTCAGACTCTTTCGCACCGTCGAAGACCGGCGTTGCGATTGGCATACCTTTGCGCAGGTTTTCAGCCAGACGCAGAACTTCTTCATCGCTGAAGGTATTCAGGTCAACTTTCTGGCGAACGTCAGTGCCCAGATCGTACGCACGCTGGATGAACTCGCGCAGTTTCGCGACTTCTTCCTGCTGCTTCAGCATGGCGTTGATTTTCTCGCCGATACCTTTTGCAGCCATACCCAGGTGGGTTTCGAGGATCTGACCAATGTTCATACGAGACGGTACGCCCAGCGGGTTCAGTACGATGTCGACCGGCGTGCCGTTCTCATCGTAAGGCATATCTTCGATCGGGTTGATCTTAGAGATAACACCCTTGTTACCGTGACGACCCGCCATTTTATCACCCGGCTGGATCTGACGTTTAACGGCCAGATACACTTTAACAATCTTCAGCACGCCCGGTGCCAGATCGTCGCCCTGAGTGATTTTGCGGCGTTTCGCTTCGAGCTTCTTCTCGAACTCGTGTTTCAGTTCGTCATACTGCTCAGCCAGCTGTTCCAGCTGATTCTGTTTCTCTTCGTCGGTCAGGCCCAGCTCCAACCAGCGGTCGCGCGGCAGTTTGTCGAGCTTCTCAGCTTCAACGCCACCGGATACCAGCACGGCATGGATACGGCTGAACAGGCCAGCTTCGAGGATCTGCAGTTCTTCAGACAGGTCTTTCTTCGCCTGCTTCAGCTGCATCTCTTCGATTTCCAGCGCACGTTTGTCTTTCTCTACGCCATCGCGAGTAAAGACCTGAACGTCGATAACCGTACCGGACACACCGTTTGGCACGCGCAGAGAAGAGTCTTTAACGTCAGACGCTTTCTCACCGAAGATCGCACGCAGCAGCTTCTCTTCTGGGGTCAGCTGGGTTTCACCTTTCGGCGTTACCTTGCCCACCAGAATGTCACCGCCGGTCACTTCCGCACCGATGTAAACGATACCGGATTCATCCAGTTTAGAGAGCGCAGCTTCACCCACGTTCGGGATGTCAGCGGTGATCTCTTCCGGCCCCAGCTTGGTGTCACGAGACACGCACGCCAGTTCCTGAATGTGGATGGTGGTGAAACGGTCTTCCTGGACCACACGCTCGGAAACGAGGATGGAGTCTTCGAAGTTGTAACCGTTCCACGGCATGAACGCTACGCGCATGTTCTGACCCAGCGCCAGCTCACCGAGGTCGGTGGACGGGCCGTCTGCCAGCACGTCGCCACGTTCGATTGGCTCACCCAGAGAGACACACGGCATCTGGTTGATACAGGTGTTCTGGTTAGAACGGGTGTACTTGGTCAGGTTGTAGATGTCGATACCCGCTTCGCCCGGGTACATCTCGTCATCGTTAACTTTGATAACGATACGGGACGCATCCACGTACTGAACGGTACCGCCACGTTTAGCCACCGCAGTTACACCGGAGTCAACGGCAACAGCACGTTCCATACCGGTACCTACCAGCGGCTTATCAGCGCGCAGGGTCGGAACCGCCTGACGTTGCATGTTCGCACCCATCAATGCACGGTTGGCGTCATCGTGTTCCAGGAACGGGATCAGGGACGCACCGACGGAAACCACCTGCTGGGTGGAAACGTCCATGTAGTCAACCTGGTCGTTGCTGAACAAGCTGGATTCGCCTTTGCTACGGCAGGTAACGAGGTCATCAACAAAGCGACCTTCCTCGTCCAGGTTGGTGTTCGCCTGGGCGATAACGTAGTTACCCTCTTCGATAGCAGAGAGGTAATGGATCTCGTCGGTCACAACGCCGTCGGTAACTTTACGGTACGGCGTCTCAAGGAAGCCATATTCGTTAGTCTGTGCGTACACGGACAGGGAGTTAATCAGACCGATGTTCGGACCTTCAGGCGTTTCGATAGGACATACGCGACCGTAGTGGGTCGGGTGTACGTCTCGAACTTCAAAGCCTGCGCGCTCACGGGTCAGACCGCCCGGGCCCAGTGCAGAGATACGACGCTTGTGCGTGATCTCAGACAGCGGGTTGTTCTGGTCCATAAACTGAGACAGCTGGCTGGAGCCAAAGAACTCTTTCACGGCCGCAGAGATCGGCTTGGCGTTGATCATATCCTGAGGCATCAGGGTATCGAGATCGCCCAGAGAGAGACGCTCTTTTACTGCACGCTCAACACGGACCAGGCCAACGCGGAACTGGTTTTCCGCCATTTCGCCTACGGAACGGATACGACGGTTGCCGAGGTGGTCGATATCATCCACTTCGCCAATACCGTTACGGATACCGATGAGCTTCTTCATCACCTGGATGATGTCATCTTTGCTCAGGATACCGGAACCTTCGATCTCGTCACGTAGCAGAGAACGGTTGAACTTCATACGACCTACCGCAGAGAGATCGTAGCGGTCTTCGGAGAAGAACAGGTTCTCGAACAGGCTTTCCGCTGCTTCACGGGTCGGCGGCTCACCAGGACGCATCATGCGGTAGATCTCTACCAGCGCGCTCAGGCGATCGGTGGTCGGGTCGACGCGAATCGTCTCCGACATGTACGCACCGTGATCCAGATCGTTGGTGAACAGCGTTTCGATACGTTTGTGACCGGACTGGCTCAGCTTAGCCAGCAGATCCAGAGACAGCTCCATGTTCGCCGGGCAGATCAGCTCGCCGGTGGAGGTATCAACGTAATCTTTTGCAGCCACTTTGCCCGCAATGTATTCAACCGGTACTTCGATGTGTTTGATCTCATCTTTTTCCAGCTGGCGAATGTGGCGCGCGGTAATACGGCGGCCTTTTTCGACATACACTTTGCCATCGGCTTCGATATCAAACGAGGCGGTTTCGCCACGCAGACGTTCCGGGACCAGCTCCATCTGCAGCTTGTTGTCGCGGATTTCGAAAGTGACTTTTTCAAAGAACAGGTCAAGGATCTGCTCAGTGGTATAGTTCAGCGCGCGCAGGATGATGGTCGCAGGCAGCTTACGGCGACGGTCGATACGCACGAACAGGTTGTCTTTCGGGTCAAACTCGAAGTCCAGCCATGAGCCGCGGTAAGGAATGATGCGCGCGTTATACAGGACTTTACCTGAAGAGTGCGTTTTACCTTTGTCACTGTCAAAGAATACGCCAGGACTACGGTGAAGCTGAGACACGATGACGCGCTCAGTACCGTTAATAACAAAGGTACCGTTATCGGTCATGAGCGGAATTTCGCCCATGTAAACTTCTTGCTCTTTAATGTCTTTAACGGTGCCTTCCGGCGCTTCGCGCTCGTAGATCACCAGGCGCAGTTTTACGCGCAGCGGTGCCGAGTAGGTCACGCCGCGGATCTGGCACTCTTTCACATCAAAGACAGGCTCGCCCAGACGGTAGCTGACGTATTGCAGCTCGGAGTTACCGCTGTAGCTCGCGATCGGGAACACGGAACGAAACGCCGCTTCCAGACCATATTGTCCTTCAGGATCTTGCTCGATAAACTTCTGGAACGAGTCAAGCTGGATAGAAAGGAGATAAGGAATGTCCAGTACTTGCGGACGCTTTCCAAAATCCTTACGAATACGTTTTTTCTCGGTATAGGAGTAAACCATTAGGGTTCCTCAGCTCGCTGACAAGTCGACCCATCTGCCCGACGACGGGGGCAGTTTGTGCAACACTATTTTGTTGACCGGAAAGTGGAGCACTTTCCGCAATGCTTGTTGCTATCACGCTTAAACCATTTCGTCGCGATTTACACAGTGCGCAGGCGCTGTCGCAATATATTAAGTCGTCGATAGAAACAAGCATTGTAAGGGAGATCAGTAGCCAAACAGTGTGAAACGCTACTAACACCCTACAGCGCAAAAAGGCTGGTGACTAAAAAGTCACCAGCCATCAGCCTAATTTCTCAGGCTGCAACCGGAAGGGTTGGCTTATTTAACTTCAACTTCAGCGCCAGCTTCTTCCAGAGATTTTTTCAGAGCTTCGGCGTCGTCTTTGCTGATGCCTTCTTTCAGAGCGGCAGGAGCAGATTCTACCAGGTCTTTAGCTTCTTTCAGACCCAGGCCAGTTGCGCCACGTACTGCTTTGATAACAGCAACTTTGTTAGCGCCAGCGGCTTTCAGAATAACGTCGAATTCAGTTTTCTCTTCAGCAGCTTCAGCCGGGCCTGCAGCAACAGCTACAGCAGCAGCAGCGGAAACACCGAATTTTTCTTCCATTGCAGAGATCAGCTCTACAACGTCCATTACGGACATAGCGGATACTGCTTCAATGATTTGATCTTTAGTGATAGACATTTAAATTGTTCCTGAATATCAGAATAAGTTTATACGTAAGCAGATGCTTGATAAAGATAACTGCGATTAAGCAGCTTCTTTCGCATCGCGTACAGCAGCCAGAGTGCGAACCAGTTTGCCTGCAGAGGCTTCTTTCATGGTTGCCATCAGGCGTGCAATTGCTTCTTCGTAGGTCGGCAGGGTTGCCAGGCGATCGATCTGCGATGCCGGGATCAACTCACCTTCAAAGGCTGCGGCTTTAACCTCAAATTTTGCATTCGCTTTCGCGAACTCTTTGAACAGACGAGCAGCAGCGCCCGGGTGTTCCATAGAGTATGCAATCAGGGTCGGACCAACAAACGTGTCTTTCAGGCACTCGAACTGAGTACCCTCAACGACGCGGCGCAGCAGGGTGTTACGAACAACACGCATGTAAACGCCAGCTTCACGACCTGCTTTACGCAGTTCAGTCATTTTATCTACAGTAACGCCACGGGAATCCGCAACTACTGCAGACAGCGCGCCTTTGGCTACTTCGCTGACTTCAGCAACAATCGCTTGTTTGTCTTGAAGATTTAAAGCCATTAGCTTTGCTCCTGGATGTTTGCCAGAGCTCATGCTCTGGAACTCACTTCACTCCCCTCAAAGAAGGGAGCGTCTAAATACGGTGAGCAGAAACAAGCCAAAGATACTTAAAAAATGTCTTCAGGTTCTGTCACCGTCTACGCAGGGAATTAAGTCTCTTGCGAGACACCTGCGGTCTTGGACGGAGGCCTGGATTAGGCCAGGCTCCAACCGAAAATCTTTCGTGGGCGAAGATTGTAGACAAATCCACCGCCCACGTAAAGGCGAATATTAGTTCGCCGCTGCGCTCAGACCAGCCTGGTCAACCGCAACACCTGCACCCATGGTGGTGGAGATGCTAACTTTCTTGATGTACACGCCTTTCGCCTGAGTCGGTTTTGCTTTTTTCAGCGCAACCAGCAGGGCTTCCAGGTTTTCTTTCAGTTTGTCAGCGTCAAAGTCCACTTTACCGATGGTGGTGTGGATGATGCCGTTTTTGTCGTTACGGTAACGAACCTGACCTGCTTTCGCGTTCTTAACCGCTTCAGCAACGTTAGGGGTTACAGTACCCACTTTCGGGTTCGGCATCAGGCCGCGCGGGCCCAGAACCTGGCCGAGCTGGCCAACAACGCGCATTGCATCCGGGGAAGCAATAACAACGTCAAAGTTCATTTCGCCTTTTTTGATCTGGTCAGCCAGATCTTCCATACCTACCAGCTCAGCGCCAGCAGCTTTAGCTGCTTCAGCGTTCGGGCCCTGGGCAAATACGGCTACGCGAACGGAACGACCGGTGCCGTTAGGCAGTACGGTTGCGCCACGAACGTTCTGGTCAGATTTACGAGCGTCGATGCCGAGGTTAACAGCAACGTCAACGCTTTCGTTGAATTTAGCGGTAGCCAGTTCTTTCAGCAGAGCGATAGCTTCGTTGATGCCGTACTGTTTGGTCGCATCAACTTTCTCACGGATCACACGCATGCGCTTGGTCAGTTTAGTCATTTCTTAACCCTCCACTACCAGGCCCATGGAACGAGCAGTACCTTCGATGGAGCGAGTCATCGCTTCAACGTCTGCACCAGTCATGTCCGCCGCTTTAGTCTGTGCAATTTCTTGCAGCTGAGCGCGAGTAATTGTACCCACTTTGTCTTTGTTCGGCTTGCCGGAACCAGACTTGATACCCGCCGCTTTCTTCAGCAGTACAGCTGCCGGAGGCGTTTTGGTAACGAAAGTGAAAGAACGGTCAGCGTAAACGGTAATAACAACCGGAATCGGCAGACCTTTCTCGATGGAATCAGTTTTGGCGTTAAACGCTTTACAGAATTCCATGATGTTAACACCCTGCTGACCCAGAGCCGGACCAACCGGTGGGCTCGGGTTTGCCATGCCAGCTGCAACCTGCAGCTTGACGTAGGCCTGGACTTTCTTAGCCATTCTTAAATCCTCAATATGGGTAATAGCGCTTCAATGAAGCTCCCCGTGATAAACAGTGTGTCTTACGGGTACGTGACCCATAAAAACAAAAGGCGCGAAATTGTAGTCCAATCTCGCGCCTTGTGCAACGGATAAATCGTCGCTTTTTTGATCGCCTGGGTTATTAGGCTTTTTCGACCTGGCCGAAGTCCAGCTCTACCGGCGTCGCACGACCGAAGATAGAGACAGAAACTTTCAGGCGGGACTTCTCGTAGTCCACCTCTTCCACCACGCCGTTAAAGTCAGCAAACGGACCGTCGTTAACACGGACCATTTCACCCGGCTCAAACAGGGTTTTCGGACGCGGCTTATCGCCAACCTGCTGCAGGCGGTTCATGATAGCGTCAACTTCTTTGTCGCTGATCGGGGCCGGACGGTCTGACGTACCGCCGATAAAGCCCATCACGCGCGGCACGCTGCGCACCAGGTGCCAGCTAGCGTCGTTCATGACCATCTGGACCAGAACGTAACCTGGGAAGAACTTGCGCTCGCTTTTGCGACGCTGGCCGCCACGGATCTCGACCACTTCTTCGGTCGGTACCATGACTTCGCCAAACAGCTCTTCCATATTGTGTAATTTGATATGCTCACGCAGCGAAGTCGCTACGCGGCCTTCAAAACCGGAAAACGCCTGAACGACGTACCAGCGCTTTTTAGGGGCTTCAGACATCTCAGAACCTCAGGCCAGTGATAAAGGATACCAGGCGAACCAGAATACCATCCAGTCCCCACAGGATAAGTGACATAACAGCGGTCACTGCGGCCACAATCAGAGTAGTGTGCAACGTTTCCTGGCGAGTTGGCCAAATCACTTTACGGACTTCGGTTCTCGCTTCACGGGCAAAAGCAACGGTCGCTTTACCCTTTGTCGTCAACAGCGCGACACCACCCGCTGCAGCAATAAGAATTACTACTGCCAGCGCGCGTAACGGCAGCATCATGTCACGATAGAGGTAGTTGCCAACGATAGCTACGATCAGCAAGACAGCAACGGCAACCCACTTCATCGCTTCCAGGCCGCGCCCGCTCCCTTGAGCTTCGGTATTCGCACTCATAAACCAACCTGTCACAAGAATTCAGAAAAACATTTTGCCCCGCGGACGCGAGGCATACCTAACCGAAATGCTCCGGCTCTTACGCCATCTACAGAGCCTGTCTCAGCAATGATTATGACAAAAAAAATCACTGATGAGCCAGGTTCTGGTTCGAAAGCGTGCAAAAAGGGCATCAAATGATGCCCTTTTCATGCGCATTGCGTCAAATGTTATCAGCGATTAGCTGAGAACTTTAGCAACAACGCCCGCGCCAACGGTACGGCCGCCTTCACGGATTGCGAAACGCAGG
>NZ_BBMZ01000034.1 GCF_000759795.1 Pseudescherichia vulneris NBRC 102420
TGGCAACAGATAACACCGCTCCCGTAGGCCGGGCAAACATCGTGCCGCCCGGCGTGGTAATGAGCCTGATACCTTACGCTTTATGCCCTGGCAGAACCGTATTCATAATCTGGCTTGCCGTATCGGCGATCACTTTACCGGCGGAACGGTCGCCTTTGGCCATCGATGACATAAAGGCCTTTGCCTGCTCCAGCGTAATATGCGGCGGTAGAGGCGCGACTTCCGGATCAGTTTTAACCTCCAGCACCACCGGGCGATCCGCACTCAATGCTTCATTCCATGCGTCATGCAGCTTTTCCGGATCGTCAATGAAGATCCCTTTCAGTCCAATGGATTCAGCAAACTTAGCGTAAGGCACGTCTGGCACATCTTGAGTAGCCTCAAAGCGCGGGTTTCCCTCCATGACGCGCTGTTCCCAGGTCACCTGATTAAGATCTCCATTGTTAAATACGCAAACAATAAGTCGTGGATCGGACCAGCCTTGCCAATATTTCTGAATGGTAATTAGCTCAGCCAGATTATTCATCTGCATCGCGCCATCGCCGACCAGTGCAACGACCGGTTTTTCCGGGAAAGCAAACTTAGCGGCAATAGCATAGGGTACCGCTGCGCCCATGCAGGCTAAACCGCCTGATAGAGAGGATCGCTGGCCCTGCTTTATTCTGAAATCACGTGCGTACCAGTTTGCGCAGGAGCCTGAGTCAGACGTCACGATGGCATTGTCCGGCAACAGAGGCGACATCTCCCACACTACGCGCTGAGGGTTAACCGGGTTAGCTTTCGCCATGGCCCGCTCCTCCATTTTCTCCCACCATGTCTGTACAGAGACCGCGATTTTCTCCTGCCATGCACGATCGTCCTTGTGCTTAAGCAGAGGCAGCAATGCCTGTAGCGTACTGACCGCATCACCGTGCAGGTTAACCTCAGTGGGATAACGTAACCCCAGCATGGAGGGATCGATATCAATCTGTACGGCACGTGCCTGTCCCTCTTTGGGTAAAAACTCAGTCCACGGGAAGCCGGTACCAATCATCAGCAGCGTGTCGCACTCCTGCATCAGATCCCAGGAGGGTTCAGTACCCAGCAAGCCGATACAGCCCGTGACGAACGGTGCATCGTCAGGCAGGATATCTTTACCCAGCAGCGCCTTCGCTACGCCTGCACCCAGCAGGTTAGCCGCCTGAACCACCTCAACGGCGGCATCCCGCGCACCCGCGCCAATCAGAATCGCTACCTTCTTACCCTCATTGAGGATGTCAGCGGCACGCTGAAGATCGTACTGATAGGGAATAACCTGTGGGCGTTGATAACCGGTGCCGGAATGGGTAAAGCCGTGGGCATGCTGGGGCTCCTGCCACTCTTCATCCTGAATATCTTTCGGCAGGATCAGCACCGTGACGCCGTTATTAGCCTTGGCGATACGTACGCCACGATCCACCAGATGGCGAACCTGGGAAGGGGTTGCCGCTTCTTGGACGAAGTTTGCCACATCGCTAAATACGCGATCGAGGTTGATCTCTTGCTGATAATTTGAGCCGCGGGCGGTGGCCTCTGCCTGGCCGGCAATGGCGATCACCGGCATATGATCCATACGGGCGTCATACAGGCCCGTCAGCAGGTGGGTCGCGCCTGGGCCACCGGTAGAGAGGCAAACGCCAGGCTCGCCGGTAAACTTGGCATGGGCGCAGGCCATAAAGGCAGCCATCTCTTCGTGGCGTACCTGGATAAACTCAATTCCGTTGCCCGCTTTTTCAGCACGCTGTAGTGCACCAAGCACGCCGTTAATACCATCCCCGGGATAGCCGTAAATACGGGTCACTCCCCAGGCTTTTAATCGTTCTACAAAGAAGTCACTGGTCATCTGGGTCATTATTTTGCCTCGCTTCAAGTGTTTGTTCGAGGATAGTTCACCTAAGGCAAATTGGGGAAAAAGGGGGAGTTCTCTGAACAATGCTATGTTTAAAAGAGCAATTACAATGGAGAGTACCGGTGCGCAAAGAATTTGATTATGAGCAGGACTTTACTGAAACCGATTTTCGCCAGCATCCTGAACGTTACCAGGTTGGCCGGGGAGAGCAGGGCGTATTGCTGGTCGAGCCGTATAAGGGGGAGATCCTGCCCTTCTGGCGTTATAAGGATCCAGAGTCAGCGCAGAAATCAGCGGAGCAAATTTACGCCCTGTTTGAGGAGTACCGCAAGAATGATGATTTTGTCGGTATGGATATGGCGCGTAAGTTCATTCAGATGGGGTATACCCGCGCCCGGCGTTACGCTAATTACAAAGGCGGCAAAAAGTATGATGAGAATCGCGAGCTCAATCCGCGCGGTAACGATCCGGTCAAAGCCGCGGCGGCAGCGATATTTAAAACCTGGTGGGATCGGATCCGCGCCGATGAGGATTACCTGAAGCGCAAAAAAGCGCACCAGGCGAAATGGGGCTAGTGCGCCAGCTGCCAGACGGCATAGCCGGTCGTTGCTCCCGCCACATCCCAGGCAAAATCTTTCCAGCTCCAGCCGCTTCCTGCCGGGCGGCTATCCCAGAGTTCTTTTGACGCGCCCAGGCTTAATGAAAACATAACGCCGAAAACTGCGCTGCGATCGGCGCTAACGCCCTGGTGCTGGGCATACTCATTCCCGGCAGCAGAGAGCATGGCGGAAGCGAGAAAGTGCTGGGCTTTGTCCTGACCGTGCCACTGGTCATCAGCCATATGCGTGCAGCCGGTTAGGGTCAGTAGGGCAGATAAGATAAGAGCGCGCATCGCCAATCCCAATAAAAAGGCCCCATCAATGACGGGGCCAGACTCAATGTTGAAGTTACAGAATACGGCTGATCAGCCTGTCGATACGTATCCGGCGCAGACGGCGGATGAGCTTACGCACCTTAACCGGGTACTCGGCAATGCTTTGCAGATCGCGATAGTGTTTCACCACGGTGGTGTGGGTGCGGATCAGCTCCAGCTCTTTATCACGCTGCGGGGCCAGCTCCTGCTTCGGATCGTGAATAAGGATCGCGTTTTCCAGATCCAGTCGCCACGCGCGTGGGTTAAGGTTGTTGCCGGTCAGCAGCAGCCACTCGTCATCCACCCACATTCCTTTCAGGTGATAGCTGTTATCCGCGTCTTTCCACAGGCGGACAATGAGCTGATCGGTATTCACATAGTATTGCAGGCGGCTCAGGAAACGACGCAGGTTGATCTCGTAGAGATAGGGCAGCGCACCGATAATCTTAAACGGCTCGTTTTCTGGAATATAGAAGTCGTTCGCCGTCTTATCCCCGACGATAATCTCTACCTTCTTACCTTCGCGCAGCAGCTGAATAATGTTGCGTACCAGCACCGCCGGCAGGTTAAAGTAGGGGGTGCAGATCGTCAGCTTGTGCTCGGTGCACGGCATCAGATGGAAGATCGTCTTGTTGAGCAGGCTGGTTTTGCCAAGGCCCACCAGCGGTGTCACCGCCAGCTGCTCGTTATCCGCATCGCCCTGGAAATGATAGCCAGCGTCACGCAGCTCCTGACGGAACTGGCGGATATCATTTTTGATTTCCGGGCTTTTAGGCCGCTGGTCGCTATCAAGGCGATTAACGCCGCACCCCTGAATGAGGTTGGTGTCGACCCACTCCAGCATAATGTCTGCCATCCGCGCATTGCGGATCAGCTGGTAACGGTCGTAGCGATACTTCTCATGCTGATGCAGGTAGACATCATTCAGGCTGGCACCGCTGTAGAGCACGGCATCATCAATGATAAAGCCTTTGTAGTGCAGCACGCCCAGCGCTTCGCGGGTATTCACCGGTACGCCATAAACGGCGATATCGACGCCGGGATTTTCCTGCGCCAGACGGCAGTACCAGTCGGCATTGGTGTTGGCCGCTGCGGCACCGATCCGGCCGCGCTGGGCACGATGCCAGTCGACCAGGACGCGGACATCCAGCTCGGGACGCTGGCGTTTCGCTTCATAGAGCGCCGCCATAATATCTTTACCGCCGTCGTCCTGCTCAAGATACAGGGCAATAATACAGATGCGTTGTGTCGCACTGGCAATCTGTTTTAGCAGCGTTTCCCGAAAGTCGGCGGGAGAGTAGTAAAACGTGACATCATCAACTGACTGAGAAAGCTTAGGTAGTTGAGCAAGGTGTTGTTGATGTTTATTACGCTTAAATTTTGACAACATCACAGTGCGTATCTTCTCTGTTTATTGAAGGGTCTCTGTATCATGCATCTACAGAAGCATGCAGACCACATAAGCGGACAATGATAACACCAGAGCCAGCGAAAGTGGTCAACATTTCCAGTACCTTACTCAGGAGCCGCCAGGCCCGGCAAGAGGAAGCGTCAGGCTAACAATTCCGTCCTCGAGCTGGATATCGACGGTAAAGCCGAGTTTACGTGCCAGCGTTACCATACCGCGATTATTAGGCATCGTAATACCATTCAGACGCATGAGACCATGATCGCGGGTGTAGCCAATAAGTTTTTCCAGCAGGCGTCGCCCCAAACCCAAACCCTTGAGGTCGGAACGGACCAGCACCGCAAACTCAGCATCAACGTTGTCGGGATCGGAGATCGCCCGCGTCACGCCAAGGATCTCTTCGCCGTCGTCAGTGCGTCGCACGGCAACGATCGCCATCTCCCGATCGTAGTCGATCTGGGTCATATTGGCTAAGTCCTCATGGGTGAATTCGTTGATCTCACTGAAGTAACGATAATAAAGATCCTCTTTTGTGACCTTGGCGATAAAACGCTGCAGGGCTGGTTCATCTTCGGGCAGGATCGGACGGAACAGGCAGGCATCGCCGTTTTTCAGCGTCACGCTCTCCTCAAGATGCTGCGGGTAGGGGCGTATCGCCAACCGGCTTTCGCTGCTGCCGCTAAACGGTGCCAGCGTCAGCGTGACGTCGAGGGCGGTAAACTCCCCGGCGGAGGCCAGCAGCGGGTGAATATCCAGCCGCTGGATCTCCGGGCAGTCCACGATCAGGTTGGATACCCGTACCAGAAACTGGCTCAAGCCGATCACATCCAGCGGCTGTAGACCGCTGCGTCCCCGGATCTTCTTATCCTTGATGGCCTGAATAACCAGGTAGCGGGCAAGGTTCATGTTCAACGGCGGCAGCGCCACCGCGGCCTGATCCTGTGCTCGCCACTCTACGCCGCCTTCGCCCAGCATAATCAGCGGACCAAACACCGGATCCTGCTCTACTACGACCCGCAGCTCCTGGGCACCGGCACGGTTAGCCATGCTCTGCACCTGCAAACCATGCACCCGCGCCTGGGGCCAGCGCATCTTAACCCGATCGATAATCGCCTCTGCCGCCTGCTGCACCTCCGCAGCGGTGCGCAGGTAGAGCATCACGCCCTGAACTTCCGACTTGTGAGGGATATCCGGCGAGCGCAGCTTTAGGGCGACGGGGTAGCCAATCTGTCCGGCAATATGCACCGCCTCTGCGCTATCGCTGGCAATCCAGGTCGGGAGCGTGTGCAGCCCATAGGCGCGAAGCACCGGCTGGACCTCATGCGTATCAAGCGTGGTGGCTCCCTCATCGATAGCCTGCTGCAACAGCTTATGCGCTTCGGCCGTATCGGCAGTCAGATTGCTGGGCAGGGCAGGTGTCTCCCGGAGCTGCTTCTGGTTACGACGGTACTCCACCATATGCATAAAGGCGGTAATTGTTCCCTCCGGCGTCCGGTAGGTCGGTAGTCCCGCCTCGCTAAACAGGCGGCGGGCCTCCTGGGAAGAGAACTCCCCGCACCAGTTGGTCAGCACGGTGACATATTTACCGCGTGGATGCTTTTTCAGGGCGTCAATCAGGGCCAGCGCGCTTTCACTACCCGGTGCCACGGCGCTGGGGGAGTGGATCACCAGCAGAGCGTCATAGTCCGGACTGTCGAGCAGGATATTAAGCGCGGTGATATAGCGCTCGCTGCTGGCATCGTCGCGCAGATCCAGCGGGTTATCCGCCGCGACCGATCCCGGCAGCGCCGCACGCAGGCGGGAGAGGGTCTCTTCCCCCAGCGTCGCCAGCTTGCCGTTGCGCAGCCACAGCTCGTCCAGCGCCAGCGCCGCCGGTGCCGCGCCGTTGCTGATAATCATCAGGCGCTCTCCGCGCAGCGGGCGCATATGGCTCAGGGTCTCAACGGCGGAGAAAAGCTCATGGGTATCCTGCACCCGCAGCAGGCCCGCGCGCTGGATTGCCGCATCCCAGGCGGGATCCATCCCGGCGTTAACGTGCAGCAGGCGCTGCGCCGCCGGGCTACGGCCGCTTTTGATCACCAGAATGGGCTTATTACGTGAGGCGCTACGGGCGGCGGAGACAAAGCGCCGGGCGTCGCTCAGATGTTCCAGATAGAGCAGAATAGCGCTGGTTTTACTGTCGCGGGCGAGGAAGTCCAGAAGCTCATCGACGTCGATATCCAGACTGTCACCGAGGGCGATAAAGTAGGAGAAGCCCATTTCGCGCTGCTGGGCCCAGTCGAGAATGGTATTGGACACCGCCGCCGACTGGGAGATAAAGGCCAGCTTGCCGCGCGCGATCGGTACGGGAGAGAAGCTGGCGTTGAGCCCCTGCCAGGGTGCAAGCAATCCGAGGCTATTTGGCCCCAGCAGGCGCATCTGGAAACGGCTGGCGCAGGCCAGCAGATCGGCATGCTGTTCCGGGGGCGCAGAGAGGATGATGCAGGTCTTGCACCCTTTCTGGCCTAACGCTTCCAGCAGGCTGAGGTTGCGTTTCGCATGGGTACAGAGCACGGCGAGATCCGGCGTAAAGGGCAGGCTGGCGACATCCGGCCAGGCCAGCACCCCCTGCACGGCTTTCCAGGCCGGGGTCACCGGCAGTACCGGACCGGCAAAGCCGCCGGCCAGTAGGTTACGCATCATCAAAAAACCGGCGCGATCCGGCTTCATTGAGGCACCAATCACCGCAATCGACTTAGGGCGCAGCAGCGCTTCCAGTCCTCGTTGGCTCATACCGGTCTCCAGAAAAGAGTGACTTGATGATTTTAAACGCTTTCTTCGATATCCGCTGTGACGCTGCCCTTATGCTGCGTTTTTCCTGCCAGATAGCGGGTACGGAAGCTGGAGAAGTGATCCCCCAGCGCCTGGGCAGCAGGCTGATCCGCAGCGAGATCGAGCAGGGCGATCGCCACCTCTGCCGTGCAGTACTGTCCCTCAACCTGAGCTTCGCGCAGGCGGTAGGCAGAGACGCGGGAGAGATCGACCGAGATCACCGGCAGTGCATCGAGATAAGGACTTTTACGGAACATCTTCCGCGCCTCGGTCCAGGTTCCGTCGAGCATAATAAACAGCGGCGGCTTACCGCTGGGCGGCGTGGTGATGACCTGACGCTCGCTGCCCGCATAGGCGGCAGGAAAGACTACCATCGGTTGGTAAGCAGGATCGGCGACCAGATCCAACAGCGCCTGCGGCGGCTCGGTGCGCGACCACTGGAACGCGGTGGTATCCGGCAGGATATCGGCAATCAGACGTCCGGTATTGCTGGGCTTCATCGGTTCGGTATCAAACATCACCAGGCAGAAGCGGCTGCGAGCGGAACTAGGCCGCAGCGTGGCGCACAGGCACTGCTTTAGCGGCAGCAGGCAGCGCTGACAGCGGCGGATACGGTTTCCCCGAGTGAGAAAAGGGCGAGTGGCACGGGCAAGACGCTGCGCCCGAAGTTGCAGTACGGCGTTATTGGTCACGGTCATAGAGGTGGCGCAGAAAAAACGCCATTGTGGCAGAGGGAAAAACGGGGCACAAGCGCGCCCCGGAAGATTAGAGTGATTCGTTCAGCCAGCTATCGAACGGCGCTTTCGGCACCGCGCCGCTCAGCATGTCGATAACCTCGCCGTTTTTGAACAGCATAATGGTTGGAATGCTGCGGATGCGGAAGCGGGCGCTTAGCTCGCGTTCGGCTTCGGTGTTTACCTTCACAAAGCGCACTTTGCCGCTGCGCTCTTCGGCAACGTCTTCAAAAATAGGGGCAAAACTGCGGCAGGGGCCACACCAGGGTGCCCAGAAGTCTACCACTACCGGCAGATCGTCTTTCAGCAGTTTGTCCAGCGTCTCGCCAGTGGCATTAATCACGTCGCCATCGAACAGATCGTGGCCACAGCGTCCACATTTCGCGCCGTCGGTAGCATGGTCATCGGGAATGCGGTTCAGTGCCTGACAGCTTGCACATACGGTATTCATAACTAACCTCTGGGTAGTGCGGTGGGACAGAGTATGTTTCCAATATGTTACATATTATCTTTGAGCCGGTGTGAAACAACAACGCGTTTTATTCAATGAGTACAATAGTCGCAGGCTTTTAAATGAAGTAATGGCTATGCGCCTGCACATCGGGTAATCTGCGCGCTTCGCGCAGCGCTGGTGGAGAAAAGCATGAACGACGAACTGAAAAACAAAAGCGGCAAGGTCAAAGTGATGTATGTCCGCAGTGATGATGATTCCGATAAACGTACCCATAACCCGCGTACCGGGAAGGGGGGCGGACGTCCGGGATCGTCTCGTGCAGACGGTGGCCGTCGCCCCGCCCGCGATGAGAGAAAACCTTTTGGTCGCGATCGTGACCGTGATAACGACCGTGACGGCGGATCGCCGTGGCGCACCGTCTCCCGTCCGCCCGTTGCCGACTCGGTAAGGGACGAGGAGGAGTCAGCCAGCGGCAAGCCGGTTATCGATCCCGACGTGATCCGTCGCCAGCGCGCTGAAGAGACGCGCGTTTATGGTGAAAACGCCTGTCAGGCCCTGTTCCAGAGCCGCCCGGACTGCATCGTCCGCGCCTGGTTTGTCCAGAGCGTGACCCCGCGCTTCAAAGAGGCGCTGCGCTGGATGGCCGCTAACCGCAAGGCCTACCATGTGGTAGACGAGGCCGAGCTGGCCAAAGCGTCCGGAACAGAACACCACGGTGGCGTCTGCTTTATTATCAAAAAGCGTAGCGGCATCGCCGTACAGCAGTGGGTGAGCCAGGCCGGTGAGCAGGATTGTGTCCTGGCGCTGGAAGATGTGGGTAACCCACATAACCTCGGCGCGATGATGCGCAGCTGCGCGCACTTCGGCGTGAAGGGCGTGGTGCTGCAGGACGCAGGAATTATCGAGTCTGGCGCAGCGGTACGTACCGCTGAGGGCGGGGCCGAGCATGTGCAGGCGATCACCGGTGATAGCGTGCTTGATGCGCTGGATGCCTTCCGCAAAGCGGGCTACACCATTGTGACGACCTCCAGCCATGAAGGTACGCCGCTTTATCAGGCCGAGCTGCCGAAGAAGATGGTGCTGGTGTTAGGTCAGGAGCGTGACGGTCTCTCCGATGCAGCGCTGGCCAGCGCCGATCTGAGTCTTGCTATTCCGGGCACCGGCAACGTAGAAAGTCTTAACGTCTCAGTGGCAACCGGCGTTCTGCTCGCCGAGTGGTGGCGTCAGAACAAAGCATAATGCTTTCAGGCCCGGCTGGCATCGCGCTGCCGGGCCCGATCCCTTCGCTATTCGCTCTCTGCTGGCAGAACCGGCATCCAGTCAATCGGCTTCTCGCCATGCTGCTCCAGCCACTCGTTAGCCAGTACAAAATGGTTACAGCCAAAAAATCCCCGGTGCGCCGACAGCGGTGAAGGGTGGGGCGCTTTCAAAATATGGTGGCGCTGGCCGTCAATAATCGCCCCTTTCTTCTGCGCGTGGGATCCCCACAGTAAAAACACCACGTTCTCGCGATGCTCGTTAATCAGGGCAATCACCTTATCGGTAAAGGTCTCCCAGCCGAGGCTGGCATGAGAGTGCGCCTGGCCTGCCCGCACGGTCAGCACCGTGTTGAGCAGCAGCACCCCCTGACGCGCCCAGCTCTCCAGATAGCCGTGCGTCGGCCGGGTAAACCCTGGAATCGAGCTCTCCAGCTCTTTGTACATATTGAGCAGCGAGGGGGGCGTAGCGACGCCGGGGCGGACGGAGAAAGCCAGGCCGTGCGCCTGTCCCGGCCCGTGATAGGGATCCTGACCCAGGATCACCACCTTCACATCCCCCAGCTCGGTGAAGCGAAAGGCGTTGAACACATCCTTCTGTGGCGGGTAAACCGTCACGCCAGCCTCGCGTTCGGCGGCTACTGCGTTAAGCGTATGGGTAAAGTAGGGCTGCTTTTTCTCTTCAGCCAGCACGTCGTGCCATGTTTGCGAAGTGGTCATTCCGGTCTCCTGCCTCTTTTAGTGATCCTAAGCTTAACCGCTTCTTTCCGCGGAATAAAATGTGTGGGCAAAAACGCGGAGGTGGACTTAAAAAAATTTGATAAAAAACAAAATATTTTTAGGCTGTTGGCGGGTATAACTTGATATAAAACAACTATTTCCTGCTATGGCCCTCTTTGTGGTGTGGTTTTTATTGATGTAAGTCAAGGAATGGCCCCAACCTGGCTGGTATATATACACTCAGGCAACAATGGTTTTACCAATTGGCCGGGATATGGCCGACACAATAATTTAAGACGCCCGGGAGGCATCATATGATTACAGGTATCCAAATCACCAAAGCAGCAAACGACGATCTGTTGAACTCTTTCTGGCTGCTCGACAGCGAAAAAGGCGAAGCGCGTTGCGTATGTGCTAAAGCCGGTTTTGCCGAAGATGACGTGGTAGCGATTGATCAGCTGGGCAGCATTGAGTATCGCGAAGTGCCGATGGAAGTTCAGCCGCAGGTTCGCGTTGAAGGCGGCCAGCACCTGAACGTTAACGTGCTGCGTCGCGAAACGCTGATGGATGCAGTTGAGCACCCGGAAAAATACCCGCAGCTGACCATCCGCGTGTCAGGCTATGCGGTACGCTTTAACTCTCTGACCCCAGAGCAGCAGCGCGACGTTATCGCCCGTACCTTTACTGAAAGCCTGTAACAGGGCTGCATAAAAAAAGCCGGGTAGCTAACCCGGCTTTTTTATTACTCGTTTGAAGACTCCTGAGAGCCGCTTGGCTTACGACGCTTACCAATGTTTTTGGCATCGCGATGACGCTGCTTCACGCGCGGCTTCTCTTTCTCTTTCTCTTTCTTTTCGGCGCGCTTGGCCAGCGCCTTCTTCGACGGCTTGCCCGTCATCTTCTCGCTCGGCGCACGGGTGGTAGGACGCAGCTCGTCAATCACACGGGCTTTTAGCGGCTCATCAACATAGCGACCAATTTTCTGCAGCAGCAGATGATCGTGGGCCTCCACCAGTGAAATCGCGGTGCCTTTACGCCCGGCGCGGCCGGTACGGCCAATACGGTGCAGGTAGATATCACCGCTGCGTGGCATATCGAAGTTAATGACGTGGCTCACGTCTGGAATATCGATCCCACGTGCGGCAACGTCGGTGGCGATCAGCACGTTCACCCGGCCTTCCGTCAGACGTTTGATACCTTCGGTACGCTTCACCTGGGCCATCTCGCCTTCAAGATAGCAGTTGTTAATCCCGGCGTTACGCAGCAGCTCTGCCAGCTCATGTACGCGCTCGCGCTTACGAACAAACACGATGGTGCGGGTCGCGTCGTCCTGGGTCAGGAGATGCTTCAGCAGGGCAGTCTTATGGGCAAAGTCATCCGCGCGGTAGTACCACTGGTGGATCTTTTTACGCTCGCGGGTCGACGGCGTCGCAGAGACCTCAACCGGATCTTCCAGCAGGCGCTCGGCGAAGTCCTTAACGGCGTTGCCTTCCAGCGTGGCGGAGAAGAGCATGGTCTGCTTACGCCAGCGCGTCTCCCCAGCGATGTGCTCGATATCCTGGGCGAAACCCAGCTCCAGCATACGGTCTGCTTCATCGAGGATCAGCGTCTCTACAGCGCGGCAGTCAAAGTTCTCTTCTTTGATGTACTGCATAAGGCGGCCGGTTGTCGCGACCACGATATCCTGGTTTTCGCTGAACACTTCGGCGTGGTTCATATAGGCTACGCCGCCGGTAATGGTGGCGATATCCAGATGGGTATTTGCCGACAGCTCACGGGCGTGCTCGGCCACCTGCGTTGCCAGCTCACGGGTCGGCGTCAGGATAAGAATACGCGGCGGTCCGGATTTCTTACGCGGAAAATCAATCAGGTGCTGCAACGCAGGCAGCAGGTACGCCGCCGTTTTCCCTGTGCCGGTAGGCGCGGAACCGAGTACATCGCGGCCCTCCAGCGCAGGCGGAATAGCAGCCGCCTGAATGGCAGTTGGGCGTGTAAAGCCTTTACTCTGGAGCGCGTCCAGCAGGCTTTCATCGAGTTCGAGTTCGGAAAAAGTCGTTACAGTCATGTTCTACCTCAGTGTGGGGCGCTGATTATAATCGTTATGGCTGCAATCTTCATCTCTTTGTGTGGATAACGCTTTCCCGCCTGGCGGCTTTCCCCTATCCTACACCGGTTTCGTTAGTTGGATTGTTAATAATGCCCCACAGCAAAGCGCAGCTGCGTCGTAATGGTTTCACGTTTAAACAATTTTTTATTGCCCATGACAGATGTGCCATGAAGGTGGGTACCGACGGTATTCTTCTCGGGGCATGGTCGCCGGTTGCCGAGGTTAAGCGCATCCTCGATATCGGCACCGGCAGCGGCTTGCTGGCGTTGATGCTGGCCCAGCGTACCGGTGAGGCAGTGAGCATTGATGCCGTAGAGCTGGACGCCGATGCCGCTCAACAGGCGCAGGAGAACGTGAGCGAGTCGCCATGGGCGGATCGCATCCAGATCCATACTGCCGACATTCAGGAGTGGGTCAACACCTGCACCCGCCGCTACGATCTGATCGTTAGCAACCCACCTTATTATGAAAAAGGGGTTGAGTGCGGCACGCCGCAGCGGGAACAGGCGCGCTATACTGTCTCTCTGGATCACGGCACGCTGCTGGCCTGCGCCGCGGAATGCATCACGGAAGAGGGGTTTTTATGCGTGGTGCTGCCGGAAGGGCTGGGAAATGGCTTTACGCAAAAGGCGCTGGAGTCGGGCTGGCATCTGCGCCTGCGCACCGACGTTGCCGATAACGAAAGCCGTCTGCCGCACCGCGTGCTGCTGGCCTTTTCTCCCACTCAAGGGGAGTGCTTTAGCGATCGCATGACCATCCGTGGCGCGGATCAGCGCTATTCTGAAGACTATACGGCGCTGACCCAGGCGTTCTATCTCTTTATGTAGGTGCGCGGAACAAGTATCGATGGCCCGGAGTCTGGCAGCAGCGCCGGGTAATCAAGCGTGTAGTGCAAGCCTCGGCTCTCCTTACGCGCCATGGCGCAGCGAACAATCAGCTCCGCCACCTGCACCAGGTTACGCAGCTCCAGCAGATTGTTAGAGACGCGAAAGTTAGCGTAATAGTCGTCAATCTCCTGCTGCAGCATCTGGATCCGCCGTAGCGCACGCTCCAGCCGCTTGCTGGTACGCACAATCCCTACGTAATCCCACATCAGCAGGCGCAGCTCGTGCCAGTTATGCTGAATGATGACCCGCTCGTCCGGATCTTCCACCTGGCTCTCGTCCCACGCGGGGAGCGTCGCGACCTCTGACACAGCAGAAAGCCGCCCGGTAATATCCTCCGCCGCTGACCAGCCGTAGACCAGACACTCCAGCAGCGAGTTGGATGCCATACGGTTTGCGCCATGCAGGCCGGTATAGCTCACCTCGCCGATGGCATACAGCCCGTCAACGTCGGTACGGCCCGCATCATCCACCATCACGCCGCCGCAGGTATAGTGTGCCGCCGGTACGATAGGCACCGGCTCTTTAGTGAGATCGATACCCAGGCCGAGCAGCTTCTCGTAGATCATTGGGAAGTGCTGGCGAATAAAGGCCTCTGGCTTATGGCTGATATCCAGGTACATGCAGTCCGCCCCAAGACGCTTCATCTCATGGTCGATGGCTCTGGCCACGATGTCGCGCGGGGCCAGCTCGCCCCGGGAATCGAAGTCGGGCATAAACCGCGTGCCGTCCGGGCGTTTGAGGTAGGCACCTTCCCCGCGCAGCGCCTCGGTAAGCAGGAAGTTACGCGCCTGCGGGTGGAAGAGGGCGGTGGGGTGAAACTGGTTGAATTCGAGGTTGGCAACGCGGCAGCCTGCCCGCCAGGCCATGGCGATGCCGTCCCCGGAGGCAATGTCCGGGTTAGTGGTGTACTGATAGACCTTTGATGCGCCGCCGGTGGCCAGCACAACCGCTTTCGCTCGGCAGGTTTCAACCGCCTCGCGATTGCGGTTCCATACCCATGCGCCCACCGCCCGGCGCGGGCCGGAGAGACCAATTTTGTCGGAGATAATCAGGTCTACGGCGTTGCAGCGCTCCAGCACGCGAATATTAGGATGGCTTAAAGCCTGGCTAACCAACGTCGTCTCGACCGCTTTGCCGGTGGCATCGGCGGCATGCAGGATCCGACGATGGCTGTGGCCGCCTTCGCGAGTCAGGTGGTAGCCCTCTGTCCCGTTGGGCTGGACGTGGGTATCAAACAGCACGCCCTGATCGATAAGCCACTGCACGCAGGGCCGGGCGTTGCTGGCGACAAACTCAGCCGCATGGCGATCGACGATGCCTGCCCCCGCGATAAGCGTATCTTCCACGTGTGAGCTGATGCTATCGGTGACATCAAACACGGCGGCAATCCCGCCCTGCGCATACAGGGTTGAGCCTTCGCTAACCGGGCCTTTACTGAGAACAATCACGCTATGGTGCTGCGCCAAACGCAGCGCCAGGGAGAGGCCCGCAGCGCCGCTGCCAATAACCAGCACATCACAGGAGAGATCGGGAGTCGTATTCATGATAGTGTGTTTAATTTACTAAACAGGATGTCGCCAGCATAGATCTAAAGGCGGCATAAATCACCCATTTTTTTAAATCGTGTTGTAGAGGCTAAACAACGAGGCGGCGAACGGACGAAATCAGTTTTGTGGTGAAAAAAAAGTAGGGTTGCGTTACTCTGCTGACGGTATAAAAGGCTTTTCTTCTATGCGACGTGCATAGTTTAGCGTCAGTAGACTTATAATGAGTCATAACCAACGGTCTGCGAAACGATACACAAAAACAAAGGCGTAACGGAACTTTTGCCGAAAAAGTCTCTCTAACCACATGCTTGCTCAGAGTGCTGTGTGGGAGTGGCGTTTCGATTACGCGTGGATATTAGGTTTGGGGAGACATTACCTCGGATGAGCGAGCAGTTAACGGATCAGGTCCTCGTCGAACGGGTCCAGAAGGGAGATCAGAAAGCCTTTAACTTACTGGTGGTCCGCTACCAGCATAAAGTAGCGAGCCTGGTTTCCCGTTATGTGCCGTCGGGCGACGTTCCCGATGTTGCACAAGAGTCTTTCATTAAGGCCTATCGCGCGCTGGATTCATTCCGGGGGGATAGCGCTTTTTACACCTGGCTCTATCGTATTGCGGTGAACACCGCCAAGAATTACCTGGTCGCTCAGGGTCGTCGTCCACCGTCCAGCGATGTTGATGCTATAGAAGCAGAAAACTACGAAAACGGTGGGGCGCTGAAAGAAATTTCGAACCCTGAGAACTTAATGTTGTCAGAAGAACTGAGACAAATCGTTTTCCGAACCATTGAATCGCTTCCGGAAGATTTACGTATGGCAATTACCTTACGGGAGCTGGATGGCCTTAGCTATGAAGAGATAGCCGCCATTATGGACTGCCCGGTGGGTACGGTACGTTCACGTATCTTCCGAGCTCGGGAAGCCATTGATAATAAAGTTCAACCGCTTATCAGGCGTTGACGATAGCGGGATACTGGAAAAGGTATTAGGCATGCAGAAAGAAAAGCTTTCCGCTTTAATGGATGGTGAGACGCTGGATACCGAGCTGCTCAAGGAGCTGTCTCGCGATCCGGAAATGCAGGAAACCTGGGAGCGTTACCACCTGGTGCGTGACGCTTTACGCGGTGACACTGCCGACGTCATCCATTTCGATATCTCAGCCCGCGTCATGGCTGCCATTGCCGACGAACCGGTACGGCAGGCAACACCATTGATCCCGGAATCCCAGCCTGCGCCGCAGCAGTGGCAGAAGATGCCGTTCTGGGCCAAAGTGCGTCCCTGGGCAAGCCAGCTTACTCAGATGGGCGTAGCCGCCTGCGTTTCACTGGCGGTTATCGTTGGCGTGCAGCACTACAATAGCCCGTCCGACAGTGCCCAGCAGCCTGAAGCGCCGGTGTTTAACACGCTTCCTATGATGGGTAAAGCTAGCCCGGTTAGCCTGGGTGTGCCATCGGAGGCCACCACCGCCGATGCCGGTCAGCAGCAGCAGGTTCAGGAGCAGCGCCGCCGCATTAATGCGATGCTGCAGGACTATGAGCTGCAGCGTCGCCTGCACTCCGAACAGCTTCAGTTTGAGCAGGCGCAAACCCAGCAGGCCGCTGTACAGGTGCCAGGAACCCAAACTTTAGGAACGCAATCGCAGTAATGAAGCAACTTTGGTGTGCCATGTCTCTCATGGCCGGTAGTCTGTTGTTTTCTGCTAACGCCTCGGCTGATGTCACCTCCGGGGCGTTGTTGCAGCAGATGAACCTGGCCAGCCAGTCTCTTAACTATGAGCTCTCTTTTGTCAGCATCAACAAGCAGGGCGTCGAGTCGCTACGCTATCGACATGCCCGGCTGGCAAATCAGCCTCTCGCCCAGCTTTTACAGATGGATGGCCCACGTCGTGAGGTCGTTCAGCGCGGTAGCGAAATAAGCTACTTCGAGCCGGGCCTTGAGCCGTTTACGCTGACTGGCGACTATATCGTCGATTCGCTGCCCTCACTGGTCTATACCGATTTCAAACGGCTCGCGGCCTTCTACGATTTCATTTCGGTAGGGCGTACCCGGATTGCCGATCGCCTGTGCGAGGTGATCCGCGTCGTGGCCCGCGACGGCACCCGCTACAGCTATATCGTCTGGCTGGATGCCGAGACCAAGCTTCCTATGCGGGTCGATCTGCTCGATCGCGACGGGGAGACCCTGGAGCAGTTCCGCGTCGTGGCGTTCACCGTGAATGAGCAGGTGGGAAGCAATATGGAGAACCTCGCCAAAGCTAACCTGCCGCCGCTGCTGTCGGTTCCTGCGGGGGAAAAGATCGATTTCAACTGGTCGGCCACCTGGCTGCCGCAGGGCTTTAGCGAAGTCTCCAGCAGCCGTCGCAAGCTGCCGACGATCGATATGCCAGTGGAGTCACGCCTCTTCTCCGACGGACTGTTCAGCTTCTCCGTTAACGTTAACCGCGCCAGCCAGAACAGCAGCGATCAAATGCTGCGCACCGGGCGTCGTACCGTTAGCACCACCGTGCGGGATAACGCAGAGATCACCGTGGTCGGCGAGCTTCCGCCGCAGACCGCAAAACGTATTGCAGACAGTCTTAAATTCAGGGCAGCACAATGATCAAAGAGTGGGCAACCGTGGTCTCATGGCACAATGGCGAAGCCGTTGTCAGCTGTGATGTTAAAGCCTCCTGTAACAGCTGTGCTTCGCGCGCAGGGTGCGGCAGCCGCGTTCTGAATAAGCTGGGCCCGCAGATGACCCACACCATTTCCGTACCCAGCGAGCAGCCGCTGGTGGCTGGGCAGAAGGTCGAGCTGGGCATTGCCGAAGGCAGCCTGCTCAGTTCCGCGCTGCTGGTCTATATGTCGCCGCTGGTGGGGCTGTTTGTGATGGCCGCGCTGTTTCAGACGCTGTTTGGTTACGACCTGGCGGCGATGGGCGGCGCGGTATTGGGCGGCGTCGGGGGCTTTCTGCTGGCCCGCGCGTTTTCGCCCAAGCTGGCCGCTCGTGAAGCCTGGCAGCCAGTGATCCTGAGCGTTGCCCTGCCGCCGGATCTGCTGCGGGTCGATGCCACGCCCGTAGACGCCAACTCTCAGTCGCGTTAATCCTTACGCTATCGTACTGCGCTTTATCTAGTTAACTTCCTGTTTATCACCATTTGACTTCCCTGCATTTAGAGTTATGATCCGATCATAACTCTAGTACTGCATCGCACACCGCATGATAAAGGCCACCCTTATGAATATGTATCGGCAGGCCAGCTTATCGAAGACTTTTTCAACCGTGTGGATGAAGTCATCGCAATACGAGAGAACAGAGGTTAACACATGAAAGCGTTAATTGGTGTTATGCCTGAAGAGCACATCCGTTTCAGGATGCTTGCTATAGCCAAAGGTGAGTATAAGCCAGAACCCGATGAGCCCAGGGTATGGTTTACATCAATGAATGCTCTGGCACAGGTGCTGAGTAATGAGAATATTGCACTTTTAAGACTCATTGAAGAGCATAAGCCGGAGAGCATTACTGAGCTCGCTGAGATGTCAGGCAGAAAAAAAAGCAACCTATCGGTTACGCTAAAGACCTTAAGTTCAAGGGGATTTGTGCGTTTAGAAAAGCAGGGGCACGGTGTAAAGCCAGTAGCACTTTTTACTGATTTTGATATTCAGGTTAATCAGCAGCTTACAAGAAAGTTTTCGCCTAAAGCTGCTTAATATCAACACTGACTGTACGAAACCCGCTTGGGCGGGTTTTTATGCCGGTGTTGTAAGGTTTTATGTTAATAAATGGATCCTTACTGACTGCCATGTCGCTACAGTGTAAGATGCTCGGCAATGTACGGAACGGTAGGCTGGGGTGTGGGTCCTCTGCCGTGTCCATCAAATGAATTACGATAAAAACGCGAGTTAAAACATCCTTACATATGAAGAATATACGTAACTTCTCCATCATTGCGCACATCGACCACGGTAAATCGACGCTGTCTGACCGTATCATCCAGCTTTGCGGCGGCCTCTCCGATCGTGAAATGGAAGCCCAGGTGCTAGACTCCATGGATCTTGAGCGCGAGCGCGGGATCACCATCAAAGCCCAGAGCGTAACCCTGGACTATAAAGCCGCCGACGGCGAAACCTACCAGCTGAACTTTATCGACACCCCAGGACACGTTGACTTCTCCTATGAAGTATCCCGTTCTCTGGCGGCGTGCGAAGGCGCGCTGCTGGTGGTCGATGCAGGCCAGGGCGTGGAAGCACAGACGCTGGCTAACTGCTATACCGCGATGGAAATGGATCTGGAAGTGGTTCCGGTCCTCAACAAAATCGACCTGCCGGCCGCCGATCCAGAGCGCGTGGCGGAAGAGATTGAAGACATTGTCGGTATCGATGCCGCCGACGCTGTACGCTGCTCCGCGAAGACCGGGGTAGGGGTGGGCGATGTGCTGGAGCGTCTGGTACGCGATATTCCCCCGCCGCAGGGCGATCCTGAGGGACCGCTGCAGGCGCTGATCATCGACTCCTGGTTCGATAACTACCTGGGCGTTGTCTCTCTGGTGCGTATCAACAACGGCACCATGCGCAAAGGCGACAAGATTAAGGTGATGAGCACCGGCCAGACCTATAACGCCGATCGCCTGGGCATCTTTACGCCGAAGCAGGTTGACCGCACCGAGCTGAAGTGCGGCGAGGTAGGCTGGCTGGTGTGCGCGATCAAAGACATCCTCGGTGCGCCGGTGGGCGATACCCTGACCACCGCCCGCAACCCGGCGGATAAAGCGCTGCCGGGCTTTAAAAAGGTGAAACCGCAGGTTTACGCGGGCCTGTTCCCGGTCAGCTCTGATGACTACGAGAACTTCCGCGATGCGCTGGGCAAGCTGAGCCTCAACGACGCCTCGCTATTCTATGAGCCAGAAAGCTCCACCGCGCTGGGCTTTGGCTTCCGCTGCGGCTTCCTTGGCCTGCTGCACATGGAGATCATTCAGGAGCGTCTGGAGCGTGAATACGATCTGGATCTGATCACCACCGCGCCGACCGTAGTTTATGAAGTAGTGACCACCTCGAAAGAGACGGTATACGTCGACAGCCCGTCCAAGCTACCGCCGCTGAATAACATTCAGGAGCTGCGCGAGCCTATCGCCGAGTGCCACATGCTGCTGCCGCAGGAGTACCTGGGCAACGTCATCACCCTCTGCATTGAGAAGCGTGGCGTGCAGACCAACATGGTTTACCACGGTAAACAGGTGGCGCTGACCTATGAGATCCCGATGGCAGAAGTGGTGCTCGACTTCTTCGATCGCCTGAAGTCTACCTCGCGCGGTTACGCATCGCTGGATTACAACTTCAAGCGCTTCCAGGCCTCTAACATGGTGCGCGTTGACGTTCTGATCAACGGCGAGCGTGTTGATGCCCTGGCGCTGATCACCCACAACGATAACGCGCCGTATCGCGGTCGTGAGCTGGTTGAGAAGATGAAAGAGCTGATCCCGCGCCAGCAGTTCGACATCGCGATTCAGGCCGCCATTGGTAACCACGTTATTGCCCGCTCGACGGTGAAGCAGCTGCGTAAAAACGTTCTCGCCAAGTGCTACGGCGGCGACGTTAGCCGTAAGAAAAAGCTGCTGCAGAAGCAGAAAGACGGTAAGAAGCGTATGAAGCAGGTCGGTAACGTAGAGCTGCCGCAGGAAGCGTTCCTCGCCATTCTGCACGTAGGTAAAGACGGCAAATAAACCATTAAGGAGTTGGTATGGCGAACATGTTTGCCCTGATCCTGGTGATTGCAACCCTGGTCACAGGGTTGCTCTGGTGCCTGGACAAGGCCGTATTTGCACCAAAGCGCCGGGAGCGGCAGGCCGCAGCCCAGGCGGCGGCGGGCGATACGCTGGATCAAAAAACGCTGAAAAAAGTTAGCCCGAAGCCGGGCTGGCTGGAGACCGGAGCCTCCGTGTTCCCGGTGCTGGCGATTGTGCTGGTGGTACGCTCGTTCATCTATGAGCCGTTTCAGATCCCGTCTGGTTCGATGATGCCAACCCTGCTGATCGGCGACTTTATCCTGGTAGAGAAATTTGCCTACGGGATTAAGGATCCGATCTACCAGAAAACGCTGATTGAAACCGGCCATCCGAAACGCGGCGACATTGCGGTGTTTAAGTATCCGGACGATCCGCGCCTGGACTACATTAAGCGCGTTGTAGGCCTGCCGGGCGATAAGGTCAGCTACGATCCGGTTGCCAAGCAGGTTACGGTGCAGCCAGGGTGCAGCTCTGGTCAGGCATGCGCCAGCGCGCTGCCGATCACCTACTCCAACGTTGCGCCCAGCGATTTTGTCCAGACCTTTAGCCGTCGCAACGGTGGCGAGGCCAGCAGCGGCTTCTTCCAGCTGCCGCCGGGTGAAACCAAAGAGAACAGCGTACGCCTTGCCGAGCGTAAAGAGACGCTGGGTGACGTAACGCACCGCATTCTGACCGTGCCGATTGCACAGGATCAGCTGGGGCTCTATCACCAGCAGCCAGGCCAACCGCTGGCAACCTGGATCGTGCCGCCGGGACACTACTTCATGATGGGTGACAACCGCGACAACAGCGCGGACAGCCGTTACTGGGGCTTTGTGCCGGAGGCGAATCTGGTAGGCCGAGCCACGGCGATCTGGATGAGCTTCGAGAAACAAGAGGGCGAGTGGCCGACCGGCGTGCGCTTAAATCGCATCGGTGGCATCCACTAATCCGTCGGGTTGCAGCGAGTTTGGCTGCAACCCAAATTATTTCCACGATAAATCAGTCACGGCTAACGACATCCCTCGCCGTTGTGTATAGAATATTCCCCCGAAGTTTAGGCTGGTTCCGCAGGGAGCCACGGCACACGAAACCGCGTTGTTTTCTTCAGGTCGGTTTCGTGTGCTGCATTTTTGACGCATTCATCCTATTGGTATCGCATGAACCCCATCGTAATTAATCGGCTTCAACGGAAGCTGGGCTACACTTTTCAACATCAGGAGTTATTGCAGCAGGCGTTAACCCATCGCAGCGCCAGCAGCAAACACAATGAGCGTCTGGAGTTTTTGGGTGACTCCATTTTAAGTTTCGTTATTGCTAACGCGCTCTATCACCGTTTTCCCCGCGTGGACGAAGGCGATATGAGCCGGATGCGCGCGACGCTGGTGCGCGGCAACACGCTGGCTGAACTCGGTCGCGAGTTTGAGCTGGGCGAGTGCCTGCGTTTAGGGCCGGGCGAGCTTAAAAGCGGTGGTTTTCGCCGGGAGTCTATTCTGGCCGATACCGTTGAGGCGTTGATTGGCGGCGTGTTTCTCGACAGCGATATCCAGACCGTCGAAAAGCTGATCCTCTACTGGTATCAAACGCGCCTGGACGAGATCAGCCCAGGGGATAAGCAAAAAGATCCGAAGACGCGTTTGCAGGAATTTTTACAGGGTCGTCACCTGCCGCTGCCAACCTATCTGGTTGTGCAGGTGCGTGGCGAAGCCCACGATCAGGAATTTACTATCCACTGCCAGGTAAGCGGCCTGAGTGAACCGGTGGTCGGCACAGGTTCCAGCCGCCGCAAGGCGGAGCAGGCAGCCGCCGAACAGGCGTTGAAAAAACTGGAGCTGGAATGAGCAACGAAAAAACATACTGCGGATTTATTGCCATCGTTGGACGTCCCAACGTAGGCAAATCTACGCTGCTGAACAATCTGCTTGGGCAGAAGATCTCTATTACCTCCCGTAAAGCGCAGACTACGCGTCACCGCATCACGGGGATCCATACTGAAGGCGCTTACCAGGCCATCTACGTGGACACCCCGGGCCTGCATATGGAAGAGAAGCGTGCCATCAACCGCCTGATGAACAAGGCGGCCAGCAGCTCTATCGGCGACGTTGAGCTGGTGATCTTCGTAGTAGAAGGCACCCGCTGGACGGCGGACGACGAGATGGTGCTCAACAAGCTGCGTGACGGTAAAGCGCCGGTGATCCTGGCCGTTAACAAAGTCGATAACGTGCAGGAGAAGGCGGATCTGCTGCCGCACCTGCAGTTCCTCGCCAGCCAGATGAACTTCCTCGATATCGTGCCGCTCTCCGCTGAGACCGGGATGAACGTGGATACCATTGCCAGCATCGTGCGTAAGCATCTGCCGGAAGCGATCCACCACTTCCCGGAAGATTACATCACCGATCGTTCCCAGCGCTTTATGGCTTCGGAGATCATCCGTGAAAAACTGATGCGTTTCCTTGGTGAAGAGCTGCCCTACTCGGTGACCGTCGAGATCGAGCAATTTGTCACCAACGAGCGCGGCGGTTACGACGTTAACGGCCTGATCCTGGTTGAGCGCGAAGGCCAGAAGAAGATGGTGATTGGCAACAAAGGGGCCAAGATCAAAACCATCGGTATCGAAGCCCGCAAAGATATGCAGGAGATGTTCGAAGCGCCGGTGCACCTTGAGCTGTGGGTGAAGGTCAAATCTGGCTGGGCCGATGACGAGCGCGCCCTGCGTAGCCTCGGCTACGTTGACGATCTCAAGTAATTGACCGAAACGAACGGGTACGTTCAACGTACCTGCGGCATGAAAGACGACGAGTATAGAGGCTAATGGAAGGGTGGCAGCGCGCTTTTGTTCTCCATAGTCGTCCCTGGAGCGAAACCAGCCTGATGCTGGACGTCTTCACGGAAGAGTCGGGCCGTGTGCGCCTTGTTGCTAAAGGCGCACGCGCAAAACGTTCCAACCTTAAGGGCGCACTCCAGCCCTTTACGCCTCTGCTGGTACGCTTCGGCGGCCGGGGTGAAGTCAAAACCCTGCGCAGCGCGGAAGCAGTGTCGCTGGCGCTCCCTCTGAGCGGTATCACCCTCTACAGCGGCCTCTACGTCAACGAGCTTATCTCTCGCGTGCTTGAACATGAGACGCGCTTCTCTGAACTTTTTTTCGATTACCTGCACTGTATCCAGGCGCTGGCAGGCCTGAGCGGCTCGCCCGAACCGGTCCTCCGGCGCTTTGAACTGGCGCTGCTGGGGCACCTGGGATACGGCATCGATTTTATGCACTGCGCCGGGACCGGCGAAGCGGTAGAGGACACCATGACCTACCGCTACCGGGAGGAGAAGGGGTTTATCGCCAGCGTGGTGATCGATAACCGCACCTTCACCGGCCGTCAGCTGCGGGCGCTCGCCGAGCGTGAGTTTCCCGATAGCGATACGTTAAAAGCGGCGAAACGCTTTACCCGCGCGGCCCTGAAGCCGTATCTTGGCGGTAAGCCGTTAAAAAGCCGGGAGCTGTTTCGCCAGTTTGTGCCGAAACGGCCAGCGCCGGATGCACCGTAATAAAGGATATTCGAGGATTGTATTGTCATGGCTGAACTACTGTTAGGCGTTAATATCGATCACATTGCCACCCTGCGTAACGCGCGTGGCACGGCATACCCGGATCCGGTCCAGGCGGCGTTTATTGCCGAGCAGGCGGGGGCGGACGGTATTACGATCCATCTGCGTGAGGATCGTCGCCACATCACCGACCGCGACGTAAAAGTCCTGCGCCAGACGCTGGATACGCGCATGAACCTGGAGATGGCGGTCACCGAAGAGATGCTGGCTATCGCCTGTGAGACTAAACCTCACTTCTGCTGTCTGGTACCGGAAAAGCGCCAGGAAGTGACTACCGAAGGCGGACTGGACGTCGCCGGGCAGCGGGATAAGATGCGCGACGCCTGCTCACGACTGGCGGATGCCGGGATCCTGGTATCGCTGTTTATCGATGCCGATGCCGAGCAGATCAAAGCCGCCGCAGAAGTGGGCGCGCCCTACATCGAAATTCACACCGGCTGCTATGCGGACGCGGAAGACGACCTCACTCAGGCCAAAGAGCTGGAGCGCATCGCCAACGCCGCCACCTATGCGGCAAGCCTCGGCCTGAAGGTTAACGCCGGCCACGGCCTGACCTACCACAACGTGAAGCCTATCGCCCGCATCCCGGAGATGCACGAGCTGAACATCGGCCACGCCATTATTGGCCGGGCGGTAATGAGCGGCCTGAAAGAGGCGGTAGCCGAGATGAAGCGCCTGATGCTGGAAGCGCGTGCCTGATGGCTATTCTGGGCTTAGGCACGGATATCGTGGAGATTGACCGCATTGAAGCGGTCATCTCCCGCTCCGGCGACCGGCTGGCAAAGCGGGTATTGAGTGCCAACGAGTGGGAGATCTACCAGGCGCACCAGCAGCCAGTGCGCTTTCTTGCCAAGCGTTTTGCGGTAAAAGAGGCGGCAGCGAAAGCGTTCGGGACCGGGATCCGTAACGGCCTGGCGTTCAACCAGTTTGAAGTGTTTAACGACGAGCTGGGCAAGCCGCGTCTGCGCCTGTGGGGCGAAGCGCTGAAGCTGGCGGAGCGGCTGGGCGTGGCGCATATGCATGTCACCCTGGCGGATGAACGGCGCTACGCCTGCGCGACGGTGATTATCGAAAGCTAAATCTTATCCGCATGGTGCAGCAGGACAAACTTGTCCCACAGCTGCTCCTGGTTCTCGCTGTGCGCCAGATCCTTGAGAATGGTATTGGGGATAGGGCAGACCTTCTGACACGTCGGCGTCTCATAGTGGCCGACGCACTCCGTACAGCGATCGCTGTTAATCTCATAAACGCTCTCACCCATTGAGATGGCCTCGTTCGGACACTCGGGTTCGCACATATCGCAGTTTATGCATTTTTTGGTGATCAACAACGCCATCGGAAAGTCTCAGAAGGTACACAAGCAGGGCGGGTATTATACGCCCGATTTCTGCTCAGACCAGTTTTTTCACCTGTGCGTTTGCAGTACCGATCGCCGTCACGTTTCTGCCTTTTCCTGGCAGCAATAGCAATTTTTGCCCGCCTGCGAGGGCAAAAAAAAGTAATTATGCTGCTCCTCAGATACTTTCTACAGCAAATAGCCAGGGATAGATCTATGCGCAATATACAGCAGGTCTTAGAGCGCTGGGGCGGGTGGGCCGCCCAGCATAATACGGCAGTCAGTTGGTCCCCCATTGCGGCAGGGTTTAAGGGGTTGATTGGAGCCAGCTTCTCGTCTCGTCTTTCTTGTAGCGATGATGATGGGCTGATTATTGATAGCTGCATCAGCCGCCTACAGCAGATACGTAAATCTGAAGAGTTGAATGCCATCATGCTTCACTACGTTCACGGTCTGTCAAAACGAGAAATTGGTCGCAGAGCCAAAACCTCGGAGCGCGAAATAAGACGAGTGATTGAGACTGCCGAGGGTTTTATCGAGGGTTGCCTATGTATGCTTGGCGTATCGCTACAAATGGACTCTGAAGTCGTTAAACATCCCAATGAAAAAAGTGCTCATGCGGGCCGCAAAAAGTATGACAGACTACTATGAGTTGAATTAACAACCTCAACCAAAAGCCCCGAACTCTCGGGGCTTTTTTTATGCCCGCCATTTGATGGAGGCCTTCATCTTGAGCAACAACACAAGTACAGAGGCGGGCTGGCTAACGCCTACCAGCCCCGATCCAGATTACGACGAGGCGCTCGACGCGCAGCTAAGCCAGTGGATAAGCAGCGTATCCGGCTTGCCCTTAGAAGCGGTGCATCCCCGATGGCGTGAAGAACCATTATTACCGTCTTCAACGAATGCGACGTGGTGTGCATTCAGTATCACGGCATGGTCCAGCGATGATAACCCGGCATTTTCCAGCCAGCTGGATGAAAACGTGCAGTTCTGGCGGCATGAAACATTTGAGTGTACGGCCTCATTTTACGGCTCTGCAGGCATGACGTATGCCGCCCGTTTTCGTGATGGCATCGCTGTACCACAGAACAACGCCAGCCTGAATGCACTTGGCTTTTCGCTGAGCGATGACATCTTTTTAACGCTTTATCCCGAACTTATTGAGCAAACGTGGGTTCGCCGTTACGACATGACAGCGCAGCTGCGCCGCAAGATTGTGCGCGAATACGCTATTCAATCGCTGGTGGCAGCGCCAGCGATCTTTTCAGGAGAATAAAACATGGCTCAGGGCTTACCCCTATCCAACATTGTTAACGTAGATGTCATCATGTCGCCGACGGCGGCGACCGGTCGTAACTTTGGTTCACTTCTGATCCTCGGCTCGTCCGCAACGATCCCGACAACAGAACGGATACGTCTTTATGTTTCGATTACCGATATCGGCACTGATTTCGGCACAGCCAGCCCGGAATACGCCGCGGCATCGGTTTACTTTAGCCAGTCGCCTTCACCTTCAGAGGTGTACATTGGTCGCTGGGCGAAAGCCGCTACCACCTCTGAAGGTGAGGAGGCAGAAACTATCGTTGATGCGGTTAACGCATGCCTACAGTTTCCTGGATGGTATGGGCTGGTTGTCGCGGCTGAAGTTGCTACCGGCGGCGATGTGCTCGACGCAAGCGACGTCGTTAGCATTGCTGCTCTCATTGAAGCCGCCAGCCCGAGCCGCATTTTTGGCGTTACCTCTGGCGATCCCGGGATTGTCAGCACAGGGGTAACAAATGACGTCGCCTCTTTACTCAAGGCGGGCGGCTATGGCCGGACATTTATCCAATACTCTACCCACAGCCCATACGCTGCGGTCTCGGCATTTGGTCGAGCTTTCACTGTTAATTTTAACGCCAGTAATACAACTATCACCCTGAAATTTAAGCAGGAACCAACAATTACCTATGAGACGCTGACTATTGGCCAGGCATCTGCGGTAGATGCGAAGCGTGCCAACGTCTTTGTCTATTACGCCAATGACACCGCAATTTTGCAGCAGGGGGTCATGGCGAACGGTGACTTCTTTGATGAACGCCACGGGCTCGACTGGCTACAAAACGATGTGCAGACCAACCTCTATAACCTGCTTTATACCAGCACCAGCAAAATTCCCCAGACCGATGCCGGTGTGACGCGCTTGCTTGCCTGCGTAGAGCAGTCTATGGACCAGTCGGTCACCAATGGCCTGGTTGCGCCCGGCGTATGGAACGGTGGTGCAGTGGGGCAACTCTCTTTCGGTGATACCCTGACCAAAGGGTACTACGTCTATGCGCAGCCGCTTTCAGCGCAGGCTCAGGCAGACCGGGAGGCGCGCAAAGCCCCGTTGATTCAGGTGGCCTGCAAGCTGGCAGGCGCGGTTCATTATGCAGATGTGCAAATCAATGTAGTTCGCTAAGGAGCAACAGATGGCAACGTACTCTTTTCTTGACGTCACCGCGACGCTTACCGGACCGACTGGCATTATTGATTTTGGTCAGGGCTCGGCTAACGCCTCAGAAGGCATCACCCAGACCATGGGTAGCGCTATGAATACCATGACAGTGGGCGCTGACGGCGAAATAATGCATAGCCTGAATGCGGACAAGTCCGGCACGATTACGGTATCGCTGCTTAAGACCTCCCCGGTCAATAAACGTTTGTCTTTGGCCTACAATGCGCAAACCCTGTCAGCTGCGACCTGGGGAAATAATGTCATTGTCATACGCAATACCGCCTCCGGGGATATTTTGACCGCAAGATCGTGTGCATTCCAGAAACACCCTGATTTTAACAATGCCGCCGACGGCGGAACGGTAGAGTGGGTCTTTGACTGTGGAAAAATTGACCGGCTACTTGGGGAGTTTTAACATATGGAATTTGCTATTAACGGTGTCGCCTACCGCACCGCCAGGCTTAGCGTATTCGAACAGTTAAAGGTTGCTCGCAAGCTGCTGCCGCTACTGGCCAGCATGGTGGCAGATTTCCGCACTGGCCAGGAGAAGATCGGCAATCACGATAGCGAAGGGGCAGTTGCTGCCGTTCTGCCTAAAATTGCTTCGGCGGTATCGAGTCTCAACGACGATGATGTTAACGCAATCCTTTTTCCCTGCCTCTCCGTTGTTTCCCGAGAACATATGAGAGGCTGGGTTCCTGTTTTCCAGCATGGCGAACTTGCCTTTGATGATATTGAGTTGTTGACCCTGTTACAGCTGGTGGCGCGGGTGGTCGCCGACTCATTGGGAAATTTTTTACAAGGGCTTCCTATGGACGAGAAGTCAGCCCAGCCGGGGGAATAATGCTGAATACCTTACCGGGCGGAGAGGATTTTATTTTGCGCCCGGCACTCGCCTTTGGGATCGATCAGAAAGATCTCGACAGCGGTGCGGTCGATCTCTGCCGCATCGCCTTACTTAATGACTACCTTGACATGCGCGAGGATAACGATGCGCGGGTAGATAAGTGGAGGGTCGCTAATGAGCGGTAGCGTAAAAGCAGTGAAAGATTTTTTTCTCTCGCTGGGATTAGATATTGAGCAAATAGATACCGATAAGCTTACCGTGCTATTTGAACAGATGACGGCTGCTTTGCCTGAGATCGGCCCTCTGGCAGAAAGTACCTCATATGTTATGCCACAGATCGCGAAGAGCCTGGAAAAAGCGAGTCGGCTTGCGCAATGTGCTTGTGACGCAATCGCACCTTCGTTCATAGTGGCAGAGAGAGTGTATAAAACCTACATCGTAGCCGATGCTGAAAGTATTCTACCCAGTACAAGCTCTTTTTCCGATGGTCGTCGAAGTGCGATGGCAAGTACGTTGCGCCGATTGGCTTTAGAAGCTACATCGGACAGTGATATCCCCTCTGTTAATCATGAAGTAAAGATAGAATCCCTACATGCAACTCGACGCAGTAGAAAAGTGCCGGACTGGATAGCGCCGTTCTATCACTCGGCAGAGTTACTCTATCAGCCCTCTGCCTGGCTAATGCAAAGCCAGATTGCCGCTGAACCAAGCCGCAAAGAGACTGTCATTAACCATGCCAGTATACAAAACATATCTCAGCTTATGCAGGCAGCTGTGCAACACATCGCGCTGCGCGGCAATATGATTTCTATGCTTAATACTTCTACCCACAATGCCGAGAATTATTTGAACGTCAATCAGCAGTCAGGCCGGAACGTCAACAGCATGACATCGGTTCATCAGCAAAATACCTATAACATCTACGGCAGTAACGCCCGTGAAATAGCGTCTGAGGTGGAAATGCGCCAGCACTCCGCTAACGCAAGAATAATGCGTGCCAACCAGAGCGGGGTGGGGTAATGGATATTCTTTCGACGCTGTTACTTAAGCCAACCCGTATGCTTGGCCGCATCGGTAGTTTTATCATCCCTAGCGTCGTTATTTCTGAGAAGCATACCGACACTTTGACGATTACTGAGCACCCGGTAGAGCTAGGCGCGCCAATTGCCGATCACGCCTATAAGCTGCCTGCAGACCTCGTCATGGAAGTAGGATTTGCGGGCGGCGGCGCAGTGCTTGATTTAGCATCTCATCTTACCGGGACCGATCTGTTGGGTCTCTCTCCAAAAGAGATTTATCAACAGCTAATAACGTTACAAGAGGAGCGAATTCCATTCAATGTCGTCACCGGTAAACGTATCTATAACAACATGCTTCTTAAGAGTATCGAAGTCACAACGGACGCAAAGAGTGAAAATGTTCTCTCGGCCACCCTTACGCTGCGTGAGATCCTGATCTCGCGTACGCAGTCTATTGTGGTGGCGGATAAAACAGAGATGAAAGAGGGAGCCAATACTTCAACTGTCATTAATGCTGGTACCAAAAACCTAAAGCCTTCGGGTAAAGCGTGGATTAAACCAGGGAGGACGCCGTGATCGTATCTGAGATCCCACTTAACCCTGATAACCAGATGTTCAACATCGAGATTGCCGGAACCCGCTGGCGAATGAGCGTTATCTGGCGGGAAGTCTGGTGGGTAATGAACCTGGCGGACAGCAGTGGCAATGCCCTTATCAACGGTATTCCCTTGGTAACGGGTGTAGATCTGTTGGCGCAGTACGCTTGGCTCGGATTTAACTTCCAGCTATCGGTCAGCTGTGATGACAGCGTCCAGGTTTACCCTGGCAAAACCGATCTCGGTATCCGCTCTCATCTGTATGTGATTACGGAGTAACAC
>NZ_BBMZ01000033.1 GCF_000759795.1 Pseudescherichia vulneris NBRC 102420
CTGCCCCTGTGCCCAGCAGCGGAGCGGCCACGGTGGCCGCCGCTGCCACGGCCGAGCCGATGGCGGCATAGGCCACGCCTTCAGCCAGCACACTGGTGATATCGGCGAGGACGGAGGCGTGAATAATCTCATCGCCCTGCCGGGCTGCGTAATTGTCGCTCATGCTTCAGGCGTTGCTCCTGCGCTAATAATAAAATCCGTATTATTTAATATCGATGCCATGCCTGCCCTGGCGGGAGACTTATTACGCTTACCGCTAATAATAAGTGGCTAACATTTTAATGAACGTTGCAACTTATAAAAAATATACGGGTACTTTACGCGCTGAGTTTTTCTGTGTTTTGTTTTAAAATGCTATTGCCTTTTATTATTCATTCACCTCCTGAATAGGATGCGCCACTATTTACCATGAATAAAATAGGCTGGAGAACGTTATAGCCAAGTGATTAAAAACAGCAGAGAGACGCTAATTTATAAAAGGCCGGGTAACGCTCGCCACCCGGCCTTTTTATTACCCTTCTCGCAGCAACAATGTTAATACTTCATAATGCGCCGTATGCGGGAACATATCGAATAGCTGCACGCGTTCAATACGGTACCCAGGCAGCGCGCGAATATCTTTCGCCATCGTTTCGGCATTGCAGCTAGAGTAAATAATCCACTGCGGAGCCATGGCGCTCAGATAGTCGCACAGCGGCTTGCCGATGCCGCGCCGCGGCGGGTTCACCACCACTAGCTCCGGCACCGCCCCCTGCCCCGTGGCAAATGCGGTGGAATCCAGCGCCTGGAAATGCACATTGTGCAGACCCAGCTCTTCAGCAGACTGTTTCGCGCAGGCGATGGCCTCTGGGGCGATCTCAATTCCGGTCAGCGTCATCTCCGGCGTCGCGCAGTGCAGGCCAAAGCCGCCTACGCCGCAGAAGAGGTCCCACATGTGCTTCACCGGCAGCGCCCGTACCCAGTCGCGGGCGGTGGCGTAGAGGCTTGCCGCCACGCTGGGGTTAGTCTGGAAGAAGCTCTGGGGGCGGATCCACAGCGGCACGCCGTTAAAGCGCTCCGCCAACGCCCGCTGGTCGGTGAGCCAGATCTCCTGCTCCCCCTCCATAATCGCCATATGCACCGGCTGGATGTTTACCGAGATCACCTTCAGCTGCGGCAGCTCGGCCTGCAGCGCAGGCAGCGCGGCGCGAAGCTGATCGAGCTTGGCCTCTGAACGCAGCACAAAGCGCAGCATCAGGCCGCCGTCGAGCTGGCTTTCGGTGAGCAGCAGGTACTTCAGCTCCCCGCGCTTGCGCGCCACGTTATAGGGCGTCAGGCCCGCTCGGGCAATAAAGGGCTTCAGGGCGGCAAAAACCGGGTAGAACGACGCCGGATAGAGCGGGCAGTCGGTGAGATCCTCCGGCGAGCCGTCGCGGTGCAGCATCCCCAGCAGCGGTTTCTCCACGCTGCCACTCACCACCATCTTGGCTTTGTTACGGAACCCCTGCTCCGGGCCGCTGACCGGGGTGCACCACTCGGCGACCGGCAGACCGTCCAGCAGCGCATGCAGGCTCGCCGTCTTGCTGGCAAGCTGTTGCGGGACCGGCTGGTCGATCCATTGACAGGAGCGACAGCGACCGGCGTCATAAAGGGCGCACTGCATGATAGAAACCTTCTTTTTTGCGGGGCGGGGATTGTACCACCGTTACTGGAAGCGGAAAAAGCGTCTGCAGGGGGATGGGATAAACAGCAAGGCAAGCACCAGCATATCCGGCAGCTTTTGCATCACCAGCGAGCGGAAAATTTCCCGTTTCGAGCCACCGGCAATACTGAACAGCTCTGGGTAGCCGTAACCCAGCGAGGCCGCCCACAGGTAGCCTGCGGCCACCACCTGGGTCAAGAGATAGAGCCAGCGCGCCCAGTTGCGGCCTTTAATGACCGAGAAGGCGCAGAGAAATTCAAGGAACAGCAGCAGCAGGCTGCCAAGGAAAATCAGCGTCAGGTTCCAGGTCTGGGCGCTGCGGTGGATAAAGTCCAGCGTCCCGCGCAGCCCCAGCAGGTTAAATAGCAGCAGCAGGTCGAGGCAGCGCATCGCAATAATAGCGATAGCCGCGACCTGAACCAGCGTCGGCACGTTAAGTCGCGCATGACCCTGCTGCGTTTTATTGAAAAATCCCACGGCGTAGCCTTCCCTGCGAAACGATGCCGCGATCGACGCGGCATCAGTGACCCATGACCTCAGCAAATAGTAGTGGGATCAGCCCTGCCTTGCACGCTGGATATCACGCGTTCGCTGCTTTTCTGCACGAGCCATCAAAAGCCAGGCGATAAAACCAACAACGCCCACCACGCCGAGGATAATCGACGCCAGGGCGTTGATCTCCGGGTTCACCCCCATGCGCACGCTGGAGAAGACCAGCATCGGCAGCGTCGTGGCTCCCGGCCCGGAGACGAAGCTGGCGATCACCAGATCGTCCAGCGACAGGGTAAAGGCCAGCAGCCAGCCGGAGATCACCGCCGGCATGATCATCGGCAGAGTGATGATAAAGAAGACTTTCACCGGGGTGGCACCGAGATCCATCGCCGCCTCCTCAATGGAGCGATCCAGCTCGCGCAGGCGGGAGGAGATCACCACCGCCACGTAGGCGGTACAGAAGGTTACGTGCGCCAGCCAGATGGTGAGCATCCCGCGATCCGCAGGCCAGCCAATAGCGTGAGCCAGAGCGACAAACAGCAGCAGCAGCGACAGGCCGGTGATCACGTCAGGCATAACCAGCGGGGCGGTGATCATAAAGGCAAAGCCGTTTGCGCCGCGAAAGCGTCCGAAGCGCACCATCACCACGGCGGCAATGGTCCCGAGGATCACCGCCATCGTTGCCGCGCAGGCGGCAATGGTCAGGCTTAACCCTACCGCGCTCATCATCGCGTCGTCGTGAAACAGCTCGCGATACCAGCGGGTAGACCACCCGGCCCACACCGTCACCAGCTTCGAGCTGTTGAACGAGTAGATCACCAGCATCAGCATTGGCGCGTAGAGGAAGGTAAACCCGAGAACCAGGATCAGGATCCGCCACGGGGAGCGCACTACCGGTAAATTGTTCATGCGTGGTCTCCCGTCGCTTTGCTCTGATGTTTATGGAACCACATGATTGGTACAATCAGCAGCAGCAGCATGATAATGGCGACCGCCGAGGCAACTGGCCAGTCACGGTTGTTAAAGAACTCCTGCCACAGCACGCGGCCAATCATGATGCTATCCGGGCCGCCGAGCAGTTCCGGGATCACGAACTCGCCCACCGCCGGGATAAACACCAGCATCGATCCCGCGATAATCCCGCCCTTGGTCAGGGGTACGATCACGCTAAAGAAGGTCTTAAGCGGTCGGGCACCGAGATCCAGCGAGGCTTCAACCAGCGAGTAGTCGATGCGCGTCAGGGCGGTGTAGATCGGCAGCACCATAAACGGCAGGTAGGCGTAAACAATGCCGATATAGACCGCGAGATTGGTGTGCAGAATAGTCAGCGGCTGGTCAATCACCCCCAGCCAGAGCAGGACGTTATTCAGCACGCCGTTGTTTTTCAGGATCCCCATCCAGGCGTAGACGCGGATCAGGAACGAGGTCCACGACGGCAGGATCACTAACAGCAGCAGGATGTTGCGCGTCGACGGCTTGCTGTGCGCCACCGCCCAAGCCAGCGGGTAGCCCAGCAGCAAGCAGCAGATCGTCGAGATGCCCGCCACCTGTAACGATTGCAGGTAGGCCTCGAAGTAGAGCGGATCGTCCGTAAGCTGGAGGAAGTTCCCCAGATTAAGGGTGATCGAGAGCTGGCCGTCGGCCCACTCCATCAGATCGGTATAGGGCGGGATCGCCCGCGCCATCTCGGCCAGGCTGATTTTAAAGACGATCAGAAACGGCAGTAAAAACAGCAGCGACAGCCAGATGTAGGGCAGCGCTATCACTAGCTTGCGCCCGTGCTTCATCTGCATCCGCGCCAGCCAGAGGGTAAAGCGGGACGTTTTTTCCACGCGGGCCGGGGGTTCTAATGTGCTCATCACCGCTCCTTAAACCGTTAGCACAACGCAGCTGTCGGCATCCCAGCAGAGACGGACTTCGTCGCCCCACGTCGGCAGGCCTTTGCGGTAGCGATGTTCATTCTGCAGCTGGGCGCTAATCATCTGTCCGCTCTTGAGGCGAACGTGGTAGATCGAGAGATCGCCGAGGTAGGCAATATGCACCACTTCACCCACGGCAAAGTTGAAGCCGTCGGCCGGGGCCTCGTCGCAGAGCATGATCTTCTCCGGGCGCAGGGCCACGTAGACCGGCACGTTGTCCACCACCGACGCATCCGCATCGACCTTCAGGGGATGCATCAGCCCCGGCGAGTCAATGACCAGACCATCCTCCTGGCGATCCTTCAGCAGCCCTTCGAAGACGTTCACCGAGCCGATAAACTCTGCGCTATAGCGGGTGGTTGGATGCTCGTAGATCTCCTCCGGCTCGCCGATCTGCACAAACTTGCCCCGGTTCATAATGGCGATACGTCCGGCCATGGTCATCGCCTCTTCCTGATCGTGGGTCACCATCACGCAGGTCACCCCTACCCGCTCAAGAATATCGACTACTTCCAGCTGCATCCGGTCGCGCAGCTTCTTATCCAGCGCCCCCATCGGCTCGTCGAGCAGCAGCAGCTTAGGCCGCTTCGCCAGACTGCGGGCCAGGGCCACGCGCTGACGCTGACCGCCCGAGAGCTGGTGCGGCTTACGCTTGGCAAACTCGCTCATGTGCACAAGGCCCAGCATCTCCGCGACCCGGCTAGCTATCTCCGCCTTCGGCAGCTTGTCCTGCTTCAGGCCGAAGGCAATGTTCTGCTCTACGGTCATATGCGGAAAGAGCGCGTAGGACTGGAACATCATATTGATGGGGCGCAGGTAGGGCGGCACGTGGGCCAGGTCAACGCCGTCCAGCATAATTTGCCCGGTGGTAGGCTGCTCGAAACCTGCCAGCATACGCAGCAGGGTTGATTTCCCGCAGCCGGACGCGCCCAGCAGGGCAAAAATCTCACCCTTGTAGATAGTCAGATTGACGTCATCCACGGCGTGTTGACCATCAAACGATTTGGTCAGGTTACGAATTTCCAGCAGCGGCGTCAGCGCCTTACGAGGTTTCGCCTGTGGGCGGGGGGTTGCGTCATTCACGGGATGCTCTCCGGCATACAGATAAACAGGTGCAAATGCACTAAAACGGTGCCTGATGTCCGGTGGCGCGAACGCCACCGGATACGGTCTTATTTACCGCTCTTCACTTTGGTCCATGCGCGGGTTCTCACGCGATCGATTTTCGGCTCCTGCACCTTCAGGGTAAAGAGCTTGGCGAAGACGTCCGCCGGTGGGAAAATCGCCGGATTTTCGCGAACTTCAGCGCTGATCAGCGGCACAGAGGCCTTGTTGCCGTTAGCATAGAAGACGTGGTCGCTGATGTGGGCGATAACGTCCGGACGCATCAGGTAGTTGAGGAACTGGTAGGCTTCCTCTTTGTTTTTGGCATCTTTCGGCATGGCGAAGACGTCAAAGAAGGCCAGCGCCCCCTCTTTCGGGATGATATAGGAGACCTTAACGCCGTTTTTCGCCTCTTTCGCACGGTTCGCCGCCTGCCAGACATCCCCTGCCCAGCCAATCGCCACGCAGATATCGCCGTTGGCCAGATCGTTAATGTACTGAGAGGAGTGGAAGTAGCGGATATTTGGCCGCAGCTTCAGCAGCAGATCGGTGGCCGCGCCGGTGTAGTCGTCCGCTTTGCTGCTGTTGGGATCTTTACCCAGATAGTTCAGCACGGTGGCGAAGATCTCTTCCGGGGCATCGAGGAAGGAGACGCCGCAGCTCTTCAGCTTCTCAAGGTTTTCCGGTTTCATCACCAGATCCCAGCTGTCCACCGGCACGTCGCCCAGCACCGCTTTCACCTTATCAACGTTATAGCCAATGCCGGTGGTTGCCCACAGGTACGGCATCGCGTACTTGTTCTCAGGATCGTGCTTGGCCACCATCTTCAGCACGTCTGGATCCATGTTTTTCCAGTTCGGCAGCTTGCTCTTATCCAGCGGCTGGAACACGCCTGCGGTCAGCTGGCGCTCCAGGAAGCTGGCGGAGGGCACAACCAGATCGAAGCCGGTGCTGCCCGCCATCAGTTTGCCTTCGAGCACCTCGTTGGAGTCAAACACGTCGTAAACCACTTTGATACCGGTCTCTTTTTCAAAGTTTGCCACCGTGTCCGGGGCAATATAATCAGACCAGTTATAGACGTGCAGCGTCTTCTGCTCGGCTGCCAGCGTGCCGGCGGAGACCGCCATCAGCGCGCCTGCTACCAGACCGGACAACCATTTTTTATTCAGGGTGGTCATATCTCATTCCTTCTGGAAAGTTCGTGAATAGACGAACTAAATGTACGCATTAAAGATATGCAAGAATCGTGCATACTTTATCACTCTGCACAGCTTCGGGTATGAGACGCCACCCGGCAGACGCTGCAAGCTTTTTAAAGCAGCGCAAGAATAACTGTAGCCAGGGTTAGAGGCTATAGGTCAGGTTAAAAACCGGGTTTTATCAATTTTTTATTCACTATTTGTCTATACGATAGCCCGATAGCGCCATCATGGCGGTGAATAAAACTGGTGGGAGGCAGGAAATGCAGAATAAAAGCGGGGAAGAATGCAGCCGCTATGGCAGCGACTGCGCTAATGTCGTTAGGGTTTAGTGAAGAAAATTGCGTACCGTTTCACCGGTAACGGCCTCGTCTTCCTCGGCATTAAACAGCAGCTGCTGCGCGCAGGCTTCGAGGATCACCATGGAGACCTGCTCCTCGCTGTGACGCATAAACCAGGCAAACTGCTTCAGGTTCACGCCAGGGGCGGCGAACAGCGACTGGCACACCACCAGCTTCGGCAGATTATCATCCTGAATGTCGAGGAAGGCTTTAATCGTCAGCGAGCTGGCGTTAATTGCAGAGAGATCGGCCGCCAGCGCCAGCAGCGCCGTGGGCTTGACCTCTGCCATCGCTGAGAAGAGAACAATATCATCAACCAGATCGATTTTGGCGTCGTAGATGCCGTCAAAGTTTTGCATATGCGGCAGGTGTAGCGCCTGGCAGGTGTCACACTCATAAAAACTGATGCCCAGCTCGTCAAGCCAATGACGCAAGGTGTCCAGACTGGGTACGACGAGTGAATCCATAATAGGGGGTGACCTCTGTAAAAAAATTTGCGGGCATAGCTTACGCAAAAAACGCCCTGTATACCATTTATACTGCCGGAAAAGCGCCTAGCCGCCCGTTTTCAGACAAAAGCCGGGGGTGGCCTGCTGCTCGATCCAGGCGATCATCCGCCCGGCAATGTCTACCCCAGTGGCTTTCTCAATGCCCTCCAGGCCCGGCGAGGCGTTCACTTCCATCACCAGCGGCCCACGATCGGCGCGTAGAATATCGACCCCGGCGACCTCCAGCCCTAGCGTGCGCGCTGCCAGCAGAGCGATCTCTCGCTCGCGCAGGGTAATGTTAGCCTCCGTTGCCACGCCGCCGCGGTGCAGGTTGGAGCGGAAATCCCCCTCTTTCGCCCGCCGCTCGATGGCCGCCACCACCTCATCCCCCACTACCAGGCAGCGAATGTCGCACCCTTTGGCTTCTTTAATATACTCCTGCACCAGAATGTGGGCGTTGAGACCGCGAAAGGCGTCGATCACGCTCTCTGCCGCCTGGCGCGTCTCCGCCAGCACCACGCCGATGCCCTGAGTGCCTTCCACCAGCTTGACCACCAGCGGTGCGCCACCGACCATGTCGATAAGATCGCTGGTGTCATCTGGCGAGTGGGCAATACCGGTCACCGGCAGATCGATTCCCTGGCGCGCCAGCAGCTGCAGCGAGCGCAGCTTGTCTCTGGCACGGGTGATAGCCACGGACTCGTTGAGGGGGTAGCTGCCGAGCATTTCGAACTGGCGCAGCGCCGCCGTGCCGTAGAAGGTGATGGCGGAGCCGATGCGTGGGATCACGGCATCAAAGTAAGGGAGCTGGCGGCCCTGGTAGTGGATCGACGAGGCCGCCGGACTGATGTTCATATAGCAGGAGAGCGGATCGAGGATCTCGATGGTGTGGCCCCGCTGTACCGCTGCTTCACGCAGCCGTTTACACGAATAGAGCGTTCCATCCCGGGACAATATGGCAATTTTCACCCTGCACCTCTCTACAATAACGGTGTCGCAGCCGCATCACTATCATACACGCAGCGAGGCGCAGGATGAACGGGATTTATCGCGTCGTCCTGCTTTGACGAAACATAGCCTGATGGCATCGAAACGACAGGTAAAACCTTCTTTCTATTACCTGAGGTAATCGGCATGATAGCCCTATTCGCTGTCTGGCTTAACGTTAAGGAGAGAGTATGTTCGCTGTAATTTTTGGACGCCCTGGCTGTCCCTACTGCGTACGCGCAAAAGAACTTGCAGATAAACTGAGCACCGAGCGTGACGACTTTAGCTATCGCTATGTCGATATTCATGCGGAAGGGATCACCAAAGCCGATCTGGAAAAGACCGTTGGCAAGCCGGTTGAAACCGTGCCGCAGATCTTCCTCGATCAGAAGCATATCGGTGGCTGCACCGACTTTGAAGCCTATGCTAAAGCGCATCTGGGCCTCTTTGCCGAGCAGTAAGCACGCCTGGGGGCGCTAGCTGCGCCCCCGTCTTCCCAACAGGCTGCGAATGAACAGATAGCAGAGCGCGCCCAGCGCACACCAGAACACCGCGCTAAACAGCCACGCCATCTCCTGCCAGACTGAACGTATCGGCGTCAAAAAGAGCAGCATCAGCACAAAGCAGAACGTTGCCCCCAGCATTGCGCCTACCACCGGCAGCACTACCCGACGTTTAGTCGAGACAAAGCTGGCCACCGCACCGGGAATGATAAAAAAGAGCAGCCCCAGCTCGGGATGGCTGGCAGGCTGAAAGGCCCCTCTCACGTTTAATATATGCGACAGGTAGACCACAATAAAAAGCAGGAAGCAGCAAAGCGCGCCCGCCCAACCACGTTTAGACTTCAAATAATCCTCCTGACATCGCCTCTATCGAACATTTCTTCGCCCCAAAGGAACGTCCGGTTTGATAAAGCAGTGTGGCTATCCTTGCCAAAAAAGCACCCACGCGAATGCGCGATTCTTAACTAGCCGTTGTTTCTTAATACGATTAAACTAACGGCCTGATCTGTTTTGCGGTCATTGTTTTGTTTGCAGCAGCGTGACATAAAGGTCCACTGACGTAAGTAAAACATTAGCGTAAATCACCATTTCTTTCAACAGCTTACTAGTAAACAAGAAGTTAGCCTCCGTGAATATAAACGTCGCAGATTTGTTAAATGGGAATTACATACTGTTATTATTTGTGGTGCTGGCGTTAGGCCTGTGCCTGGGAAAATTACGGCTAGGCTCGGTACAACTTGGTAATTCCATTGGCGTTTTAGTGGTTTCGCTATTATTAGGCCAGCAGCATTTCGCCATTAACACCGACGCCCTGAATCTCGGCTTTATGCTGTTTATTTTTTGCGTCGGCGTAGAAGCCGGGCCCAACTTTTTTTCGATTTTCTTTCGCGACGGCAAAAATTACCTGATGCTGGCGCTGGTGATGGTCGGCAGCGCGCTGCTGATTGCGCTGGGGCTGGGCAAGCTGTTTGGCTGGGATATCGGCCTCACCGCCGGGATGCTAGCGGGGTCGATGACCTCTACGCCAGTGCTGGTGGGCGCGGGAGATACCCTGCGCCACTCCGGGATGGCCAGTGACCAGCTGAGTTCCGCCCTCGATAACCTGAGCCTCGGCTACGCCCTGACCTACCTTATTGGGCTGGTTAGCCTGATCTTTGGCGCGCGCTATATGCCGAAGCTACAGCATCAGGACCTACAGACCAGCGCCCAGCAGATCGCCCGCGAGCGCGGTCTCGACAACGACGCTAACCGCAAAGTGTATCTTCCGGTGATCCGCGCTTACCGCGTTGGGCCGGAGCTGGTGGCGTGGGCCGACGGTAAAAACCTGCGCGAGCTGGGTATCTATCGCCAGACCGGGTGCTACATCGAGCGTATTCGCCGTAACGGCATACTGGCGACCCCGGACGGCGATGCGGTTTTACAGATGGGAGATGAGATCTCGCTGGTGGGCTACCCTGACGCCCATGCCCGTCTCGACCCTAGCTTCCGTAACGGCAAAGAGGTCTTTGACCGCGACCTGCTCGACATGCGCATCGTCACCGAAGAGATCGTGGTCAAGAACCACAACGTGGTGGGCCGCCGCCTCGCCCAGCTCAAGCTTACCGATCACGGCTGCTTCCTGAACCGGGTGATCCGCAGCCAGATCGAGATGCCAATTGACGACAGCATCGTGCTCAATAAAGGCGACGTGTTGCAGGTGAGCGGCGACGCGCGACGGGTGAAAACCATCGCCGACCGCATCGGCTTTATCTCGATTCACAGCCAGGTCACCGATCTGCTGGCGTTTTGCGCCTTCTTTATCGTCGGCCTGATGATCGGCATGATCACCTTCCAGTTCAGCTCGTTTAGCTTTGGCATCGGCAACGCGGCAGGTCTGCTGTTCGCCGGGATCATGCTCGGCTTCCTGCGTGCCAACCACCCGACCTTTGGCTACATCCCTCAGGGGGCGCTGAACATGGTGAAGGAGTTTGGCCTGATGGTGTTTATGGCGGGCGTTGGCCTGAGCGCCGGGAGCGGCATCGGCCACGGCCTTGGCGCAGTGGGTGGTCAGATGCTGGTCGCCGGGCTGCTGGTAAGCCTGGTGCCGGTGGTGATCTGCTTCCTGTTCGGCGCCTACGTGCTGCGGATGAACCGCGCCATGCTCTTCGGCGCGATGATGGGAGCCCGCACCTGCGCCCCGGCAATGGAGATCATCAGCGACACCGCGCGGAGCAACATCCCCGCGCTCGGCTATGCTGGCACCTACGCCATCGCCAACGTGCTGCTGACCCTGGCCGGGACGCTGATCATCATCATCTGGCCCGGCCTCGGATAACTCTGAAGATAGATGGTTGCGCAAAAAAATTTCTGGCATCACGCGAACTTTTTATAGAAGTGCCAGTCATAACTAGTGCCACTGCTTTTCTTTGATGTCCCCATTTTGTGGAGCCCATCAACCCCGCCATCTTTGGTTCAAGGTTGATGGGTTTTTTGTTTTCTGGGGGGGTAGAATATTTTTTGTAGGCCGGTGCAAGCGCAGCGCCGCCCGGCGTTTCCTCCCGGAGCAAAGGTTAGTCAACATCTATCTGGAGATGAAACTATGGAGAGCAAAGGATCAATTTCGTGCTATCGAAAATATTAAAATTAGCTATTACATTTACGTCAGAGGTGTTTGGCACGCTTATCCTGACGGTGACTATTTTCGGAATTTTTTATACTGGTTTTACTAATGAAGGGATAATGCAAATAGTCGGTCCCTTAATAGTGCTGGCTGGCGGGATTGCTGTTTATGTTGTCATTATGCTCATTGCACACAAGCTCGATAAAACTCGCTAAACCGCCCGGCGGCACTTACGTTTGCCGGGCCTACGGATTGACCTCCCCACCTTTCCTCCTGCATTCCTCGCCAAATCTTGCTACTGTTAACCGACGCCAAAACCATAACGATAGATAAGACGCTATGACCTCCTCTTCTCGCTCTGCACTTAACCACCGTCTCTGGGCTCTATTTACCTTCTTCTTTATCCCTGGGCTGCTGATGGCCTCCTGGGCTACGCGCACGCCAGCCATTCGCGACATCCTGTCGGTTTCCACCGCAGAGATGGGCGCGGTGCTGTTTGGCCTCTCCGTCGGCTCGATGAGCGGCGTTCTCTCCTCCGCATGGCTGGTCAAGCGCTTCGGCACCCGCAACGTCATCCGCGCCAGCATGTCGGTATCGGTTTTGGGCATGACGGTGCTGAGTCTTGCCCTGTGGTTCGCCTCACCGCTGCTGTTTGCCGTTGGTCTGGCGCTATTTGGAGCCAGCCTGGGAGCAGCCGAAGTAGCGATTAATATCGAAGGTGCGGTGGTAGAGCAGAAGATGAACAAAACAGTGCTGCCGATGATGCACGGTTTCTACAGCCTCGGCACGCTGGTGGGCGCAGGTATCGGCATGACGCTCACCGCCTGGGGCGTGACCGCTACGCTGCACGTTCTGCTGGCGGCGCTGATGGCCATCGTACCCATCCTGATCGCCATCACCGCGATCCCCGACGGCACCGGACGTAACGACGCCAGCGACACGCAGAAAAAGCAGAAAGGTCGTCCCTTCTATCGCGATACCCAACTGCTGCTGATCGGTGTGGTAGTGCTGGCGATGGCCTTTGCCGAAGGCTCCGCCAACGACTGGCTGCCGCTGCTGATGGTAGACGGCCACGGCTTCACCCCCACCTCGGGATCGCTGATCTACACCGGCTTTACTCTTGGCATGACCGTCGGACGCTTTACCGGCGGCTGGTTTATCGATCGCTATAGCCGCGTCACGGTGGTGCGGGCCAGTGCGATTATGGGTGGGCTGGGGATTGCGCTGATCATCTTCGTCGATAGCGCGTGGGTGGCAGGCGTCTCCGTTCTGCTGTGGGGTCTGGGCGCGTCCCTTGGCTTCCCGCTCACCATCTCCGCCGCCAGCGACACCGGGCCGGACGCCGCAACCCGCGTAAGCGTGGTGGCGACAACCGGGTACCTGGCGTTTCTGGTAGGACCGCCGCTGCTCGGCTTCCTGGGCGAGCACTACGGCCTGCGCAGCGCCATGATGGTGGTGCTGGGGCTGATGGTGGTTGCAGTTATCGTGGCCAGGGCGGTCGCGAAGCCGGACCAGAGCGCCGCTAGCCGTTCAGAGAGCGCCCCACCGACCGGTCCTTAAGGAAGATCACCATCAGTCCTAGCCAGAGCAGGCCGTTGAGCAGGTTGAAGAGGCTAAACAGCCCTTCCCCACCGCTCAGGTAAGCGTGCTTGCTCAGCTCGATGCCGACGGTAAATATCGTCATCTGTAACATGCCCATGGCGGCGGATACCGTTCCTTTACTGATGTCGCTGGCAAACAGCGTCAGGCGTACCAGCCCGGCGTTGGCGAGGCCGATCCCGAACGCATAGAGGCTCAGCCCGGCGGTCATCCACAGGTAAGCATGGGATTCAACCATCGTCGCCACGGCCGCCAGCAGCAGTCCGGCAACGATCGGCCAGCCGCCCATGATGATCAGTGACCGCACGCTGCGCCGCGAAGTCATCCGGGCCAGCACGAGATTACCCGCGATCAACGCCCCGAAGATCGGCACCTGCAGCAGGCCGTACTCATAGCTGCTCATCTCCTCACCGCTGATAATAATAATCGGCGACTGGGCGATCCACGCCAGCAGCGGCAGGCTGACAAAGCCCGTCGCCAGCGCACCGGCCACGAAACGGCCATTTTTCAACACTGCTTTATAATCCCGACCCAGCTCCTTCAGGGAGAGCTTCTCCCCAAGACGGGTAGCGGTCTCCGGCATCGCCCGGTGCAGGCCAAAGAAGGCGATGGCCGCCAGCAGCGCGAAGAGAATAAACATCCCCTCCCACGGTGCGACGTTTACCCAAGCAGCCCCCACCAGCGGGCCAAGCAGGGGAGCAATCAGCGCCACGTTCGCCATCAGGGCGGTGATCTTGATGCACACCGCCTCCTCGAACGACTCCTGAATAGCGGCATAACCTACCGCGCCAATAAAGCAAAGGCTCACCCCCTGCAAAAAGCGCAGGATGGTGAACTGCTCAATGTTCTGCGCCAGCAGCGTTGCCAGACAGGTGACAATAAACCACACCACCCCGGTAAGCATCACCGGACGGCGGCCAATGCGGTCCGACAGCGGCCCAAGCAGCCACTGTAAAAACATGCCCCCGGCCAGATAGGCGGTCATGGAGGTCGGCACCCACTCGATGCCAGCATGGTACTGCGCAACCACGGCCAGCATCCCCGGCTGGATCATGTCGTTGCCGATATAGGTGGAGAACTCGTAGAGCACCAGGCACAGGGGAAACATCAGTGCCTGGCGGCCTAAACGGCCTCTGGAAGATGAACGATTTTGCATGTAGCCTCTTTATCCTTAAGATCGCGCAGAGTGTAGTGAAAACGTCGCGCTGGCGGTAGTGAATTCTCTGTGGCAGCGCACGTTTAATACCCTTTACTAGCTTAAGGTTCGTTTAAGGTCGACGCTGCACAATGGATGCCCTTTTTAATAGTCAACAGGAGTGACGGCACCCCATGCTGGAAAATCTCAACCACACGCTTTTTTACTGGCTGAACGCCACCCCCGACTCCCCGTCCTGGCTGATCGACCTGGCAATCTATGTCGCCAAAGATCTGATTACCCTGCTGCCGCTGCTGGCGGCAGCGCTGTGGCTCTGGGGGCCGCACAATCGGGTGAGCGCCCAGCGCCAGCTGGTGATCAAAACGGCAATGGCGCTGACGGTGAGCATGAGCCTCTCCTGGTTGATAGGTCATCTTTTCCCCCACGACAGGCCGTTTGCCCAGCACGCGGGCTATAATTTCTTACATCACGCGGCGAACTACTCCTACCCCAGCGATCACGGCACGGTGGCGTTTACCTTCGCGCTGGCATTTCTGTTCTGGCATCGGCTCTGGTCTGGCTGCGCGCTGTTGGCCATCGCGTTGAGCATCGCCTGGTCACGCGTCTACCTGGGCATTCACTGGCCGCTGGATATGCTGGGCGGATTGCTGATCGCCCTCAGCGGCTGCCTGGCCGCACAGATGCTCTGGCAGGTTTGCGGAAGAGGCGTGCTCCGGGTCCTGCACCTCATCTACCGCCGCTGTTTTGCTCTGCCTATCCGCAAAGGCTGGGTGCGTGGGTGACTTAACCTGGCCGCGCAGGTAATATTGGACGCCCTGCCTCAGGCAGGGTTTTACTAATGTGCCAAGGATATTGCGCCAGGGGATCTATGGAAACGAAACGTGACGAAAGGATCGGCCAGCTGCTGCAGGCCCTGAAGCGGAGCGACAAGCTGCATCTGAAAGAGGCTGCGACGTTGCTTGGCGTGTCTGAAATGACCATTCGTCGCGATCTGAACGCCAAAAGCGCACCGGTGGTACTACTGGGGGGCTACCTGGTGCTGGAGCCGCGCACCGCCAGCCACTATCTGCTGAGCGATCAGAAAACGCGCCTGGTAGAGGAGAAGCGCCTCGCTGCCCGCCATGCGGCAACCCTGGTCCAGGCCCACCAGATGGTGTTTTTCGACTGCGGCACCACGACGCCGTGGATTATCGACGCCATCAGCGACGAGCTGCCCTTCACCGCCGTCTGCTATGCCCTGAATACCTTTCTCGCGCTGCAGGAGAAGCCGCTCTGCCGGACTATTCTCTGCGGCGGGGAGTTCCATGCCAGCAACGGCATCTTCAACCCGCTCAACTTTAAAGAGACGCTAAACAATCTCTGTCCCGATCTCGCCTTCTATTCCGCGGCGGGCGTCCATCCGGAGATGGGCGCGACCTGCTTTAACCTTGAGGAGCTGCCAGTAAAACACTGGGCGATGAGCCGGGCGCAGTATCACGTGCTGGTGGTCGATCACAGCAAGTTTGGCAAAGTGCGCCCGGCCTGCATGGGTGACCTGAGCCAGTTCGATGCTATCGCCAGCGACGTCCGTCCTGACGATAGCCTCATTGCGCTGGCAAAAGCGCAGGACATCGCCCTGCTCTACTAAGGCATGCGGCGGTTGGGCTATGAGAACCAGCTGCCGAACCAGCCGTGGAGTTTCATCAGCACGAAATCCCACATCCGGCTCAAGAACCCGCCCTCTTCTACCGGCTCCATAACGATCAGGGGACGCTGCTCAATGGATTTACCGTTAAGCTGGAAATCGATGGAACCCACCACCTGGCCTTTTTTCAGCGGCGCGGTGAGCTGCGGGTCGTTTAATTTCCAGGTCGCCTTCAGGTTCTTCAGCTGCCCTTTGGGAATGGTGATCGAGCCCGCTTCGCCTGCGCCGAGCTTCGCCTCGCTGCTGTCGCCAAACCAGACGCGGGTGGTGGCGAAGGTAGCATCGGGCTTGATTGGGGTCACGGTTTCAAAGAAGCGGAAGCCCCAGGTGAGCAGCTTCTCTGACTCGTTGAAGCGAATGCGATCGGTTTTACTGCCCAGCACCACCGAGATGAGCCGCATATCCCCCTGCGTGGCGGATGCCACCAGGTTGTAGCCTGCCCCTTCGGTGGTGCCGGTCTTCATCCCGTCGACGTTGAGATTCGTGCTCCACAGCAGGCGGTTACGGTTCGGCTGGCGGATCTTGTTGAAGGTAAACTCTTTCTCTTTATGAATGGCGTACTCTTCCGGCACGTCGTGGATCAGCGCCTTGCCCAGCAGGGCCATATCGCGAGCGGTGCTGAACTGCCCCGGCGCGTCGAGACCGTGCACCGTTTTAAAGGTAGTACTGGTCAGCCCCAGCCGCTGGGCGTAGTTGTTCATCAGCCCGACAAAGGCATCCTGGCTCCCCGCCACGTAGTCGGCAATGGCGATGCTGGCATCGTTCCCCGACTGGATAATGACGCCTTTATTGAGATCCGCTACCGAGACCTGATCCCCTGGCTTGAGGAACATCAGCGACGAGCCGCGCAGGGCCGGGTTGCCGGTCGCCCACGCGTCTTTCCCCACGGTGACCATATCATTGAGGTGAATTTTCCCTGCCTTCAGCGCCTGGCCGGTGACGTAGCTGGTCATCAGCTTGGTCAGGCTGGCCGGATCCAGCTTCTCATCGGCGTTACCTTCCGCCAGCACCTTACCACTGGCGTAATCCATCAGGATCCACGCCCGGGCATCAACCGCAGGTGCTGCCGGGGCCGCAACCTGCTCGGCGGCAAACAGAGAGGGAGAAAAAAGAACCACAAGCGCCGAGGCCGTAGCCAGGCCGCGGAGGGACAGAGAAAAATGCGTCATAAAGGCCACCCGAGTATCCATTCTAAAAAAACCGCGTTAGCTCACCGCTACGCGCTAAACGGTGAGTAGTAACGTACAAAAGCCGTGAAGAAAACCGCCAGCTGGTAAAGTTTTTTAAAGTTTACGCAAAATCACATTCCCATGCTGCTGCGAGTGGGATTTTTTTGTTATCCGTTGCCTGAATGTTCACTTTATCCCACTATGTCAGCCATAAGGTGCTGATAACAGCGCCCGGTTGCTGACGAGAAGAAGGAGTTTGTATGATCACGCTGTGGGGCAGGAACAACTCGACTAACGTTAAAAAAGTCTTATGGACTCTGGAAGAGCTGGAGCTGCCGTATACGCAAATTCTGGCGGGGCTGGAGCACGGCCTCAACCACAGCCCGGAGTATCTGGCGCTGAATCCCAACGGGCTGGTGCCGCTGTTCCGCGACGATGAGACCGATAGCGTGCTGTGGGAGTCAAATACCATCGTGCGCTTCCTGGCAGCGCAGTATGGCCAGGGCCGGCTGTGGATTGAGCCGCCCGCCGCCCGCGCGCAGGCCGAAAAGTGGATGGACTGGGCCAACGGCACGCTCTCCCCGGCTCACCGGGTGCTTTTAATGAACCTGGTCCGCACCCCGGTGGAAAAACGCGATCCGGCGGTGATTGAGGCGGGCATTGCCGCCTGCGAGCCGCTGTTTGAGATTCTGGATAACGCGCTGGCGACCTCAAGCTGGCTCTCCGGCGAGGAGTTTGGCCTCGGGGATATCGCCGTTGCGCCTTTCGTCTACAACCTGTGGAACGTGGGCCTGACATGGACGCCACGTCCGCATATCCAGCGTTGGTATGACGCCCTCAGCGAGCGCCCCGCCTTCCGCAAAGTGGTGATGATCCCGGTGACCTGATCCCCTCTTTATTGTGCCCCAGCCGGACTCACCTTTAACAGCTCGCCGTCGGACTCGTCGGTGAGCACATAGAGGTAGCCGTCGGGGCCAACCCGCACGTCGCGGATGCGCTGGTTGCGATCCCCCAGAATACGCCCGTCCTCGGTGACCTTATCCCCGTTTACGCTCATCACAATCACGTCCTTGTCCTTCAGCGCACCGATGAAAAGCTTGTGCTGCCACTGCGGGAAGGTCGACGCGTTATAGAACGCCATGCCGCTGACCGCCGGAGACTCTTTCCAGTAGAAAATAGGCTGCTCGGTTCCCGCCACAATCTCCCCCTTCGCCTCGGGGATTTTCATTCCGCTGTAGTTGATGCCCCAGGTCGCCAGCGGCCAGCCGTAGTTTTTGCCTTTCTGCGGGATGTTAATCTCGTCACCGCCGCGCGGGCCGTGCTCGTTCAGCCATAGCGCGTTGGTCCACGGATTCATCGCCATCCCCTGCGGGTTACGGATGCCGTAGGACCAGATCTCCTTGCGGGCATTGGCATTACTGGCGAAAGGATTATCGTTTGGCACCGCGCCCTGATCGGTCAGACGCACCACTTTCCCCTGGAGCTTATCAAGATCCTGGGCGGTGGGACGCTGATTGTTTTCTCCCAGCGCAATATAGAGGTAGCCCTTGCCGTCAAAAACCAGTCGTCCGCCGAAGTGGTTGCCGGTAGAGAGCTTAGGCGTCTGGCGGAAGACCACCTTAAATGCCTCCAGCCGGGAGAGATCGTCGCTCAATCGCCCGTAGCCTACCGCCGTTCCGGCCTTGCCGTCATTCCCCGCTTCGGCGTAGCTCAGCCACACCCGACGCGACTGGGCAAAATCCGGGGCCAGCACGACGTCAAACAGGCCGCCCTGGCCGTTGGCCCACACTTTCGGTACGCCGGAGAGGGGATCGGACAGTCCGCTTCCCGCCTGCCAGTGGCGCAGCTGACCGCCGCGCAGGGTGATCAGCATGCCTTTATCGTCGGGCAGAAAGGCCAGCGACCAGGGATGATCGAGTTTGGTTTGCAGCACGTCGACCTTTACCGGCGCAGGCGCGGCAAAAACCGAGGCGGAGAGAAACAGCGCGGGGATAAAGATCGGGACGTTACGGCGCATAGGGCACTCCTTTCAGGGTCTCTGGCATAAAGCGTAGCCAGCGGAGCGTTGCGCGCGCCTGGTTTTACAAAAGCTTAAGCAGAAGGGGGAGTCGCCTCCCCCGGGAATTCAGGATTCTATAACCAGCGGTGCTTGCTCGTTAAGGTTCTGAATACATACGTTGAGGGTTTTGAGACAGCGATCAAGCGTCTCTACGTTTACAGCAATGTAGTTCGGGCAGTCATGGTGCCCACTCATTAAGCAGATACCCGCAGCGGAGAGTGCTCCCTCTGCCAGGCACAGTGCCTCACGTTCTCTGGCATCCGGCACGACATAAGCATGCCGCTCCAGGCCGCGTATTTGTGTTGATAATTCAAAAAAGCTGTCACGCAGATAGTTGCTTTCGCTGACTGACATGTAACCCTTCGCCTTTCTGAGCTGGACGTACGCCGCAAGATCGATGCTGGCGTTTGCAAGTTTTCTCAGCAGGCTTCGTTTCTGTCTGTCAACGATCATGCTAGATCCTCCCTTGTCGGCCTAATCACAAATTAAGCATAAGCTCATTTTTTGTGCAAAATTATGCGCTGGGTCAATATTTATCCAGACTTTAACAATTTTTACAGTGTGACAACCTACACAAAATCTAACCGATTGAGTTAGCAGTAGAGAGTCGCCGCAAACCCGTGTAAAATCGCCCGGTTTTTTCTTCTGTTTACTTTGTGAGCGTATGAGCATACAACAACCGCGTATTGGCTTTGTCTCCCTGGGCTGCCCGAAAAACCTGGTGGATTCCGAACGCATTCTTACCGAGCTGCGCACCGAGGGTTATGATGTGGTGCCGCGTTACGACGATGCCGATATGGTGATCGTTAACACCTGCGGCTTTATCGATAGCGCCGTGCAGGAGTCGCTGGAAGCGATTGGCGAAGCCCTGAATGAGAACGGCAAGGTGATCGTCACCGGCTGCCTGGGGGCAAAAGTGGATCAGATCCGCGAAGTACACCCCAAGGTGCTGGAGATCACCGGTCCGCACAGCTATGAGCAGGTTCTGGAGCACGTGCACCACTACGTGCCAAAACCCAAGCACAACCCGTTCCTGAGCCTGGTGCCGGAACAGGGCGTCAAGCTGACCCCGCGCCACTACGCCTACCTGAAAATTTCCGAAGGCTGCAACCACCGCTGCACCTTCTGCATTATTCCGTCCATGCGTGGCGATCTCGACAGCCGTCCGATTGGCGACGTGCTGGCTGAGGCCAAGCGTCTGGTTGATGCGGGCGTGAAAGAGCTGCTGGTGATCTCGCAGGACACCTCCGCCTACGGCGTTGACGTTAAGCACCGCACCGGCTTCTACAACGGCTCGCCGGTGAAAACCAGCATGGTCAGCCTGTGCGAAGAGCTGTCGAAGCTCGGCGTCTGGGTGCGTCTGCACTACGTCTACCCCTACCCGCACGTTGACGACGTCATTCCGCTGATGGCCGAAGGGAAGATCCTGCCGTATCTGGATATCCCGATGCAGCACGCCAGCCCGCGCATCCTCAAGCTGATGAAGCGCCCAGGCTCGGTGGATCGCCAGCTGGCCCGCATCAAGCAGTGGCGTGAAGTCTGCCCTGAGCTGACCCTGCGCTCGACCTTTATCGTCGGCTTCCCGGGTGAAACCGAGGAAGATTTCCAGATGCTGCTCGACTTCCTCGTTGAAGCGCGTCTGGACCGCGTGGGCTGCTTCAAATACAGCCCGGTGAAAGGTGCGACCGCTAACGAATTGCCGGATCAGGTGCCGGAAGAGATAAAAGAGGAACGCTGGAACCGCTTTATGCAGCTGCAGCAGCAGATCTCTGCCGAGCGTCTGCAGGAGAAAGTGGGCCGTGAGATCCTGGTGATTATCGATGAAGTCGATGAAGAGGGCGCGATTGGCCGCAGCATGGCCGATGCACCGGAAATCGACGGCGCGGTCTACCTCAACGGCGAAACCAACGTGAAGCCGGGCGACGTTGTCCGCGTGAAGGTTGAAAACGCCGACGAATACGACCTGTGGGGTACCCGGGTTTAAGGCGTAACAAAACGCCCGGCATGCATTTGCCGCCGGGCGTTAGTGCGATTAATACTCGAACTGCCGGTAGTAGCGGCGAATATCCAGACTGTGGCCGGTGTAGTGCTCAAAATGGGCCGCCAGCCGATCCACCAGCAGCGTTGACGCTACGCAGGGGGCCAGGATCCCGCGAAACGCATCATCAATCCCATCAAGAACATAGTCACGCGGATCGATAACCACCAAGTGGTCGGTGATCTTCGCTGCAAAACGTTCTACCCGCTCATCCAGCGCCCGGCATTTCCCCTCCCCCTTCACCAGAAACAGCGGAACGTCTTTCTCCAGCAGCTCCAGCGTGCCGTGGAAAAACTCGGCAGAGGTAACGGATTTGGTTCGCTTCCACTGCATCTCCTCCAGAATACACATTGAGAAGAGATAGACCTCGCCCCACATCTCCGCGCCGCCAATCCACATCATATAGTCGCTGGTGTGGTATTTATGCGCGATTTCATCCGCCTGCGGATCGAACTTTATTTTCGCCTGTAACAGGTTCTCCGGTAATAACTCCAGCTGGCCGGCAAAACGGTCATAGTCGGCAAATTCACCGTTACGGTTAACCAGGCGGAAGAAGAACCAGTAGAGCAGCATATACTCATATTCCACGCCGTTTTTGTGGCGCATCGGAATATGCCAGCCTGCCGCGCTGGCCAGCGGAGAGTCGCTGTTTTTGGTAATGGCAACGACGCGGATCCCCTGCGCCTTACACCACTCGGCAAGCTCTACCGACTCTTTGGTATCACCGGATTTAGAGAGCGTGACCACCACCGACTGCTTAGTTAATTTCTTATGCCCGGTATGAATTAATTCCGCGGCCTGCTCAAGGTAAACCGGCAGCGTGGTCATCTCTTTGGCAAAGGCGTTAATAGCCATCATCGGTGCCAGAGAGCCGCCGACCGACGCAAAAAATAACGCATCATATTCCTGATGAAATATCTCATCAGCGGCCTGCTCAGCCTGTTTACGCGCAGCAACGATCTCACGAGCACTCGTCAGGTACTCGTCCTGATTAAACCCCAACATATTTTCTCTCCTGATTAATTAGATCTTACTTTTTAATACGCGGTCAAAGTCATCAAAAATACGCACCGACAGATCGATCCCTTTGGCACCCGCCGTACGCCAGGCCAGCACCTGCATCGGCACGATCAACAGCAGCGAGGCGAGGTCATGCTCTAGCGGGACGTTGAGGGCCAGCGTCTGGGGATCCTGCTCATCGCTCAGGGTCACCAGAAAGGTCTGGTTTACCGCCGGCGCCATGTAGTCCCGCAGCGCCCGCAGGCGTCTGTCTGGCGCATCCTCAATAAAAAACATCACGTGCTGGGCGTTGGCCTCCAGATAGGGCCCGTGCATGTAGGCCTCCAGCTCAAAGCCGCTGGACGGCACGCGAACCGTTTCGGTGAACTTGGTCTCAAACTCTTTTGCCACGCCGGTCAGCGCCCCGTAGCCGATAGCGACAAAACGCGTCCCGCTTTGTAAGGCGGCCTGATGGCGATCAAAAAACGCCTCCGTCTGGGCTATCGCCTGAGGAATGGCGGCGGCGATCTGGCTGAGCTGATGCAGCGTGACCTGCGCCTCCTCATCCGTAATCTGGTTTTGCGCTCGGGCGAGGGTGAGTGCAATCAGCAGCAGGTTCAGCACCGTGGCGCTGAAGCCCCGGGTGACGAAGCCCACCTGCTCGATGCCGGTATTAATATCCAGCACGTAATCACTGCCCTGGCCGATGGGGCTTTGCGGATCCGAGGTCAGAGCAAATACCGGCAGCCCCGCCGCCTGCACTTTCTCCATCGCCGCCAGCGTCGAGGCGCTCTTGCCGCTCTGGGAAACCGCAATCACCAGATCGGTGTGCGGATCGACAGTTTCATAGTGAACAAAGTTGTACGGCTCTTTGATCTCTACCCGCAGGCCGTAGCGCCGCTCAAAGAGGTCCCGCGCACAGAGGGCGGCGTTAAACGAGGAGCCGGTAGCCAGCAGCAGCAGGCGCTGCACCGGGCGCTCGCGGGCAAAGACCTCGATTGCCGCCAGGCTGTGCCGATGCTCGCGGAGGATGTTCTCCAGCGCCGCGGGCTCCTCTTCGATATAGGTCATCATGGTTGGTAACATCATGGTAGGTAACATAGGTTTCTCCAGTTAGAACAGGCCAATCCACGAGCCGAAAATGCCAACCAGCGCCATCCCGCCGATGATGGTGAGCGGTTTTACCCTGCGGCCCAGCAGCCAGTAGACAATGCCGAAGCTGATGAGCGGCAGCAGGCAGGGCATGACGTTGTTGATAATGTCCTGCACCTCGGTCTTCGCCTCTCCCGCGCCAAAGCTGATGGGGATAGTGATGTTGATCATCGAGGCGGTCATCGCCCCCACCACCATCAGCCCCATTATTGATGCGCCGTAGGTCAGGCTCTCCATCATGCCGCTCTGCTGAACGCGCTGAAGCACCCCGGTACCGAGCACGTAGCCCCAGCGGGTAAAGAACCAGCGCACCAGAATGTGCGGGACGTTAAACACCAGCAGAAAGAGGATCGGCCCGAGAATACTGCCCTGCAGCGCCAGGCTGGTGCCGATCCCGGTCGCGATCAGGCGCAGCGTTCCCCAGAAAAAAGAGTCGCCTAATCCCGCCAGCGGCCCCATCAGCGACGCCTTCACGTTATCAATCGCTCCGGCATCGATGGTTTTCTGCTGGCTGTTCTTCTCCTCCATCGCCGTGGTAATGCCCAGCAGCAGGGTGACGATGTGCGGCGTGGTGTTAAAGAACACCAGGTGACGCTTCAGGGCGATCCTGAGATCCTCTTTCTGCGGATAGAGCTTTTTCAGCACCGGAATGAGGGTGTAGACAAAGGCCAGGTTCATCTGCCGCTCGTAGTTCCAGGAGAACTCCATCTGGAAGGAGCGCCAGAAGACGCGGCGCAGATCCCGGGCGGTGATGACCTTCTCATCCTGTACGTCAGGCAGGGTCTCTTCAGAAATCATCTTCGTCGTCATGGCTGACTCCTTGCTCTGTGGTGGCGCGAGGCGTGGTAAAGGCAGTGACGTTGACCATGATCACGGCCACGATAGCGCCGAGGATCGCAATGCCGGTGACCGGAATTTTCAGGTAGGCCATCAGGACAAAGCCGAGGAAAAAGTAAGGTGCGACCTTTTTGTTGATCAGCAGCCGGGCGAGCATGGCAAAGCCCAGTGCCGGAATGATGCCCGTCGCCACGCTCAGGCCGTGCTTAATAAACTCTGGGATAGCATCCAGCAGGGACTTCACCGCGCTGCTGCCCACCAGGAAGGAGACGGTCACCACCGTGGCCAGCATCAGCGACAGGCCAAACCCGGCGATCAGGTGCATCCGCTCTATGCCCCGGGTGTCGGCCTCGTCGGCATAGGCATCTGCCTTCTGGTTGAGCATTGGGATAAACATCCCGAGATAGACATTTTTTAACACCAGCGTCAGGGTGGCGATGGGCAGCCCCAGCAGCAGCGCCGTTTCGGTCCCAGCGCCGGAGGTGATGGCGAACGCCACGCCCAGCACGCCGCCGGTCACGACGTCCGGCGGAATGGATGCGCCTACGGAGAAGGAGCCGATAAAGGCCAGCTCCAGCGTCGCGCCCATGATAATGCCCGTCTGGACATCACCCAGCACCAGCCCGGTTAATAAGCCGGTGACAATGGGCCGGGATATTAGCGAGGTGCCCAGGGCATATTCCGACTGGGCGATAAACGCCACCAGTCCGAGTAAAAGTGCCTCTACCATAGTTAATCCTCAGGAATTACAAACATTCCGTTATGAGCTGCTTGCGATCGTTGGGGACCTGGCGGATCTCAATTTCAACCCCCTGCCCCACCAGTTCATTGAGCCTGGTTATTTCGTCAGGCAGCAGATTCACCGCCTTCGAGATATTTCTGCTGCCCTCTTTGGCCTTTATTCCGCCCAGGTTGATACTTTTTATTTCCGGTATCTCCCGAGCTAAACGCCAGGCGTCCTCGACCGACTCCACGACGATAAACAGCGTATATTTGTCGGTAACGCCGCTTTTAATGGCTTCTATCGAGTCGGCGATATTCTTAATAACCAGCTTCACCGACGGCGGCTTAGCCAGCTTGATAGTCGTTTTACGCAGTTCGTCATTGGGGACGCTGTCGTTAGCAATGAGAATGCAGTCTGCGCCGACATATTGCGTCCATGAGAACGCCACCTGGCCGTGCAATAAACGATGGTCTACCCGCACTAATGTAATCATCCTGTTTCCTCCCTCTTAAAAATCTTTATCCGCCTGCATTGCGCTGGAGATGGTGTAGTTACAGTACTGAATGCTCTCCCGGGAGCTTATTAACGCCTCCTCGATAAGCTTGCCGGTATCAGGCTCGTCGCTGGAGATAAGCAGATCGATCACCAGCGGCAAATTGAGGCCCGCCACCAGATGGAAACGGGGCCGCTGCAAAAAACGAACAAATTCGTTATTCACGCTGCCGGCGAAGATATCGGTGATGACCACAACCTCCTCTTCGTCAGGGATCCGCTGCATTAACTCCGAGACCTGCTCGGTTAAATCCCGCTGCTCCTCAACGTAGGCGCAGAGCGTCGAAATATCCGCCTGTTTACCGAGGATCAGCTCAACAGAGTCGAGCACGCCCCGGGCAAGGGTGCCATGGCTGGCAAATATGTAGTGTCGTTTCATCCTGTCCTCGAAAATGCGTTCCACTACCGGTGATACTGCAACCGGCGTGCCACGAAAAAGTGGCGCACGGTAAAATGCGCCACGACAGGAGAGCGTGAGGATTAAAACTCTTGATCTTGTTGAATAAATTCTGTTTCCAGGGTGAGAATATTATGGATGTAACAAAGTTCTACAGCGGGGATTTTGACACTATAACTGCTCTCAATGACACTAAAGGCCTGCTTGATATCGGCCAGCTCGCTTTCCGGACACTGCCGTCCCGCATAGCTGACAGGGGAAGCGTTACGGATCAGCCGCTCTATCAGACAGCTGATGTGCACGTAGAGCGCCACCTTGCGGTCGTTGGGGATCTGGCAGCCAGCCAGATGCTCGTAGCGCAGGACAAACTGCTCCACCTGGTTAAGCACCTTGCTGGTGTCGAGAATAGTGACCGACTCAATCACCCGCCGCAGAGAGAAGTTTTTCAGCAGCAGATTGTTGATCTCGCCAATCTGCTCTGACGTAGCAATATCGCCAAAGATACGCATCAGCTGGGCGTGGCCATCTCCGGCGATCAGCGAATCCAGCGAGATCCACGGCACGGCGGGCAGGTGCGGGTCGAAGGTGCCGACCACGGCCAGCATCTCGTAGCGATTAAACGCCAGCGCACTCTCCTGCCCGTTGCTGAGCGTGTCGTAGTCGCAGGCGATGACATCAATGCCTAACGTCTCCGGAATGCTGGCCTTCAGCAGTGCGCAGAGATTGGTTGCCGCGCCAAGGCCGGTGACGCAGGTGGTCAGGATCACCCGCGGGCGGTTTGCCTGCGGCCAGAAGATCTGATGCTCAACCGGCAGATCGCCGCTGACCTCGCGGGCGATATCCTCAATCATATCCCCGCGTAAAATCCGCTCGCCCACGTAGAGCGCCATGCTGGTGGAGACGTTGTTAACAATCGCCACCGGCGTTGCGACCCGGCGCTGGAAATGATGATGGATGGCGTTGAGCGATCCCATGTCGACGAGGATGATGACGCCCGAGGCCAGGGTATTGCTCTCGATGTAGTCCATCACCTGGCGGGCAATAGCCTCCGGCGTAACGTCCAGCGGCATATCAAAGGATTCAAACAGGTGATTTTTTAACAGGCGATTGGCGACGTTAGCAATGCTGCTGGCGGTGGCGTAGCCGTGGGCGAGGATCACCGCGCGGGTGACGTGCGGCTGGCTGACGGCACCGGACTGATGCAGCCACAGCACCAGCAGCAGGGCATCGATCCGCTGCGGTTCAATATCCAGCTTCTGCGCCAGGGCGGTAATGATCGCCTGGCAAAAACGGTAGAGCAGCGGGTACTTCTGGGCGAGGAAGTCGTCGAGGCTGCGGATCCGCTCTTGGCTCAGGCGAGAGGGCGTGCTCCGCGAGCGGTGTACCAGATAGTGGCTCAGGGCGTAGATACAGTTGCCGTTAAACTGAATGTTGAACTGCTTCTCCAGGCGGTAGAACTCCTCGCGCACCTGCTGGGTGGTCAGGAGCAGCATCGGCGAGTCGGTGGCGTCGCGATTATCGAAAATGAGCCGGTCGAAAAGCGCCTCGATCGCCTCCCCCATGCGCTTGCGTGCCTCTTCCCAGTCCGCGTGGCCGCTCATCCACTGCTCGTAGAGCGCCAGCACCTGGCACTGGGCGTCGTAGATCACGCCCCGGGTAGGATCCCGGGAGCGCAGAAGCCACACCAGGCTGGTCTGCGGTTCGACGATCAGGTTCTCCTCCACCGCCAGCGGATCGCCTGAGGCGGGGATCGCCGCGGCAATCTTCTCCGGCAGATGCTGAATGCCCACGACCAGCTCCTCACCGCCCCGCTGCTTAGCCCACGACGCCGCCACCGTGTACTTCACGGCGTTCTTCAGCTCGCCGACGTTGCCCCGGTAGACGAAGTGGTTCAGAACCTGCATCAGCCGGGGGGTTAACGCCAGGCGCACCGCCAGTTTTTTCGCCTCCTGCCAGAAAAAGAGTAGGATCAGCGCCTCTTTCTCCTGCCGGGAGCGGCTTTGCAGATCGGGTAACGTCACCAGGATGGGGATACGCCGCAAAAAGGTGGTTAAAAAGGTGCTGTGCAGCTCCTCGGTGGTAGCGAAAACCAGCCTCGTGGAAACCGGGCGACCCTGCGCCGTCTCCCCGACCCGGTAGATCTCTTTGCGATCCAGCCAGGTAAAGAGCTTCTCCTGCCCCTCGGCGTTGAGCCGGTGCACCTCGTCGAGGAACAGCATCCCGCCGTTGGCCGCCTCAAAGGCTCCCTGGCGATCCGTCTGCGCCCCGGTAAATGCGCCTTTGGCATAGCCAAACAGGTTAGCCGCCAGCAGCTCCGGATTGCTGGCATATTGGGCGCAGTTGAAGCTAATGAAAGGCGCATCGTCCGCCAGCAGCCCCTCGGAGATGGCGAACTCGTGCATCAGATTGGCCATGTAGCTTTTGCCCGTGCCGCTGTCGCCGGTAATCAGCAGCGGCAGGCCACCGTCCGGATAAAAGAGCGCGGTTTTAAGCTGCTCAATGGGCTTTTTTAGGCTCTCATCGTGACCGATAAGCAGCGAAAAGTGATCGGGTCGTTCCGGCTCTGGCCCACCATCGCCGAGCAGCTGGGCAACGCTGTCATACTCGTTGGCGGCCAGGGGAAAGAACTGCTGGCTGAAGGTTTTTTTATGCAGAAAGTAGACCGGGCGGGTGTTGATCTTTACCAGCACGCCCTGGGCAACGAGCTGGTTCAGATAGTGGCTGGCGGTATTTCTCTTCAGCGAAAAGCGCTGCGCCAAATAGCTGGCGGTAAACACCTCGCTCAGCTTTTCCGGATCGAAAAAGTCAGTTTGATTTGCCAAAAACGTCAGTAATTCATCGCGCATTGCTTTCCCCTTAACGCATCGTTCTGCGGATATGATGCCCGCAAACCGAGACCGCAGGGGAAAGCAACTACCGTAAGTTTACGCTTTCGTGGCAACGCGCACAGAATGCCCGGTGGCGCTTCGCTTACGCGGGCCTACAAACTACAAACCCACACCGTGCCCACCGTAGGCCGGGCAAACGCAGTGCCGCCCGGCGGTGCAGCGTCAGCACAATAATACCCCGTGGCGCTTCGCTTATGCGGGCCTACAAACTACAAACCCACACCGTGCCCACCGTAGGCCGGGCAAACGCAGTGCCGCCCGGCGGTGCAGCGTCAGCACAATAACGCCCGGTGGCGCTTCGCTTACGCGGGCCTACAAACCCACACCGTGCCCACCATCAGCCCTTGATCTTCGGATCCAGCGCGTCGCGCAGGCCGTCCCCCAGCAGGTTAAAGGCCAGCACGGTGAGGAAAATCGCCAGGCTTGGGAAGAGCGCTACGTGTGGGGCGATAACCATATCCGCCCGCGCCTCGTTGAGCATCGCTCCCCACTCCGGGGTCGGCGGCTGCGCGCCTAAACCGAGAAACGACAGGCTGGCGGCGGAGATAATCGAGGTGCCGATGCGCATGGTGAAGTAGACCACGATGGACGAGATGGTTCCCGGCAGAATATGGCGGAACAGGATCGTGGCATCGCTGGCACCGATGCTGCGTGCCGACTCGATAAAGGTCTGCTGCTTGAGCACCAGCGTGTTGCCGCGCACCAGCCGGGCAAAGGCAGGCACCGAGAAGACCGCCACGGCGATAATCACATTGGACATGCCGCTGCCCATCACCGCCACCACCGCAATCGCCAGCAGAATGCCGGGAAAGGCAAACAGCACGTCGCAGATGCGCATGATGATGCGATCCCACCAGCCCTCGTAGTACCCGGCCAGCAGGCCGAGCACCGTGCCGATCGCGGCACCAATCAGCACCGCCAGCACCCCGGCGGCCAGCGAGATCTGCGCCCCCACCAGCACGCGGCTAAAGATATCCCGCCCGAGAGAGTCAACGCCGAACCAGTGCACCATCGACGGCCCGTCGTTGAGCCGGTCGTAGTCGAAGTAGTTCTCGGCATCAAAGGGCACGATCCACGGCGCGAGGGCGGCAACGATAATCAGCAGCAGCACAAACAGCCCTGCGGTCATCGCCATCGGCTGACGACGAAAGCGCCGCCAGAACTCGTGCCACGGGGTGCGGATACGTGCCGGTTTGATCCCCGGCATGGCATTTAATATTGCCTGGCGACGCCAGTTTAAAAGTCGCATCCTTACTTGTACCTGATAGCCGGGTTAATGGCGGCATAGAGCATATCCACCACTAAGTTGATAAGAATAAACTCCAGCGAGAAGAGCAGCACTTCGGCCTGGATCACCGGATAGTCGCGCATCTCCACCGAGTCCACCAGCAGACGACCAAGGCCGGGCCAGTTAAAGACTTTTTCGACCACAATCGAGCCGCCAAGCAGGAAGCCAAACTGTAAGCCCATCATGGTCACCACCGGGATCATGGCGTTTCGCAGGCCATGCTTGAGGATCACCCACTTCTCGCTCACCCCTTTGGCACGCGCAGTGCGCATGTAGTCCTCGTTAAGCACGTCAACAAAGGAGGCGCGGGTAAAGCGTGCCATCACCGCCGCCACCGCCGCGCCGAGGGTGACCGACGGCAGAACGTAGTGCCGCCAGCTGTCCGCCCCTACGGTGGGCAGCCAGCCCAGCTCAACGGAGAAGACCTGCATCAGCAGCATGCCGAGGGCAAAGGCCGGAAACGAAATGCCGGTGACTGCCAGCGCCATGCCGATGCGATCCGGCCAGCGGTTGCGCCACACGGCGGCGACAATGCCAGCGGCGAGGCCGAACAGCATTGCCCAGACCATGCTGGCAATGGTAAGCCAGAAGGTGGGCATAAAGCGGCTGGCGATCTCCTCCGCTACCGGACGGCGAGAGACCATCGACATGCCAAAGTCACCCTGCAGCACATTGGTGATGTAGTGCCAGAACTGCTGCCACAGCGGCTGGTCGAGGCCCAGCTGCTGGCGCACCAGCGCCACCACCTGTGCGTCGGCCTCGGGTCCGGCAATCAGCCGGGCCGGATCCCCCGGCAGCATATGCACGAACAGAAACACCAGCACGGCCACAATCAGCAGCGTGGGGATCAGGCCGAGCAGGCGTTTAAAAAAATAGTTAAGCATCTTCTACCCTGTTGCTGGCCCCCGCCGCGCTGGACGGAGGCCAGGCACGACTATTTTAAGTCTGCGTCGTCAAAGCTAAAGCCGGTATCCGGCATGATATAAAAACCGCTCAGATCTTTATTGTGTGCCGAAACCAATTTCTCTACCACCAGCGGCACCCACGGCGACTCTTTCCAGATGGTATCCTGCGCCGCCTTGTAGTGCTGCGCCTTCTCCTCGTTGCTGGTGGTCTTCAGCGCGGCAGCGAGATCCTTATCGACCTGCGGATTGCTGTAGAACGCGGTGTTGAACAGGGTTGGCGGCCAGTTCTGCGAGGCAAACAGCGGCGACAACGCCCAGTCCGCTTCGCCGGTCGACGCCGACCAGCCGGTGTAGAACATTCTCACCCCACTCTCCTTCTGCCCTTTGCCCTCAACTTCGGCGGCGCGCTGCCCGGCATCCATCGCCGTGACCTGCGCTTTGATGCCAACCTGGGCCAGCTGCTGCTGGGTAAACTGCAGCACCTTCTGGGCGGTACTGTGGTTATGGGAAGACCACAGCGTGGTGGTGAACCCGTTCGGGTAGCCCGCCTCTTTCAGCAGCGCCTTTGCCTTAGCCGGATCGTAGGGCCACGGCTGGTAGCTCTGAGCGTAGGCAATGGACGGCGGCACGATGCCGGTGGCCGGGGTGGCGTAGCCGGCAAAGGCGACCTTCACCAGCGCCTGGCGGTTGATGGCGTAGTTAATCGCCTCGCGCACTTTCGGGTTATCAAACGGCTTCTGCGTTACGTTGAGGCTGATGTAGCGCTGCATGATTGACGGGCTGGCAACCAGCTCCAGCTTGGGATTCTTCTTCAACACGGCGGCCTGCTCGTAGGGGATCGGGAAGGCAAACTGCGCCTCGCCAGTCTGGAGCATCGCCGCGCGGGTGTTGTTATCCACTACCGGACGCCAGGTGATGGTATCCAGCTTCGGCAGCCCCTGCTGCCAGTAGCCAGCAAACTTCTTCACCTTCACAAAGTCGGTCTGGTTCCAGGTCTCCAGCGCGTAAGGGCCGGTGCCCACCGGATGGAAGCCAATCTCTTTGCCATACTTTTTCAGCGCGGCGGGAGAGATCATCGCCGTGGCCGGATGGGCGAGAATATTGATAAACGCCGAGAAGGGCTGCGAGAGGGTGATCTTCACGGTAGTGGGATCCACCGCCTCGGTTTTAGCGATATTTTTATAGAGGTTATAGCGCTTCAGCCCGCTCTCTTTGTTGCTGGCGCGGTCGAGGTTGGCCTTCACCGCCTCGGCGTTAAAGTCGGTGCCGTCCTGGAACTTGACGCCGCTGCGCAGCTTGATGGTGTAGACCAGCCCGTCGTCGGAGACGGTATAGCTCTCGGCAAGGACGTTTTGCAGCTTCATGTCCTTATCAAGACCAAACAGCCCCTGATAGAACGACTTCGCTACCGCCTGGGAGAGCGTGTCGTTTGCGTCATAGGGATCGAGCGTGGTGAAGTTCGACCCCACGGCCACCACCACGTCTTTGGCAGCGAAGGCGGGTGCCACGGCGAGCGCGGCGGCAACGCCTAGCGCCAGACGCCATTTACGCGCAACAAATTGTGTCATCTTATTCTCCTGCAGTTCCCTGCCTGTTAACGATCAAAAACGAGATTGCGTGCTGCCGGGCGTCGAGAGGGCAACATAGTGGCCAGGCCCGACGCTGTGCAGCTCCACGCGGTGTGAATCATCACCCGGCTTATAGATATTGCTGGGCATATCGTCGGAGAGCAGCACGCGCTGCGCCCGAGGATGCCCCGGCTCAGCCACCGGCACGGCGGCCATCAGCTTGCGCGTATAGGGGTGCTGCGGGTTCTCAAACACCGCGCGCCGGGGACCGATCTCCACGATCTGTCCGAGGTACATCACTGCGACCCGATGGCTGATACGCTCCACCACGGCCATATCGTGGGAGATAAACAGAAAGGCGATGCCCATCTCCCGCTGCAAATCGAGTAGCAAATTAATAATCTGCGCCTGGATAGAGACGTCCAGGGCGGAAACCGCCTCGTCGGCGACCACCACTTTGGGATCGAGGGCCAGCGCACGGGCGATGCTAATGCGCTGCCGCTGGCCGCCGGAAAACTCATGGGGATAGCGCCAGGCGTGCTCGGGCTTAAGCCCTACCCGCTCCAGCAGCCAGGCCACCCGGCGCTGGGCATCCTCCTCCCCCATCAGCCGATGCACGCGCAGCGGCTCCATAATCGAGTAGCCTACCGTCTGGCGCGGATCGAGGGAGGCGTAAGGATCCTGGAAGATGAACTGGATATTCCGCCGCAGCGGTTGCAGCTTGCTGTCCGGCAGGGTGTCGATCCGCTTGCCTTCAAACAGAATAGACCCGCCCTGGGATTCCACCAGCCGCAGCAGCGCCCGTCCGGTGGTAGATTTTCCGCTGCCGGACTCCCCCACCAGCGCCAGCGTTTCGCCAGGCCAAAGGTCGAAGCTGACATGCTCCACCGCGCGTACCTCGCGGGTCACGCGATTGAGAATGCCGCTGCGCAAGCCAAAGCGGGTAACCAGGTCCCGCACCTGGAGGATCGGCTCCCCGTCGACCACCGTATCCTGCTCGATCTCAGCCTCATGCTGATCGGGACGATCCTTGCTCACCAGCGGCAGACGGCGAGGCAGATCGCTGCCGTTCATCGCCCCCAGTTTAGGCACGGCCGCCAGCAGCGCTTTGGTGTAGGCGTGCTGCGGGCTGTGGAAAACTGTCTCCACGGGGCCGGTCTCGACCGCCTCGCCCTGGTACATCACCAGCACCCGATCGGCGATATCCGCCACCACGCCCATATCGTGGGTGATAAAGATCACCCCCATCGCCATCTCTTTTTGCAGCACGTTAATGAGCTGTAGAATCTGCGCCTGAATAGTGACGTCCAGGGCGGTGGTCGGCTCGTCGGCGATCAGCACCGCCGGACGGCAGGAGAGCGCCATGGCGATCATCACCCGCTGGCGCATCCCACCGGAGAGCTGGTGCGGGTAGCGGTCGAGGATCGCGTCGGCCTCAGGAATGCGCACCTGCTCCAGCATCCGTTTCGCCTCGGCCAGCGCCGCTTCGCGCCCCAGCTTCTGATGCAGGCGGATCGACTCGGCGATCTGCTCCCCAACGGTAAACACCGGGTTGAGGGAGGTCATCGGCTCCTGGAAAATCATCGCAATATCGGCCCCGCGCACGCCGCGCATCTGCGCCTGGCTTAAGGCGTTGAGATCCACCACCTCGCGATTGCGCCGCTGGAGCCGCATCCCATCACAGTGGACGCTTGCCCCGCTCTGCTGCTCCAGCAGACGCAGCAGCGCCAGGGCGGTAACCGATTTGCCCGAGCCGGATTCCCCAACGATGGCCAGCGTCTCGCCGCGTTGCAGGCTGAACGACAGATCGCGCACCGCCTGCGTCACCTGACCTTCGTTTTCGAAACGAATGTTCAGGTTGCTGACGTCCAGCACGGGGCTATTTTCTTGCAGGTGATTTGGCGGCTTAGTCATTATTCATTGCTCGTCTGGCAGCTTTTTCTATAAATATCATTATTGTCGCCGCAGTTTGATACGAATTTTGAATATAGAAAGTCGAAACGGTGATGTAAAGAGCCTACGCGGCAATGGCACATAATGGGTACATACAGTCTGGCCCAGTTTTCTGCCATAATGGCGCATTGATTTCCCAGATTGCCCTCCCAGGAGTGAACTCATGGACCATACCGCCGGGCTGATCCCGCTTGACGCGGCGCTCGCTCAGATGCTGTCGCACATTACCCCCCTCACCGACTACGAAACGCTGCCCCTACACGCCTGCTTTGGCCGGGTGACGGCGCGGGAGATTGTCTCCCCGCTCAACGTCCCGGGCTTCGATAATGCCGCGATGGATGGCTACGCCGTGCGCCTTGATGCGCTGCAGGCAGGCGTGCCGCTGCCGGTAGCGGGCAAAGCCTTTGCCGGGCAACCGTTCCACGGCGAGTGGCCAGCGGGGAGCTGCATCCGCATTATGACCGGTGCGCCGATCCCGCCGGGCTGTGATGCGGTGGTGATGCAGGAGAAGACCGAGCAGAGCGACGCCGGTGTGCTGTTTACCGGCGACGTGCGTCCGGGACAGCACATTCGCCGCGCAGGGGAGGATATTACTCAGGGCGCGGTGGTCTATGCGCCGGGCACTACCCTGACGGTGGCCGAGCTGCCGGTGCTGGCCTCCCTCGGCATTCCCGAGGTTGAGGTGGTGCGCAAGGTGCGGGTGGCTCTCTTCTCTACCGGTGATGAGCTCCAGCTGCCGGGCCAGCCGCTGGGAGATGGACAGATTTACGATACCAACCGGCTGGCGGTGCACATCATGCTGGAGCAGCTCGGCTGCGAGGTGATCAACCTCGGCATCATTCCGGACGATCCCGCCCGGCTGCGCGAGGCGTTTATTGCCGCTGACCAGCAGGCCGACCTGGTGATCAGCTCGGGCGGCGTCTCGGTGGGCGAAGCGGACTACACCAAAACCCTGCTGGAAGAGCTGGGAGAGATCGCCTTCTGGAAGCTGGCGATCAAGCCGGGCAAACCGTTTGCCTTTGGCAAGCTCAGCCGCGCCTGGTTCTGCGGCCTGCCGGGTAACCCGGTCTCGGCGGCGCTTACCTTCTATCAGCTGGTGCAGCCTCTGCTGGCCCGGCTGAGCGGCAAGCCCGGCAGCGCCCTGCCCCCACGCCTGCGGGTCCGCGCCGCCACCCGGCTGAAGAAAGCGCCGGGACGTCTCGACTTCCAGCGCGGCATCGTTGCGCGCGACGCCGAGGGGAATTTGCAGGTGAGCACCACCGGCCACCAGGGATCGCACATCTTCAGCTCCTTTAGCCAGGGCAACTGCTTTATCGTGCTGGAGCGCGAGCGCGGCAGCGTCGAGCCAGGGGAGTGGGTAGAGATCGAGCCGTTTAACCACCTGTTTGGAGGGCTGTGATGGCCGTCGAGCTGAGCGATAGCGAGATGCTGCGCTACAACCGGCAGATTGTCCTGCGCGGCTTCGATTTTGACGGGCAGGAGGCGCTGAAGGCCTCCCGCGTGCTGGTGGTGGGCCTTGGCGGACTCGGCTGCGCTGCCGCCCAATACCTGACGGCGGCGGGTATTGGTCACCTGACGCTGCTGGACTTCGACACCGTGTCGCTGTCAAATTTGCAACGCCAGACCCTGCATAGCGACGCAACAATTGGCCAGCCGAAGGTCGCCTCGGCGCGGGCGTCGCTGGCGCGCATCAATCCGCTAGTGAGCTTCACCACCCTCAATGCTCAATTAGAGGGCGAGGCGCTGCACGCCCAGATTGCCGCTCACGATCTGGTTCTGGACTGCACCGATAACGTTGAGATCCGCAACCAGCTCAATGCTGGCTGCTTCAAGACCAGGGTTCCGCTGGTTTCCGGGGCGGCGATCCGCATGGAGGGGCAGATTAGCGTCTTTACCTGGCAGGAGGGAGAGCCGTGCTACCGCTGCCTGAGCCGCCTGTTTGGCGATACGGCGCTGACTTGCGTTGAGGCGGGGGTGATGGCCCCGCTGGTCGGGGTGATTGGCGCGCTGCAGGCGATGGAGGCGATCAAAGTGCTGACGAAGTTTGGCCAGAGCGCCGCCGGAAAAATTGTCCTGTACGACGCCATGACCTGTCAGTTCCGCGAGATGAAGCTAATGCGCAACCCGCAGTGCGAGGTGTGCGGCGGATAACGGCTAGATTCCCGTCCGGCCAAACGCCGTCTGCCACTCCTGCTCAAACTTAACGATGGCCGCCTCGACCGCCGGGGCGGCGATAAACTGCTCCGCCACGTCCAGCGGCAGGGTAATCGCCTCACAGCCCGCCAGCAGACACTCCAGCGCCTGGCGCGGCGTCTTAAAGCTCGCCGCCAGCACCTTCGAACCCGGCGCGTGCAGGGTCAGCAGACGCTGTAGATCCGTCACCGTCTGAATACCGTCTCCGCCCTGGGCATCCACACGGTTAACGTAGGGTGCCACATACTCGGCCCCGGCCAGGGCGCTCAGCAGCCCCTGCCCCGCGCCGTACACCGCCGTTCCGAGGGTCGGGATCCCCTCGGCTTTCAGCAGCTTGATCGCCGCCAGCCCTTCCGCGCTGACCGGCACCTTCACCACGATATCGGGGATGATTCCGCGCAGCGTATGCGCCTCGGCCACCATCTCTTCGGCGTTGCTCGCTAATACCTGGGCAAAGAGCCGTCCTTTTCCGCCCAGGGCATCCTGCAGGGCAGGCAGCAGATCCACCAGCGGCATGTTGCCTTTGGCGACGATGCTCGGGTTAGTGGTGACCCCGGCCAGCGGGAAGCTGCGGGCCAGCCGTTTTACTGCCGCCACGTCGGCGGTGTCCAGGTACAGTTCCATATGAACTCCTCAAAGTGAGAGATTAAGCATGGTTTAAAACTTAACTAATTCAACCTGCCAATATGTTGACCCGCGTCAAAATAACTTTCATTCGAAAGTAATTTAATCTGCATATGAAATATGAGGGCAGATTATGATTTTCAATATTCAACGCTACTCCACCCATGACGGCCCCGGCATTCGCACCGTTGTGTTCCTGAAAGGCTGCTCGCTGGCCTGCCGCTGGTGCCAAAACCCGGAGAGTCGCGCCCTGACGCGTGAGGTACTCTTTGATGCCCGTCTGTGCCTGGCCGGATGCGATCTCTGCCAACAGGCGGCGCCGGGCGTGATTGACCGGGCGCTCAGCGGCCTGCTGATCCATCGGGAAAAGCTCAGTGAGACGCATCTTACTGCGCTGGAAAACTGCTGCCCCACCCAGGCGCTCACGGTCTGCGGTGAAACCCGACCGGTGGAGGAGATTATGGCCATCGTGCTGCGGGATAAACCCTTTTACCAGCGCAGTGGGGGCGGGATCACGCTTTCCGGCGGCGAACCCTTTATGCAGCCGGCGCTCAGCGCCGCGCTGCTGAAATCCAGCGTTGAGCACGGCATTCACACGGCGGTTGAAACCTGCCTGCACGTGCCCTGGGGCTACATCGAACCGTCTCTCTCCTCTGTCGATCTCTTTCTTGCCGATCTCAAGCACGTCGACAGCAGGGTGTTTAAAACCTGGACTGACGGCTCGGCGAAGCGCGTGCTGGTGAACCTGAAACGGCTGGCGGCGCGGGGCAAACAGCTCATTATCCGCGTGCCGCTGATCCCCGGCTTTAACGCTGATGAGGCCTCCATCACGGCAATTACCCGCTTTGCCGCCGACGAACTTGGCGTCGAGGAGATCCATTTTCTGCCCTATCACACGCTGGGCATCAACAAATATCACCTGCTGAATCAGCCCTATACCGCGCCCGATAAGCCGCTCGACGCGCCCGCCCTGCTGGCCTTCGCCGAAGCGTCCGCCCGCGAGTATGGCCTGACCGCAACCCTACGAGGATAATGCTATGACCGAGTTACGTCTTGATACCCTGACCCGCCGCATTCAGGCGCATAAAGATGCGCTGGTACACATTGTTAAGCCCCCGGTCTGCACCGAGCGCGCCCGGCACTACACCGAGGCCTACCAGCAGCATCTCGACAAGCCCATTCCGGTGCGTCGGGCGCTGGCCCTCGCCCACCACCTTACCGAGCGCACCATCTGGATTAAGCATGACGAGCTGATTATCGGCAACCAGGCGAGCGAAGTTCGCGCCGCGCCAATCTTCCCGGAATACACCGTGTCGTGGATCGAAAAGGAGATTGACGACCTGGCCGATCGCCCCGGCGCGGGCTTTGCGGTGAGCGAAGAGAACAAGCGCGTGCTGCATGAGATCTGCCCGTGGTGGCGCGGCCAGACGGTACAGGATCGCTGCTACGGTATGTTTACCGACGAGCAGAAAGCCCTGCTGGCAACGGGTATCATCAAGGCCGAGGGCAATATGACCTCTGGCGATGCGCACCTGGCGGTCAACTACCCGCTGCTGCTGGAGAAGGGTCTCGATGGCCTGCGCGAGAAGGTGGCCGAGCGCCGGTCGCGCATCAACCTCACCGTGCTGGAGGATCTGCACGGGGAGCAGTTCCTGAAGGCGATAGATATTGTCCTGCATGCGGTCAGCGATCATATCGCCCGCTTTGCCGCCCTCGCCCGTGCGATGGCCAGCGATGAACAGCGCGTCAGCCGCCGGGATGAGCTGCTGCAAATAGCCGAGAACTGCGACGTCATCGCCCATCGTCCGCCGGAAACCTACTGGCAGGCGCTACAGCTCTGCTACTTCATCCAGCTGATTTTGCAGATCGAGTCCAACGGCCACTCGGTTTCGTTTGGCCGCATGGATCAGTATCTCTATCCTTACTATCGCCGCGACGTTGAGCTGAATCAGACTCTCTCTCGGGAACAGGCCATTGAGCTGCTACACGGCTGCTGGTTGAAGCTGCTGGAGGTGAACAAGATCCGCTCCGGCTCGCATTCGAAGGCGTCAGCCGGAAGCCCGCTGTATCAGAACGTGACCATCGGCGGCCAAAAATGGGTCGACGGTAAGGCGCTGGATGCGGTCAATCCACTCTCCTATACCATCCTCGAATCCTGCGGACGCCTGCGCTCGACTCAGCCCAACCTGAGCGTTCGCTATCACGCTGGGATGAGCAACGATTTCCTCGACGCCTGCGTCCAGGTGATCCGCTGCGGCTTCGGCATGCCCGCCTTTAATAACGATGAGATTGTTATTCCCGAGTTTATTAAGCTGGGGATCGCGCCGGAGGATGCCTATGACTACGCGGCGATTGGTTGTATCGAGACCGCCGTCGGCGGCAAGTGGGGCTACCGCTGCACCGGAATGAGCTTTATCAACTTCGCCCGGGTGATGCTCGCCGCGCTGGAGGGCGGTCGCGATGCCACCAGCGGCAAGGTGTTCCTGCCCCAGGAGCAGGCGCTTTCCAAAGGTAATTTCACCGACTTCAGCGAGGTAATGGCAGCCTGGGACGCGCAGATCCGCTACTACACTCGCAAATCCATTGAGATCGAGTACGTGGTAGACACCATGCTGGAGGAGAACGTTCACGATATTCTCTGCTCGGCGCTGGTAGATGACTGCATCGAGCGAGCAAAGAGCATTAAACAGGGTGGCGCGAAGTACGACTGGGTGTCGGGATTACAGGTAGGGATCGCTAACCTCGGCAACAGCCTGGCGGCGGTGAAAAAGCTGGTCTTTGACCAGGGCGTTATCGGCCAGCAGCAGCTCGCCGAGGCGCTGGCAGCGGATTTTGACGGTCTGACGCACGAGCAGCTGCGCCAGCGCTTAATCAACGGCGCGCCGAAGTATGGCAACGACGATGACAGCGTCGATCTGCTGCTGAACCGCGCCTACCAGACCTATATTGACGAGCTGAAGCAGTATCACAATCCGCGCTACGGTCGCGGCCCCATCGGCGGCAACTACTACGCGGGGACCTCGTCCATCTCGGCCAACGTGCCCTTTGGCGCGGCAACCATGGCCACGCCGGACGGGCGTAAAGCCATGACCCCGCTGGCGGAGGGAGCTAGCCCGGCCTCCGGAACGGATCGTTTCGGCCCCACGGCGGTGATCAACTCCGTCGGCAAGCTGCCGGTGGGGTCGATTCTCGGCGGCGTGCTGCTTAACCAGAAGCTGAACCCGGCCACGCTGGAGAATGACAGCGATCGTCAGAAGCTGATGATGCTGCTGCGCACTTTCTTTGAAGTACGTAAAGGGTGGCATATCCAGTACAACATCGTCTCCCGCGAGACGCTGCTGGCGGCGAAGGAACACCCGGACCAGTATCGGGATCTGGTGGTGCGCGTGGCGGGCTACTCGGCGTTCTTTACCGCCCTGTCGCCGGATGCGCAGGACGATATTATCGCGAGAACCGAGCACACGTTGTAACCAGCAACGCCCGGCGGACCGCCTGCCGGGCCTACTGTCAGCTTTCGTATGAAATTAAATGTGTGCATTTGCTCACATCATTACTAGAATGCTCCTGACTGTTTTTACCCTGGGAGCATAACGTATGACCGTAAAAGTTATCGTCACCGATATGGACGGAACTTTCCTTGATGATGCCAAAGCCTACGACCGCAGCCGTTTCCTCAGCCAGTTCCGTGAGCTTCAGGCACGCGGCATTGAGTTTGTGGTCGCCAGCGGCAACCAGTTTTACCAGCTCATCTCCTTCTTTCCGGAAATCAAAGACGACATCTCTTTCGTGGCCGAAAACGGCGCGCTGGTCTACGAGCACGGCAAAGAGATCTTTCATGGCGAGCTGACCCGCCACGAGTATCAGATCGTGCTGGGTGAGCTGCTCAAGAGCGAAGGCCTGAACTTTGTCGCCTGCGGTCTGGAGAGCGCCTACGTCAGTAAAAGCGCGCCGCCGGAGTTTGTCGAGCTGATGTCGCACCACTATCACCGCCTGAAGCAGGTGGATGACTATCGCGAGATCGACGACAAGATGTTTAAGTTCTCCCTTAACCTGCCGGACAGCGAGATCCCGCAGCTGGTGGATGCCCTGCACGTCTCCCTCGACGGCATCATGAAACCGGTCACCAGCGGCTTCGGCTTTGTGGATCTGATCATCCCCGGCCTGCATAAGGCAAACGGTATCACCCGCCTGCTCAAGCGCTGGCAGCTTTCGCCCAGCGACTGTGTCACCATCGGCGACAGCGGCAACGACGCCGAGATGCTGCGCATGGCGAAATTCTCTTTTGCGATGGGCAACGCTGGCGAGGCCATCAAAGCCATTGCCAACTTCCAGACCGACGACAACAACCAGCAGGGCGCGCTGAACGTGATCCAGGCCGTACTCGACGCCACCCCGCCTTTCAACGCCTAAGCACCTCTACGCCAGCACGCTCGCGGCTGGCGTCACCCTCTTCTCTCTTTTGTGCACCCCATCATCTTTTTAAACTTGCATTAACTTTTTTTTAACTTAAATTAGCATATGTAAGCCAGATACTTTCGAATGAAAGATGCGAGAGGGTGATATGACTAAAATGTATGCAAGCGAAACGCTGCCTGCCGACCATAAGGCGGCGATTCGTCAGGTAAAACAGGCGCTGCGGGCGCAGATTGGTGACGTGCAGGCTGTCTTTAACCGCCTTGAGGAGCGCATTGCCGCTCAGGTAGCCGAGATCAACGCCCTGAAAGCGAAAGGCGAAACGGTCTGGCCGGTGATCCCCTTTGAGGATGTGAAGAGCGGCCGTGTCAGCGAGGCGCAGCGTGCGGCTATCAAGCGTCGGGGCTGTGCGGTGATTAAGAGCCACTTCCCGCGCGAGCAGGCGCTGGGCTGGGATCAATCCATGCTCGCCTACCTCGACCAGAACCGTTTCGACGACGTCTATAAAGGCCCGGGGGACAGCTTCTTTGGTACGCTGGAGGCCTCACGCCCGGAGATCTATCCCATCTACTGGTCGCAGGCGCAGATGCAGGCCCGCCAGAGCAGCGAGATGGCGCAGGTGCAGTCTCTGCTAAACCGTCTCTGGACCTTTGAGAGCGACGGCAAGCAGTGGTTCGATCCGGATGTTAGCGTAATCTATCCGGACCGCATTCGCCGTCGTCCACCGAGCACCACCTCTAAGGGGCTGGGCGCACACACCGATTCCGGGGCGCTGGAGCGCTGGCTGCTTCCGGCCTATCAGCAGGTTTTCGCCTCGGTGTTTAACGGCGATATCGACAGCTACGATCCGTGGCACGCCGCGCACCGTACCGAAGTGGAAGAGTACACCGTGGATAACACCACCAAGTGCTCGGTGTTCCGCACCTTCCAGGGCTGGACGGCGCTGTCGGATATGCTGCCGGGCCAGGGTCTGCTGCACGTGGTGCCGATCCCCGAGGCGATGGCCTACGTTTTGCTGCGTCCGCTGCTGGACGACGTGCCGGACGATGAGCTGTGCGGCGTAGCGCCTGGGCGCGTGCTGCCCATCTCCGAGAAGTGGCATCCGCTGTTGATCGAGGCGTTAACCAGCATTCCGGCGCTGGAGGCCGGGGACTCGGTGTGGTGGCACTGTGACGTCATCCACTCCGTGGCACCGGTAGAGAACCAGCAGGGCTGGGGCAACGTGATGTATATTCCCGCCGCGCCGCTGTGCGAAAAGAACCTCGCCTATGCGCGGAAGGTAAAGGTGGCATTAGAGAACGGCGTATCGCCGGGCGATTTCCCGCGTGAGGATTATGAAGCGACGTGGGAGAACCGATTTACGGTTGCGGATTTAAACGAGCACGGCAAGCGCGCGTTGGGTATGGCGTAAATACCTTGTACATTTACGGCGGTACGACGCTGTCCCGGTCGTATCCGCCTTTACGCATAGGTTTCATGACTTTTCAGCTTTGTTTATCCCTTCAAGGATGCGCAATAACAATCCTTTCCCCTCTTCTGGCGCAAAAGAGTTTATGTAGCGCTCCCTAAATTCAGACTCTATTGTTTCCTCATTATGGGCGAGAAAAGCTAACACCTCTTTTTTCAAATCGTCACGGTCATGCGTTGTTAACTCGCTGGTATAAATATCAATAGCATCATCTATCGATTCAGCGCCGGTAATATAATCAAAATCTTGATTGAGCGTTCCTTCGAACATAATGTCGAGATGGGTTGTTAAGAGCATGAGTTAAACCTCTGGAAATGCAGTCAGAATATAATATGGTTTACCATTATACATTTCGTATTTCAGAACAACCTTAACTTTTGTTGCCTGCACGAGTTTCTCGCTACCACGGAAAAGAGAATATCCTATTACTCTTCCCGTGTTATATGTAACGGTAAGGTTATGCCGTGGCTGGCTGGCTGCCCAAACTTTTATCCACTCTTTATTTACACTCAGCGCCTTAGAAACAGAGGCTTCTGCGAGGTCAATATTACTAAATGAACTTATCGCGTTGGGCTTTCGCACCATATTTTCAGTCGTTTTTAATCGTGCGGCTAATTCTTCTTGTGTCTTACCAACGTGCTTTAAAATCGCATGTCCTCCGGGCTTTAATCCTGTAACCGATTCATGTTGAATAAGTTTAATTCTTCCTACTCGAATTGAAGCAACTCTCGCTGCCCCCAAGCCAAGTGAAAAAGCAATAGGTACGGCTACATCAACGGTCAGTCCTACCTTCCACGCCGTATCATTATCAGCACCAAACTGCTTAGCCATTTCAGCAGCAGCACGATAGGTTGCGCTGCGTACATTTTTACCTGATAGAACCTGATCGGCTGCGGTATTGATGCTGTCCATACTATGGGCACCGACAATGACACAAGCCGCTTTAGTTAACCCGGTTGGCTCCGGTGCGATACAGAGCGCAGTCGCACCCGCAAGCTCCAGCGTACCCATGATAAGTCCAAGTCCACCGTATAAACGATTACTAAGTGTCTCGCCTTCTGTAACAGATTTATCAGACAGGGCAGCCGCCAGTTGAACTGGTGACATAACAACTTTGATACCATCGTCCATAATGAAACCTTAAGTGATTAAAAGTTATCCGTTTAGATTATATCCGCTTTGCAAATTTCAATTCCATTGGCTGCAAAAAAGGTTTACATAAAAGCGTTAATCGGTACATATCAAGACGTAAAAAAACCGACAAAAGCCGGTTTTTTTACTGATGCTACTAAGTATTGATTCTGGCAGATTGCCGGGTGGCGGCTCCGCCTTACCCGGCCTACAAAGCCTGGCCC
>NZ_BBMZ01000032.1 GCF_000759795.1 Pseudescherichia vulneris NBRC 102420
CGGCCGCAGGCGTTGCCGCGGTCGGCTCCGGCTGTGTGTTAAGCGGCATCATCGGCGGCATGCTGGCGAACGTGGCGGGCATCACGGATGACATCACGCAGGCGGCGGCGGGGCTGGGGGACAGGCTCTTTCCGCCTTCCCCGGCGGGTAACATCGCCACCGGCTCGCCGGACGTGCTGATTAACGGCCTGCCGGCGGCCCGGGCAGCGGGCAGGCTCACCCCGGCAGGGATGCCGGACCCGGCGCCGCAGTCCCCCGGCAGCTTCGCCGATTACGGCGGGATGCTGCTCGCTGCCGCCGGACAGATGGGCAGTGAGATGTGGCAGCCCACCGTCGCATCCGCCGCCCCGGGCACCACGCCGCTGGAAGAGGACCGGGTGCTCTGCGACAAACATTCAGGGCCTCAGTATCTGGCGGAAGGGTCTGACAGCGTGTTTATCAACGGCCAGCCCGCGGTGCGCACCGGGGACCGCACCACCTGCGAGGGCACCGTCTCGGGCGCATCGCCGAACGTCATCATCGGCGGCGGGACACTGCGGGTGCGGGATATCCGCAGCGGGAAGGTGCCGGGGCTGACCCTGGCGATGGTGGCCCTGTCGCTCATCCGCGGCCGCCCCGGCACCTTCCTGAAAAACATGCCCTGTGCGCTGGCCGCCGCCGGGGGCGGGATGCTGGCGGATATGGCTGTTAACGCGGTGTTTGCCTCCCCGCACCCGGTGCATGCCGCCACCGGGGTGAAGGTGCTTAATGACGACAGTGAGTGTGATTTCTTCCTGCCGGGGCGCTTTCCCCTGCGCTGGCAGCGGAGCTATAACAGCCTGAACACCCGCGGGGGGCTGTTCGGTCCGGGCTGGGCGACCGCGTTTGACAGTTATCTCACGCTGCATGAGGGGGAGGTGACATGGTGGGATGAGACCGGGCGCGAACTGCGCTTTATGCTTCCCCCGCCTGACCAGGTACTGTACAGCATCAGCGAGGGGGTGATGGTCCGCCGCAATGCGCATGGCGACGTGGTGATTGCTGACGAGGACGGTGCCGTCTGGCGGCTGTTTAAACCTGTGCGTGCTGACCCGACCCTGCTCCGGCTGGCCTCGCTCAGCGATGAGTACGGCAACGCCCTGGAAACGGGATGGGATGAGCAGGGCCGCCTGGTAAGTATCCATGACGAACCCCGGGCCATCAACGTCACCCTGCACTATGAGGATGAACGCTTCCCGCAGCGGGTCACCGCCGCCACGCAGTCCGGTGGGGACAGAACCTGGCCCCTGATGCGCTGGCGTTACGACGCGCGCGGTCAGCTGGCCGCCGCCACCGACGCCGCCGGGGTGACCACGCGGGAATACCGCTACAACGACCACGGCCTGCTGGTCTGGCACCGCCTGCCGGGCGGCCTGGAGAGCGAGTACCGCTGGCAGATGTTCGACCACTGGCGGGTGGTGGAGACCCGGACCCGCACCGGCGACGGCTGCCGCATCGCGTATGACCTGGATGCCGGGCTGACCACCGTGAGCCGTTACGACGGCCACACATGCCGTCACTACTGGAACGCACAGAAGCTGATTACCCGCTTTGTGGATGAGCGCGGTGAAAGCTGGCGGTATGAGTGGAACGAACACGAACAGCTGGTGCGCCGCACCGACCCCCTGGGCCATGCGGTCACCTTCGTGTATGACGACACGGGCAACCGGGTCCGGGAGACGGACGCGGACGGCAACGTCCGGGCAACGCAGTGGCTTGCACACCGCGCCCTGCCGGTGGCCGTCACAGAGCCGGACGGCACCACCACGCGCTTTTACTACGATGCGCACCACGGTCTGGCCCGCATCGTTGACGCCGCCGGGCAGAGCACGCTCCTGCACCGGGATGAGTATGGCCTGGTGGTGGAGGAGGTGGACGCCGCCGGAAACAGCCGTCACCGGGAGTATAACGACGCGGGGCAGGTTGTCCGCGCCACGGACTGCTCCGGACGGGTGACCCGCTACCGCCGGCATCCGCTGGGCTGGCTCAGCGCGGAAATCACGGCAGACGGGGAAGAGACCCGCTACGGTTACGACCCGGCAGGCCGTCCGGTGCTGCTGGCGCGGGCAGAGGGGTGGCAGGAGCGCCTGGCCTGGAACAGACAGGGCCTGCCGGTGGCGCACGAGGGGGCCGACGGCAAACGCAGCACCCTGGATTACGATGAGGCCGGGCGGCTGGTCTGCACCACGAACCCGCAGGGCGGGACGGTGCGCCGTCATTGGGACAGCCGGGGCCGCCTTACTGCGCTGGAGAATGAAAACGGGGAGGCGTACCGGTTCCGCCGGGGTGCTGACTCGCTGCTGCTGGAAGAGGCGGGGCCGGACGGGGGCATCACCCGCCACGGGTATGATGCCTGCGGACGCACCGTGTCACGCACCTTCGCCGCCGGACATCCGCAGGCCATCACCCACACCTTCGCCTGGAGCCCGGGCGGGCAGCTGTTAACCCGTACCACGCCGGAGGGCCGGACCCGCTACCATTACACCCCGTCAGGGCTTTTAAGCCGGATTACACTGCACCCCGCCCTGGCGGAGAACGCCTGGAGCCGCGAGGCGGAGCAGGAGCTCTGCCTGGAGTACGACGCCCTGGGTCGCTTGACGCGCGAAACAGGTGAGCACGGGGAACTGGCGTGGCAGTACGACGCCTCCGGCAACTGCACATCGGTACAGCTGCCGGACGGGCGTAAGCTGAAGCAGCATTATTACGGCAGCGGGCATCTGCTGGGCATCGCCCTGGACGGCCTGGCGGTGACGGACTTCACCCGCGACGAACTGCACCGGGAGGTCAGCCGCACCCAGGGGCGGCTCACCACCCGCAGCGGCTATGACCGCCT
>NZ_BBMZ01000031.1 GCF_000759795.1 Pseudescherichia vulneris NBRC 102420
ACAGCATCAATATAATAATGCCCGGTGGCGCTTCGCTTACGCGGGCCTACATACCCACACTACGCCAACCGTAGCGTTTTTTTCACCACGCCGGGGCAGGCTGCACCACTGCCTCGCGCGTGGCGGTGCACGGTTTTTAACCCACTTTGCTCATCTCGTTGAAATAGCTGGGGTTAATTTTCTGGCATTGCCTTTGCAGGCTCCCGTTTAACTGTGTAACGGCGAGGCAGCAAATGATGACGACACCTACAACCACACTGAAAAGAACGCTCGGCAGCTTCCGTCTCTGGGGGATTGCCGTTGGGCTGGTGATCTCCGGCGAATACTTTGGCTGGAGCTACGGCTGGTCGCAGGCGGGCACGATGGGTTTTCTCGTCGTTGCGCTGGCCATTGCGGCAATGTACTGCGCCTTTATCTTTAGCTTTACCGAACTGACAACCGCCATTCCCCACGCGGGCGGCCCCTTTGCCTACGCCTATCGGGCCTTTGGGCCGACCGGCGGGTTTATTGCCGGGTTCGCTACCCTGATTGAGTTCGTCTTTGCCCCACCGGCAATTGCGATGGCTATCGGGGCTTACCTGAACGTGCAGTTTCCGGCGCTGGATGCCAAATGGATCGCCTGCGCGGCGTACGTCATCTTCATGACCCTGAACATTCTCGGCGTCGGTATTGCAGCCACCTTCGAGCTGATCGTTACCCTGCTGGCGATCTTCGAACTGCTGGTGTTTATGGGCGTTGTCGCGCCGGGCTTCTCGTGGAGCAACTTCACCGCCCACGGCTGGGCAGGTGCAGAGAGCTTTAGCGGCCTCGCCCTCTCCGGCATGTTTGCGGCTATTCCCTTCGCTATCTGGTTCTTCCTCGCCATTGAAGGGGCCTCTATGGCGGCAGAGGAGGCGAAGGATCCCCAGCGCACCATTCCGCGCGCGCTGGGCGGCGGTATTGTGACTCTTACCGTGCTGGCGGTTGGGGTGATGATCTTTGCCGGCGGCGTTGGCGACTGGCGTAACCTCGCCAACATCAACGATCCGTTGCCGCAGGCAATGAAGGTGATCGTCGGCAACAACAGCGGCTGGCTGCATATGCTGGTCTGGCTGGGGCTGTTTGGCCTGGTCGCGTCGTTCCACGGCATCATCATGGGCTACTCGCGGCAGATCTACTCTCTGGCACGGGCGGGTTACCTGCCTGCACGCCTGGCGACGCTGAACCGTAAGACCCGGACGCCGCACCTGGCGATTCTGGCGGGCGGCGTGGTGGGCATTGCGGCTATCTTCTCGGACTCGGTGATCACCATCAGCGGTATGCCGCTCACTGCCTGTATCGTGACGATGTCGGTGTTCGGCGCTATTGTTATGTATATCACCTCTATGGCCGCGCTGTTCAAGCTGCGCCGCAGCGAGCCGAACCTTATTCGGCCCTTTAAAGCGCCGCTGTTTCCCTATGCTCCGGCCTTTGCGCTGGGCATGGCGGTACTCTGCCTGGTGGCCATGGTCTGGTTCAACCCGCTGCTGGCGCTGATCTTCGCGGCCATGATGCTCGGCGGCTACCTGTGGTTTCGCAGTACGGCTACCGCTCGCGAGCGTGCCGGGCTGGATCCGCAGCTGCGCGCCCTCTCCTGAGGAGGCGACATGTATAAAACGACTCTGGCGCACCGCACCTACCGGTTCGCCAGTCTGAAAACCCTGCTGGCAAAGTCCTCCCCGGCTCGCTCCGGGGATGTGCTGGCGGGTATCAGCGCCGACTCTGCCGAAGAGCGCATGGCGGCGAAAATGGCGCTGGCCGAGGTGCCGCTGCGCAATATTCTGGCGGATCCGCTTATCCCCTACGAAGCGGATGAAGTCACCCGGCTGATTATCGATACCCACGATCGCGACGCGTTCTCCCTCATCAGCCACCTGACGGTGGGGGACTTTCGCGACTGGCTGCTGGATGATGCCACCGATCCCCTCACGCTCAGCCGCGTTGCCCGCGCCATTACCCCGGAGATGGCCGCCGCCGTCAGCAAGCTGATGCGCAACCAGGATCTGATCCTCGCCGCCAGCCGATGCCGGGTGACCACCCGCTTTCGCAATACCATCGGCCTGCCGGGCCATTTGAGCGTACGCCTGCAACCCAATCATCCTACTGACGATCTGAAAGGCATTGCCGCCAGCATGCTCGATGGACTGCTCTACGGCGCGGGGGACGCGGTCGTGGGCATTAACCCAGCCAGCGACAGCCTGCCGGTGCTGGAGCGGCTCAATTATATGATGGATGACATCATTAGCCGCTTTGCTATTCCTACACAGTCCTGCGTGCTGACGCATGTCACTAACACGCTGGCGCTGATAGAGCGCGGCGCGCCCGTCGACCTGGTGTTCCAGTCGGTGGCGGGCACCGAGGCGGCAAACAGCGGCTTCGGTATCAATTTGGCCCTGCTGGCAGAGGCTCGGGAGGCGGCGTTGAGCCTTGGCCGCGGCACGCTGGGCAATAACGTGATGTACTTTGAGACCGGCCAGGGCAGCTGTCTCTCTGCCAACGCCCATCACGGCGTTGATCAGCAGACCTGCGAGGCGCGGGCCTACGCCGTCGCGCGCCACTTCGATCCGCTGCTGGTCAATACGGTGGTGGGGTTTATCGGCCCGGAGTACCTCTATGACGGCAAGCAGATTATCCGCGCCGGGCTGGAGGATCACTTCTGCGGCAAGCTGATGGGCCTGCCGATTGGCTGTGACGTCTGCTACACCAACCATGCGGAGGCGGATCAGGATGATATGGACACGCTGCTGACGCTATTGTGCAACGCCGGGCTGACCTTTTTGATTGGCGTCCCGGGGGCGGATGACATCATGCTCAACTATCAGAGCACCTCGTTCCACGATGCGCTCTATGCCCGACGTCTGCTGGGGCTAAAGCATGCTCCAGAGTTTGGCGAGTGGCTGACGAAAATGCAGATTATCGATAGCGCGGGCCAGCTGCGGCTCACCGGCGCTAACCACCCGCTGCTGAGCGTGCTGCCGCCTGAGGGGGTAAACCTATGAATCATCCTGACGCCTGGTCTTTGCTGCGCACGTTTACCGACGCCCGTATTGCCCTTGGTCGCAGCGGTGCAAGCCTGCCGACCCAGGAGGTGCTCAGCTTCGGTCTGGCCCATGCCCAGGCTCGCGATGCGGTCCACCAGCCTTTTGATAGCGAGCCGCTGGCGCAGCAGCTCACGGCCCTCGGTCTGACTACCCTGGACGCCCACAGCGCTGCGGCAGACCGCCATATCTATCTTAACCGGCCGGATCTCGGGCGCAGGCTGAGCGACGAGAGCCGCGCCGCACTACAGGCTAGCCGGGTGCCCGCCCACGATCTGCTGCTGGTCATTGGTGACGGGCTCTCTTCCCATGCGGTGCATCGTCAGGCGGTGGCGCTGATTACCGCCCTGCTGCCCTATCTGCATACGCTGGGGCTGACCACCGGCCCGGTGGTGCTGGCGCATCAGTCGCGGGTGGCGCTGGGAGATGAGATTGGCGAGACGCTGAAGAGTAAAGCGGTGGCAATGCTGATTGGCGAACGTCCTGGACTGTCGTCACCGGACAGCCTCGGCGTCTACCTGACGTGGCAACCGACACGCACCCGGCTGGACTCGGAGCGCAACTGTATCTCCAACATCCGCCCGGAGGGGCTGAGCCATGAGGCCGCTGCGTTTAAGCTCGCCTGGCTGCTGGAGCAGGCTTTTTTACGCCGCCTGACCGGCGTCAAACTGAAAGATGAGAGCGATAATCCGGCGCTGCATGAGCGAGTAAAACCCCGTCTTGCCGGATAAAGGCTCTCATGTTAGGCCTTCACCTGCTTGACCGGCCAGCAGACCGGCGCGACGCCGTTGAGGGCCGGTTTAGCGAACAGATAACCCTGGAAGTGCTTGATGCCGGCAGCCTCCAGCCAGCACCACTCCTCTACCTTCTCCACTCCTTCCGCCACGACGCTGATCTCCAGCTCGGCGCAGCATTTGACGATGGCGTTAACGATCGCCTGCTTAGGGCCGTGCAGGTGAATATCGGTCACGATGCTGCGGTCGATCTTTAGCTCACCCGGCTGGAACTTGGTAAGCAGCGACAGTCCGGCAAAGCCCGCGCCAAAGTCATCGATCGCCAGTCCAATGCCCGCCGAGCGCAGCTGCATAATGGCGATGGTAAATTCGTCATAGCCGGAGATCACTTCGTCTTCAGTCACCTCGACAATAACCTGCTCGGGAACCAGCCCGTGACGGGTGATCTGCGCCAGCAGAATATCTACCGCGCCAGGAATATTCACCAGCGACATCGGCAGCAGGTTAATTGAGAGCTTATGGCTGCCAATGCCGATCTGTTTTGCCAGGGCAAACGCCCACTCCTTTGACAGAAGATCGGCCTCGTGAATTTTGTCTGGCGGAATAGACGCAAAGTAGTCCTGAGGTGAGCCACCGTTTGGGCTGCGGATCAGGGCTTCAAAGGAGCTGATCTGCCCGCGCTGCGGCTCGACGATAGGCTGAATAGCGAACTGGCAGGGCTGATCGGGGAACAGAAACGGCAGGGTTTGCGCCAGCGGGAGGTCGATCGGCACAAACGCCCAGCGATCGGGCTCGCTTCGCCCAGGATACTGCTCCCGCCAGCTGCCGCGCAGGAATGATTTGATAAATTTGTACACTCGCCCGTCGCAGGCAAGATTGAACTTAAGCGCGCCAGCACTAATAACCGAACGCAGCACCGATCGTGGACTGTCATAACGGAGATCGAACAGCGACATGCCAAGGTTTTCAAAATGCCGCTTTGGGGCATAGTCGCGCATCAGCTCGACGACGCTATCGTGCCGCGCATCGTGATTGATTTTGGCATACAGGGTATTCACATGCACCAACGGACCTTCAAGCACCTGAAGAAAATGGGTCCCGTCGAAAAGTAAAATACCGGAAATTTGCAGCTCCGCATTGCGGCTCTGCGCGACGCACACCAGCTCGACTAACTTTGACGGATCAAAGTCAGGGCTTAGGCGGCTCCGGTAAATCAGAGTAGAAATCATAATGTTCAGATCCTTTGCGACAGGTGACGTAATCAGTATACCTTGCGGTGAAGGCTTTACGCCTTTCTCTGTGCCCGCTGACAACCCTCTTCCCCTGGAAAAATCAGCATTCTTCACGTCAGGCGTCCAGCCTGACATTTTGCTGCAATACTTAAGAAGATTTGTTCCATTCATGATGCACAGAAGGAATAGCCAACAATGACAACAGAGCAACAATTTTGCCAGCAATTCATGGAAAAACCGTTGGATTTTCTGGCAAATGAACTGGGTGATCTTTTAACGAGCAAAAAATTACGCCTCACCACGGCGGAGTCCTGCACCGGGGGCCTGCTCGGCTCCACGCTATGCGCAGCGAAAGACACTCCTTCTTTTTTCGGCAGCGGATTTATAACCTTTACGGATGAAGCGAAAATGACGCTGTTAAATGTGAACCCGGAGACACTTGCCAAACATACTGCGGTCAGTAAAGCCACGGTAGAGGAGATGGCGATGGGCGCGGTCAACGTATCCGGTGAGGATATTGGCATTGCCGTTAGCGGCTATGGCGGCCCGGACGGCGGCGAAGACGGTACGCCTGCCGGCTCCGTCTGGTTTGGCTGGGCGCTGCCGGGCAATACCGTCCATACCTCGCTACAGCATTTCGAGGGTGACTGCACCGAGGTTCTGGCGCAGGCGGTAAAATACGCTATCGTGATGTTGCTCTTCAAGCTAGGCTATTCGTCCGATAGCCAGTAAACATCGAAACGTTTTTACGCCCGCTGCACCGCCCCTGCCGCCACGACGCCGTTACGGCCTCGCCGTTTTGCAGCATAGAGCGCGGTATCGGCCTGGTTGATCACACCGCTGGCGATAATATGCAGCGGTCGATCTTCGCTGACCATGCTGCGCTCGCCAAGCGTTGCTATCCCAATGCTGATAGTCAGGTAGCCGGTTGGGCTGGCAGGAAGCGGGATGCGCAGCGCGTTGATGCTCTGACGCATTCTCTCCGCCATGGCCAGGGCCCCTGCACTATCGGTGCGCGGCAGGATCACTAAAAACTCCTCACCTCCATAGCGGCTGACGTTGTCTTCAGACTGACGGCGGGCCGCCACCAGCGCCTCGGCAACCCTACGCAAGCAACGATCGCCGGCCTGATGACCGTAGGTATCGTTGTAGCGCTTGAAGTAGTCGATGTCGGCCAGGCACACCGAAAGCGGAAACTGCTCCTCCAGCGCGTTAGTAATGGCGTTAGAGAGGCATTCATCCATATAGCGGCGGTTAAACAGGCCGGTGAGATGGTCATGCTGGGCATGCTGTTGCAGGATCGTATTGGCGCTGGCGAGCTTCTGCTCGGCACGGCGGCGATCGGTAATATCAACCCAGGTTACCGACAGCCCTACGACGTTACCGGAGGCGTCGTGCACCGGCACCGAGTGGGTATCGTAGCAGCGAGAGTGCCAGACAATCTCCCGGCTGGGGATCTCTGCTCCGGTATCCGCAAGGGCAAAGGCAGCCTCAAACTGTTGCCAGCAGCCGGGCATCAGATCGGCAATGTGGCTTTCTGAAGCATCGGAAGGCGTATTGTCCAGATCCATCAGCTGCGCCATCGCCTTGTTGGACATCACTAAATGCCCCTGCCGGTCAATCATGCAGAGTGCGACGGGGGTCTTGTCGTAGATGGTCTCCAACTGCATTACGCGCTCGTCCAGGGTCGAGATGTTGCGATCGATGCCCCGGTAGCCCCGCAGCTCGCCCTGCTCATCGAATAGCGGAACGCCGCTGGTTTCGAGCACCACAATTCGCCCATCAGCGCGGCGGTTACGGTTAACTAATCCAGAGAACGGAATGCGTTTAGTCACGATTTCAGAAAATGCGCGGCCAACGCGCTCGGCTTCGCCGGGCGGCATAAAGTCAAAGGGGGTACAACCGATCACCTCTTCCGGTGAAACACCCAGCAGGCTGGTGACAACCTTAGAGGACCAGGTATAGCGTCCTTGGGCATCCACTTCCCATACCCAGTCAGAATTATTATCAAGAAGATCAATCAGATGTTGTGTGTCGACACTACTGGAATCAGATGGCTTTTTATCATCATTCATGATTAGTACTAGCGTTGCCCCCGCTAAAAGGGATGGTGTTACTTAACATAGGGCCTGCCTTTAGCCGAGGACGATCATTTTCTGCAATGACAATAATGCTAATGAATGAAATACTCAATTTCTGCGCGTTATTATAAGCCACTCGCCATTATATATTCACGTGACAAATACATTGCGACAAAAGAAGCGCTGCCGGATGTGACCTGAGCCAGCCAGCAAGAGGGAAACAGAGGGGAAAAAAGCGAGCGGGTAGAAACAACATCGCCAGCATTACGCTGGCGACTTATTTGCTGAGTGTATCGTGATGGATCGGTTTGCTGTCAGGACTGGCCGCTTTACGCCGCTGCCGCACCCTTTGGCTGCGTGGCGATATGTCCGGCCCAAAGGCCCGCCACCCACTTCACCCCTTTAGCGGTAAAGCGCGCCTGGGAGAAGGTATGCTGGTTTTCACCCACGCCAGAGCGCAGGGTGAAGTAGCCCGCCTGCTGGTGATGCAGCTGCGGTGTCAGCGTGCCGTTAACGCGGTACATGATGTTGCGCTCCAGCAGGAACTGACGGAACTCCGGCTCTTTCACCTTCAGCATCTTGCAGAGCTGGCGAAAACCCAGCGAGTCCTGCACCTCAACGAAGCGGTCAAAAAACTCCGCCTTTGGGACAGAGAGGGCCAGCTGCTGCTCGGCTCTCTGGCGCTGCTCATACTGTTCAGCCCATGCGCGGGCCGCCGCTGCCGGGTTGGTAAAATCAGGCAGCGCTGTTTTGTTTTCGCGCTCCTGCCAGCGATCGAGTACGGCAGCGGTAAAGCCAGGCGACAGACGCGCCACGGCCAACAGGGAGTCACGCTTGTTCAGCAGAAACTCCTGATAGCTCTCACCATCCCGCTCAAACATTGCCACCCGTACCGGCTCAGATAAACGCTGCGCCGTTTCGAGGCTTTTCACAATACGTTTTACTTCACCGTGGGTTATGCCTGTCAACGCAGCGATTTCACGGCTACTCATCGTTGCCGATTGATCCAGAGAATTAAGGCTTTCAAATGGAATCATCATAGGCTTCACCACTCACTTACTGTAGCACCCGATTGGGTTGTGTAATTATTATACTAATACCTGTTCAAATATCCAGTAGTTTTTTTGAGCGATTTTAGTTAAGTTCCCTCCTGCAAAAGATGAAGGCACCCTGCAAAGAAAATGTGCCCGCACCTACCAGATTAGGGGGTGCTATTTGGCCTATTTATCAGACCTTTAAGACTATTCCCTCTTTTATCCCTCCCCAAAAAAACCAACAATTTTGCACCTTAATTGATTGGCAAATGGAACGGCAGAATGAAAAAAGTATCTCTGGGGATGTTAGTGGCGGCTACCCTGATGAGCAGCGGGGCAATGGCTGAGAGCAACACCCTCTCCCTCGGTTACGCGCAGAGTGACGTAGAAGGCTTCAAGGATATCCGTGGCGTAAACCTGCAATACCGTTATGAGCTGGATTCGCCGCTCAGCGTGCTCGGCTCTTTTACCTATATAAGCGGTGATGACGATCAGGATTACTACGTGGCCTCCGATGCGGTGCATAACAGCATCGACGTTAAATATTACTCGCTGATGGTTGGCCCGGCTTACCGCCTTAACGAGTATGTTTCTCTCTATGCACTGGGCGGCATCGCCCACACTAAAGCTGACGTTGATACCACCTGGGTGAATGCGGGCGATTACTACGTCGGGCGCGACAGCCTTTCTGAGAAATCGACCGATTTCGCCTGGGGCGCGGGCGTGCAGTTTAACCCGACCGAAGAGCTGGCGATCAATGTCGGTTACGAAGGTACAAACGTCGATATCGCCGGCAGCCGCTCCATCAACGGCTTTAACGTTGGCGTGGGCTACCGCTTCTAATATCGTATAGCGCCGGGAAGCTGTTTCGCTTACCCGGCCTCATGTTCATAACCCGTGGTCTACACTCATTTTATTGCCCCCGACCGGCAAACGGACAGGCGGTATAAAAATAATAATGGGTGAACAAAATGAAAAAAATTGCAATCATCGGCGCAGGGCCGACAGGTATCTATACCTTTTTCTCCCTGCTCAAAAACAGCACGCCGCTTTCCATTTCTATCTATGAGCAGTCCCATGAAGCAGGCGTTGGGATGCCCTATAGCAGCGAAGAGAATTCGAGAATGATGCTGGCCAATATCGCCAGCATTGAGATCCCCCCTATCTTTATGACCTATATCGACTGGCTACGCAGTCTGAGCGAAGAGCATCTGGCCCGTTACGGCGTGCAGGCGTCGTCGCTGCATGTCCGCCAGTTTTTGCCGCGTATTCTGCTCGGGGAGTACTTTCGTGCTCAGTTTCTGGAACTGGTGGTGCGGGCGAAACAGCTGGGCTTTGAGATAGAAGTGCACGAGTCCTGTCAGGTGACGGACATTGAGGCCACGCCAGAGGGCGTTCGACTCTGGACAGAGGATACGCTGGCTGCGGAGCAGTTTGATCTTGCCGTCGTTGCGACCGGGCACGTCTGGCCGGAAGAGAGCACCACGACCCGCAACTATTTCCCCAGCCCCTGGTCCGGTCTGATGGAGGCCAGCATCCCGGCATGCAGCGTCGGCATCATGGGAACCTCCCTAAGCGGCATCGACGCCGCGATGGCCGTGGCTATCCAGCACGGCACTTTCTTTGAGACCGAGGATAAACGTCTGCACTTCAACCTCGATGCTGATAGCAAGGCATTGCAGATGGTACTCATGTCCCGCTCGGGCATCCTTCCGGAAGCGGATTTCTACTGCCCTATCCCCTACGAGCCCCTAACCGTGGTAACGGAGAGCGCGATTGAAAAAGAGATTGTCGCCGGGCCGGAAGGGCTGCTCGATCGCGTCTTTGCCCTGATGGTCAACGAGCTGACGCTGGCGGATCCGCTCTGGAGTGAGCAGGTTGCCCTCAGCACGCTGGATGCCGACAGCTTTTTCGCGGCCTGGTTTGCCGATCGTAAAAAGCAGGATCCCTTCCGCTGGGCGGAGGACAATCTAAATGAGGTGGAGCGCAACAAACGTGACAGGCGGACGGTGCCGTGGCGCTACACGATTTTGCGTCTGCATGAGGCTATTCAACCTATCGTTCCCTGGCTTAATGAGCAGGATAGCGCGCGCTTCGAAGAGGGTCTCGCCCGCATATTTATTGATAACTATGCCGCCGTGCCGTCCCAGTCGATTCGCCGACTGCTGGCCCTGCGCGAGGCGGGGATCCTCAACGTGCTCGCGCTTGGCTCGAACTATGAGATGGAGATTGGCGAGCAGCAAACAACGATCTTCGCTGAGGGCGAGCGGTATCAATACGATGTGTTTATCGATGCGCGCGGGCAAAAGCCGTTGAAGACGGAAGATCTGCCTTTCCCGACGCTGCGCAAGCAGCTTGCCGCCACCGGGGAGGAGATCCCCACGGTTGGGGATGACTACACGCTCCAGGAACCCGCCAGCGTTCGCGGACGCATTGCTTTTGGCGCAATTCCCTACCTGATGCACGACCACCCTTTCATCCAGGGCATCACCGCCTGCGCGGAGATCGGTGCGGCGATTGCAAGGGCATTAGCACAGCCAGCGACGCGGACGCGAGGCTGGCTACGGATGCTGGAGTTGTAGCAATTGCTTTAAAAGAGTGGTCATGGCGGTTCACCCTGTGGTGCCGCCATAACTTTTGGCAGCAGCTGTTAATATAAAGATCGTTGTTACAATAACACTTAAAAAAATTAACTTACATATCAATGATATAATTCACATGATTTTCATTATATGATGTGTTCAGCTATTGGCACCACTCCAGCAGGTATAAGCGGTGTAGCTTGTGTTGCACCAGGTCCCATTGCAGGAGGAACCCTTGGGGCTAGTGCCAGTGATTACCTAATGAATCTTTGGTTAAAATAAAACAGATGAATAGCATAACCCATTATATGGCAATAACCTCTGCCAGCCTCCCTTTTGCAATTATTGTTTTTCTATTTTTCTATTTCATTATTAACAATAAAAAATACAAAAATCTATTATCTATGTACTATGCGCAAGGTTTTACCCTAACTCCGCTTTACCAATTTTATGCCTCAATGGGATTTTTAGGTTCTTTTGGTATGGCCTATTACTTCTGCCGCCTCAAAAAAAACAAAAAAGTGATATTCCCTCCTGAGAACAAAGAGTCTATTGTAGTCTTTTTAAATAAAATCAACCCAACCTATACAGCATGGCTAAAAAAATATTACCTAGCATGCCTTATCGCTTTATTTATTTATTCAATATTTATAATACTGAGCATATTAAAAATAGCCTTATTAAAACTTGATATAATCGCATGATCTTCCAAGCCTGCAGATTATGTCTGTTCAAATAGAATTAGCCGTAGCACTTTTTATCGCGAAAAATGAGTGGATTTTTGCTATACATTACGCCTCTTGTTCGCAAAGGAAGCGCAGCCATGAAAATTTACACCTACTGGGTTAACCCTGAAAACAGACAAGCGCCTGTTTATATTCGAATGTGCGTTAAAACCTGGGAGAAACTAATTCCGTCCGCTGATATTATTGTCATAAATGATAAGAATGTCGCTAACTATATTGGCGATGATATAGATATGGACTCATTCCGGATGCTATCGCTACCGCAGCAGTCGGATGTCGTCTCCGTGGCCGTACTGTCAAAGCTGGGTGGGCTCTTTATCGATGCTGATACTATCGTGACGAGAGATATAACGCCGATAATTGAAACGAGCCGCCCAGACGTGTTTCATGCTTATGGCTTCCCAGAGCGGAAAGCGATCCATCTCGCCGTTATGTGGTGCCGGAACAGTAACAACCCGGTGCTAAAGGCGTGGTATAAAACGATCTGCGAGAAGATGAAAGTGCTGCCCGCGGTGAGAGGCTGGGACTACGTAGGTAACTCAATTATTGGCGCGCTATTGCAAAAAGAGAAGTATATCAACGCTTATAAAATCATAGATCGAACGAACAGCGGTAATATTATGGAGTCGGTTTATGATAACAGCAACGATACCCGAGGCGCATATCTGAACTTTTGGTTTCTTCACGGTGGTGCGATGCCGGAAGAGATAATAACCAAGGCGCAATATAACATGATTTCCCTGCACAACTCATGGACGCCATGGTCGTTTAAAAACAGTTCGATAGAAGAGATTGTCGATTCCGATACCGCCCTGGGAAAACTACTTTGTTATTTGTTGCGATGATACGAGTCTATTGGCATTAGTAGAGGGGCCGTAACCCCTCCGCTATTTTACTGTTCCGTACCCTCTTCCACAGGCATTTTCTTCTTAGCCATAAAGTTATAGATAACCAGTAGCGCAAAGATGCCGGTGATGGTCAGAGTAATCATCCCCTTATCCATAAATTGAGCCATATTACCGAGGATAATCCCCACCACGCCGAAATCGGTATCGGAGAAAGTGGTGTTGGTGAGCCCAATCGCCCCCAGAACCGGCAGCAGTGCAACAGGCAGGAAGGTAATTAAGATCCCATGAGCAAACGCCCCACAGATAGCACCCCGTTTACCGCCGGTAGCATTACCGAACACGCCCGCGGTAGCACCGCAGAAGAAGTGCGGAACCACGCCTGGCAGGATCAACACCCAGTGAAGCTGACCGAGAATAAACAACCCTACCAGGCCGCCGACGAAGCTGGAGATAAACCCAACCAGCACCGCGTTTGGCGCGTAAGGGAACACAATCGGGCAGTCGAGTGCAGGAACAGCGTTCGGCACCAGCTTCTCGGAGAAGCCGGTAAAGGCCGGAACGATCTCCGCCAGAATTAAGCGCACGCCCTGCAGGATAATGAATACGCCCGCCGCAAAGGTAATCGCCTGGATAAAGGAGTAGACCAGATAGTTTTGCCCGCCGCTGAAGTTAGCCTCAACATACTCTTTCCCCGCCGATACCGACAGGATGAGGTAGATAACCATCATGGTGAGTGAGATAGAGATGGTGCTGTCACGCAAAAAACTGAGGTTTTTCGGCATGTTCATCTCTTCGGTGGATTTGGATCCTTTACCCACCAGGGTACCAATCCAGCCCGAGAGAACGTAGCCGATAGTGCCCGTATGCGCCAAAGCCACCTGGTCACCGCCGACGATTTTACGCATATAGGGCTGAGCCAGCGCCGGGAACGCCGCCATCAGTATACCCAGTGCTAGCGAGCCGGTATAGATAAGCTGAACACCTTCAAAACCGGCTACCGAGAGAATAATCGCCACCATGCAGGCCATGTAAAACGTCACGTGCCCTGACAGGTAGATATACTTTAGGCGGGTAAACCTGGCGACGACAATATTCGCCACCATGCCGAAGGCCATAATCAGCGTGGTCGGCGCGCCGTACTTGGCGAGGGCGATGGAAACCATCGCTTCGTTGTTGGGGATAATCCCCTGAACGTCGAATGCTTCTTTAAAAATATCGCCTAACGGCGTGAGGGAGCTGACCAGAACAGAGGCACCGCCAGCCAGAACTAAAAAGCCGAGAATGGTTTTTACGGTTCCCTTAATGACATCCGGGAACGGCTTTTTTTGTGCCACAAGCCCGAAGAGTGCTACCAGCCCCACAAGGATGGAGGGCACTTTCAGCACGTCGACGACAAACTGCAACAGGTTTTGAATAAACATATTAACCTCTACGGGAAGATGTTCATCTCGCTTTACGCGTTATTTTTTTCAAAATACTCACGTATTTTTTGCTCGATCTCTTTCAAGTCGATAATGTTATTGATGATGATAATCTTGTTCTCAGGCAGGTTGGCGCTATAGGCGATGTCTTTCGCCATGACAAACACATCAGCCACGTCGGGCGTGACAGAACCCAAGTCTGAGTGCTCTACATCCGCCACAACATTAAGATTTTTCAGCACTTTTTTGATGTTCATTTCCATCATGAAGCTGCTGCCCAGACCTGAACCACACACCGCCATCATTTTCATAACTCACCTCATTAATCGTTGATTACTGTTCGTCTACTGAGCGCTATCGCCCAGTAAAATTGCATTCAGCTCTTCTTTGCTACGCACGTTGAAGACCTTTTCCATTTCATCTTCATCGGAGAGCAGTTCAGCCAATTGCGAGATCATCTCTATATGGCTATTACTGTCTGGGGCAGCAAACATAAATAGGGTATCTACCGGATCATTCTCATCTGCATCAAAAACCACCGGCTCAGCCAGCTTGACCACCGATAAGCCCAGCGCCTGAGCGCCCTCTTCCGGACGGGCATGCGGCATAGCAATTCGCGGCGCGATAACGAAGTAAGGCCCAATCTCCTCTTTCTGCCGGATAATGGCCTCGACATAGCGTTGTGATATTGCTCCCTCATTGAGGAGCGGAAGCCCGGCAATTTGAATGGCTTCTTTCCAGTCCGCGACTTTCTCAACGTACTGAACTTTTTCGTTATTTAACCACTTTGCCAGCTGCGACATGTTTTTCTCCCCCGATCTAAAAAACGCGCTTTTTTGTTTCAGGCTACTGTCTACGTATAGACATCTTTAAGATGTATAGTCATCTAGATAGTGGACCGGGATCTGGGCAGATACAACATGCGAGAGTCAAATTGCGCTGAACACGCTGATTTTGGATGCAAATTCGTTAAGCCGATCACATCTCTATATCACTCAAGTAGTGCTGAGAGAAGAATATCAGGCATACATGTATAGACAGGCTCAGAAGAGTCACGCTTTCATACCAGGTGGGAATAAAATCAATGGTCGATGGCATAACAGAGAAGCAGAGAGAGGTCGTTGATTACATCCTGAGAAAAATTAAGGATGACGGCCTGCTGCCCGGCGACAAGCTGGATACTGAAATTGCTATTGCCAAAAACATTGGTATTACCCGCGCCACCGTTCGCGAAGCCACGCGCATTTTAATCGAGCAGCAGAGAATCTACCGGGTTAAAGGCTCGGGCCTGTACGTGGGCTCAATTGGCATAAGCAACCATGCGGGCAGGTTTCATGCGCTTTCTCCTTTCGACTACCAGGCCCAGAAGCACGGCTATAAAGGTGTGCGAAAGGTTATCGCCGTCAGCATTATCCGCGTTCCCTCGCATGATATGGCCCAGGCGTTACGCATCAAGAACAGCGACAAGGTGTATAAAATCTTACGCCTGATGTGCTTCGATGATATTCCCGTTGCGCTGGAGCATAGCCATCTGCCGGTGAGCATGTTTAGCAGCATGGAGTTCAACAAGCTGGAGATCTCGAAATTCTCCTATATCGAGCAGATTACTGGTAAAAAAATCCAGCGCCGGGATCAGAATCTGGCGGCGATCAATTTGACCGATGCGGATATACTGGCGTTGCTGCAACTAAAGGAAAACGATGCGGTTATTGAGCTTACGGAGACGGTGTTTTTAGACGACGGGACGCCCTGCGAGGTCAATATCGCGATGATTAATACAAGGATCTTCCCGCTGCGGCAGGATTCGCGCCGGCCTTGATTATCATTAAGAGTTACAGACCTAGGGGAATGAATGGCATTTAGTGGTATTCAGTTTTTATCATTTCACCTTTATCATTTATACGATACTCGCCATCGTTAACGCCAAATGATATAACGTTAGAAGGATTATTCCATACGGTAAACGCTTTGTCTTTATCAATGCAGTTCGCTTGAGTTTTCATATCCTCAAAGCATCGTCTTTCATACTTTCCCTCCTCTTTATAACCGTCACCAAAATACCAAAAGATAACGGTAAAGGAACCATCAGCATCAGGTACAGGGATATGGTACTTATCCTTAAGCATCTCCTTATTTTTCAACCACCAGTTTATTTTGCCTTTATCGGTCAATGGAAAGCTTTTGACCAGAACCGAACTGTGACTACCTTCTTGATGAACAGCAACGATCTCTACAGGGCGCAAAGACAGCCAAAGCCAGTAACCAAGTAGCGCTATGATGACTAACAAGCCTAGGCTAATTGTCTTTTTTATTGGCATCATCAACTCCGTTGGTCTCGCTATCTAACTTCCCATTGCTATCAACAAAAAACTCGTGAACATATTTTTTATCATTTAACCCATAATTAACCACATAGGTATGATTACTCTTCCATTTGACATCTATACAGTTATCAGGGTAAGAAGTGTTCAATTTACTATAACCCGAGCTAACCACCGTTTGTATCTTACCATCCTCACTTTCATCAACCGTGTAATAATTCAGTAGATCTTTATTGTCTACGCTAAAACAAAGGTGATTACCATTGATAAATGTGGCTCGTGGATGCGGCGCTGGATTCCCGCCAGGGCAACCGGAAAGAAGGAAAATTACAGGCACTATAATTAATCTCTTCATATTGGAAAAATTTTCATTTACAGGCATCAAAGTTCCTCTAATCCGCAATGGAATTGATCGCTAATCATATACAGACGTGATCAGGTAGAACAAAGAATTTTTTCGGGAACCTTCTGCTTTTATGTAACGGAATGAATACAATAAGCTGGATCAGTACATCACATTGGCGTCCCAGGCTGACCTCATCTTTGCCTCCTATGCTCTCTTCCGCTCTAACCATGCCTTAACCTCTGGAGTTGTCAGAAATTCCGGGCATAGGTTTGGCGGCGGTTGAGCTTTGCCGTAGCGCTTTAGGCTACACTGCTATACAAGTAGTGCGCTTCGTACACCTGCCTATGCGATATATACTGATAACCACCCATACATTACATAGGCATTTGTAAGTGTTAAAGCAGGGTCAAAATTGACGAAGGAAATCACTTAAGTAGTGAATTTTGTTTGATAATAGGAACATAATAAGTATTCCTGGAGAGTCAGAGTTGCATAAATCTACAAGTTCTCAGTATTAATGAATACCATTCATAGTCCCTATCCTCCCCCCTGTGATTATCAACAAGCACAAACTCGTTAACATACCCTTATCTCTTCATGTCCAACGGATCACCATGCTTAATCAACAGGCACAAACACAGTCGGCTGCAGCTAAAAAAACCGGTCTCTCGTTTCTACTCATTCTCAGCGCCCTGATGGCTGTAACCTCTTTATCAACCGACATCTATCTTCCGGCTATGCCGGTCATGGCAAAAGACTTACAGGGTGATGCAGAGCTGACAATCACAGGGTTCCTTATCGGCTTTTGCATTGCACAACTTATTTGGGGACCTATTAGCGATCGTTATGGGCGTCGACTGCCGCTGTTTATCGGTTTGGGTCTATTCATCATCGGCTCGGTGGGCTGTGCATTATCAACAGATATCGAGCAAATAGTCTTCTGGCGTGTTTTTCAGGCGTTAGGTGCCTGTACTGGGCCGATGTTGGCACGAGCAATGATCCGTGACCTGTTTAGCCGCACTCGTGCAGCACAAATGCTTTCGACACTGATGATAATCATGGCCATCGCGCCGATTGCCGGGCCCCTGATCGGCGGGCAGATGATTAAAGTCACCTCGTGGCATGCCATCTTCTGGCTGCTGGCGATTATCGGAGCATTAATGCTGATGTCTTTATTCTGGTTACCCGAAACATTACCTGCCGAAAAACGCTCGCAAGCCTCCGTAACCAGAGCTTTTCACAACTACTATGCCTTGCTCACCAACGCCAGATACATGCGGTTTACTTTGTGCCTGACGTTCTACTACGTTGCAGCCTACGCCTTTATCACAGGTTCCCCGTTTGTGTACATCACGTACTTCGGTGTTGACCCGCAGCATTACGGTTGGCTGTTTGCAGTAAACATTGTTGGACTGATGGCGGTGAGCATGGTCAACAGACGTCTGGTTCACCGCTACCCACTGGAAGCGTTGCTCAGGAATGCCGTATTCATCGCCGCTATTGCGGCGATAGTGCTGGCGGTCACCACCGGCCTGGGAGTAGGTGGAATTACCGTCATTGTCGGCGCTGTGTTCGTGTTCTTCTCTATGAATGGCATCATCGCGGCGACATCCACGGCTTGCACTCTGGACGCAGTGCCTAATGTGGCTGGCTCCGCGTCGGCGCTAATGGGCGCGTTACAATACGGCAGCGGCATCATCTCCTCACTGCTTCTCGCCCTGTTCAGTGATGGCACACCATGGACGATGGGCTGGATAATTGCGTTGTTTACAGCAGCCAGCGCCCTGATGGCACTGACCGTTCAGCTAAAAAAATAAAACGTCGTTATTGATGCCAGACGACACTTTCGTCCAGAGATACCCGCCCTTCCCTGTAGCTCAGGGAGGGATGCGTTTTATCTGGGATCCCAAAAGAAATACCGTAAAGCAGCCTGAAACCCTCAGGAACATTTAATATTCGACGCACCGTTTGGGCAAAATAACTCAGCACTGCCTGTGGAACGCCTGCGTAACCGCGAGCTGCCAGGGAAAGCAGGAATGTCTGGGCATACATACCGGCATCCGAGGCTACGCGAACATTGTCCCCTACAGCAGGAATGAACAGCAGGGCAACATGAGGCGCGCCGAAAAATCTCACATTACGCTCGACCACTTCTGAGCGACTTAAGTTATCCCCCCGCGCAACGCCCAGTGCCTGATAGTACGAGCGCCCCTGCTCCGAAGCCCGTTGCCTGAATGGCTCGGGATAAGCTTCTTTATCAAACGTAAAATCAAGACTGTAGTTCCCAGCCCTCAGATCTTCCGTCAGTGCGTGGCTTAATTCACGAAGTTTATCTCCTGCAACGATATGCAGGGACCAGGGTTGAGTATTGCAGTTGGATGGTGCGCATTGCGCTTCGAGCAAAATGTCTTTGAGGATATCGCTGGGGATGGGAGATGGAAGAAAGGCTCTGGCCGAGTATCTGTTTTTTACTACCTCACCAAACGTTGGTTCTTGCGTACTCATTTGCTTCTCCGCCTGAAAGTAATTTGAAGTGAATGATTCACTCTCTCCCGAACAATCCTGTCACATCAGGTTCATCGTTTTCATTCCCGGTTCCAGATTAGGTCTATGAATTCCATTCATAGCGTCTATTTAAGCAGCGTAATTATCTTTAACCGCAACTTCGTTAATCTGGGTCTATCGCGTGAACACGCAAGCGGAAAATGGCTACAGCTGATGGACATACCCCAGCCTGCACGGCTGGGGCGTCATCGGAGGCTAACTAAATATTTTTATCGAAGAAGACGTCTAACTTTTGCATTGCCTGGTCAACGTATTTGGGCACCCAATACGTCTCGATATGGGTAGCGCCATCGATCAGGAAGAGTTCTTTGTCCTTCGTACCGGTGGCTTTCGCGAACGCATCTTCAGTCATATAGAGCGTATCCGCTTTTGTACCGGCAATCATCAGCAGCGGTTTATTGATGAGATTGATATGGTCCGTTACGTCAAAGCTCATCAAATCCAGAAGACTGCTGGTGGTGTATTTAAACGTGGAGTTCGGGTGCGCGTGGGTTTTCCAGTAGTACTCGTAGCCCTGGCGATACAAGGCAAAAGGTAATTTAGCAATCTGTTCATCAGTCAGGTTGGCATCGCCGGAGTAAAGCACTTCTCCTCCGGCTGCTTCCTGAGCACGTGCGTCAGAAGCCTGCTGAAGACGCTGCTGGATAGTATCCAGCTGTGAATCCTGCATACCGTTGCGGCGCACAAGGCCTGAATTAAACATGCTGATGGTTGCTATCGATTTGAACCGCTTGTCAGTTTCGGCCGCAACAAGTGAATACCCGCCGCCTCCGCAAATACCCAGCAGACCAAGGCGGGCGGTATCTACACCAGGATACTGACTGATGTAGTCAGCCATGCCGTGGATATCCTCAATGCGATTAGCGGGTTTATCCACGCTGCGAGGCATCCCACCGCTGGCACCCTGATAAGCCGCGTCGGCAGTAATGGTGATGTAGCCCTGCTCGGCGAGACGCTGAGCATATAACCCGGCGACCTGTTCTTTTACGCCACCGTTAGGATGTGCAACCACCACGGCAGGATATTTTTTGGCGGGATCGTAGTTAGCAGGGGTATAGACATTCGCAGCAATCTGGATGCCATGCAGATCGTATTTCACTGGGTGAATGTTGACCTTACCTTTGACGTTCTCGGTGATGGCTCCGTCATAGACGAGAGTGAATGGATTTTTTTTGTAATCAGCCGCATTGACTGAGGTCACTCCGGCCATAGCCGTGAGTAGCATTGCACTGATAAGCGTGAATTTCATGGTCTCTCCCGATGAGTGTCGGCCTGGTTATACAGGCTCGCAGAATCAAATTTGCAGGTTCAGATTAGGCGGAGAGGACTGTCAGCATCGTGACAGGGAAATAACATTTTTGTCAGGAAACAGAATGGATAGGTAGGTGTTTCTGACAACGCTGTCAGGTAGCCGTCAGCTTTATGTTGGCAATCACAACGCAGAATGGTCCCGCTTAAATGAGAGTCATGTTTAATTTTCTGAGAAACGGAGCGATCAATGGAAAGCCAGAATGCCCCAACAATGCCAGAGCGGCGCAAGCTATTAGTCGCCGGGGCCGGTATTGCCGCCGCCTCGCTGATTCCCCACGTATCAGCGGCGAGCCAATCCTCTCAGGTCGATTCATCCAGACAACCCAGTCAACGCAATGCTGCTCCGGGCAAGCGTAAAATCGGGAAGCTGGAAGTTTCTGCCGTCGGTCTGGGCGTGCAGAACATGAGTCGCAAATACGACACGTCCGTTCCCTGGCGTCCTGAGATGATCAATGTTATCCGTCGGGCATTTGATGAAGGGGTAACGTTCTTCGACGCTGCTGAAGCCTACGGTCCCCTTGAAGTCGAAAAAATACTCGGGGAAGCGGTCGCTCCTTTCAGAGACAAAATCGTTATCGCCACTAAATTTGGCTGGAATATTGATCAGCAGACAGGCAAGCGCCTGCCTGGTCTCAACAGCAGACCGGAGCATATCAGACTGGTCGTGGACAATATGCTCAAACGCCTGCGTACCGATCGCATCGATTTACTGTATCAACACCGTGTTGATCCCAAGATTCCGATCGAAGATGTCGCCGGTGTGGTTAAAGATTTAATGGATCAAGGGAAAGTCCTGCACTGGGGTCTGTCAGAAATGGGTATCAATACGCTGAAGCGCGCCCATGCGGTATTACCCGTGACCGCCGTACAAAGTGAGTACTCCATGCTCTGGCGTGGCCCAGAAAAGCAGGTGCTTCCGGTATGTGAAGAGCTGGGCATTGGGTTCGTGCCATGGAGCCCACTCGGCGTGCAATTTTTAACGGGCTGGATTGATGAGAATACCCGGTTCGCTGCCGGTGATTTCCGCGCGACAGAAACGCGTTTCTCGCCTGAAAACTTGCCACACAACTTACAGCTGGTTGAACTACTGAAATCCTGGGCAATACGAAAAAATGCGGCACCGGGACAGATTGCTCTGGCATGGCTCCTTGCGCGTAAACCCTGGATTGTCCCCATCCCTGGCACCACCAATAAAGACCATATGCTGCAAAACACAGCGGCTACCGGCGTATCGCTGACTTCCGCTGAGATGACCGAGCTCACCCGCTCACTGGATGCGATCACTATCCAGGGGCAACGTCTGCCGGATGCCGTGCAGGTTTATTCCGATGTTGAAGCACCAATGAAAAGTTAAGAGGAAGTCCCGTTATGCGCCTGTTGTTAGTCGAAGATGAAGAAAAAACGTCAACCTATCTCTCCCGTGCGCTGGGTGAGTCCGGGTTTACGGTAGATGTCTCTGCAGATGGCGCGGAAGGACTTCATTACGCGCTGGAGTTCGACTACGACGCGATAATACTGGATGTAATGCTGCCGGGGATGGATGGTTACCGGGTACTTGAGGGTGTGCGAGCAGCCAAACAGACGCCGGTGCTGATGCTCTCGGCTCGGGGTTCGGTCGATGAACGCGTTAAAGGGCTTCGCCTTGGCGCGGATGATTATCTGCCCAAGCCCTTCTCGCTGATTGAGCTGGTGGCGCGTATTCAGGCACTGGTGCGCCGCCGCGCTACGGATGGCGCAGACATCACTCAGCTGCAAATTCACGATATGCATCTCGACCTGCTGGCTCGTCGCGTATTTCGCGCCGGAACACGGCTGGAGCTGACCGCGAAAGAATTTTCCCTGTTGAGCCTTTTGGCTCGGCATCAGGGAGAGATTCTGTCAAAAATGATGATTGCGGAGCAGATATGGGACATGAATTTCGACAGCGATGCCAACGTGGTTGAAGTGGCCATTAAACGACTTCGGGCCAAAGTGGATGCGCCGTTCGATATCAAGCTGTTACATACCGTTCGTGGCATGGGGTATGTCCTCGAAGTCCGGTCCGAATAAATGAAGGGGATAAGCATGCTTAAGCGTTCCATCTCCGTTCACCTGGCGCTGATGTTTGCCTTATCCGCGCTACTGATTGTTTCCGTTATCGGCATCCTGCTCAGAAGCTCCTTGCATGACTCTTTGCAAAAGCAGATGCACAACGAGTTGCTGTTTCGTGAGTCATTAATGAGTCCGTGGATCACCGCCCGAACCTCGGCTGACGGCTGGTCGACGCTGGCCAATAAATTCACCGTGTTAACCAATTCTGAAGGTGAACGCGTTCGCTACTGGATTGTGAGCGATAACCCACGCTTTAGCATGGGGGGAACGCCACCGGTGGGTGTTCAGTGGTCTTCTTTACAGGAAGGATTTAATAAAGTGCCAGGTGCATCAGAAGGTGCCTGCTCGCTGTTTCTGTTAGTGAAAACTATCCCCGCCAACGGTGAAAGGCCTGAGCTGCGCTATGTGGTTGCCATCGACTCCACGCCGTACATGGGCACACTCGATGCGTTCACGCGTACACTGCTGATCATTACCGCACTGGGCGTCGTGATTGTCGCCTTACTGGGATACGTCGTTTCAAGGATCGGTCTTCGTCCCGTTGGGGCGCTCAGTAAAGAGGCGAGGCAACTCGCTCCCGGGGACCATGGTCAGCGCCTGAATACCGAAGCATTACCTGACGAATTACAGCAGTTAGCATCATCTTTTAATGGCGTTCTGGAACGGCAAGAGGTCGCCTGGCGACAGCTCGAAAGCTTTAACGCCGATGTTGCGCATGAACTTCGAACCCCACTGACTAATCTGATCGGCCAGACGCAGCTGGGTCTCTCACGCCGACGTTCACAGGATGAACTGGAAGAGTTATTGGGTTCCAATCTGGAAGAACTTGAACGCATGACGTCGATAGTTAACGACATGCTGTTCCTGTCCCATGCTCATACGGGTGAGCATGCTTCCCAGCTTACGCAGGTGTCCCTGCGGGAAGAAACCCTAAAAACAGCGGAGTATGTGGAACCCTCTTTTGCTGAAAAACAGCTCTCTCTCGATGTTCAGGGCGACGTCACCGCGGACATCGACCGACGACTTTTCCACCGTTCACTGGCCAATTTACTGGAAAACAGCGCAAGACACTCCCCCTCCAACAGTACGGTTACGGTGCGGTTAAGCGAAACCGGTCATCAAGCCTGTGTTGAAGTGTCAAACCCGGGCGATCCAATAGCACCAGAGCACTTACACCGGCTTTTCGAGCGGTTCTATCGCGTTGACACCTCCCGGGCCAGGAGTGATACCCATCATGGACTGGGCCTGTCGATCGTGCGTGCCGTCGCCATTATGCACCGGGGAGATGTCTTTGCCCGTAGTGAAGGAGGCATCAATACTTTTGGCCTCACCTTTGCGCTACATGCGGATAAAGCGGCGGGCAATGCTCAATCCGGCACTGAGCCGGGGCCCGGGTTAACTGACAGAATTGTCAGGGGGGCGTCAGCCTGACGTCATCACCCTCTCGATAAAATCATCGCAGGCAATCCCCTCTTCATTGATAAGGACGCTTTGCATGATCGGACATTTACGTTACCTCGGGCTGTTACTGCCTATTACATTTTCATCCTGGGCAGCGGAACAAAATCCCGCTGTCCATATCGCTCCAGCAGGAAGTCAGAACGCGGTGTTCGGGCCAGCCGAGAACTTTACCGGTCGTGTCAGGGTTGATCCTCTCTTCAAACCGGATAACGACATCCCTGTTTCCGGGGCTTATGTCACGTTTGAACCCGGCGCTCGTTCCGCCTGGCATACGCATCCGGCAGGTCAGCGGCTGATTGTGACCTCGGGTGTTGGGCTCACCCAACAAGAAGGCCAGCCGGTGCAGGTTATCCGCGCCGGTGACGTTGTCTCTTGCCCGGCGGGCGTCAAACACTGGCACGGGGCGGCCCCCGGCAGCGCGATGACGCATCTGGCGATAACTGGGATTGTGGATGGCAAAAGCGTTAACTGGATGGAGAAAGTGACAGATGAACAATACCACGCCCATTAAAACATTAGCGGCAGCGGTACTGCTGACCTTTGGTTTTGGTCTCGCGGCACATGCTGCGCCCGTCAATAAAGGAGCCTCAGAAATGAACCACGAACAAAAGGTTTCAGATACGCTGTCAGCTCGCCAACAGGCCATCCCGTTGATTGCAGCATCGATGGCCAGCAGTCAGATGGATAAGCTGAATGCAGCCCTGAATCAGGGACTGGATGCCGGGCTCACGATAAACGAAACCAAAGAGATTCTCGTCCAGCTTTATGCCTACACAGGCTTTCCCCGTAGCCTGAATGCACTTAGCGAACTGATGAAGGTCGTCGAAGCACGTAAACAACGTGGTATCAAAGATGTTGAGGGTAAAGAACCGGTTGCCCCGATCCCTGTCGGGGATGAGCTTCGCCGTGTCGGTACCGCAAACCAGACAAAAATCTCAGGCGCTCCCGTCCAGGGCCCGCTGTTTGATTTTGCCCCGGTGATTAACCAGTTCCTGCAAACGCACCTTTTCGGCGACATTTTCGCCCGTGATAACCTCGACTGGCAAAGCCGCGAGCTGGCAACGGTTGGCGCATTAGCGGCCACGCCAGGCGTCGAATCACAACTGCTGTCGCATACGCGAGCAAGCATGCGGGTCGGCCTGACGGCGTCGCAGCTGCGCCAGCTGGCACAGGTTCTGCGTGAACATGGCGAAAGTGATGCAGCAACGCGAGCTGAAAAGGCGCTGCAGCAGGCGCTTGCAAACAATTAGGAGTGGGTTATGGAGCATGATCCCAACCGCAGAATGTTAATCACCGCACTTGCCGGACTCACACTGGCGAACATTTCTCTGGCATCAGCGGCGACCGGAACCGCAAACGTGCAGGTTAAAAGCAGTGTTCTGGTGGCGTACTTTTCCCGTAGCGGAAATACACGAGTTATTGCGGGTGTCATTCACCGCGGGCTGAATACCGATCTGTTTGAAATCGAACCGGCTACGCCTTATCCGGAAGACTATTTTCAGACCGTTGAACAGGCGAAAAATGAGCGTGAGCGGGGAGTCAAACCCGCATTAAAAAATAGTGTTGCAGATATCTCACGTTACGAGATCGTGTATTTAGGTTTTCCGATCTGGGGGACCAGCGTGCCGCCTGTAGTGCAAGCATTTCTCAGCAACCATAACCTTGCGGGCAAATTACTCATTCCCTTCATTACTCATGGCGGCTACGGCAAAGGAGACAGTGACGATATTCTTACCCGCCTCGCCCCAACTGCGCGTCGGGAAAAACCGCTGGTTATTGAATGCGACCAGGAGCGAAGAACAACTGAAAGGGTCAACAGTTGGTTAGAGACAATACGCAGTTAATCGTCCGCATTCATGAGTCTGCCAAATAAGGGCAATCAGGGGTGCTAAATAATTAACGCTGACAACTCAGATATGATTGAACGGCAAACATAACAGAGGATGTAATCTTGAAGACAATCTTAAAAACGCTGGCCATCTGCGTAATGGCGGGTGGCCTGGTGGCTCAGTCGGTCTATGCCGAGTCGCTGGTCATTCAGGAACAGGGAAGCTTTTCTGCTGGTGGTACCATCATCACCGCCCCAGGAACATTTGATGCGAAAAAGCCGCTGGACTCTGCTGGCCAAACCTACCATGGCGATCATGCGTCTGTGTTCTACCAAATCCCGGAAAATCCGCATAAATACCCTATCGTCATGCTGCACGGCGCAGGTCAGTTCTCCCGTACCTGGGAAAGCACCCCGGATGGTCGCGAAGGGTTCCAGAACATATTCCTGCGTCGCGGGTTCTCAACCTATCTTGTCGATCAACCGCGTCGGGGCAGCGCCGGACGTACGACTGTAGAAGGTACTGTTACGCCTAAACCGGATGAACAGATGTGGTTCAACCAGTTCCGCGTTGGCGTGTGGCCAGAGTATTTTAAGGGCGTTCAGTTCTCTCACGACAAAGAAGCACTGAATCAGTATTTCCGTCAGATGACCCCGAACACCGGGCCGTTTGATATCAATGTTATCTCTGATGCGATGTCCGCTGTAGTAGACAAATCCGGCCCGGCTATCCTCTTCACCCACTCTCAGGGTGGCGGACCAGGCTGGTACACGGCGATGAAAAACAACAAGGTCAAAGCCATTGTCGCCTTCGAGCCAGGAAGCAGCTTTGTCTTCCCGGAAAAAGAACTCCCAGCCCCTATGCCAAGCGCGTTCGACACGCTGAAGGGTGAGCCTGTGCCAATGGAGCAGTTTATGGCACTGACCAAAATCCCGATTCTGATTATTTACGGCGATAACATACCGGATAAACCTGTCGCCATGCCCGCGCAGGACAGTTGGCGCGTACGTCTGGCGATAGCTCGGGAGTGGCGCGACGTGGTGAACAAGCATGGCGGGGATGTGACTGTGACGCATCTACCTGAAGTGGGAATTAAAGGGAATACCCACTTCCCGTTCTCTGATTTGAATAATGTGCAGGTTGCTGATTTGGTCAGTAAATTTTTGGAAGAAAAAAATCTGCAGTAGATCGAGATTGTATTGAGCCTTCATTAATGAAGGCTCAATACAAGCATCAGTTTTATCAAAAAAAAATAAAATGGGAACGTGACAGTCTGCTTAGAGCGAGGTGCGGAACTTGGACTTTCAAACTTTACAAAGTAAAGTTGTCTTCATCATCGCCATCGCTTACTTCACCCACATCACCGCTTGCCTCAAAAAGTGCGTGGAGCTAAAACTGGTATGCTTACAGCACGCCTAAACATGCTATCTGCATTATCAGTGCTTGATTCATATGATCACTATGAAACAGTGGGGAATTTATATATTCAACAGTTTTTTTTCAAAATTTTGATTCAATTCATCCTCAATTTCAAACCGTGTCTTCAAAATAGATAAATGAGGTTTAAACTCAATCCAACTACTATTTGATAGATTTGTTAATCGTTCTGATTCACCTAAACCAAGGGAAACTGCGCTGAATAATGGACCAACTATTGGTGTAAAACCAAGAACTGAACATACTTTCCCCGCCAAGGTGGAAAACCTATTAATAGTTTGATGCTTGGAGTTTTTAAGATTGCTCTCCAGCGCTAATTCGTAAAGTTGTTTTTTTGATTGATTCGCATTAGCCTTAAGAATAGATGTAACTTTAGCACTATATTTTCTAGTGTCTTTATCCTGTTTAATATAGTGCAATAAATCGATGCTGTTTATTTCAAAATCAGGAACGATCAATGCAGCACTGTGCATTACCGGATCTGAAAAACTGACAATATTTTTATTCACATTGTTATACTGGGGATCAATTTCAGAAAGTCTTTTCATAATCAACCTTCGTCCAGTTGATGAAATAATCTCCGCTCCATACCTAAGAGAGAGCTCAATATCACAAATTACTTGGAATAATATTTGGCTCTTAGCATGATTAGGAACTTTTGTCAGGACTCTGGAAATCACTGGATCTGTCAGTGCCCAATCAATGTAGCACTGATGTTCTATATAGTTTATTCCAATGGAGGAAGGCCTAGAAGGCATTCTTAATCCAAAATCAGGATGATAGTACTCTTCGTCTGACCAATAACTGTTAGAATCTGGTAAGGGATTGTCGACAGGAGAAAAAATCACCTCGTCATACAAAGTAAACAAAGTTAAAGATAGTCTAGATATCTCATCGCTTTTATTTCCCCATAAAGTTTTATAGTAACCATGATTTTGACCAAACCCATTTCCCGCTAATTCTTTAGCGAAAAACTCTTGAACCGCTCCAGAATATGGAAAACTTAAAATTACTTTGCTCAAATTAACTCCGAAAATTTAGTGCAGCATTCAGCGACTTGTCCGCTGTAATACTTCGTTAACAGTTGATTGCAATCCATATTTGGTGAAATACTGCTCCATCATCTCATCACCTTGAAACTCACGAGCTAACAGGCGCAATCGTTGAAAATTTTTATCTTCCTCATGGTAGGGTATATCTGTATATCCTCTAGGAAAACCAGCAGCCTCTTCAATGTCTTCAATCACCCAGCCAAGCAACTCAAGACCTTCTTCCGTGAAGATTGCTCTTGGATCTGCATACACCCAAAAATCTCTATAGCAGTTTTCGACGACTTTCAGTACTTCGACAAAATATTCTTCTGCCAGTTTAGTAACTTCACCAACTGGAGCGCCTTTCAAGTCGTCGATATCTACAAAATAAGAAACATGCTTTATCTTTCCTTCTCGGATTGTGCCAGTGTGGCCAACGGGTATATCACCGACTTTTTGTATGTAATTGCGAAGATTGACAAAATACTTTGCAAGCCCGTTTGATTTAAGTTTTTCCTGATGAGACACATACCAGCTATCAAAACCAGGGTACTTAGTCATAACCGCTTGTAGTGCAAAAGTAATGCTCCGTGTTGCTGAAGCGAACGCGCTTAAAACATAAGCAAATTCATCATAATGCCCCTGAACCTCTTTAAGCTTTTCGAGAAAATAATCGCTTTCACCAACTTTTGCAGCCACTATATGAAAGCCTCGTGAAGGAAACTGAAACTTTTCTATTACCATCTAACTCTCCATAAACTGTGTTTTCCGTTTGTTAGCCATTAATTACTTACATAAATAAGTCTATTGTTCAATAGAACAATCAGATAACCATGATAATTTTATTTTGCTATGTGACCCTGAAGTGATATAGTTCATGAAAAAATAGCGGTTATCAGAATAGATAAATGAATGTAATTCATTAGTTGTATCTGTGATTTCTACCATTTTCGTATCCTATCGAACGCGTGATCATCCCCTGCCCCTATCAGATCTATGAACTTCATTTATAGCACTTATTTAAGCAGCGTAATTATCCTTAACAGCAATTTGGTTAATCTGAGTGCATCACCTGAGTCAGCAACGCGGAGATGGTGGACATCTCCAATCCTGTAGGGTTGGGGTGCTACTCTAGTCTAACAAATTGTTTTTATTGAAAATTTATGAATGTTTTAATCACTTAGATTTGCATCACCGGAATAAAGCACTTCGCCTCTGGCTGCTTCCTGAATACGTGCGTCAGACACCAGTTGGAGACGCTGCTGGGTAGTATCCAGCTGTGAATCCTGCATAACATTGCAGCGTACAAGGCCTAAATTAAACATAATGATATAAAGCCTGAACCTTCTTAAAGAAAAGATGCTGCATCAATTTTTTACCAGCTTTTCTTTTCATAAAAGACAGGAAATAGCCACACTCTACACATGAAAAAGCCCTCTCGAGGAGGGCTTAAGCTTTCAAATGGTGACCTGCGTCATGTAGTTAATCGAGTATACCGGATGGGCAGTCCTTGCCTTCTCCTCTAAATTAATGAACACATCTAATAAACCCTAGCTAATTACCCCATCTAATCGAATAAATCAGTTTGCGTTATGCTTTTCCAACACAACAGCTGAAGGATAACGTCATGCAAACTGTAAAACTGAACAACGGGATTGAAATGCCCCTGCTGGGCTTTGGTGTGTTTCAGATGTCTGATGCCGCTGAATGCGAAAGAGCCGTTATTGATGCAATCGATACGGGATACCGCCTGATCGATACCGCAGCGTCTTACCAGAATGAAACCCAGGTCGGGAACGCACTGAAACAAACCGGTATTGCCCGTAACGAACTCTTTGTAACGACCAAACTTTGGCTACAAGATACCAATTACGAAGGCGCTAAAGCACAGTTCGAACGATCCCTGAATCGACTGCAACTTGATTACGTTGACCTGTACCTGATTCACCAGCCTTACGGCGATGTCCATGGGGCCTGGCGCGCCATGGAAGAACTGCAGCAGGCAGGAAAAATTCGCGCCATTGGCGTCAGCAATTTCCATCCTGACCGAATGGCCGACCTTATCGCCTTCAACAAGGTTGCCCCTGCGGTGAACCAGATTGAAGTTAACCCCTTCAACCAGCAGCTACATGCCGTTCCATGGAATCAAAGCCATGGCATTCAGCCGGAAGCCTGGGCACCGTTTGCTGAGGGTAAAAATGGCTTGTTCCAGCATCCCGTGTTAACGGCAATTGGTCAGAAGTACGGCAAAAGCGTGGGTCAGGTTGTGCTGCGTTGGATCTTCCAACGAGGCATCGTTTCACTGGCGAAGTCGGTGCGAAAAGAACGTATGGAAGAGAACATCAACATTCTCGATTTTGAACTCAGCGCTGAAGATATACAGCAAATTGCTGCCCTCGACACCGCTACCAGCGCCTTCTTCTCTCACCGTGACCCGGCAATGGTGGAATGGCTGACTGGCCGCAAACTTGATGTTTAAGTCGCGATAAAAGAGTTATTCATTCAATGCAAAAACGTTATCTGGGTAATTCCCGACTCGAAGTCTCCGCGCTTGGGCTCGGTTGCATGGGATTAAGCCACGGCTATGGCCCGGCGACCGATACCCGACAGGCTATCGAGCTCATTCGCGCAGCGGTTGAACGTGGCGTCACCTTCTTCGATACCGCTGAAGTGTATGGCCCCTTTCTTAATGAAGAGGTTGTCGGCGAAGCCTTAAAACCATTTCGTGACCGCGTGGTCATCGCCACTAAGTTTGGTTTTACTTTTGGCGACGACAACAAGCAGCAGATTTTAAACAGCCGTCCGGAGCATATCCGTGAAGCGGTGGAAGGATCATTACGCCGTCTTAAGACTGATGTCATTGACCTGCTATATCAACACCGTGTCGATCCGGATGTCCCGATTGAAGATGTTGCGGGAACCGTGAAAGACCTGATTGCTGAAGGCAAAGTCAAACATTTTGGTCTGTCCGAGGCGGGTGCGCAAACCATTCGTCGTGCGCATGCCGTACAACCTGTCACTGCCCTGCAAAGCGAATACTCCATGTGGTGGCGCGAGCCTGAGCGGGAGATCCTGCCGTTGCTGGAGGAACTGGGTATTGGTTTTGTGCCCTTCAGCCCATTAGGCAAAGGCTTCCTGACGGGATCGATTAAGCCAGGAACCACTTTTGGGAAGGATGATTACCGCAGCACGGTGCCCCGTTTCGCCGAGCAGGCGATTGAAGCCAATGAAAAGCTGGTCTCATTGCTGGGTGAACTGGCGGCAGAGAAAGGCGTGACGTCTGCACAAATCGCGCTGGCATGGCTGCTGGCACAAAAGCCGTGGATTGTTCCTATCCCTGGTACCACGAAACTGCACCGGCTGGAAGAAAACCTGGGGGCCGCCGACATCATCTTTTCTCAGGATGACTCGCGAAAGATAACCCAGGCGCTTGAAACGATTAAAATCGTCGGCGAACGTTACTCTCCTGAACACCAGGCCCGCGTAGGCCGTTAATATCCGTACGGGTCCGCTGAGATTGGCGGACCCGTTATTCCTGGTAGCGAAGTGCATCGATCATCAGTGCAAAAGCGGGTGGATGCTGCTTACGGCTCGGGTAGTAGAGGTAATATCCGGGGAAAGATGGGCACCAGTCCTGCAAAATCTGAATAAGCTCTCCTGACTTTATATAATCCTGCACCCTGTCTTCAGGTATGCAGGCGATACCAAAACCGGATAACGCCGCATCAATCCTTTCCGCCTGCAGATTAAACGTTAGCTGCCCTTCCACTCTGACCCGTAACGGTTTCCCTTCCTTCTCAAACTCCCAGTGGTAAAGCCCACCGGCTGTCGGCAGGCGCATATTGATACACCGATGATTTTGTAGCTCGTGCGGCGTTTCTGGTGCAGGTTTTGTAGAGAAATAAGAAGGTGCTCCCACCACAGCCATTCTCATGTCCGGGCCAATTCTTACCGCAATCATGTCCTTATCCACGCTTTCGCCCAGGCGGATCCCGGCATCAAAACGCCCCTCAACAATATCGACAAAGCCGTTATCCACCACCAGTTCGAGATTAATTTCCGGGTATTCCCTGAGAAAGGGTTTTAACTTCGGCCATACCAGACTTCGCGCGGCATGCTCCCCGGCAGATAAACGAATATTGCCGGAGGCATTGCCGTTTAGTTGAACAAGCGATTCAAGCTCCTGCTCCAGATCGGCAATACGAGGTTCAAGACAGGCAATAATTCTCTCACCGGCTTCCGTAGGGGCAACGCTTCGGGTCGTACGGGTCAGAAGACGGATATTCAGCCTTTCCTCCAGGGCCTTCATCGCGTGGCTGAGTGCAGACTGAGAAACGCCCAGTTTGCCCGCAGCTTTGGTAAAACTTCGCTCCCTCGCCACCACAAGAAAGATTTGCAGTTCATTGAAGTTTTCTTTGAGCATCGGCGATTTCCTTATGGAGGCATTCCCTTCATCGCACACTCATGAAGGGTGTTCATAGACACAATCATTTTAGCCCTATTACTGACAATAATGATAATTGATATTCTGACCCTATCGAAAATAAGTCTGAATTATCAGTAGGTTTATCATGAGAATACTCGTTGCAGGGGCGACAGGAAGTATTGGCCTTCATGTCGTCAATATCGCTATCAAAATGGGCCATCAGCCTGTAGCGCTGGTCAGAAATAAGCGCAAAGTGAAATCGCTTCCTCGGGGAACAGATGTTTTTTACGGCGATGTTTCATTGCCTGAAACACTCACCGATTTGCCGAAAGATATTGATGCCATCATCTTCACGCTCGGTTCCGATGGCCAGGGGCGTATTGGTGCCAGGGCGATAGATTACGGCGGAGTGCGCAATATTTTACGAATATTCAGGGATACACCTGTTCGTATCGGCCTGATGACCACGGTTGGCGTGACTGAACGACTCAGCACCTGGAATCAACGCACTGAGGTTCATGACTGGAAAAGACGTGCCGAGCGTCTGGTCAGGGCAAGTGGTCACTCCTATACCATCGTCAGGCCCGGCTGGTTTGATTACAACAATGATGATGAACACCGAATCGTTATGCTTCAGGGGGACCGTCGCCATACGGGAACACCAGATGATGGTGTGATATCCCGGGAGCAAATCGCCCAGGTTCTGGTCAGTGCCCTTACCCACGACGAGGCAAAAAATAAAACATTCGAGCTGGTGGCTGAACGAGGTGAAGCACAGCAAGATCTTACCCCACTCTTTGCAGATCTGCAGGCTGATGATCCACAAAAAAATGATGGGATTCTGGACATAGACAATATGCCTCTGCGTGAAGAACCTGACTGCATTATTAACGAGCTGAACCTGTATTCAAAAAAATTAACCAATCTACAACCCTGACAATTTTGTCATATAGCGGTCAGCCTCATGACAGCTTAGGTCTGTATATTTGAATACACAGATGGAGAAAGTTACTCCTGATACAAGTCCAGTTTCAAGCATATTGTTAAAGAGGTACTAGATATGAAAGCACTACTTATTACTACATTGGTCATGGGATTTATTTCAGTGAATGCCGCATCTGCCGCTCAGGAAATTAACCATGCAGTTGGGAAAGAAAAGATAGGTGTAGTCTCAGCCAGCAATGCCTATACGCTTGATGAATTATCGGATGTTCTTTCTCGTAAGGCTGATGAACAAGGGGCAACGTCATTCAAAATCCTGTCGACAACGGGGGAAAACAGGCTACATGGAGTTGCTGAAATCTATAAGTAAATCATAACTATTCCGAACAGGATGTGTCACAGTCCTCTTATAGTGAGCGTCGATCTATGTTCAGAACAAAAGACATCATCGATGAGATAACAAAATGGATTGATTCAAATTTAACAAACCGCTGAAGATAGAGGATGTTGCTGCGCGGGCAGGATACTCCAAGTGGCATCTTCAGCGGATTTTTGTGCAGGTAAAAAAAGTTAGCCTTAATTAACAAAGAATCTTAGATGAAACGAAAAATGCTTCTGGTATTAATAGCGGCCAGTTTACTGGCTGACTGCGGCGAGAAAACACCGAAATGCAGAAGTGATGACGCTAAAAATCTGGCCGTGGATATTGCCATAAAGACAATCGAGAAAGTAATGACACTGGATAAGGATGTCCAGATTTCAGTTGAAAATGTCAGAACAATTAGCCATGAATCAAGTCTTGATGTTTACCAATGTGCGGCTGATTTAACGTTTACAAAACCAAATCTGCAAAATTCTCTGCCAATCACTTACCGGATTCAGAAAACTGACGAGGGTAAACGCAAATTCTATATAAATGTATTAGGTATCTAATAGCATTGTAAATATGCCCCAAATTACAAATGGTAAAAGAGGCATCTAAGCAATTTAATTTATTACATGAACTCAAGTGCTATGGCAGTGTAATCATCCTTAACTTCTTTAGTCTGAATAAGGGATGATATATCATTCATCCATTGACTTACATTTAATGCCCTTTCGCTAAGCATAGCTAATTCTTTCTTGGTGCATATGTTATAAACTCCATCACTAACCAGAAGGAGTCGATCCTTTATAGCCACCTTAAATTTCGATTCATATAATTCATATTTCTTATCAGGAGAAATTACTGATAGCAAAATATTTTTACGGTGGTAATAAAGAGCTCTTTCGCGGGAAAGTACACCATCATCTATGAGTTTTTGCTTTTCACTTTGATCATATGTTTTAGTTACAATACCTCGACCTCTAAGATGATACAGCCGGCAATCACCAACATGACCAATAGTAACATCATCCTTGTTAATATATACTACAGTTAATGTTGTAGACATTTCTGGAAACTTTATATCCTTACTATGTTTAAGAACTGTATGATGTACACGGTCAAACAAATCAGCCATAGTTGTGAATAATTTTTCTGAGAAAATATGTTTAACCTCAGTAATTGCTGCCATTGACGCTTCAGCCCCACCTTTACGCCCCCCAACACCATCAGCAATGCAGATCACGTGATGGTCTCCATCTAAAGCCAAAGAGATGTAAGAATCTTGGTTTTCCTTTTTAGGGCCAGGAAAAGAAAAGGCTGAAGTGTTATAAATCATTTTTTCACCTAACTAGTTGCTGCAATTCAATTGGCAATACCGCTCTATTATAGTTGATCGATCTCTCCATATGGATAATTTTTCCTGAAAAATCAAAATTAGTAGTATTTATTTCTGTGACAAGCCTATTGTTTAACTCATCTGTCATATTAGACATCATTAGAGCAACCTTCCTTTCAACGTACCAGCGATTATGAGAAGTTCCTAATTCTAAAAGTGCCAGTATAATTTTTGCCTTTAAGCCAAGATCTACACTATTAAAAAAAACCTCTGCTTTACTAGCTAAAATATCGCAGTAATCAAAATCGAAAGATTCGGTAAACATAACATCAGAAAAATAATCACCTAAGGCAGTAAATAGCTCAGGAGCACTATTAAGATGAAAATTTATATGTTCGATTGTAATTGCCGACAATACCTTGTGGCGTTCACTATTTGAGTTGGCTCGTTCTAAAAAAATAAAAACAGAATCCCATTCTTGATCATCAAGGACTCGTCCAGAATTTAGCAATCCAACAATTCTTTCTTCAGCACGAGAACTAAACTCTATCGGAGATGACGTTAGTACTCTATAAAGTTCTTCCCTTAAAATTGCAATTGAGCCATATCTACGAATTGGTAACGTTTTTGTACATTTGCTAATTATTGCACCGATTGGTCCCGGGTATGTTATTTCTGAATATGGGACTCTGGAAGCTCGACCACTAAAAACATCATGTAATATAGCACCAAAAGAATAGATATCAGCTGCAAAGGTTGCCCTTCTGAAATCTCCCATTAGTTCAGGTGCAGCATATAACGCAGTGCCACCTGTAGCATTGGTCCCGGTTAAACTCGTTGAAGCACTATTAATAGCATTCATCAGCCCAAAATCTGATATAGCATAACTAACCGCATTATCTGAAGAAAATTTAAGCACATTAGCTGGTTTCAAATCTCTATGAGTGTAGCCAGCATTATGTAAACCCTCTAAACCATTCAATATATCAAAGAGAACTGTATTTAGATTTTCACCTAGTGTGGGATCTACATCAAGCTCATCTTCAAGAGAGCAATTGGCGAGAGGCATAGAAAAAAAAGGTGGATCAGATTCAAGAAATGAATCAATTATACTAACTACATTTGGGTTATTCATCGCACTCTGATAGTTAACCTCACGGACGAATCTTCTCTTTAGAGAAAGATCATCAACATGATCAAGAACTGCTTGAACAGGATCATAAATTTTCAAAGCAACAAAGCAATTATTAATATTATCAAAATATCTTCCTACTTTAGCGAAACCGCCGTGACCTAAATCATTATGATACGTGTATCTCATTTAAACTTTCCATATCGAAATAATATTTAAGAAACCATCCGCCACGCTTATTCTTTACAACTACATAACTCATCCGAAACAAACGTAAAAAATGGAGAATTATTATATATAAATCCCGTTGCTTTTTGCGCATACAAAAAGTTGCACTACAAAGGGAAGAGTAAACGTCACCTGTATGTACGAGTGTTTCAGCTTGCTTCATTGGCCCCCTTTCCTTTGGAGAACAGACATCTTGCATAAAATCAACTTCTAACTGAAGCAGAGCTTCGACTTAAATTCAAGGTTACAAATCTTCCTTGATTCACCGCACCTAAACGCAATACGGCCTTTGCAACTTCATTTTGACACTGTAAACAGTATAGTCCTCTACGTAAAGAGGTGGCATAGATCATTGGATCAGACGTAACACATTTATCTTTACCGCGATTGAACCTCACCCAGTCCTAGAATGAAAAGAACGTCTGTAAGGCTTGTATCTGTTTGAGAGTAGGCACATGGCACTCAGCTATGTAATGCTAAATAAGTACGCGGAAGGAAAAAAGTAGAATTATATGAAGATAGAAAAGTGTAACTTATTGATTTTTATGGTGCCGATAATAGGAGTCGAACCTACGACCTTCGCATTACGAATGCGCTGCTCTACCAACTGAGCTATATCGGCTTATCCGGGCGCGTCACGAGCGTGACTAAGGTATGCAAGGTTAAGAAAAAGCGTACGCCTCGTCAACTCCCCTCGCGTTTAGTTGTTGTTTTTTACAGCACAACCTCGCTAATTCAGCACAAAAAGCATGGTCATCAGCACATCCCTTCCCCTTTGAGTTGTGTCTGCCATCACACCAAGCAACATTTTTTTAACATTAGGTCGTCATGTCTTCTTTTTCTTTCAAAATCAGCTATCTTGATTTTTAACCGACCGCGATCAAGCCCCGCCAAAACAGGCCGATGATAAGATAGACCAGATACCAGATGGGCTGGATAGAGTGGATAAACTAATGCAAAAATTCGCAGTTACCGATGACCTGTCCAGCCCTGATCTGGAGCATAGAAGTACCACAACCTTTATCAAACGCGCTCTGCTGCTGATGGTCTCGCTCCTGACGGGGCTATTTGTTATCGCCATTGTCGCGTTGCTGATCATCGTGCGCAATATTAATCAGGATGCCGATAGACAGAGCGCGATGCTGCTAGAGAAAGCGATCCATAACCGGGTAGATACGCTTACCACGCACATCAAAGACTACGCCTGGTGGGGTGAGGCCTACAGCCATCTGCACCCTAACGTAGATACCGACTGGGCCTATACCCGCCAGAATATGGGCGCGACGCTCTGGCGTGATTTTACCTACGAAGGGGTGTTTGTGCTGGATGGTAGCGGCCAGACCCGGTATAGCGTCATCAATGGCCAACTGGTTACCCAATCGCTCAATGAATGGCTGGGAGAGAACCCGATCCCCAAACTACTTCAGGCGATCAATAAACCGGACGCGATGCCGGTAGCCAATACGGTAGTGATGCAGGCCGGACATCCGGCGCTGGTGGCAGCCGCACGCATCACTACCGGCGATGACTCACGGATCGTCTCCCTCCCCGGCCCGGCCTCTACCCTGGTGTTTGTCGACGTATTGGATGACAAAAAGCTGGTCGCGCTGGGTGAAGAGTATGGCATTACGCAGGCGCGCGTGCAGCGAAAGGATGCCCCAAAGCTGGCAGGACGGCGCGGGATAGCGACGCTGCCCATTGATGGCCATCAGATAACCTTCGAGTGGAAAAGTGAAGATCCGGGGCGGGAGCTCATGCGCTACATCCTGCCGCTGCTGATCCTGCTGGCGCTGTCTACCGGCGCTCTTAGCGTGGTTCTGAGTCGCAACGTGCTCAAAAAAGCGCGTATGTATGATGAAAACACCTTCCTGCTGGCCCAGAGTCGCCATGCCCTTACCGCCAGCGAGCGCCGCTTTCGCGACGTGGCTGAAGCCACCACGGACTGGATCTGGGAGACGGATACTGACCTGCATTTTACCTGGCTCTCCGATCGTTTTCCGGGCATTACCGGGCACAGTATCTCGGCCTGGCTGGGACGTCCCGTAACGGCATTTATGGAGGCGGATAACCAGCCGCTGGCGGAGTGGATCACGCTGCCCGGCCAGACAGGCCATCGTCGGCTGCTGCACTGCCGCTACCTGTCGGCGATGGGCCACCAGCGCTACTGCCATATCGCCATTAAACCCGTCGTTACGCCGGAAGGGATCGTTGGCTACCGGGGCACCGCGACGGATGTCACTCTCGAGGTAGAGGCACAGGCGCGGGTAGAGTATCTCTCCCGGCACGATGAGCTGACCGGGCTGCCAAACCGGGTCCGCATGCGCGAGTTCCTTGAGGGCAAGCTGCGGGCACTGCCTACGCCGGAGCATCCGCTAGCGATGATGAGCCTCGATCTGGATAAGTTTAAACCGGTTAATGACCTGTTTGGCCACGGCGTAGGCGATGCCGTTCTGCACGAGGTGTCAACAAGGCTGCGGAGCTGCGTACGTGATTACGACCTGGTGGCGCGCCAGGGTGGGGATGAATTTATCCTAATCATCTCTGACATCCAGGATCGCAGCGATATCGAGCTTCTCTGCAATCGGATCATCGGCGAGCTGGCACGCCCCTTTGTGATCGGCGGCAATGAGATATTTATCGGTGCCAGCATCGGTATTGCTATGGCTCCGCAAGATGCGGTAGACGCGGGAGAGCTGCTGCGCTTCTCAGATATCGCGCTCTATAAGGCCAAAAACGCCGGGCGCAACAGATGGATGTTTTACACCCCAGAGATGGCCGAGCAGGTGGTCCAGCGGCGCGAAATGGAAAATAGCCTGCGCGACGCCCTTAAAAAGCAGCAGTTCCGCCTGGTTTATCAGCCGCGCTACGGGCACAACTCCTCGCGTATTATCGCCGTAGAGGCGCTGATCCGCTGGGATCATCCGGAACTCGGCCTGCTGATGCCGGATCAGTTTATCTCCCTGGCAGAGGAGACCGGTCTGATTATCCCCCTCAGCGACTGGGTACTGAAAACGGCCTGTCACGACGCGCAGCAATCCCTGCACGGCCTCTCCGTCTCGGTGAATATCTCTGCCGTGGAGTTCCAGTCATGGGGTCTGATCGATCGCGTCAGGGATGCACTCCAGGCATCGCAGCTCGACCCGGCCAGGCTGGAGATCGAAATTACCGAAAACGCCACGCTGTGGAACCCTGAAAATAGCCTTGAGCTGATGCTGGCGCTGAAAAAGCTGGGGGTGAAGCTGCTGATGGATGACTTTGGTACAGGCTACTCGTCCCTAAGCTATCTGCGCAACTTCCCCTTTGATGGTATTAAGCTCGATAAATCCTTTATCTCCGATATGCCAGAGAGCGACAGCGCCAATACCATCGTTAAAAATATTATCGGCCTGGGTAAAGCCTTCTCGCTCAGCATTACGGCAGAGGGGGTTGAAACCGAGGGGCAGCTTCAGAAGCTGATGATGATGGAGTGCGATGAAACCCAGGGCTACCTGATCGGCAAGCCGCTCAGCCTGACGGCGCTCCGGGAGCAGATGGCCGCGCTGGACGCGGCTGCGCAGGAGCGAACAGGCCAGCAGAGCCAGGGATAGCGCGGGCGACGGCGTGCGTCGCCCGCAGACAATCAGGCACGACAATCAAGCACGAATAGTATCGTCGCCGAAGCCAACCCACTTGTAGGTGGTCAGCGCTTCAAGGCCCATCGGGCCGCGAGCGTGCAGTTTTTGCGTACTGACGGCCACTTCTGCGCCCAGTCCAAACTGCCCGCCGTCGGTGAAGCGCGTGGAAGCGTTCACGTAGACCGCAGAGGAATCCACCTCGTTCACAAAGCGGTTAGCATTGCTCAGGGTACGGGTGAGGATCGCATCTGAGTGCTGGGTGCCGTGCTCGCGAATATGCTCGATCGCCTCATCGAGCGAGGCCACTAGCTTAACGTTGAGATCGAGAGATAAAAACTCATCGTCATACTGCTCCGGCTTCACCGCTTCAACATGCGCCGGGCCAGACTGCAACGTCTTCAGTGCCGCCGCGTCGGCGTGCAGCGTTACGCCGCTCTGCGCCATCTGGGTGCTCAGCGCAGGCAGGAAACGCTCGGCAATCTGCTGGTTCACCAGCAGCGTCTCTACGGTGTTGCAGGTGCTCGGGCGCTGGGTCTTGGCGTTGACGATAATCTTCAGCGCGGGCTCGATCTCGGCGGTGTCATCCACGTAGATATGGCATACGCCGATCCCGCCAGTGATCACCGGAATAGTCGACTGTTCGCGGCACAGCTTATGCAGCCCTGCCCCACCGCGTGGGATCAGCATGTCGATGTACTTATCCATGCGCAGCATCTCGTTTACCAGCGCACGATCCGGGCTCTCAATCGCCTGGACCGCGCCTGCTGGCAGACCGCACTCCTCCAGTGCCTGCTGGATCACCTTCACGGTGGCGGCGTTAGTGCGCCAGGTCTCTTTGCCGCCGCGCAGGATCGCCGCGTTGCCGGTCTTCAGGCAGAGGGAAGCCACGTCAACGGTGACGTTGGGCCGCGCCTCGTAGATCACACCGATCACGCCGAGGGGCACCCGGCGGCGTTCGATACGCAGGCCGCTGTCGAGCAGCCCACCGTCAATGATCTGGCCGACCGGATCCGCCAGCTTGCAGACCTGGCGTACGTCGTCGGCGATGCTCTTCAGGCGTTGCGGGTTGAGCGCCAGACGGTCAAGCATCGCTTCGCTCAGGCCGTTGCGCCGGGCTTCGAGCACGTCCTGATCGTTAGCCTGAATAATGTCGTGCGCCTGGGCCTCCAGGTAGTCGGCGATCTTCTCCAGAACGCGGTTTTTTTCTCGGCTGGAGAGCTGCGCCAGCTTATACGAGGCTGCTTTCGCAGCGATGCCCATCTGTTCAAGCATACGTCTGCTCCTTAACGGGTGATCATGTCGTCGCGATGGACGGCAACCGGGCCATACTCGTAGCCGAGAATGGCGTCGATCTGTTGTGAGTGCTGGCCAGCGATGCGTCGCAGCGCGTCGCTGTTGTAGCGGGAGACGCCGTGGGCGATGTCCCGTCCTTCCAGATTACGGATACGGATCACTTCACCACGGGAGAAGTTGCCTGTCACGCTTTTGATCCCTTTTGGCAGCAGCGAACTGCCTTTTTCGAGGATCGCCATCGTTGCCCCTTCGTCTACGGTCAGCTCGCCCGCTGGCGGTGCGCCGAAGATCCAGCGCTTGCGGCTCTCCAGCGGCGAGGTCTGGGCATGGAAGCGCGTTCCCACCGGCACGCCGTTCAGCGCGTCGCCGATAACCCCCGGCCTGCTGCCCGCAGCGATAATGGTCTCGATGCCCGCGCGGCAGGCGACGTCAGCGGCCTGTAGTTTAGTGCCCATGCCGCCAGTACCGAGGCCGGAGACGCTGTCCCCTGCGATGGCTCGTAGCGCATCGTCAATGCCGTGGACATCGGCGATCAGCTCGGCATCCGGATTATTGCGCGGATCGGCGGTGTAGAGGCCCTGCTGATCGGTGAGCAGCAGCAGCTTATCCGCCCCACCCAGAATGGCGGCCAGCGCAGAGAGATTGTCGTTATCGCCGACTTTGATCTCGGCGGTAGCGACAGCGTCGTTCTCGTTGATCACCGGCACAATGCTGTTATCCAGCAGCGCGCGCAGAGTATCGCGGGCGTTGAGGAAGCGCTCCCGGTCCTCCATATCGGCACGCGTCAGCAGCATCTGTCCTACGTGGATCCCGTAGATGGAGAAGAGCTGCTCCCAGAGCTGGATCAGACGGCTCTGCCCGACCGCCGCCAGCAGCTGCTTGGAGGCGATGGTGGCGGGCAGCTCCGGGTAGCCCAAATGCTCGCGCCCGGCGGCAATCGCCCCGGAGGTGACGATAACAATGCGATGCCCTGCGGCATGCAGCTGCGCGCACTGGCGTACCAGCTCTACGATATGGGCGCGGTTGAGGCGGCGCGATCCGCCCGTTAACACGCTGGTGCCGAGTTTTACCACCAGCGTCTGGGTGTCACTCATGATTCTCTGCCGTTTTACGAATAAGGAAATGTGATGTCAGTCTGACGTTGTAACAGGAGTGAGGCCGCTTGCCAATAACCTCGGTCAAAAGGGTGAATGATTGCTGCGTGGATCGGCAAGCCTAACGGCAGATTTTTACATTTTTATTGCAGAAATAAATAAACATCGATTTTTAAAATTATTCCTGGATTGTCATAAATCTTTCATTTCCGAACGTTAAAACCCTCTCTGTTTTCAGCAGGTATAAGCCTGGCGAATATTAGAGCGTCTTTTGTTTAAATCGGGAATCAAAATGAAAAAGAGTACTCTGGCATTAGTGGTAATGGGTCTGGCTGCTTCCGCATCTGTACAGTCCGCAGAAGTCTTTAATAAAAATGGCAACAAGCTGGACGTTTACGGCAAAGTGAAAGCCATGCACTACTTCAGCGATGACAACAGCAACGACGGCGATAAAACATACGTTCGTTTCGGCTTTAAAGGCGAAACACAAATTAACGATCAAATTACAGGCTTCGGTCGCTGGGAAGCGGAGTTTGCCGGTAACAACGACGAAAGCACCTCCGGACAGAAAACCCGTCTGGCCTTTGCCGGTGTGAAAATCAAAGATTTCGGTTCACTGGACTACGGTCGTAACCTGGGCGTGCTGTATGACGTGGCCGCCTACACCGATATGTTCCCTGAGTTCGGCGGTGACGGCCTGGCCCGTACCGACAACTTTATGACCAAACGTACCAGCGGCGTGGCGACCTACCGCAACACCGACTTCTTCGGCGTGGTAGACGGTCTGGATCTGACCCTGCAGTATCAGGGTAAAAACGAAAACGGCCGCAGCAGCGTCGTGAAACAGAACGGTGACGGCTTCGGTACCTCTCTGGCCTATGACTTCGGCGGCAGCGACTTCTCGGTTGTGGGCGCATACGCTAACTCTGACCGCACCGATGCGCAGAACCGGATGGCTCTGGGTCGTGGCGCGAATGCGGAAGCCTGGGCTGCTGGCGCGAAATATGACGCCAACAACGTCTACGCGGCGGCCTTCTACGGTGTCTCTTACAACATGACCCCGATCTCCTCCTCTGCTGGCTTTGCCAACAAGGCGGATAACTTCGAAGCCGTGCTCCAGTACCAGTTCGACTTTGGTCTGCGTCCGTCCGTGGGCTACGTCCTGACCAAAGGCAAAGATATCGAAGGCTTTGGTGACGAAGATCTGGTCAACTATATCGACGTGGGCGCAACCTACTACTTCAACAAAAACATGTCGGCCTTCGTTGATTATAAAATCAACCAGATTGACGACGATAACCGCCTGGTTACCACCAACGACGATATCGTTGCCCTGGGCGTGACCTACCAGTTCTAATTCTGAATAAGAAAAAGGCCCTTCATGTTGGTGAAGGGCCTTTTTTATTTATGGCATCTGATTAATCAGGCGCTGAGTTTAACCGGCTCATTTTTAAAGTCGTCGGCAGGCTCCAGCTTTAATTCCAGCGATGCCAGCAGCTCGCGGGCACGCTCGTGGAAAGTGCGCAGCGTATGCTCAAGACGATCGGTCACTTCCGTATCTTTAATAGCAACCGGCTCCCAGTGACCCTCTTTATTAAACAGGCCAAACTGGTAGGTATAGGTGAAGCGTTTTTCCTGGGCTTCCATTATCATCCACCAGCCCCAAAATTCACGCTTCTCAGGGGCCGGTTTCACGTTGACGCATACGGCAAGGCAGTCAAAAAAGAAACGGTTCCCTTCGCACTGCTCCTCGCGGATGTAAGGGCCAAGCGCCATAAACTTCTTGATCAGTCTGCTTTTCGGGTGTCCACTCGGTAACGTCATTGCGATCTCCTTTTGTGATGCAACTGTTTTACCAAATCAATGGAATTAAGTAACGCATTAACGCAATCTATGCTTCACCCAAGCAGTAATTTCCTGCAGTGACTTATCAAAATTGCGGTAAACCGGCTTAAACGGGATCTCCAGCAGCTTGCCGTCGGCAGAGGAAGAGGCAATAAGCCGGGACTCCTCTTCCGGGCTGAAGGGATCGTTTTTCCAGAAACCGGAGAGCATTGGCGTAGGACAGCGGCGTCCCAGTAGACCCTGCGTTTTTAACGAGTAGCGGTTCAGCTCTACGCGCAGCGCCTCGTCTGAGGCATCATGCATCCCGAGACAGCTGGCCAGCACGTCGAGGTACATCTCCGGCACCCCGCTAAGACGCTGAGAGTCGGTGAGCAGCGAGTGCACCACCGGCCCGAGGCAGGCCACCGCTTTCAGGCGCGGTGACTCCAGGTAGGCCAACCGGACGGCAACGTTCGCCCCAAAGCGGAAGCCAAAGGCGGCGACGCGGGTGTGATCGATCCACGGAATGTCCGGCAGCGCTTTCAGCACATGCTGATGCAGCATGCTGGAGTCCTGGGTCAGCTTCCACTTTGAGGAGAAGCCGACCGACGGCATATCGAGCGTCAGCATCGCAATGCCGTTCGGCGCGAAGTAGCGCTCGAACAGGGTGTAGTAGTCGCTCTGGAGGCTATCAAGGCCGCCGCACACCAGTACCGTGGGGAACGGGCCGTCGCCTTTTGGCATATGGAGAAAGCCCACCAGCGGCGAGCCGCCGGGAATAGCAAACTCTAGCTCGCGCAGCGTGCCGGGCAGACGACGCGCAGCCTCTTCATAGGCGCGGTTGGCCAGGGCCTGAGCCTGCTCGGCGAGGTCATCGCCTTTCAGATGCGGGTAAGCCGCAATACTGTAGAGATTAGAGGCGTGAAGCCACTGGCGGCCGCTGAGGGCATCGTCCTCGGTCTGAGTGGCCTTCTGCTGCCACTTCATCGCCTGGGTCGCCCACTCGTAGATCCAGTTGCCGCCGCGATAGCCTACCACCGTGTCATAGAGATCGCTGTCGGTACGCTCGGCCTGGCTCATGACGATCCGCGCCTGCACGTCGAGAATTTCACGCGGATCGACCCCGCGCCAAACCCACAGCAGACGGTTGATCAGCCGATACCAGTGCGGAACGTTGGTCCCGTCCAGTGCGGAGGCCATAGCAGGAGGGTTACCCCGCTGAAAACGGCGCACCAGCGTCGAGGTTTCGGGATGTTTGAATCGGGGTTTAAACAGGGTTTCGCTGAGGTTAGCCTGGGTCATTGCGCGCAGCCTCCATGATTACGTCACTTCACCTATTGTAACCTGCCGGGCGCTAAATAACAGAACGCCCGGCATAACCGGGCGTAAAGTTAGGAAAAAAGCAGCTTAGCGGCCAGAGATAGGCGGTACGAAGACCACGCCCATGTCCCACGGCTGCTCAATCCAGGTATCCTGCGGGATATCAATCACGTAATCATTCACCAGCGGGCGACCGGCCGGCTTGGCGAAAATAGTAACGAAGTGGGCTTTCGGGTACATCTCACGGATAGCCACGGCGGTACCACCGGTATCCACCAGATCGTCAATCACGATAAAGCCTTCACCGTCGCCTTCAGCACGCTTCAGCACTTTCAGCTCGCGCTGGTTGTCGTGGTCGTAGCTGGAGATGCAAACGGTATCAACATGGCGAATACCCAGCTCACGGGCCAGCAGGGCAGCCGGAACTAAACCACCACGGCTAACGGCAATGATGCCTTTCCACTGTTCTGACGGCATCAGGCGCGCGGCCAGCTTGCGGGCGTGAATTTGCAACATGTCCCAGGTGACGACGTATTTTTCGCTCATGTGAAGTGTCCCAGCCTATTGTAAAACGGCTTAAATGTGTTCAGGGGAAAATGGGTTGCGCGAGATTATAGAGATCTGACGCACTAAAAACCAGTGTTACGCGGCCCGCCCTGCGCTTTTTACACGTGTCACACTCAGACAGGCAATAAAGTGGTATTCTGAATTTCTCTCACCCGCAACGCGCGTGATGCTCTGTAATCACTAATCCTATGCCCTGCCCCTCTGTTTTGCAGGCCATTGACATGGAGAATCATTATGTCTGAACTGTCTCAACTATCCCCCCAGCCGCTGTGGGATATTTTTGCCAAGATCTGCTCTATTCCGCACCCCTCTTATCATGAAGAACAGCTTGCTGAACACGTTATGGGCTGGGCGAAAGAGAAAGGCTTTCACGCCGAGCGCGACCAGGTCGGCAACATCCTGATCCGCAAGCCTGCTACCGCTGGCATGGAAAACCGCAAGCCGGTCGTATTACAGGCGCACCTGGACATGGTGCCGCAGAAAAACCACGACACCGTACACGACTTTACCGTCGACCCGATTCAGCCTTACGTTGATGGCGAGTGGGTAAAAGCCCGCGGCACGACCCTGGGCGCGGATAACGGTATCGGCATGGCCTCTGCGCTGGCGGTGCTGGCAGACGATGCTGTGGCTCACGGCCCGCTGGAAGTGCTGCTGACCATGACCGAAGAAGCCGGTATGGACGGCGCGTTTGGTCTCCAGGCAGGCTGGTTACAGGCTGATATCCTGATCAACACCGACTCTGAAGAAGAGGGTGAGATCTACATGGGCTGCGCCGGGGGCATCGACTTTATCTCTACCCTCGCCCTCTCCCGCGAAGCGGTTCCGGCTGGCTTTGAGACCTTCCGCCTGACGCTGAAGGGCCTGAAAGGCGGCCACTCCGGCGGCGATATTCACCTCGGTCTTGGCAACGCCAACAAGCTGCTGGCACGCTTCCTCGCCGGTCACGCTGCCGAGCTGGATCTGCGCCTGCTGGACTTCAACGGCGGCACGCTGCGTAACGCCATTCCGCGTGAAGCCTTCGCCACCGTTGCCGTTGCCGCAGATAAAGCTGAACAGCTGAAGGCGCTGGCGGAAGCGTACCAGGCTATCCTGACCAACGAACTGGCGATCAAAGAGAAGAACCTGACCGTGCAGCTGGAGAGCGTGGCCTCTGATAAAGCTGCGCTGACCACTGCTTCCCGCGACGCGTTTGTTCAGCTGCTGAACGCCACGCCGAACGGCGTGATCCGTAACTCTGACGTGGCGAAAGGCGTGGTGGAAACCTCCCTGAACGTGGGCGTGGTGACCATGCAGGACGAGAGCGCAGAGATCATCTGCCTGATCCGCTCCCTGATCGATAGCGGTAAAGAGTACGTGGTCAGCATGCTGGAGTCGTTAGGCAAGCTGGCAGGCGCGCAGACCTCGGCGAAAGGCAGCTACCCAGGCTGGCAGCCGGATGCAAAATCGCCGGTGATGCAGCTGGTGCGTGAAACCTATCAGCGCCTGTTCGACAAAACGCCGAACATCCAGGTGATCCACGCCGGTCTTGAGTGCGGCCTGTTCAAAAAGCCGTACCCGGATATGGATATGGTCTCCATCGGGCCAACCATCACCGGTCCGCACTCCCCGGATGAGCAGGTACACATCGAGAGCGTGGGCCAGTACTGGACCCTGCTGACCGAACTGCTGAAGTCGATCCCGGCGAAGTAAAGAGCAAACGCCGGGTGGCGCTACGCTTACCCGGCCTACGGTTCGACAAT
>NZ_BBMZ01000030.1 GCF_000759795.1 Pseudescherichia vulneris NBRC 102420
ATTTTACAGAGGAGGTAATAATATGCATCTGCAACGTCTTATTTTCCCGGAAACTCCGGTACATATCCCTGTTTACGGGGACACAATATCCGCCGGGTTCCCCAGCCCTGCGGCCGATTATATAGAATCGGGCATAGACCTGATTTGCCAACTAATCCCGCACCCCTCCTCGACATACACGCTCCGCGTGTCGGGCGATTCAATGATAAATGCCGGGATCACCGATGGCTCTTATCTCCTCGTTGATTTCAGCATTCACCCTCAGCATGGCGATATTGTTGTCGCGAACATCGCCGGGGAGTTCACCGTTAAGCGACTGGTGACTCACCCGGTGGCCCAGCTGGTGGCTGAAAATCCCGCTTACCCACCCATAAAAATTTATGACGCCGACGGTTTAGAAATTGTCGGCGTTGTCATTTCTGTCATCACTACGCTGCGCCGAAACCATGTTTGCCCTCGTTGATATGAACAGCTTCTATGCGAGCTGCGAGACCGCGTTCCGGCCGGATCTGGTTGGGCGGCCGATTGTCGTGCTCTCGAATAATGACGGCTGCGTTATAGCCCGCAGCGCCGAGGCCAAACACCTGGGCATTAAAATGGGCGTGCCGTGGTTTCAGCTTAAGGCTGCACGGTTTCCGGAACCGGTGATCGCGTTCTCCAGCAACTATGAGCTGTACGGCGACATGTCGCACCGCGTCATGACCACGCTTGAGGAAATGTGTCCGCGTGTGGAGGTGTACTCCATAGATGAGGCGTTTTGCGATCTGACAGGCGTGCGTAACTGCCGGGACCTGGCCGATTTTGGACGGGAGATCCGCAACAACATCCGGCGCTATACGCGTATCTGGTGCGGCGTCGGCATTGCGCAGACCAAAACGCTGGCAAAACTGGCGAACCGGGCGGCGAAGCAGTGGCCACAAACAGGCGGTGTGGTCGACCTGTCGAACGTCGAGCGGCAGCGCAGGTTAATGGCCCTGATGCCCGTCGACGAGGTCTGGGGCGTTGGCGGGCGCATCGCCAAAAAGCTCCAGGCGATGGGGATCGAAAATTCTCTACAGCTGGCGGATACCGACATCCGGTTTATCCGGAAACACTTCAGCGTCGTGCTGGAGCGAACCGTGCGCGAGCTGCGCGGCGAGTCCTGCCTTGAATTGGAGGAATTCGCGCCGGTGAAGCAGGAGATCGTCTGCAGCCGCAGTTTTGGCGAACGCATCACGGACTACGAAGAAATGCGCCAGGCGATCTGCAGCTATGCCGCCAGGGCGGCGGAAAAATTACGCGGGGAGCACCAGTTCTGCCGTTACATCTCCACGTTCGTAAAAACGTCGCCTCACTCCGGCGAACCGTATTACGGGAACAGCGCCGCCACGCGACTGATGACGCCTACCCAGGACACGCGCGACATTATCGCGGCGGCCACGCGTTGCCTCGATACAGTATGGCGGGACGGCCACCGTTATCAGAAGGCGGGTATTATGCTCGGGGATTTTTACAGCCTGGGCGTGGCGCAGCTCAACCTCTTTGACGATAACGCGCCCCGGGCAGACAGCGATGCGCTGATGGCTTTAATGGACCAGCTAAACCGACAGGGTAGGGGTACGTTATATTTTGCCGGGCAGGGGATCCAGCAGGCCTGGCAGATGAAGCGCGAGATGCTCTCGCCACGCTATACCACGCGGTGGTCAGATCTGCCGATCGTAAAAGCAAACTAAAGGAGTCCAAGATCCCGACAGTACAACATTCTTCGTCATCAAAGCAGCGGCGATAGTGATGACTATTTTGATCAAAATTCGAGCTGCTTTGGGTGTCATCGGGGTATTCTTGAGCAAAATTCTTCTCCAAAACGATTGCCAACTTATTGAATATTATATGGTTCTATTAAGGGTGTACAAAGGGCAAATCAGCGCTCCGATTCTCATTCAACCTATTGTTTAGTATAAATAAATTTGTCATTTGGGAAGTATGTTTTGCGCATATTTTCGGTGGCGGTTACGCTGCGGGCTACTATGCCTACATCTGGACGCAAATGCTGGCCGATGATGGCTACCAGTGGTTTGTGGAGCAGGGCGGACTGACCCGCGAGAACGGTCAGCGGTTCCGGGAGGCGATTTTGTCACGCGGCAATAGTGCTAATTTAGCTGAACTTTATCGGATATGGCGCGGGCACGATCCGAAGATTGAGCCGATGCTGGTGAATCGGGGGTTAAGCGCGTAGGGCGTATTCAGGTTTGAAACAGAACCGGGCGCGATGCCCGGTTTTTTGTTCGTTTTTTTGCTTCCCCAAAACCTCTCCAATTAATCAACGTTCAGTTTAGCAATGCTGTTAATAAAATCATGTTTTTAAAAACAGTGTTGACTCTGATTTCTAAATGAGTAAATTAGAACTTACCAGCACAGTGAGGGTGTTTAGAAGTATCAGGGTAAGCCATTTGCTATAAAGGCCACGAAGTTTGTAGTTTGGGATGTAGTGTAATTTCAAGCCGCGTAGTTATTGTGCTGGTTGGCAAAATGGCAGTGTTAGCGCGACGATGTAAGGCCTTGTTTTTATAGTTTAGCTGGCGGTTTTTTATGACCGTGTCGGCAAAAGGCAACGCATTAAAGAGTCTATGTCGCGATGGGGATGTGCTTGTTTAAGTTGCCACGTTTATGTTTTGAGAGCGTTGGCTGGTATGTAACAGAATAAATAGCGGGAGGTTTTTTAGTCTTAATGCCCAATATTATCTGTAGTAAACGGGTGCATTTAAAAGCAGTACAAATTGCAGTAACAATTCCGTAAGTGGATTAATGTTAACTCTTCACTCCGTAGTACCTTAAAAGCTCTGGCTGCAATGGTCAGGGCTTTTAAGATTACTCAAGCGGCCTCTGAATTGTAAATTTCCCACGCCAGTCCTTGACAAAACTAATCTTGCTTATCAAATCATAAGAGTCCACTATGCGTCATCGGTTTGGCATACAGACCTTATGAAAGCAGTTTTAGTAAAGCAGTCCTCATTTCAAGCGTTATCTATAGATACTCTTCTGCATGAGCCTCCTCCTAAGTGCCCAATAAGTCCTCATCTGCAAGCAGGCCATGTTCGCCACAATATGTGGCTCAAGAAAATTAAAGGAAGTATCTATGTCTAATAAAATGACTGGTTTAGTAAAATGGTTTAACTCTGAAAAAGGCTTCGGCTTCATTACGCCAACAGACGGCAGCAAAGATGTCTTTGTACATTTTTCCGCTATCCAGAGCAATGATTACAAAACGCTGGACGAAGGGCAGAAGGTTGAGTTCTCGATGGAGAATGGCGCCAAAGGCCCGGCTGCCGGAAACGTTGTCGCGCTTTAAGCGCCGATAATGACACGAACGCTTACGACAGCGATGACGGTCTGAGCCTGAGCAGATAAGTGAACGTGATAAGAAACCCGCCATGAGCGGGTTTTTGCGTTTCAGGCCTTCCGTGGGAGTCAATTAAGCGATTGTGACATGTTTATTGCCCGGCGGCGCTACGCTTGCACGGGCCTACGGTCTGGCATGATGTGTAGGTTGGGCAAGCGTAGCGCCGCCCGGTTATTTCTTCCCCAAATGGTTTATTTCCATTCAAATCTTGTAGTTTGAGGATTGAAAATGATTGCTGCATATTTCCATTTTTTACCAGTGAGAATCTGTTCTATGCAGTTGGTTGCATACAGATCGTCTGGCGGGGAAAAACGTGCGTACTCAGATTCTGCAGTAAGCTTGAATTCGTGAGAGACACTTACTGTCTGGTGACCTTCATCATTCACACTGCATTCACACGTAACCCTTGCTTCATAAAACGCATCCGGAAGTCCCTCTAGCATGCAGCCAGTGGCCCATTGCAAAAGCTGTTCATTTGAATATTTCGGCTGAGTGGTCGGTGCTTCTTGCTGATTTTTTATCAGCCGCTGAAGCGTGTTGAGAAAGGAAAACATGTCACCTCCTTGTTTGTTCCAAGGATAGCATAGTCCGGTAAATGAACCGATGCCGAAAACCGTGACGTGGAAGGTGCAGAACAGCGAAAGGTGACCCTGTAACTTCTAATGCCCTTGAGAGTCGTTCAGGGCCCACGCCTTGCCGCTTCGCTGGTGGTATTGATAAAGCTTACCTATACTCCAGGAGCAGCAAAAGCTGCCATCTTACCTGGAGTTACCCATGAAAAGCGTTAATCTGAACGTTTCAAAAGATCAGCAAAAAAATTCTGACAAGAAGTCTGGGTCTGACACCAAAAAGCCAAAACAGGATAAAAAATAGCGCTTCGCTAACATCCTTTTACTGCCGTTTATCGTGCTGGAGGTCCTATGTCCGAACGCCCCGATATTCTTGACCCGCTACCTTCTGACAGACCGGACCGGGACGATCCCGACCGTTATCCGCCAGATGATATCGACCCTATTGACCCTGACGATCCCGATTTTGACGATCCTGATATTGATGACCCAGATATCGACGATCCCGATCGTACAAGGCCTCTCTAAGAATAGCCGCCTACGGGCGGCTTTTTGTTAACACAGCGTTCATTCTTTTGTCACAAAGACGCTCTATTAGTAGACCTGATGGAATCAGATAGGGACTAAACCGCTAATAAAGGTAGTTACATTTTCCTTTTTTAGGAATAATACTAGTCGTGGTGGTTTCTGTTAGAAAATTAGGTCGTCAAAATGAAAAGAAAAATGCTGTTATCGTTACCGCTCCTCATCGTAGCAGGGGCGGTGTGTACCGGTTTTATGTACAACAATAAACCCGCTTACATTACGAAGGCTGAATCTCGCGTCGACTCCTATCTCTCAAACAGCTACGGTCCGGGAAAATGCGGCATCTCGCCAGCAGAACAGGGACATTGGGATATGGAGTGTCAGCGTCATAGCGGCAAACTGGTGTTGAAGTACGCGGTTTATCCAGCGGATAAAGCCCCTTACGCAGTCGCGACGGATTACTATCTGGTCGCAGTGAACGACGAAGCGAAAAAGAGCGCGACCATGGGTCTGATGCGCTATCTGAAGATCGATACCGGCGTACAAAAAGGTTAACTACGTCGTTTAACCTTCGTTAAGAAATGCTGTGCGATGATAGTGCCGATCCGCTATTCCGAATAATGAACCCCGGAATAACGTACAGAACAAAATAGATCTATCCATGCAAGCATTTGCCGCCAGTATCACTGGCGGTTTTTTTATGCCTGATTTTTACGGTAGTCTCGTGGTGAGAGGGCGAAACGCTGGCGAAAGTGATGGCGCAGCGAGGCGGCGGTGGCAAATCCTGCCTGGGCTGCGACCTCCTCCATACTGAGATCGGCGTTAGCCAGCAGCGTCCGGGCACGCGCCAGACGCTCCTGCAAGATCCAACGTGCCGGGGTGGTTCCGGTTGCCTCATCAAAACGACGTAAAAAGGTTCGGGGGCTCATGCCAGCCAGCTTCGCAAGGGAGGCTACCGAATGCGTGGCGGCAAGCTGACGATGAAGGTAGTCGAACACCTGTCCGAGCCGCTGGCTCTCTCGCGATCTGGCGACCGGTCGAGCAATCTGCTGGCTTTGCGAGCCGTCACGATGGGGCTGAACGACCAGTCGCCGGGCCACGTTATTGGCAACGTCAGTGCCGTAGTCGAGGCGCACCAGATGCAAACAGAGATCGATCCCCGCCGCGCTGCCTGCCGAGGTCAGCACGCTCCCCTCATGATAATAGAGCGCATCATCAAGCACCTCGATGGCGGGATAGCGCTCCCGCAGCAGCGGCGTATAGCGCCAGTGGGTCGTGGCACGCTTGCCGTTAAGTAGCCCGGCGGCGGCCAGCGCAAAAACCCCGGAACAGATAGACATAATTCGACAGCCCCGCGCATTGGCTTCGCGCAGCGCCTGACATAATGCCTCCGGGACCGGGCACTCCGCGCCGCGCCAGCCAGGGATAATAATGGTATCGGCCTGTGCCAGCAGCCCCAGGCCGCCATCGGCCACCAGCCGAATACCTCCGGTGGCACGCAGTTCACCTTCCTCTACCGACGCCACGGCAAAACGGTACCAGTTCTCCCCTAGCTCTGGGCGCGGCAGGCCAAATACCTCCACGGCGATGCCAAATTCAAACGTGCAGAGGCCGTCATAGGCAACGGCCACGACTAGCGGTTGGGGGGAAGGTAAGGTTGTCATTATCCTGGCGTTTTCTGGCATAGCGGTAGGCGGTGGGTCGATCAAGTTTACGTTAGCTTAGTGTTAACACAACCAAGGAGAAACTACCATGAGCTACGTAAGCGAATTTCCCGCCGCCTCCGCACAGCAGGCCGCTGGGCATTTTCTACAGCGCCTCAGCGTTGAAACCGACTGCGCCGATGTCCACCATGCGTTAACCCACCATGAGCAGGATTTCGCCTTGCTGCACGTGGTTGGCAGCGCTGAGGCCTTTGCTAAACGCCACCTGCCCGGTGCGGTGCACCTCCCGCATAGCCAGATGACCGAGGAGAAGATGCGTGAGTGGCCCACCGGGACGCTGTTTGTTGTCTACTGCGCCGGGCCACACTGCAACGGTGCCGATCGCGCTGCGCTGAAACTGGCGCAGCTGGGCCTGCCGGTAAAGATCATGATCGGCGGTATCACCGGCTGGGAAGATGAGGGCTATGCCTTCGCCAGTGGTGATTAGCGTTAGCACATGAGTATTTTTCATGTCCCGTGAATTATTCTCGGTTGCATCGCGGCGAGGAGTGTGACATATTTTTAGACATATAGCCGTCCAGAAGGCTAAATCGTTTAAATCATGAACTATCACGTCGGGTTATCATTGCCCGACGGCAAGGAGATCACCATGCAGCGTCACCACTCCCCGTTCCGCGCCGATGTTGTCGGCAGTTTCCTGCGCCCGGATGCTATCAAGCAGGCGCGAATCCAGTTTGCCGCGGGTGAAATCGATGCGGGCCAGCTGCGCGCGGTGGAAGACAGTGCGATCCGCGAGGTGGTTGAGCAGCAGTGTGCCTGCGGTCTGCACGTGGTCACCGACGGCGAATTCCGTCGCGCCTGGTGGCACTTTGACTTCTTTGACGGCCTGCAGGGCGTAGAGCGTTACGATTCTGACGCGGGTATTCAATTCAACGGTGTCCAGACGAAAGCCCACGGCGTGCGCGTGACCGGCAAGCTGGGCTTCGGCGATCATCCGATGCTGGAAGACTTCCGCTTCCTACAGAGCATTAGCGGCAGCGCCCAGCCGAAGATGACGATCCCCAGCCCGAGCGTACTGCACTTCCGCGGTGGCCGGAAAGATATCGACAGCACGGTCTACCCGGAGCTGGACGCCTACTTTGACGATCTGGCAATCACCTGGCGCGACGCCATTCACGCATTCTATGAAGCAGGCTGCCGTTACCTGCAGCTTGACGATACGGTCTGGGCTTATCTCTGCTCAGACGATCAGCGCCGTCAGGTCCGCGAGCGCGGCGAGGATCCTGATGAGCTGGCACGCATCTACGCTCGGGTACTGAACAAGGCGCTGGAGGGCAAGCCGGAGGATTTGACCATCGGTCTGCATGTTTGCCGCGGCAATTTCCGCTCAACCTGGATCTCCGAAGGCGGCTACGAGCCGGTGGCTGAAGTGCTCTTCGGCCAGGTCAACGTCGATGCCTTCTTCCTGGAGTATGACAACGATCGCTCCGGCGACTTCGCCCCGCTGCGCTTTATCCGTCCGGGTAAGCAGCAGGTGGTGCTGGGTCTGATTACCACGAAAAACGGCGAGCTGGAAAACCCTGAAGGGATCGAGGCGCGTATCAAGGAAGCGGCGCAGTATGTCGATATCAATCAGATCTGCCTTAGCCCGCAGTGCGGCTTCGCCTCGACGGAAGAGGGCAACAGCCTGACCGAAGCCCAGCAGTGGGACAAGGTCCGCTTGGTGACGCGCATTGCCGAACAGGTCTGGTAAGTATTAAGAGGGGCAGATTTTCTGCCCCTTTTTTTATGCTTTTGCCGCACTGAGTCCGCTGTCCCACGGCCTGATCTGCATTCCGCGCAGCATCATCAGCCAGGCTAAAACAATCGTCGCCGCCAGGATGGCAAACAGCGTCCAGCCCGGCAGGGTGGTTAGAATAATGCCGGTGGCCAGCGGGTTCATTGCCGCACCAAGCCAGCCGAGGGCCTGGGCTGAGAAATAGCTCGCCTTCATGCCCGGCGGGGCAATATGGTCGATCAGCATATATTCGCCCGGAGCATAAATGATCTCCCCAACAGTGAACACGGCGGCTGACAGCCCCCACAGCCAGAGCTGGCTGCCAGAGATCATAAAGCCCAGCAGACCAAGGACAAAGCAGAGCGTGCCGACGGCCATCATCGGGCGGATATTGTCGGCCCGCAGCGTGCGGCCAATCACGTACTGGAACATAACCACGATAACCGCATTCACCGGCAGGACCAGCGCCACCACTTTCTGCGCAAAGGCATTATCGGCTACGGCCATGACGTACTGCGAAATACAGGAGGCAAAGGAGCCGCTGGCGAATGAGGCCAGCATGCCGGAGAGGGTAAACCACAGCAGGGCTTTATCATGCAGCAAAAGCGACGGTGACCAGGGCTGGAGGGTCTCCTCCTCGTGCTTAACCATGACGCGCTGGACCCAGATCTGGATAAACACCAGCGGGAAGGCAGCGCAGGCCGCAGCCAGCCAGAAGGGCAGCTGGCTGCTCTGCATCACCAGCAGGGTGCCCAGCGGCGGGCCAATCGTCCAGCCGATGTTGAGAAACGAGTAGTTAAGCGAGAACACTTTTGACTTCGCCGCCGGAGCCAGCGTATCGGAGAAGTAGGCTTTAACCACGGTGGCGAAGACCGAGTAGGCGCAGTTGATAATGGAGAATAAGATCACCACCAGAACTGCGTTATGGCTAAGGGGAATGCCGATAAAGCTAACCACGAAAATGGTGATGGCAATCAGCATGTAGCGCTTCTTATCAAACTTATCGGCAAGAATGCCAAAGCCGAGGCTGAAGACGACGCCGACGGTCATGGCCACGGTCATGGCAAATCCGACCTGGTCAACCGCCATACCGTACTGGCTGTTGAGGTAGATGGTCATAAACGGCAGCGTCGCGCCGCGTCCGATGGTTAACAGCAGTGATGAGGCGAGCAGTGCGATGATGGAGCGTTGCTGAGATGTGATCATGTTATATCCGACAGTGCAGTGTTTTTTATTTTTTGCGTTCACTATCAGCAATACCATGCCAAACGCGCACTGTATAGCGACCACATTTATCTCATCGCACAGCGTGACCTACTGAAAATTGTGATCTGTCTCTCGGCGGATTTTTACGATAATGTAACATTTTTACAAAAACTGAAACTTCAGGGGCAGGTATGACGCGGAAAGACGGACTACTGGCATTGCTGGTGGTGGTAGTTTGGGGACTTAATTTTGTTGTAATTAAGGTCGGGCTGCACAATATGCCCCCCCTAATGTTGGCAGGTCTGCGTTTTGTACTGGTGGCCTTTCCGGCGCTGCTATTTGTTGCCCGGCCGAAGGTGCCGCTGCGTCTGCTGCTGGGTTACGGCCTGACCATCAGCTTTGGCCAGTTTGCCTTTCTGTTTAGCGCGATTAAGTTTGGCATGCCCGCCGGGCTGGCCTCGCTGGTTTTGCAGGCGCAGGCATTCTTCACCATCGTCCTTGGGGCGGTAACCTTCGGCGAGCGGCTTCAGCTTAAGCAGGTGCTGGGGATTACCCTGGCGATCTTTGGCGTGCTGGTGCTAGCGGAATCCAGCCTCAACGGTCAGGACGTGACCGTGCTGGGCTTTATGCTGACTCTGGCGGCCGCCTTCAGCTGGGCCTGCGGCAATATCTTCAACAAAAAGATCATGCAGCATTCGTCACGCCCGGCGGTGATGTCGCTGGTGGTCTGGAGCGCGCTGATCCCGGTGGTACCCTTTATGGTCGCCTCGCTGATTTTCGATGGCCCGGCGCAGATGTTGCAAAGCCTGGTGCAAATTGATATCACCACCGTGCTGTCGCTGATCTATCTGGCGTTTGTCGCCACCATCATTGGCTACGGGATCTGGGGAACGCTGCTTGGGCGTTACGAAACCTGGCGCGTTGCGCCGCTCTCGCTGCTGGTGCCGGTGGTCGGCATGGCCAGCGCCGCGCTGTTATTGGGTGAGACGCTGAATGGTCTGCAACTGCTCGGCGCTGCGCTGATCATGGCTGGCCTGTACATCAATATCTTTGGCTTCCGTCTGTGGCCGTCAGTTGCCGCACGCTAAAAAAAGCCCCGCACAGGGCGGGGCAAGAACGTATTAGCCGTGCTTAGTTGTAATAGGGCACGCCTAACTCGTCGGATTTATCACTTTCGGAACCCATGTGATTTAAGTCAAACGGTGACTGGTCATGGGCCGAAGGCATAATCATCGCGTCGCGCTGGTTTTGTTCACTAGGGCGCGGCTGCTCCGCAAAGCTATTGCCAGAAAACAGCGCCAGCAGGGTAAGGGCGGCGGAGACGGTAAACTTCATGATTTCCTCGATACGTCTAAATACAGGCGGTTAACAGTTGTAATGGTTTAGCGGCAGCAGATAACGGGCCTCACCGTGCATACTGGTCATGCGATACTTATGCGGCGGCACGTCGAAATAGTTTTTAAACGTTCGGGTCAACGTCTGCTGTGACTCAAAGCCGTAGCGCTCTGCCAGGTAGAGAATCGGCTCGTTGCTCTGCTTAAGCTTCTGTGCGATTTCAGTAAGCTTGCGGCTGCGGATATAGTGACCTAATGAGTGCCCGGTCTCTTTCTTAAACATCCGTTGCAGGTGCCATTTTGAATAACCCGAACGCTCGGAGACTTTCTCCAGCGACAGCGGTGACTCCAGGTTATCCTCGATCCAGTCCAATATGCTATGAATAGTAATGGCGTCATTATTGCGTCTGGACATCATTATACCTCTTCTGTTTACGGCAGTATTTTCTTGAGCAAGTACTCAAGGGTTGCCACTTCATCTGCCGTTAAGTTTTTTGTTAGTTCCTGATGCAGGTCTTGCCCCACTAATTTATGGCCTTGCTCACAAAGCGCTGCGCCGTCAGCGGTAAGCTGGATCAGCACGCCGCGCTTGTCATGCGGATTAGGCTGACGCTCAATCCAGCCTTTGCATACCAGTCGATCCAGCATGCGGGTGAGTGCCCCGAGATCGACAGACAGCACTTTTTTTAGCTCTACCGGCGTGATGCAGGTCGCGCAGCGGATAGAGCAGAGCACCTTAAACTGCGTCGCTGTGATATCCAGCGGCGAAAGGTAATCGTTTAATAGGCGATCTTTTTTCTGGTTGACCATGTGGATCAAGCGGCCCAGTGGGATGATTTCGTTGAACAAGTCACTGGTGCTTTTCACGATGGTTGCCCCGGCAAGTAGATTAGTCACGGCAGATACTATTGCCGGGGCAACTATAAGTCAACTGAATGCATTAACTTATGCCACAATTTGCTAAAACGTTTCATGCACCAATTTTTTAGCAATAACTAATAAATTAATAACTGTAATTTATACATTGGCTTAGCGGATTGTCCGCTGCACATGCAGGGGCTTTGCGCATATAATAGGCATCAACGTATCCGCTTCATGGAGTGCACCTTATGCAGGATCTGTTCAGGGCAATTGGATTAGGGCTGGTGGTATTGCTGCCCCTGGCGAACCCGTTGACTACCGTCGCGCTGTTTCTTGGCCTGGCGGGCAATATGAATGCCGCCGAACGTAACCGTCAGTCGCTGATGGCGTCGGTTTATGTATTTGCCATTATGATGGTTGCCTGGTATGCCGGGCAGGTGGTGATGAATACCTTTGGTATCTCGATTCCGGGGCTGCGCATCGCCGGGGGACTGATCGTCGCCTTTATCGGTTTCCGCATGCTCTTTCCCCAGCAGAAAGCACATGAGTCCCCGGAGGCCAGGAGCAAAACGGCCGAACTGGTAGACGAGCCGGACGCCAATATCGCCTTTGTCCCGCTGGCGATGCCCAGCACCGCCGGGCCGGGAACCATCGCGATGATCATCAGCTCGGCTTCCACCCTACGTCACAGCTCTACCTTTCCGGATTGGGTGATCCTGGTTGCGCCGCCGCTGATTTTCCTGCTTGTGTCGGTGATCCTTTGGGGCTGTCTGCGTAGTTCGGGTGCGGTGATGCGGCTGGTGGGAAAAAGCGGTATTGAGGCCATCTCCCGGCTGATGGGCTTTCTGCTGGTCTGCATGGGGGTGCAGTTTATCATTAACGGCGTGCTGGAGATTATCTCCAGCTATCCACTCTCATAATAACGAAAACGTAGGCCGGGTAAGCGCAGCGCCACCCGGCGTAAACGTTATTGAGTCTGCTCTTGAAGCTCAGCGTGTTCTTCCAGTACCGTGGGCCAGCGGCGGAATATCACCACAGACCACACTAGCGCCGCCAGCGCAGGGACTGCGCCCACGTAACCCACGTTAGCCATTGACCAGTGCAGGCTCACCTGGTTACCCACCAGCGCGCCCGCGCCGATGCCGAGGTTAAAGATCCCTGAGAAGAGCGCCATCGCCACATCGGTGGCGTCCGGGGCCAGCGACAGTACCTTCACCTGCATACCGAGGCCGATGATCATAATCGCAACGCCCCAGAATACGCCGAGCACGGCAAGGTACGTTGTGCTGTGCGAGGCGGGCAGCATCAGCACCAGCGACATTGTCAGAACGGCAATTGCGCCGCTGACCAGCGTGGAGGCGTGCAGGTTGCCCAGCTTGCCAAACAGAATGCTGCCGATGATCCCTGCGCCGCCCAGGATCAGCAGCAGCACGGTAGCGAAGCTGGCGCTCAGTCCTGCCACGTGCTGCACAAACGGCTCAATGTAGCTATAGGCGGTGTAGTGCGCAGTGACCACCACGACCGTCAGCAGATAGATACTCATCAGCGCCGGGCGACGAACCAGCAGCGGCAGGCTTTTCAGCGAGCCGGAGTGTTCGCTCGGCAGCCTCGGCAGCAGCTTCGCCAGGCAGAGCAGGGTGATCAGCGCCCCAATGCCAATAATAAAGAAGGTGGTGCGCCAGCCGAAGTATTGCCCGACGATCCGGCCTATCGGCAGCCCCAGCACCATCGCCAGTGCCGTACCGGTAGCCAGCAGGCTCAGCGCCTGGGCACGCTTGCCCGGCGGTGCCACGCGAATAGCGAGCGAGGCGGTGATCGACCAGAAGATAGCATGCGCGAAGGCAATGCCAATCCGGCTCACCACCAGCACGGTGAAGTTCCACGCCAGGAAGGAGAGCACGTGGCTGGCAATAAACAGCACAAACAGCACGATCAGCAGCTTGCGCCGCTCTACCTGGCTGGTGAGCAGCATAAACGGCAGCGACAGCAGCGCCACCACCCAGGCATAGATGGTGAGCATAATGCCCACTTCCGGGGTTTGCATCCCGAAGCTATCAGCGATGTCAGAGAGCAGCCCGACAGGCACAAATTCCGTGGTATTGAAGATGAAAGCCGCAATGGCCAACGTCACGACGCGCAGCCACGCAACTTTGCGTGAAACAGTGTTCGTTGTCATAAGGTTATAGTAGTGTTGATGAGGGGAAAAGATGGGGCGATCTTAAAACTTTCACTGGCGAAAAGACAACCATTTTGTGATTTAGATCTCATTTTAAACCCGTAATAAAAACGCTCTTTTCCCTAACGTTGATGGAAGCCATGAAAAAACGGGAATTTATCACTCAGGATCTGCTCAGCAAGATCTTTCAGACGGCCAGCGAGCCGTTACATAAATTACCCGCCGAGCGCGAACTCGCCGAAGAGTATGGCGTGTCGCGCTACACCGTGCGGGAAGCCTTAAAAAAGCTGGTCAGCATCGGCATTATTCGTATCGTGCAGGGCTCGGGGATTTACGTCAGCGAAAACGCGCGCAGCAATCCGCTGGTCTACAACTCCATCACCGAAAAACGCTTTGATCAAATGCGCTATCGGCTGCTCAGCCTGCATAAACGGCTGCCCAGCAAGGAGCAGCAGCAGGTATTTGGCATCGGGGAAAATGAGTGGCTGTGGCACTTCTGTCGCCTGCGCTACGTGGACGAGCGCTGTACGCAGATTGAAACCTCCAGCCTGCCGCTGGCGCGCTTTCCCGATCTCAATCAGCAGGCGATCGAAAGCTCACTGCAACGCTATGCCATCGGCAAAGGCCTGACGCTGTCCCACTTTCTTACCCACTATCAGGCGGTAGCGGTGGATAAAGCCCAGGCCGCGCTGCTCGGCTGCAAACGCGGCACGCCCGCCATGAAAATCACCAATCGCGGCATACTTTCCGGCAGCGAGGTGTGGATCTTAAGCGAAGTGATCGACATTCACTACGAATGTACCTACGTTACGCCGTTCAACGCCGACAACCTGCGCTTTCGCAGCGGCAGTTAAGGCGTGTGCATCGCCCCGTTCGGCAGGCGGCTTTGCGTCCATTCATGTGGACGATAGACCACCGGGAAACGCGCCAGCGCCTCTTCATCCACCTGCATGCCAATCCCCGGACGATCGAGCGGATACATATACCCGCCCTCCGCCTGCGGCGCGTTGGGGAACACTGCCAGGGTATTCGCCTGCGGCGGGATAAACTCCTGAATCGCCGCGTTGTGCAGGTGAATATTAAGATGGGTATTTACCGCCACGCCGACGGGGGTCATATCCGGCGGCCCGTGCCACGCCAGCCGCACGCCAAACGCCTGGCACAGTACCGCCAGCTTGAGCGCCGGGGTAATGCCGCCGATCTGCGATACATGGCAGCGGATAAAATCGATCTGCCGGTTGACGATCAAATCGTGCCACTCGGCCGGGTTGTTAAACAGCTCGCCCATTGCCAGCGGCACGCTGCTGTGTGCCCGAATCTGCGTTAACCAACCGCTCTGCTGTGGCGACACGATATCTTCCAAAAACCAGGGCTGATAAGGCTCCAGCGCCTTCGCCAGCTGAATTGCCTGCTGCGGAAACAGCCGCTCATGCACGTCGTGCAGAATATGAAAACGGTGGCCGTACTTCTCGCGCAGGGCTTTAAACATAGCGATAGTATTCGCCATGTATTCGTCCTGATCGTAGTAGGCACCCGCCGTCGGTTCGCGAGTGGCATGGAGATCCTGCGGCGTACCGCCGTAAAAACCGAGCTGGCAGCGAATGTAGCGATAACCTTGTGAGAGCAGGTCATCTACCTGGGTATAGAGTTCATCCATGCTTTCACCGGCAGCATGACTGTAAACCGCAATCGCGTCTTTCGATTTACCGCCGAACAGTTGATAGAGCGGCATTCCCGCCAGCTGGCCTTTGATATCCCACAGTGCCATATCCACGCCTGCGATGGCGTTATTCATCACCGGACCATTTCGCCAGTAGGCGTTCACCTGCATCATCTGCCACAGATCTTCGATGTGGTTGCCATCGCGCCCCATCAAAAGTGGTTTCAGGTATTCATCCACCATGGTTTTTACCGCCAGCGGCCGCTGCTGAAACGTGGCGCAGCCATAGCCGACAAGATTTTTATCGGTGGTGACTTTGACCAGCACCAGGTTGTGGCGATCCGGGCGGGTGATGAAACATTCAACGTTGGTGATTAAAGTGGGTGTCATGGTCGCTCCTGACGGCTGACTGAAAGCAGGTTACGGAGACTATTATTCCTGCTCTTATTTATCGATTTCCAGCACTTTATTTTGGTCCGTGCAGGGAGGGTAAATGATAAAAAAAGCAGACCAATTTGACCTTATTGTTATTTGTATCGCCTTTCTGTACGGGTTATGTGAGCGTTATCACTTTTTATTGGTCTGTTTATCGCTGCCGCCTTCCCGTAGACTTCTTCAGCATTGAACATGCCGTCATCGTGGCAGATAAGGAGCCAGCAAATGAGTAATCCAGCCATCATCAACGCGCTAATTCAAGGCGTTGGCGGTCGAGAAAATATCAATAAAGTCTGGCACTGCATGACGCGTCTGCGCTTCGATCTGGTGGATGAGGCGAAGATCAACCAGCAGGCCGTGACCCAGCTACCTGGCGTACTGGGCGCACAGCTGCAAAGCGAGCAGTATCAGGTCATTATCGGCCCGCAGGTGAATCAATGGTATCAACAGATCGGCGGTGACGTGACCGCTGAGCCAACCGGTGAGGCACCTGCCAAAGCCAAGAAAGGCCTAATTTCGCTGTTTATGGATACGGTGTCCGGCGTGTTTGGCCCCATCGTACCGGCTATCGCGGGGGCGGGGATGATCAAAGGCTTGCTGGCCGGTTTTATTGCCATGAATCTGCTGTCAGCGAAAAGTGACACTGTAATGGTAATCGATATGATCGCCAGCGGCGTGTTCTGGTTCCTGCCGTTTTTCCTGGCGGTATCCGCCGCCAAGATGTTTAAAACCAACGAATATTTAGCGGCGGCCGTGGTTGCCTGCTTGATGTATCCTTCCCTGATTGAGGCGGCCAAGCAGCTGTCGAGCGGTGCGCCGGGGGCGGTGCAGGCCTACTGGTTTGCCGGTGTGCTACCGGTGTCGATATTTAACTACGCCTCCAGCGTCATTCCGGTCATCTTCTCGGTGCTGGCGCTGAGCTATATCCATCGCGCAGTGGATCGGGTCATGCCGGAGGTGCTGAGAACCGTGTTTACGCCGACCCTGACGCTGTTTATCACTGCGCTGGTGGCGTTGGTGGTGATTGGTCCGGTGGGTATCTGGCTGGGCAAAGGGCTGGCGTGGTGCATTCAGGGGCTGTTTGATACTTCATCGGTGCTGGCGGGGTTGATCGTGGGCGCGATCCGTCCGGTGGCGATCCTCACCGGCATGCATCATGCGATGACGCCCATTGCCCTGCAAAACTTCAGCGAACACGGCTACGACATGCTGATGCCGATGATGTGCATGGCCAACATGGCCATTGCAGGCGCCACCTTCGCTATCTGGTTCCAGAATCGTCATCGCGACGATCGCACCGTGACGCTCTCTGCGGCCATCTCTGCGCTGCTGGGCATCACCGAACCGGCGCTGTTTGGCGTACTGACCAAAGAGAAACGCGCGTTTATTGCCGCGACCATTGCCAGCAGCGTGGCGTCGGCGTTTATCGCTTTCTTTGGCGTACGGCTGTTTGGCTACATTCTGTCCAGCATCTTCAGCCTGCCAGCCTATATCGGGCCGTGGTTCCCGTATGCCATCTCCGGCGTGCTGATCTCGCTGGTGATGTCGTTTAGCCTGACGCTGCTGTTAGTGCGTCGCGGTGCGGCAAGCTAACGACAATCGACAACTATCAGGGCAGGCGGGCGATGTTAGCGGCAATGACGCTTGCCGAGTGTTGGAACTTCGCCTGCTCATCCTCGGCCAGCTGCAGTTCGATGATCTGCTGAACGCCGTTCTGGGCCAGCACCGCCGGTACGCCGATGGCGATATCTTTCGCGCCATACTCTCCATCGAGCACGCAGGAGATGGCTAACGCCCGATGGCTACCGGTGAAGATATTGCGGCAGATCTCGACGATAGTCCCGGCAATGCCGTACTCAGTGCAGCCTTTACGGGCGTAGATATCAAAACCCTGACGGCGAACCTGTTCCGCCAGACGCTCACGATCCAACTCTTGACCGGTCTTGCGCCGATAAACCTCGGCGATGGGTGAACCGTACACCGAGGAGTGGGACCAGACCGGGAACTGGGTATCGCCATGCTCGCCAAGGATAAAGGCATCAATGCTCTGTGCGCCAATATCCAGCGACTGGGCGAGAGAGCGGCGCAGACGGGTGGTATCCAGCCATACGCCAGTGCCAATCACCTGGTTACGCGGCAGGCCAGAGAGCTTCCACACCTGCCAGGTGATAATGTCACACGGGTTGGTGGCGATCAGAAAGATGCCGTTGAAGCCGTTCTCCATCATCTGTGGCACGATCTTTTTGACGATTTTGGCCGTATTGGTCAGCTCGTCCAGCCGAGTCTGGCCGGGCAGGAGCGGCCCACCGGAGACGGTGATCACTGCGATATCGACATCCGCGCACTCGCTGACGTCACGGGTTGAGATAGTCATCATCCCTGGCATATAGGCTGCGGCATCTGCCAGATCCTGGGCGTGCCCCTCGACGCGATCGCGGTTGAGATCGACCAGAATCAGCTCTTCGGCAATGTTCTGATTTAGCAGGGCGTAGGCAGCCGATGCACCGACATTGCCGGTACCAATAATCATGACCTTACGGGCTTTGGTATTCATTCTTTTTCCGTTAACCGTTAATGGCGACCGTTTAAAAATATCCCTTGCCGCGCATCAGCGCAATATGTTGAAACATCTATACTATTATCCTATGGCGTCTGCGGCCGCTCTTGCAGCAGGGCGATGAACGCCTCCAGCGGACGGCTCTTTGCGTCTCTACGCCATACCAGCCAGGTGGTCAGCCAGCGCCACTCCTCCGCCAGCGGCCAGGCGGAAACCTGATGATGTCCAGGCATGCTCTCCAGCATGCTGCGCGGCATCAGCGCCAGCCCAGCCCCGGCAACCACGCAGGCTAGCATGCCGTGGTAGGACTCCATTTCATGAATTTTGCCCGGCGTGGCACCGGCTGCTTTAAACCAGCTCTCAAAATGGCGGCGGTAGGAGCAGTTGGGGCGAAACGCGTAGATGCTCGCACCATTAACCTGCGTGGCGTCGCTGATGGCGGCATGTCCACCAGGGGCGACGATCATCATCTCCTCCCGGTAGACCGGGATCCCTTCTAAGCCAGGATGCATCAGCGGCCCATCAACGAACGCCGCGCTGAGCCGACCCTCGACCACGCCGTCGATCATGGTCCCGGACGGGCCGGTGGCGAGATCAAACTGGATGCGGGGATAGCGCTGGTTGAAGTCGGCCAGGGTAGGGGGAATACGTACGGCAGCCGTGCTCTCTAGCGAACCGAGCGAAAACAGCCCCTGCGGCTCATCCCCGGCGACCACGCTGCGCGCCTCCTCCACCAGATCGAGGATCTGCTGGCTGTAGCGTAAAAAGCTATGCCCGGCGGGAGAGAGACGCAGCCGCTGGTTTTCGCGGATAAAGAGATCCACGCCCAAGTCCGCCTCCAGCTGCCGGATGCGCGTTGTCAGGTTCGACGGCACCCGGTGCACTCGCTGGGCGGCCTGGGTAATGCTGCCGGTCTGCGCCACGGCGTTAAACATCTCAAGCTGGGTTAAATCCATTCTGTTCTCGATTTGTGAATGGTTAGGTTAATATTATTCAGTTTTCAGAAATAGCAGAGTAGGCCAGGATAAAGCAAGTTCCCTGTTTAGAAGAGAGATAAATAATGTCCATTTCCGCAAAAACGCATGCCTTGTCGATCAATCCGGCAACCGGAGAGCAGCTCTCGGCGCGTCCGTGGGCCACCTCGGCAGAGGTCGAGTCCTCTCTGGCCGCTGCGCAGCAGGGTTTCCGCCAGTGGCGGGAGCAGAGCGTAGCGCAGCGCGCCCAGGGACTGCGTAACGTGGGGGCGGTTCTGCGTCAGCACGGCGAGAAGATGGCCCAGCTGATTAGCGCCGAGATGGGTAAACCCATTCTGCAAGCCCGAGCTGAGGTAGCGAAGTCTGCCAACCTCTGCGACTGGTATGCCGAACACGGCCCGGCGATGCTGGCGAGCGAGCCGACCCAGGTAGAGAATAACCAGGCGGTGATTGAGTACCGTCCGCTGGGGGCTATCCTGGCGGTGATGCCGTGGAACTTCCCGGTCTGGCAGGTGCTGCGTGGTGCGGTGCCGATCCTGCTGGCGGGCAACAGCTATCTGCTCAAGCACGCCCCTAACGTGCTGGGCTGCGCCGAGCTGCTGGGCGATATTTTTCGCGAGGCGGGTATTCCAGCGGGGGTCTTTGGCTGGGTGAACGCCACCAATGAAGGCGTAAGCCAGGCGATTAACGATCCGCGCATTGCCGCCGTGACCGTTACCGGTAGCGTGCGTGCCGGGGCGGCCATCGGGGCTCAGGCGGGTGCGGCGCTGAAAAAATGCGTGCTGGAGCTGGGCGGATCCGATCCCTTCATCGTGCTCAACGATGCCTCGCTCGATCTGGCCGTGAAAGCGGCGGTTGCCGGTCGTTATCAGAATACCGGGCAGGTCTGCGCGGCGGCGAAACGCTTTATCGTTGAGGCTGGGGTGGCAGACGCCTTTACCGAAAAATTTGTAGCTGCCGCGGCGGCGCTGAAGCTGGGCGCACCGGACGTTGAAGAGAACTACCTTGGGCCAATGGCGCGTTACGATCTGCGCGACGAGCTGCATGCCCAGGTTGAGGCGACCCTGAACGAAGGCGCGACGCTGCGCCTTGGCGGGGAGAAAATCAGCGGGGAGGGCAACTACTATCCGGCAACGGTGCTGACCGGCGTTACCTCTGAGATGACCGGGTTCCGTCAGGAGCTGTTTGGCCCGGTAGCGACCATCACCGTCGCGGATGACGCAGAGCACGCTTTACAGCTTGCCAACGACAGTGACTTCGGTCTCTCCGCAACGATTTTCAGCGCTGACGAAGCGCGGGCAAACGCCCTGGCGGCGCGTCTGGAGTGCGGCGGGGTGTTTATCAACGGCTACAGCGCCAGCGATGCCCGCGTGGCGTTCGGCGGCGTGAAGAAGAGCGGCTTCGGTCGGGAGCTGTCACACTTCGGCCTGCGGGAGTTCTGCAACGTGCAGACGGTGTGGAAAGATCGCCTGTAATCATCATTGTTAACCTGCGCGGCACCGGTGCTTATTCAGCGGTGCCGCGCTGTCATGGTTCTGTCATTTTTGTTTCGTAGACTCACGCGCAGTGTGTGGCTACAGCAGAATGGTTACAGAAGAATATCATGAACTTAACTAAAATTTTCCCCTCTCTATTTCGCCGGGCTACGCCACGGCAGTTTGGCCTGCTGGCAGGGATATTGTGCATTATCGGCTTGTTCTCCGCGCTTCAGATCTCCTCATCTTTTCTCCTCTCCCGTTCCCTCCACGACGCCCAACATCATGAGCGGCTCAATCAGCAGGCGCTTCTTCAACAGTCAAAGGTTGATGAAGCACGCGTGGCGCTGCTGGCGGCCAGCGATCTGCTTAACCGCGCAGGGGTCTATTTTATGCAGGATCAGGCCACAGGCTCTGAGGGCAGCTGGCATAGCCTGATGGACGAGGCCCAGCAGGCGCTGGCAACGTCGCAAAAGAGCTGGCAGGCGTGGCGGGCGCTCAATCCACCCGAAGACGAGGGGCTGATAAACAGCTACCAGCTCTTCTACGGCGCGATTAAAGAGCAGGCGGATGCCTTGACCCGCACGCAGTCCATCGATGCCTTTTTTGCCGTCCCGGCCCAGGCCTTCCAGGCCGACTTCAACGATAACTTTGCCCGCTTCCGCGCCGCCAGCGATGCGCGTGCAGAGGAGGGAAGGCAGACGCTGATGTCCCGCCTGGCCGATCTGCAATACCTCTTTATTCTCGGGCCAGCTCTGTTGCTGATCATCGCCATCGCCGTCTGGTTTGGCATGTCGCGCTGGGTGATCGCCCCGCTCAAGCGGCTGATTACCCATATCAATCTTCTGGCCGCAGGGGATCTCTCTGTGGCACCGCCGCCGGTCACCTGTTTCAACCGGGAGATCGGCCAGCTCAGCGTCAGCATTGAGGCCATGCAGCGGGGGCTACAGCAGCTGGTGACTCAGGTCAGCGATGCCACCGCTTCGATGGTGAGCAATATCGATAGCCTGGCGCAGGGAAACCAGAAGCTCTATCAGCAGTCGGCTCGCCAGGCAAAAGAGCTGGACGAGGTGACGGCCAACATTGCCGAGCTGGAATCCCACGTTGAGGGCAATACCGGCTATGCGAAACTCGCCAGCCAGCGCGCCGACGAGGCCCGTCAGGCCGCTGCCGGGGGGGACAGAATGATGGATACCGTCAATGAATCTATGCAGGCGATTGTGGCCCGCTCGGATGAGATGCGCGGCATCGTGGCGCTGATCGATAACGTGGCGTTCCAGACCAACATCCTGGCCCTTAACGCGGCCATCGAGGCCGCCCACGCGGGTAATCATGGCCGTGGCTTTGCCGTGGTGGCAAAAGAGGTTGGGCTGCTGGCGCGCAAAAGCAGCCACTCGACGCAGACAATTCAGACCCTGATCCAGCACTCGTTGCAGGGGATAGAAGCGGGCTCGCAGGCGGTGAATCGGCTGGAGAATAACCTCCAGCAGGTCACGGGCCTGGTGGGGCATCTCAGTGGCCTGCTGAATGATATCTCTCAGGCGACGCTAAACCAGGGAGAGAACATTCATCAGATGACGCGCCAGCTGCACGGTCTCAACCAGGTCGCCCGCCGCACTGGCGAACTGGTGAGCACCGCCGCCGAGGCGTCACAGCAGCTGCACGATGATTCCCGACAGCTTATGCAGGCGGTAACGCGTTTTCGACTTCCAGCCTGACGCTCGCCGCGTGGCTCTGAAAGGGGGCCACGTGGAAAAACATGTGGCTACGATGCGTTTTGAGTTACCTATCTCCGATCTTCTTTTGATGAAATCAGCCATGCTAACCAGTAAACAACCAGGCCAGCGATAACGACAAGAACGGGGGCGATAACGCGCATAATCCCTTCATTCGCAAATATTGCGATGAAAACTCCTATAATTACGGCGCTGATAACAACCGCCCCGGATATCTCAGAAATGACTTTTCTGATTAGTCTAAAGATTCTCGATTGCACCCAGAAATTGCTCCATTTTAGAAGGGTTTTTACGAAGAAATTATCAGGCAGAGCCAATTTTAGTAAACGAAAAATTCACGGATGTTCGCTGTTATGCTTCGCTGGTTTGTACCATATCGAAAGCCAGAGCCATCCTGACTGACAAAGTTATTGATCTGCACGAGCGTATTTTGGGCAGCATTTTCCAGGTAGGCCCCTGATTTCCATGCGGACCCCTGATATACTCGCAGGCCTTTTTTAGCCGGTGAGGAGTGTAGTGTGGCGACGGTCATGAATAATGACATGCTGGAGTCTATTTTGACTCAGGTCCGGCCTCTTATCGGTCAGGGGAAGGTAGCCGATTACATTCCAGCGCTGGCATCGGTCGAGGCCAACAAGCTGGCGATAGCGGTCAGTACCATCGATGGCCGCCACTTTCAGGCCGGCGACGCCGACGAGCGCTTCTCTATTCAGTCTATCTCGAAGGTACTGAGCCTGGTGGTGGCGATGGATCACTATCAGGAGGAGGAGATTTGGCAGCGGGTAGGCAAAGATCCCTCCGGTCACCCCTTTAATTCGCTGTTACAGCTCGAAATTGAGCAGGGCAAGCCGCGAAACCCTTTTATCAACGCCGGTGCGCTGGTGGTGTGCGATATGCTGCAAAGCCGTCTCAGCGCCCCGCGCCAGCGGATGCTGGAGGTGGTTCGTCAGCTGAGCGACGTCAGCGATATCACCTACGACAGCCATGTGGCGCGGTCTGAGTTCGACCACTCGGCGCGTAACGCGGCCATCGCCTGGCTGATGAAATCCTTTGGTAACTTCCACAATGACGTGGCAACGGTACTGCAAAACTATTTCCACTACTGCGCCCTGAAGATGAGCTGCGTCGAGCTGGCGAAGACGTTCCTGTTTCTCGCGGACGAGGGGCGTGCGCCGCATCTCACCCGGTCGGTCATCTCCCCATTGCAGTCGCGGCAGGTTAATGCTCTGATGGCAACCAGCGGCATGTATCAGAGCGCGGGGGAGTTTGCCTGGCGCGTGGGACTGCCGGCGAAGTCCGGGGTCGGTGGGGGGATTGTGGCGATCGTGCCCCATGAGATGGCAATCTGCGTCTGGAGCCCGGAGCTTGATGAGGCAGGCAACTCGCTGGCGGGTATTGCTATGCTTGAGGCACTCAGCCGTCAGCTGGGGCGTTCGGTTTACTGATGCACTGCCGCGTCGTTACCCTTATCTACAGGGACAGAATTCTATGCTTGCATCACTGAACATCGCGTTTCATCCGTTCCATAAAGAGAGGCCCTGGCGTAACGCGGTCATGATCTTTCTGCTGACCACGCTGTTCTACTCTATTGGCGCGATGCTCAGGCTGGTGGAGGAGCTCTCCCTGTTCTGGCCATTGAACGCGGTGATGGCCGGTGTCTTTGCACGCTACACCTGGCTAAATCGACTGCACAACTACGCCATCTGCTACGTGGCGATGCTGGTTTACGATGCCATGACCACCACGTGGGGAGCCACCTCGCTGCTGATCAACCTGTCGAACATGGTGTTTATTCTTACCGTGGCGCTGCTGATTGTGCGCGACAAACGACGGCCTGAGAGGCGCGCGCTGCCGATTAACGCCCTGCGGATCTTTAACTACTGTCTGCTGGGGGCGTTGGGCTGCGCGCTGGTGGGGGCGTTTGCGTCGGTAGGGATGGACGATCTCACCTTCTGGCCGCTCTATGCCGACTGGTTTAGCGAGCAGTTTTCTACTGGCGTGCTGATCCTGCCCTGTGTACTCACCCTGACGTGGCCTCGCTGGGCCGTGCCGTTTCGCATTGAGCACCTGCTGCCGATCGCCGCCCTGGTAACGTCCCTCATTGCCTCGGTAGCAATCGGCGGGGCGGGCAGCCTTCTTTTCCCGCTCCCGGCGCTGATCTGGTGCGCGGTTCGCTATTCGCTGCTGACCACCGCGCTGCTGACCTTTTTAACCGGTGCGCTGGAAATTATTCTGGTCGCCAACGGCACGATTAACATCTTCGTTGCCAGCCCGCTGGAGATGCCGCGCATGTTCTCGGCGAGGCTGGGGATCGCCACTATGGCCATCTGTCCCATCATTGTCTGCGTCAGCGTTAACGCCATTAATACGCTGATGAAGCAGGTGTCGCTGCGCGCTGACTTTGATTTTCTGACCCGGGTCTACTCCCGCTCCGGTCTCTATGAAGCGCTGGGCCGCGAAAGAAAGACCGAGGCGCGACATTTAACGGTTATGCTGCTGGATATCGACTACTTCAAAAACATTAATGACAGCTATGGTCATGAGTGCGGCGACAGGGTGCTGACCGCGTTTGCGCAGAAGATACAGCAGACGGTCGGCGACAGCGGTATCGTGGCACGAATGGGAGGTGAAGAGTTTGCCGTCGTCGCCACGACGCAGGATCCCCAGCAGGGATTTATGCTGGCAGAGCGTATTCGACGCGCTGTAGAAGCCCACCCGTTCCGCTGGCAGCAGCAGACGCTATTCCTGACGGTCAGTATTGGTCTGAGCAGCGGCACCACCCAGTCATGGGAACTGACGGAGCGGTTCAATAAGCTGCTGGCTGAGGCGGATGAGTATCTCTACCAGGCGAAAAAAGCAGGGCGTAATCGCATCAGCGCGCGGGAAGGTCAGGGGCCTATGGAATCTCTCCCAAAAGAGACGGAACAACAGAGCGTGTGACAGTGTCACTTTGGCGTCACATTTTCAGCGAATTCATTGAAATAACGTATAAAATTGCTTGCTACCTATTTTTAACATCAATACTATAACCGAGTATACGTAGCGGACAACATTGCGCGATGACTGGATCCATTAAGCTCAAACGAAGTGAACAGATCACCGGCAAGCGTTTTGTAAGACGGATGTATCTGATGCGTATGCTCGGGACGCTGCTCTGCTTTTTCCCGATCCTTTCCGTGCTGCTGGAGCAGCATCAGCCGCGCTGGCTTATCGTGCTGTTGGCCGTTAATGCCTTTGTCTGGCCCACCTGCGCTTTTCTGCGCGCGCGGCGGGCGCAAAAGCCGCTCACCTGTGAACACCACAACCTGATCGTAGACGGGGCGGCAGGCGGTTTCTGGATCGCCATGATGGCGGTGAATCCGCTTCCTTCCGTGGTGATTGCCACTATTCTTCTTGCCGATCGCCTTGCGGCGGGCGGTATTGCGCTGATGCGCAAGGCTGGCGCGACCATGCTAGCGGTATTCGCCGCCGCCTGGCTGGCGCAGGGCATGGCCTTTGAGCCTGTTGTCACCCAGCGTACGCTGCTTGCCACGCTACCGCTTATTGCTATCTACGTGCTGGCCCTGAGCGTGCTGACGGATAACATCGCTATCAAGTTGCGGCACAAGAGCCGTGAGCTGGAACGCATCGCGATGATGGATCCGCTGCTGGACATTGCCAACCGTCGTCTGTTGGAAAAGCGCATCCAGCATGAGCTAGAGAAGCTACGTGACGCCGTCCACGCTTCATCTTTAATGTTTATTGATATCGATAACTTCAAAGAGGTGAACGATCGGTTCGGTCATAAGGTGGGGGATACGCTGTTGGTGACGGTCTCTAAAATTTTGCACGTCGCCAGTCGAAATACCGACACCCCGGCGCGGTTGGGGGGCGACGAGTTTGTGATCCTGCTTCCGAATACGTCACCGGAAGAGGCGTTGGTTGTCGCCACGCGTATCATGGATGCCACTGCCGTGATGATGGTAGCCCAGGACGCGACGTTCCGCTGTACGCTCAGCATCGGCATTGCCAACGCCACCGAGGATATGGAAACCACCACCGACTGGCTAAAAGCCGCTGACGACGCGCTCTATCGCGCCAAACGCGCGGGTAAGAACCGGATCTACGCCCACTGACCAAATGGGCTAGATGCGCTAAGCTTAGGTTTTGATTAGTGAAAAAGGCCCGTTATGAAGACTCCTCAACTTCCTGAAAACGAGCAACAGCGCTTGGCATCGCTTAATGAGTCCGGGCTGTTGGACTCCGGTACGCATGAACGTTTTGACAGGCTCACCCGGCTGGCAAAACGCATGTTCGATGTCCCCATTGCGTTGATTAGCCTCGTTAACAGCAATACGCTGCATTTTAAGTCCTGCAACGGCATTCCCAACGGACAGGTGCTGCGTGACATCTCCTTTTGCGGCCATGCGATCCTGAGCCCTCAGCCGCTGGTGGTGCTGGATGCTCATCAGGACGAACGCTTCTTTGATAACCCGCTCGTGGTCGGCCCGCCGCACATACGCTTCTACGCTGGCTATCCGCTGCAACTGCCTGACGGCTTAAGAGTGGGATCGTTTTGTCTTGTTGCGCCCGAGCCGCGTGGCTTTACCCCTGACGAGATCGCGGTGCTGAAGGACTTTGCCGCCATCGTAGAAGATGAGTTCGCTGCCATTAGTGCTGCTACTACCGACGAGCTTACCGGCCTGTTTAACCGCCGCGGTTTCAATAACCTTGGCAAATACGCTATCACCAGCGCCCGCCGTCGCGCCGAGCCGCTCACCCTCGCCTGGCTGGATCTCGATAAGTTTAAATACATTAATGACACCTTCGGTCATGAAGAGGGTGACAACGCGCTGCAGGCTATGGCTAATCTGCTGCGCGACAGCTTTCGCGAAGCCGATCTGCTGATCCGCTACGGCGGCGACGAGTTTGCCGTTCTTTTCTCGGATACCGATGAGAAAGGTGCGTGGATCGCGATGCAACACCTTGTTGAGCAGGCCGAGGTATTCAATCTGACAAGTGGTAAACCGTGGCAGCTGAACTTCTCCTGGGGTGTGAGCGAATACGATCATGACAGCGATCCAGACCTGTCCAGCTGGATCACCTCTGCGGATGAAAAGATGTATGCCATGAAAGAGAAAAACGCGCACAAAAACAGCTAGCCGCTTACCGTTCAAGCCGACAAAATGTGATGACGCCCACAAATTTATATTCGTTTTAATAATTGACGCGAATAGGGCGTCTCATTTTGATCAAAACAGGGTTTCATGGTCGTAAAGTCTGGTAAGTTATTGGACCAATCTTCCCAGGTTGTATGACTAATCAAAAAGGAACTCATTGTGAACACGATAAACCGTCGCGATTTTCCCGGAGCCACCTATCCGGAACGTATCATTCAGTTTGGCGAAGGGAACTTCCTGCGCGCATTTGTCGACTGGCAGATCGATCTGCTTAATGAGCACACCGATCTCAACGCCGGTGTGGTTATCGTTCGCCCGATTAAGAGTGATTTCCCGCCGTCACTGAGCACGCAGGATGGCCTCTATACCACCATCATTCGTGGCCTGAACGAGCAGGGCGAAGCGGTGAGCGATGCGCGTCTGATCCGTTCGGTAAACCGTGAAATCAGCGTCTACGATCACTACGATGAGTTCCTCAAGCTGGCGCAGAACCCTGAGATCCGTTTTGTGTTCTCAAATACCACTGAAGCGGGCATCAGCTACCACGCGGGCGATAAATTTGATGACGCGCCTGCCGTTAGCTACCCGGCGAAGCTGACCCGTCTGCTGTTCGAACGCTTCACTCACTTTAACGGCGCGGCGGATAAAGGCTGGATCATCATTCCGTGCGAGCTGATTGACTATAACGGCGACGCGCTGCGTGAGCTGGTGCTGCGCTACGCTAGCGAGTGGGAACTGCCAGCCGCGTTTGTTCAGTGGCTGAACGAAGCCAACGCCTTCTGCTCAACCCTGGTTGACCGCATCGTAACCGGTTATCCGCGTGATGAAGTGGCGAAAATCGAAGCCGAGCTGGGCTACCGCGATGGCTTCCTCGATACCGCAGAGCACTTCTATCTGTTCGTTATTCAGGGGCCGAAATCGCTGGCTTCCGAGCTGCGCCTCGACAAATACCCGCTGAACGTACTGATCGTAGATGACATCAAGCCGTATAAAGAGCGCAAGGTGGCCATTCTTAACGGGGCGCACACGGCGTTAGTCCCGGTGGCATTCCAGGCAGGTCTGGACACCGTGGGCGAGGCAATGAACGACAGTGAAATCTGCGCCTTCGTTGAAAAAGCGATCTACGAAGAGATCATTCCGGTGCTGGATCTGCCTCGCGATGAGCTGGAGTCCTTCGCCAGCGCCGTAACGGGTCGTTTCCGCAACCCGTACATCAAGCATCAGCTGCTCTCCATCGCCCTGAACGGCATGACCAAGTTCCGCACGCGTATTCTGCCGCAGCTGCTGGCAGGGCAGAAGGCGACCGGTAAGCTGCCGGCGCGCCTGACCTTTGCTCTTGCGGCTCTGATTGCGTTTTATCGCGGCGAGCGTAACGGCGAAAGCTTCCCGGTACAGGATGATGCCCACTGGATCGAACGCTTCCAGCAGCTGTGGAGCCAGCACCGCGATCGCCAGATTAGCACCAGTGAACTGGTCAAAGCCGTGCTTTCCGTTAGCGATCACTGGGAGCAGGACCTGACCCAGGTCAGCGGTCTGGTAGAGCAGGTCTCTCTGGATCTGGATGCCATTCTGCTGCGTGGCATGCGCGAGGCCGTGAAGCCGCTCTGCTAATTGATGTGTCTTTGTAAACGCCGGGCGGCGCGCTGCTTGCACCGGCCTACGGTCTAATGCGATCTGTAGGCTGGGCAAGCGCAGCGCCGCCCGGTATTTATTTGCTACATCAATAGTTACAACATACATATATTCTTTTTATTTATGTAACTTCAGCATCAACACAGCCAATCGTCTAGCAGCAAACAATTCCCACTACATTTTTGCAGCAAACTTGCAACCGTGATGGCGATCACGTTTAATAACCGCGTCTCCCTCATATGCCTGAATATAACCATGATTGTTCGTCCTCATCAGCACTGGCTTGCGCGTATCTTCGTCTGGCATGGTTCGGTGCTACCCAAAATCTACTCCCGTCTGCTGCTTAACTTTATGCTCTCCGTGGCGGTGATTCTTATGCTGCCCTGGTATAGCTCGCTGGGGTTCAGGCTTACCGTGGCACCGTTTAGCATCCTCGGTATCGCCGTGGCTATCTTCCTGGGTTTTCGTAATAACGCCTGCTACAGCCGCTATACGGAAGCGCGGGTGCTCTGGGGACAACTGATGATCGCCTCCCGCTCGCTGCTGCGCGAGGTCAAAACCACGCTGCCAGCGGGGGAAGGGCGTCACCACTTTGTGCTACTGCTGATTGCCTTCGCGCACTGCCTGCGCCTGACTCTGCGGCGCAAACCGCTGGAGGGAACGCTGGCTAACTATCTCTCGCCCAGCGAACTGGCGCGGGTGATGAAAGCCCACTCGCCAGCTAACCAGCTTCTGTTAATGATGGGGGAGTGGCTGGCCGCGCAGCGCGGGCCGAACGGGCTGTCTGACATTCTCTATCACAGCATGAACAACCGACTGAACGATATCTCGGCGGTACTCTCCGGCTGTGAACGCATCGCCTTTACGCCGGTGCCGTTTGCCTATTCGCTCATTTTGCACCGCACCGTCTACCTGTTTTGTATTATGCTGCCCTTTGCGCTGGTTGTAGATTTGCACTACATGACGCCTTTCGTCTCGGTACTTATCTCCTATACTTTTATATCGCTGGATACCTTAGCCGAAGAGCTGGAAGATCCGTTTGGCGTGGAAGATAACGATTTACCGCTGGATGCCATCTGCAATGCGATTGAGATAGATCTGCTGCAGATGAATGATGAAAACGTTGTGCCCGCGAAGATACTGCCTGATAAGTATTACCAGCTTACGTAGCGAAAGCCGGACGCGCCCGTTGCAGGCTGGTTAAACCGCCAGGAGGGAAACACGATGGAAAGAGTAATTCAGATGGTTGTTGTGCTGATTGCCTGCGTTGCGTTGTTTGCAACCGCCTACGATCTCTCGTTTGTGAGCGAGATCCCGTAACCCCTATTTGTAATGATGGCCTGTCGCAAACCAGAGCGTTCTCAGGGGCAGTTTTGCCCCTGAGGGTTCGCGCCTTACGCAGCTAGCTCATCCGCAGCTGAAAGAAACGCACCGAATCACGCAGGTGCTCGCTCTGCTCGGTCATCGAGGTCGCGGCCACCGCCGCCTGTTCTACCAGCGCCGCGTTCTGCTGGGTCACCTGATCCATCTGCTCAATGGCAACGCCAATCTCGCGGATCCCCTGGTGCTGTTCGTTCGATGCGGAGGAGATCTCTGCCACAATCCCGGTCACTTCATTTACCGAGCTCACAATCTCTTCCATTGCCCGGCTAGCGGTATCGGCATAGCGGGAGCCTTCGGTAATTTTACTCACCGTGCCGTCAATCAGCGTTTTAATCTCTTTTGCCGCATCGGCGCTTTTCTGCGCCAGGTTGCGCACTTCACCTGCTACGACGGCGAAGCCTTTACCTTGTTCACCCGCACGGGCTGCCTCAACCGCCGCGTTCAGCGCCAGAATATTGGTCTGGAAGGCGATACCTTCAATGACGGCAATGATGTCGACGATTTTTTGTGAGCTGTCGGAAATTTCATGCATCCGCATGAGCATATCGTGAACCTCTTTACCGCCTTTCACCGCCGTTTGCGAGGTCTGACGCGCCAGCTCGCTGGCCTTATGCGCATTCTCGGCGTTGCTCTTCACGTTTTCGGTGATCTGCTGCATGTTGGCCGAGGTCTGCACCAGCGAGGCAGCCTGCTCTTCGGTGCGCTGGGAAAGGTCGCTGTTGCCCATCGCAATTTCACTGGCCGCCAGCGAGATAGACTCGCTGCCATGAATGATACCGTTGATAATCTCTGCCAGCCTGCCGTTCATAAATTTGATGGTGGCCAGCAGGCTGCTGTGATCGTTGGCGTTAAGCGTAATATCCGTATTCAGCTTGCCAGCGGCAATCTGCTGCATAATATCCACCGCATAGGCCGGTTCGCCCCCCAGCTGGCGGGAGAGGTTGCGCGAAATAAACAGCGCAATAAACCCTGTCGCCACCAGGGCCAGCAGCAGCAGGCCCGAGAGCAGATACAGCGCACGCTGATAGCCCTGCGCGGAGGCTTCACCCGCCTTGTTGCCGATAGCGATCTCCATATCCACCAGCGTAGCGAGATCCTTCATCAACTGCGTGCGGTATTTTGCAGAGACGGCACCGCTAATTTTAGCGGCTTCGTCGAGTCGCTCGGCGTTTACCGCCTCAACTACCTTGCCGTTGACGTCGACAAAGTGCGTGAAGTTCTCAACCACCTGGCCGAACAGCGCCCGCATCTCGTCCGGCAGAGCATCGGCAATCGCGGCGTAGTGTTTCTGCGCATTGAGGAAAATATCCTGGTTCTGCAGCAGCTCCAGCCGGTGCTTTTCACGCTCCTGAGCGGTAGGGGAATTGATGTACTGGATCTGCTGCAACCGCATCTCCGACAGCACGCCGCGCATCTCCAGCGAGTAGCGCACGCCGGGCAGGCGATTTTCACGGTATTTATCGATGTGCTGGTTGCTGACGTTGAGCTGATAGATAGCGACAACGCCCAGCAGCAGCATCATGGCGATCAGAATTGAGAAACCGGTTAAGAGTTTGGTTAAAACCGTAGACTGCGCAAATTTTTTCATAGTGAAGTCTTAGAAGAGATAGGTATGACTAATAACGGCAGATATCGGAAAAGCATTGATCTAAATAGTTGATCTGTATCACATAGATTGATGTTTTTTATTATCCGAAACGCAATTTTGATTTTGTTTTACATTTTTATGAACAGGGTGTTGAATAAGAGTAAACAGTTTGCAATAGGGCATCTGTCTTAATCCGCTCTTAAGTCGCAAAATTATGTGCTTTACTGAAGTGAAGGAATCGTAGAGGAGTGACAATGACAGTCGGGAACCGAATTTCAAACGCGCTGGCGTTAAACTCCTCTCTTGGGCGTAGCCTCTCCCTTTTTATGGCGGGCCTGCTGATAGCGGGTGTGGCCACCAGCGCCTGGACGCTCAACCGTTCCTGGGAGCGCACCGTTGAGGAGAGCGAACGCAACGCCATTAACCTGTCTGTTTCCCAGGCGCGACAGGCGGAAGATACCTTTCTGCAATCAGAACTGGCGCTAAGAGATATCCGCCGGAACGTGCCGCAAGAAGGCGTATCGGCCATCGATGTGACGAAATTCAACCTGTACCTTACAGAGATCAAAGAGCGCCTGCCGCAGCTGCATGGCCTGTTTATCTACGACGCACAGGGAAACATGAAATCTACGTCGTTTGGCCGCCAGCCCGCGATCACTAATAACGTTGACCGGGAATATTTTATCTATCATCGTAAAAATGGTCACGGCAGCGTCCATATTGGGCACGTTATCCGCAGCCGCTCTACCGGCGACCTGATTATCCCCGTGTCGCTGCGGCTGAATGATGCCGCCGGCGGCTTTGATGGCGTAGCGCTGGCAACGGTGAAAATTGACTACTTTCGCCATTTCTATAACTACTTTGAGCTAGGCGAACGCGATCTGCTGGCGATCCTAAGCACCGATGCGACGGTACTCTATGCCCGCCCGTTTAACGATGATGTCATCAACCGTAACCTCTCGCGAAGCCCGCTCTTTACCCAGGAGCTAATCCGCCAGGATCGCGGCAATGCGACGTGGCGATCGGGTATCGATCACGTTGAGCGCATCTTTGGTTTCGCTCGCCTGGAGCGCTACCCGCTGGTTGTGGCTGCGGGTTATGATAAGCCCGCGCTGTGGCGTACCTGGCTGCATGAGAGCCTGCCGGATATTGTTCTTAACGCCATGCTGCTGTTAGGCACCCTGATTATGGGCGCGCTCATTTTTCGCGTCGTGAGGGTCAACGTCAGGGACCAGACGGAGTTGACCACCCTGCGGGATGAGCTGACCAGTATCAACCATACGCTGCAAACGATGGCGCTGGCTGATGGCCTGACGGGGCTGGCAAATCGACGACAGTTCGATCTTTTTCTCGCCCAGTCGCTGAGAGCTGCTTTGCTGACCGGCAAGCCCGTCTCGCTGATCATGCTGGATATTGACTACTTCAAACGCTACAACGATGCCTACGGCCATGTGGCCGGTGATAACTGCCTGCGTCAGGTGGGTGAGGTGTTGCAGAAGCTTAACCTGCGTCAGTCCGATCTTATTGCCCGCTACGGCGGAGAGGAGTTCGCGATTATTCTGTCGAATACCGACCGTGAAGCGGCATTTACCATTGCCGAGCTTGCGGTCGCCGCCGTGCGCGCCATTCAGCTGCCGCATAATGAGTCGCTGACCGGGACAAAAGTGGTGACGCTCAGCGCAGGTTGCTACAGCCTGATCCCGCGTGGCAGCGATGAGGATGCGCGCATGTTGAAAGAAGGGGCCGATGCCGCACTTTATAGTGCGAAAATGGCGGGGCGTGACCGCGCGGTTATTTCGGATATTCACAAATAATTAACCTTACTGGTGAAAGTGCACGAAATTATTTTACTTTTTTAATATGAAACGCTATTTCTATTTTGATAAAATAGTATTTCCTTTTGTGATCGGCGCGACAGATTGGTCGTAACGCAGGGTGATAGTATCTCCTGCGTTTTTCATAGCTGAAAAATATCAACCTGTATAAATAGCCGTGCCTTATGGGATCACAATGATGGATATACTTTTAGGGTTAGTGAAAACGCCCGCGGTGATTATCGCGATCGTGGCATTCTTGGGTTTGTTATTTCAAAAAGCATCAATCTCTCGCTTAATTACCGGTACGTTCTTATCGTTTATCGGTTTTACAATGATTAAAGTAGGCGGCAGCATTTTAATGAAGGTGCTGACGGCCTTTAGCTCGCTGTTTTCCAAAGCATTTAATATTGTTGGGGTCGTGCCAAGTAACGAAGCAATTATGGCGGCTACCATTGATAAGCTAGGCTCTATCGCGGCGCTTATCCTGCTGTTTGCTATGATTTTAAATATTGTTTTAGCTCGCTTTACCCGCTTCAAGTTTATCTACCTCTCATTACACTTGGTTTTGTTTATGGCCTTTGCCATCACCGCCGTGCTGCTACAGTTTGGTTTCAGCCACACGATGATGATTGTTATCGCCTCGCTGCTGATCGGTACCTATATGGCCGTGTCGCCGTTTATTCTCAGCCGTTTTAGCCGGGAAATCATTGGCTCAAATGAGTATGCTATTTCTCACGCGGCGATCTCCTCCTATGTGATGGGTTCCTATATGGGGAAATGGTTTGGTAATAAGCAGAACGATACAGAACATCTTAATATCAGCAGTAAGTTTGATTTTATTCGTGAACCCAACATTGCCACGCTGTTAACCATGCTGGTTCTGCTGCTTATCTCCTGTATTTTTGCCACCCAGCCGCAAATTAAAGACGCGATGACCGTGGTCTATGGTGCGGGTGCCGGTGATAAGAACGTGGTGATCTTTATTCTTGAACAGTCGGCCACCTTTGCCTGCGGTCTCTATCTGGCGAAGGCGGGGGTAAACCTGTTTACCGCCGAGATTGTTCCGGCGTTCAAAGGTTTTGCCCGCGTGTTTGCCCCGGGCTCGGTACCGGCAGTCGACGTGATGGTCCTGTTTACCAAAGCACCCAACGCAACGCTGATTGGCTTTTTAATCAGCTTCTCCATTGAGCTGGTCTGTATTTTTCTTTTCCCATTCATTGGGCTACCGATTATCGTTCCGGGGATTATGGCGAGCTTTATCACCGGCGGCGCGGCGGCGATCTTCGGTAATGCAACCGGCGGCTTCCGTGGCGCGGTGATCGCCAGCAGCATCAATGGCTTACTGTTGTGCGTGCTGCCAGCGCTGACGCTACCGATCTTTTCACAGCTGGGCGCGCAGGGCGTGACCTTTGCCGATCCCGACTTTACGCTGCCATCGCTGATCCTGGATTATCTGCTGCGTATCGTGAGTTAAGTTGTGGGGAAAGGCAGCTAATTAAGGGAAGAGAGGCTGCCTTTTAAACCTGAGTCGATAACGTTAACGCTTTAGTTTTGAGATAAAAGGGATATTGCGGAATCTGTTCTCCCACGGCAGGCCATAGCCGATAAGCAGATCGTCACTCTCCATCTCATAGGCATAAAACTGCTTAAAGGGAATATCGATTCTGCCGGGCTTAACGAACAGCGTGGCAATGGCTAACGACTTCGGTGCATAGGTTGTGCTGAGATACTCTACCAGCCGCTTCATGGTGCCGCCGGACTCGATGGCATCATCGATAACAATCACATCTCTGCCGTTAATATCGATAGTGGGATGAAACATAATCGCCGACTGATTGCTGCGGTCGCCCGGCGTATGCGGGCAGGATATCGTCTCCATCGCCACCGTAAACTCCAGCTTTCTGACTAGATCGGCAGTAAACAGAATGCCGCCTGGCACCACGGTAATCACCACGGCATCATGATAATTATCGTTGAGCAACGCCGCGACGCGCGCTACGCCTGCGGCAATGGCCATTTCATCTAAAACCAGTTCACCCATGTAACGGTTATCCATTGTGCTTCCTCCGTCTTGTATGTTATTGATACACTCTATCGCAAAGTTCAAACTATCTGATTAATAATTAAGGACAAAATGTGACGTCAGTCGAAAGCTTACAAGCAAAATATCCCAATGCACTCGCGTGGTCCATTGGCGACAGCGTCAAGCTGGCAAACCAGTTGGCCGACCTGGTTGTGAAGGGAAAAAAGACAGCATCGTGCGGCTCGTTAGCGTCATACCAGGCGGACAGCGCGTCACCGGCAGTAGGCAGCTACCATATTATTCTCAATGGTAACCAGGAACCCGTATGCGTTATTCGCATGACGTCGCTGCGGCTGGTGAGATTCTGCGACGTTGACGACGCCTTTGCCCGTAAAGAGGGGGAAGGTGACCTGAGCCTTGAATACTGGCGCACGGAGCATCAGCGCTTCTTTACGCAGACGGGGAGCTTCTCGGAAGAGATGGAACTGGTTGCCGAAGAGTTTGAAGTGGTTGAGGTGGTCTAGGCAGATTTTGTAGGCTGGGCAAGCGTAGCGCCGCCCAGCATTCCAGTTTGGTTAGGGATTATTTATTCGCTGAGTCCGGCTCCGATATCAGGCGATGACGCTGGGCTTTCTGCGCTTCGCCTTGCATACGGTTAAGAATATCCCCTTCAAATTCTGCCTGTTCATCGCCGTAGACATACTCATGGCCGCTGCGCAATGCATACCATGCGCGCTCAGCGACTTCCTGCGGTTCCGCTTTTTTACCTGCACCCACAGTCGTATTGGCCTGGCCTGCGTTTTTAAAGAAGTTCGTCTCCGTTGCGCCTGGCATAAGCAGTGTCATGTTCAGGCCGCTGCCTTTAAGCTCGTTCCGGATGGCCCAAAAGAAAGAGTTAACAAACGCTTTTGTCGCTCCGTAGATAGCTTCAAAAGGAATTGGGGCCGTACCTGAAACCGATGAAGTCATTAGCACGTCGCCGCTGCCGCGTTTAATCAGGTCAGGAATAAAAAGTTTAGAGAGATGCACATAGGAATCGACGTTGAGTCGGATCAGCGATAGCTCTTTCTCAAGCGCTGTGCCGCCGATAAACCTACCGCCCAGACCCTGTCCGGCATTAATTACCAGTGCGCTGATATCAAAACCTTTCTCATCCGTCTGTTTTTTCAGCTGTTCAATCTGCGCATAATCGCTTAAGTCTACGGAGTAGGGGTAGATTTTTGCGCCCAGCTTTTGCAGCTCTTCACCCGCTCTGGAAAGCTTATTTTCATCTCGGGCGACAACGATCAGATCGTAATCGTTTTTGGCAAAAACCTTTGCCAGTTCAAATCCGATACCGTTTGATGCGCCTGTAATAAGGGCAATGGGTTTAGCTGCCATGACTGTCTCCTGTTATCGTTTGCAACGAGTTGATAGCCTGGCACAGGAGTAACGCTATTTCGTTGAATCGCTTTCAATGGTGTGATGAGCCGTGTTCAATCAAGGCTCATCACTGTGAGCGACCGGATCTTCCAGCATACCTTCGCGGAATACGTCGCAAAGCTCACGAAGACCCTGAGGAACCGTCCGATAGCCGGGATAGTAGAGATACATTGCCGGTTCTATCGGTGACCATTCTGATAATACGACCCGAAGTTCACCGCTGCGTAAATAGCGCTCGACTCTTTTTTCCGGACAGTAGGTTATGCCGACATCCGCAAGCGCTAGCTCAATGCCCATTACGGTATCGCCAACGCATACCTGACCTGGTACATCTATCGCGTGGTACTCGTCCCCCTTGCGGAACTCCCATTTGTAGATCGTTCCTTGCCCCGTGCGGATCTGAATACAGGAGTGCGATAGCAAATCCTTAGGGAGCACAGGTGCCTGATGATGGTACAGGTAACGTGGAGAGGCGACCGCGACCCACTTAATGTCGGTACCAAGCTTAACCGCAACAAAATCCTCAGGGATTGTACCGCCATAGCGGATACCCGCATCAAAGCCCTCGCCAACAATATCAACCATGCGATCGTCAATGGTGATATCTACCTGAACATCCGGATAGCGCTTAAGGAAACGGGGGAGAAGTGGAGCCACAACAAGACGCGCGCCGTCTTTGAGCACATTCAGACGAATGCGGCCCACGGGGCGTTCACGGAAAGCATTGAGTTCATCCAGCGCTTCGCTAATCTCTGCGAAGCCAATGTTAAGTCTTCGCGCCAGGGTGGTTCCTGCATCCGTTGGCGCTACCGTTCTGCTTGTACGGTTAAGCAGCCTAACACCAAGGCGTGCTTCGAGGTTTCGCACCGCATGGCTAAGGGCTGAGGTGGTTATCCCTAACTCAACAGCTGCCTGAGTAAAGCTGCGCAGGCGCTCAACGGTACGGAAAGCATTCAGATCGGCCAGATCGGCGCGAGAGAGGCGAGTAGTTGGACGTACTGGCATATCAACCCGCAAATTCCTTGAGGTCGTTAAACACCTCATCCCAGAACGCGGATCCACTCTCAAAGCCGACCATGTTCCGCATCATGAAAGCGCCCTCGGTGGCCAGATAGAGTATTCGCCGTTTTCTGGACGCCTCGTCGGTGGCCTCAAGGTTGCCAAATCTCTCTTTATACCAGTTAACCATGCTTTCGCTTTGCGTCCCGGCCTGGGCTGCCAGCAGGGTTAAGGTTCTGATCCCGGCCTCTGACGTCTCTTGCTGGGTCGCGCTGATGTGGGTCAGCAGTCGCGCTTTGGCATCGGCATTTTCGGGAAGCAGCGTGCGGTAGCGCTCCTGCTCTTTATTAAGCCAGCGATCCAGCAGGGCATCCAGCACCTTTTCCCGTGAGCCAAAAACCGACTGCACGCTGGCCTTCGAGATGCCAGCCTCCGTGGCGATAGCGCCAAAGGAGAGGGCGGCGGCACCTTCGCGGCCCAGCACGTTCTCCGCTGCATCCAGCAGGCTATCCCGATCTATCGTTTTTGGTCGTGCCACGGGTATCTCCCTAATATTGATTTAAATACGGTCGTATGTTAATTTGCCAGCCAGTTAATTACAGGGTCTGAAATCAACGACATTTCGGCCATATCATCGCACATGAGGTTTGCCATGTTCTATCTCAAACCGGTCCCCCGCAGGATCGCCTACGTCACCACCTTTGAGGTGATTGCTATCTTCTTCTCATCCTTGCTGCTTTCGGGCATGAGCCACGGCGACGCGGCCAGCTCGCTGCCGGTGGCCGTGACCACCTCCGTTGTGGCCGTTGTCTGGAACTACATCTACAACACCCTTTTTGAACGCTGGGAAAAGCGGAACAACATTCAGAAACGCACGCTTCTTATCAGGATTGTGCATACTCTGCTTTTCGAAACGATGTTTATTATTCTGATCGTGCCGTTCTTTATGTGGTACTACGATGTCGGTCTGGTGAAGGCGTTCATGATGGAGATCGGCCTCATCACCTTCTTCTTTGTTTACGCTTTTGTCTTTACCTGGCTTTTCGATCGCCTCTTTGTGCGCGAACCGATCCCTGCCACCTAAATACCCTCAAGCAGGCAGTAGCGGCACATGCGGCGCGGCGTCCAGCGGCAGATGACCGCTGAGGCGCGGATCGGCCTGCACCTCTACCCGCCGGGCGTAGGGGGTAAACCCTGAGCGGATATAGAACCCAAGCGCGGAAGGGTGATCGAAGGTGCAGGTATGTACCCAAAAACGCTGGACAGGTTTAGCCCATGCGAGCGCTATGGCCGCGCTCATCACCGCCCGGCCTATGCCCTTACCGGTCACGTCCTGCGTTAAGCCAAGAAAGGCCAGCTCGGCCTCGCCGGGTTCGCTGAAGTCCAGCTCCACCAGCCCAACATCCTGGCCGTTATGGTGAACGCAGTAAATCTCCCGGCTGGAACTGTGCAGCACGCTAATCAGCATCTCATCGCTCATGACGAGACGTGAAAACCAGAGCCAGTTTGCGCCCACCCTGCGGAAAAGGCTGCGGTAAAGGTCAGGATCGCGCTCGCTAAACGGCCGTAGTGAAAACCCCTCCGGCAGAGGAATCGGAGCCTCGGTTGGCTTCTCGCGCATTTCAAGGCAGGTGACGACCGAGGCGATGCAGCCGGGGGTAACGTCTGAGTAGCCGACGGGAACGGTTTGCGTGCTGTTATTCATCCTTTCTCCTGAGCGTAGTCGAACAATTGTCAACGCCATCATCCCAGACCAGCGTGTCACTTTCAAAGTGATTATTCGCTTTATTTTCAAGAAGGAGGAGTGTTATAAGTTTATGAACCGTAAAGAAAAAGAGGGTCATAAGAAAAATGTTTGATGTGGTCGAAATTAACAAGGATTCAGAAGAATTAGCGATATTAGTCGGCGAGCTGGACGCATTTCAGAGTACGCTCTATCCCGCCGAGAGTAATCACTGCCTCGATTTCTCCACGGTTAACGAAGAGGATATTCGTTGCATTATTGTGCGTGACGATAAAGGTGAAGCGATCGGCTGCGGGGCCATTTTTCTCCAGGGCGATAGCGCCGCGGAGATCAAGCGCGTATATATTCGCCCTCAATACCGCGGCAACAAAATCGGTGAGCGGATCGTCTCCAGCCTGGAGCAGCTTGCGGTTCAATCCGCTTGCCGTGTACTTCGGTTGGAAACGGGCATTCGTCAGCAGCCAGCTATTACGCTTTATCAACGCTGCGGCTATCAGCTATGCGATCCGTTTCCTCCCTATCAAGAAGATCCCCTGAGCGTATTTATGTATAAGGCGCTATAGGTAAGCCCTATAAAATACCCTTCAAGGCGACGTGATAGAGCAGCATAATAGTTTTGGCATCCACAATCAGGCCGCTTTCAACTGCGGCTAATGCCTCATCCAGCGGCATCTCCAGCACTTCGATATCTTCACCTTCCGATTCTAAACCACCACCAGAGCTGGTTCGATCTGCGGCCTGGTACTCTGCGATATAGAAATAGAGCTTCTCCGTTACCGAGCCTGGACTCATATAGGCCTCAAACACCTTTTCAACGTGCGAAATACGAAACCCGGTCTCTTCTTCCGCCTCCGCTTTAATGCGGTTTTCCGGATCCATATTATCCAGCAGGCCAGCCGCCGCTTCGATCAGCATGCCGTCGTGCCCATTCACATACACGGGAAAGCGGAACTGACGCGTGAGGATCACGGTTCGTCGTTGACGGTTATAGAGCAGGATAGTCGCGCCGTTGCCCCGGTCATACACTTCTCGGTTTTGCTGCTGCCACTCGCCGTTCTGCCGCTGTAGCGCAAAGGTGTACTTTTTTAACGTGTACCAGTCGTCAGAAAGGATTTGCGTGTTGATGATACGTACTTCTGCATGTTTTGATTGCATGATAGCGCTCCAATACGTAGAGTAACCATCATAAGCAGCGGTTTCGTGCAATATCAAGATAATTCGTGCAAATGGAAAAAAGATGCTAACCAGTCAACGCAAACAGCTGATACGTGAAAAGCTGGCCGCCGAGGGCCAGGTTCATTCAAAGGATCTCAGCGCGTATTTCAAGGTATCGGAAGATACCATCCGCCGAGACCTACGTGAGCTAGCGGCAGAAGGGCACCTGCAACGGGTGCACGGCGGCGCGCTGCCTGCGTCATCGGCTACCGGCACCTTCTCAGAGCGCAAGTCACTAAAAATTGACGCCAAACAGCGCGTAGCCCGCAAGGGCGTTGAGCTGATTTCAGACGGGCAGGTGGTGATTATCGATGGCGGAACCACAACTTCGGAGCTTATTAAGCAGCTGCCTACCGATCTGCGCATTACGGTGGTGACCCATAGCCCAGGCATTGCCCTCGGCCTGATCGATCATCCCGCTGTTGAGGTTATCCTCATCGGCGGCCGCCTCTATAAACACTCCATTGTCACCGTCGGCGCGGCGGCCATAGAGGGCATCGGCAGCATCCATGCCGATCTCTTCTTTATGGGCGTAACCGGGGTACATCCGGATGCGGGTTTAACCACCGGCGATTACGAAGAAGCGTGTATCAAACGTGCATTTTCCGGCAGAGCCGCTGAGACGGTGGTGCTGGCGTCACCGGAGAAGATTAACGCCGCATCACCCTTTGCGATCGGTAGCCTGTCGCTTATCAATATGCTGGTCGTAGAAGATGGGACTGATGAAGAGTGGATCCGGTCGGTAGAAGCGCAGGGCGTATCGGTAGTGAAAGCCTGATCCCGACGTTCCTGGAGGCAAGCCCGCAGCCTCGCCATTTATAAGCTAACCTTACTCCTTAACGAAGAGGAGATAACGATGGCTGATTCAACCCTGATCGATACGCTGCAGTTTGGCCCTGAAGAGGCACCAACGCAAAAATACGAGATCTATGGCGATGACGAAAAGACGCCAACCTATGCGTTGATATATCAACAGCGCGATGGCAGCTGGCAAAAGCAGGATGAGACCCTGAGCTTCGCCGCGAAAGAGGAGCAGGAAGAAGCCACCAGTACGCTGGACTATGGCTCTGGCGATCCCCTTCCAGACCTGCGTGATTTGGTCACCGAGGCGAAAGAGCGGTGCGAGCAGCACTGGCACAATACCCCTCGCAATTAACCCTCATCGTGCCGGGGTCATCCCGGCACTCCCCCTCACGATGGATTACGCAGCTGGCTAGCGTGCCGGGCAGGGGACATGCCGAAGATGCGCACATAGTCACGACTAAACTGGGACGGACTCTCATACCCGACATGAAAGCCCGCGCTGGCGGCGTCTATCGCATCGCTCACCATCAGCCGTCGCGCCTCCTGCATGCGCAGATGCGTGCGGAACTCAATAGGGCTCATGGTAGTAACGGCTTTGAAATGGTGATGGAACGCCGAGCGGCTCATCCCGGCAACGCTGGCCGCCTGTTCAATACGGCATGCTTCCCGAAAGTGGGTTCTGATCCAGATAATAGACCGGGCAATCTGATTAAGCCGGCTCTCGCCCTGCGCCATATGGCGGATAATGTCGCCCTGCGGCCCCGAGAGCAGGCGATACAGGATCTCGCGAAGCGTCAGCGGGGCCAGCGCATCAATATCCTGCGGCGTATCCAGCAGGCTGGCCAGACGTATAGCTGCATCGAGCAGTTCCGGGGTGGTCTTATTTAACATAATCCCTGAGGGGGCGACCTGCGCATCGGCTGACGGAGAGGGATAGCGAATGGCCAGCTCTGACAGCGCGGTCATATCGAAATCAAGCTGCAGACAGAGGTATGGCCGTTCCGCTGTAGCCTCAATAACCGACCCCATGACAGGGAGCTCAACGGAGGCAATCAGGTAGTTGGCTGCATCATAACGGTAGGTTGTCTCCCCGAGGCGCGCCTCCTTGGTTCCCTGTGCCACAAGACAGAGCGTTGGGGTATAGATCACTGGCATCGGCATAGTTGGCGACGACGCACGGATCAGCGTCACCCCAGGCAGAGCGCAGCGATATGTCCCATCCTCTGGGGCATGGCGTCCAATAATATCCACGAGAGCATTCAGTCTGTTCATAGGCAGGTAGAGTATCCCTGAAAAAAGTCCTCGCATAGAGAGCATCGTTCAGCCAGGACAATCGTGCAATCATTGCGGATCTCATGTCTATCCGCTGATCCGCGTTCTGATAGAGGATGATAGTCGAACTCAACGCTTTTAGGAGATTGGACATCATGACTACATCATCTGCTCTTAACCAGTATCGCCTGCTGGGCCGTTCCGGATTACGTGTTTCACCTCTTTCACTGGGCACCATGACCTTTGGCTCTGACTGGGGATGGGGCGCGGATGACGCGGAAGCGCAGCGCATTTTTGATGCCTACGTCGAACGCGGCGGCAACTTTATCGATACCGCCGTTAACTATACCAACGGCAGCGCGGAGAAAATTCTCGGCCGGATGATCAAGGCGAAACGCGACCGCATCGTGCTGGCTACCAAGTTTACCATGTCGCGTGAAGCGGGTAACCCCAACGCGGGCGGGAATCACCGCTACAACCTCGTCCGCTCCGTTGAGACCAGCCTGCGACAGCTCGATACCGACCGCATCGATCTGCTCTATCTGCACGCGTGGGATTTCACTACCTCGCCGGATGAAGTAATGCGCGCCCTCGACGATCTCGTTCGTGATGGCAAAATTCTCTACCTGGGTATCTGTAATACGCCCGCATGGCGTATCGCCCAGATGCAGACGCTGGCCGACCTGCGCGGCTGGTCGCCGTTCGTGGCGTTGCAAATTGAATACAGCCTGGTTGAGCGTACGGTAGAGCACGAGCTGATCCCGATGGCGCAGGCGATGGGGCTCGGCGTCCTGCCGTGGTCGCCTCTTGGCGGCGGGATCCTGACCGGGAAATACAGCCGGGCCGATCTCTCGGATGAAAACGAAGCAGACGTGGCAGCGACGCGTAAGGGGATCATCGCCTCGACTGGCCACCTTAACGAACGTGCACTGGCCATTGCCGAGGTGGTGAGCAGCATCGCCAACGAGAGCGGGGCGTCATCGTCACAGATTGCGCTGGCGTGGACATTACGTAACGCCGCTGTGGCGTCCACCATTATTGGGGCACGCACCGTCGCTCAGGCTGAGGACAATTTTGCTGCACTTGAGATCGTGCTCACCGATGAGCAGCTTCAGCGTCTGGATCAGGCCAGCGCGATTGGTCCTATCTTCCCGGCGCGCTTTATCTCCCGGCCAATGGCGCAGCAGCTGATCACCGGTGGCACGGCCGTCAAGGGGCGTGAGTAGGATCAACGGCGAGGCTTACCCGGCATGTGTCACCCAGTTTTGTAGAAAGTCGATGAACATTCGCACTTTTTCCGGAACGTGGCGCGTATTGGGATACAGCGCATAGATCCCCTGACGAGGAAAGCGGTGATCGGGAAGCAAATGGACGAGCTGACCGGTATCCACATCGTCCTGCACCAGCCAGCCCGGCAGCAGCGCAACACCGGCCCCGCACCTGGCAAACGCCAGAAGTGAGGCCGCGCTGTCTGCCATGATTACCGGGGGAAGATGCGCACGAAAGAGTACACTTTCGCCTTCTGGGGTCAGAACCTGCCAGTTAAGCGGAGTAGCAAGCCGGGTGTGGGCCAGCCAGCTCACCTCGGCAAGCTGTTCCAGACTGAGGGATGGCGACCCTCCGTAGCGTTTCAGGTAAGCAGGTGACGCGACGGGGAGGATCTCGAACCGATCGATTAATTTGGCATGATGGCTTGAGTCCGTGAGCTGACCAAGCCGGATAGCAACGTCAAATCGCCCGGCAATCAGATCGTCGTTTTTCGAAGAGGAGACATGCTGAATTCTCAGCTGGGGATGTTCAGCTGAGAAAGCCGCGAGCGCGGGAACAACAACACGTGCGCCGTACTCCGGCGTGGTCGTGATACGAAGCAAGCCGCTTAAGCCAGCATGATCGCTGCGCACGTCGTTGAACACGCTTTCAGCCTCCTGCAGAAGCCGCTGGCACCGATGATAGAAGCGTTCTCCGGAGTCGGTGACGGCGACCCGCCGGGTGCTGCGGGTGAGTAACGATACGCCAAGCTTTTCTTCCAGCTTTTTGATGTTAAAGCTGACTACTGCTTTGGTCAGCCCCAGCGTTTGCGCTGCTCCCGTAAAGCTACCGGCTTCCACTACCGCAACAAAAATCTCAAGCCGCTGCATGTTGAGCATTCAACGCTCCTCAACCCACTTATTGTCAAAATGTATTTGACAGTATAACGCCGTGCGTAGCGTTTATCCCACCTCATTCCCTGCCTATACTGCGCGTACCCTGTTGTTTTAAGAAATAATTTAAGAGAAGTAGCGTTAATGAACTATCGAATGCGCGTAGCCAGTATCTATCTGCTGGGGTTCTTTATCGATCTGGTTAACATGTTTATCGCTAACGTAGCGTATCCCGATATTGGCCGACGCTTTGATGCCTCTGTAAGCCTGTTAGCCTGGGTGAGCAACGGGTATATCCTTGGCCTCACTCTGGTGATACCGCTAAGCCGCTGGTTATCCCAGCGTATCGGCGCTAAGCGCCTGCTGATGTTGTCTCTGATTGTTTTTATGGCAGGCGCGACCGGCGCGGGCCTTGCCTCTTCGCTATCTCAGCTCATCGCCTGGCGATGGCTACAGGGGGTAGGCGGAGGATTATTAATTCCCGTCGGGCAGACGATGACCTATGCGCTCTATCGCAGTCACGAGCGTGCGAAGCTCTCTTCAGCGATTATGCTGGTGGCGTTACTGGCTCCGGCATTATCTCCCACCCTTGGCGGGTTGATTGTTGATCACATCAGCTGGCGCTATGTCTTTTTAGCAAGCTTGCCGCTAGCGGGCGTAACGCTGATCCTCTCTGCGCTTTGGCTTAAGCCAGACGCGCGCGCGACATCGCCGGAACCACTTGATCTTTCAGGGCTAATTATAGCCTGCTCGGGGCTCACGTTGATTCTGCTGGGGTTGACGTATCTGGGAGAGGCGGGGCATATCGGGCAAGGTGGGCTATTGCTGATGGTCGGCATTTTGCTGATGGTTTTGTTCGTCCGGCACGCTCTGAGAAAAACGTCGCCCTTGCTCAACCTGCGACTGCTGAACGCGCCGCTGCTGCAAACCGCCATGCTGGTATATCACTTTATTCCCGGCGTATTTACCGGCGTGAGTCTTATTGCCATGATCTATCTGCAGGTTCAGCTGGGTATGAGTGCAACGCTGGTAGGATCAATGATGATCCCTTGGGCGCTGGCTTCCTGCGTCGCTATCACGCTCACCGGGAAAATGTTCAATCACGTCGGCCCACGTCCGCTGTTTATTATCGGCTGCCTGGGGCAGGGAGCAGGCATTGCGTTGCTGACGCTTATTGGCCATGCCGAAGACATTTCCCTTACCGGACTGGCTTACCTCTTGATGGGGTTCGGCAGCAGCCTGTGTAGCAGCACGGCGCAAAGCGCGGCATTTATTGACATCGCGGAGCACGACTTAGCTGATGCCAGCGCGCTATGGAACATTAACCGCCAGCTGAGCTTTTGCTTAGGCGTCACCGTGATGGGTTTGCTGTTAAACCTCATGCTCAGCGCAGGGGTGCCAACGAGCCAGGCCTTCCCTCTCTGTTTTTTATTGGCTGCAGGCAGCGTGATTATTCCTGTGCTGTACTGCCTCCGGCTGCCGAACCGCAGCCTTGTCTTCACTCTCAATAAGGAGAAAAAATGAATCGCTATTTTCAGGAAGTCGTTGATGCCCACGAGCTGATCGGTCACTGGCTGGGTGACGAAACCGCTGCAATCGAGGTATGCGAAACGCTGTTAGCGCGTTTTAGCCCGGCGTACTCAATGGTCACGCCTGGGGGAGCCATGCTTGATTTTACGGCATTGAACGCGTTCTTCCGTGGCCAGCGCGGCGCGAAGAAGGGGCTGCAGATCGCCATTGAGAATATGCAGCTTGTTGCAGAGAGCGCCGAGGGCGCAACCGTTACTTATCAGGAGCGCCAGCAGCTGCCCGGTCAAAACGCGACGCTACGTTTCTCAACCGTAGTATTTGAGTCCGAGCCGGACGGCATGCTCCGCTGGCGGCATCTCCACGAAACCGCTCTCCCTACGCCTTAACGACTTTTCAGTTATCTCACAACGATGCCGCCGCCCTGGCGGCTGTGTCATACAGGGACGATATCGTGCGGAGCAGCTGCGCGGTATCACCAATCGACGCCCCTGAAATGCCGCTTTCCGCATGAATATTGATAAGACAGGCTTCACGCACGTCACGGTATTTCATGCATAGCGCTTTACCTTCCTCTGTGGTGGAGAAATAGAGCTCTTTGCCCACTTTCTCACTCGTCACGTAGCCCGCCTTGACCAGCTTTTTCAAGGCGTAGGTCACCACATGGGTATCTTCAACGTTAAGAACAAAACAGATGTCGGCCAGCTTCTTCTTACGGTTGCGATGATTCACATGATGCAGAAGCGAGACGTCAAAGGCCCCCATGTCGGGTTCACCGGCGGCGGTCATGCAGCGCACCATCCATTTATTGAATGCATTACTGGTCATGATCAGCGCGTATTCCAGCTCCGATAACTCTGCACAGCGCTCGGACACCAGATGTCGGGAAGAGACGATCCGGCCATCGTTGATATCGTCGTGGTTCGATGAAACTTGTGTTTTTAAGGTCATAACGTTCCTTACGGGAGTGTGACTCTTAGCCAAAAATGTAAACTCAAATCGATAAAATAAGAACATTTTATTGATAAATTGTTTACATGTTTTTGTGGTTCGGATATAGCTTTTTAGTGCTGGTTCTGTGGAGCCGGGCGCAAAACACAACATCGCTCGCCGTAATGCATCACGCTTCGTCCAGACACGAAGTATTAAAAAAATAGCCGTCGGCGCGCAACACTCACTTTGGATAGGGTAAACGTTTATGGACGGTTCGACATTATTGCCGCTGATTGGGATACCCATCGTGGTTATCGGCTTTGCACTACGCTTCAACCCGCTGCTGGTAGTCGTGGTGGCAGGGCTGGCGACGGGCCTGCTGGTGGGCATGGATTTTGGTATGTTGCTGGAGACGTTTGGCGAAAAGTTCGTCAATAGCCGTTCGCTGGCAACCTTTATCCTGATCCTGCCTGTTATTGGCCTGCTGGAGTATTACGGGCTTAAAGAGCGGGCTCAGGCCTGGGTAGCGAAGATAGCCAGCGCCACCTCGGCACGTATTTTGATGCTCTACTTTGTGGCGCGTGAAGGCACGGCGGCACTGGGACTGATGTCGCTTGGCGGTCATGCTCAGACGGTGCGTCCGCTGCTTGCGCCGATGGCTGAAGGGGCGGCGCTGAATGAGTATGGCGAGCTGCCGCAGCATATCCGCGACAAAATCAAAGCGCATGCCGCCGCGTGCGACAACATTGCGGTTTTCTTCGGGGAGGATATCTTCATCGCCTTTGGCGCGGTGCTGTTGATTGACGCCTTCCTGAAAGAGAGCGGCATTGAGGGAATTGAACCGCTACATATCGGCCTGTGGGCCATTCCAACCGCTATCGCGGCATTGGTTATTCATATGACGCGCCTGCTGCGCCTCGATGCAAGCATTCGTCGCGACGTGATGGCCTGGCGAGCAGAGCAGGGTACACAGGAGATCGCACCATGATGACGTTAATCACTATTAACCGCGTGTACTATCTGATTGGTTTTGTCGTGATGCTGCTGGTTGTGATGACCCTGCGCGACCGCGCCAACCCTAAACGCTTTACCACCGCGCTGTTCTGGTTCCTTTTTGGCGGCATCTTCCTGTTTGGCGATCTCATGGTGCAGGAGCTGGGCAAGTCTCTGGCGTATCGGATCATTGGCGGCTGCGTCATTCTCATTGCCCTGCTGGCCGGTTTTGGGCTGGTGGGTAAGGGGCACTATAAGATGTCCACCGAGTCCGAACGCGTCGCCTCAGCAAACCGACTGAAAAACTGGCTGTTCCTGCCGGCGCTGATGATCCCGGTGGTTACCGTGATCGGTACCTTGTTCCTGAAGGGCGTGTCGGTGGGTGGGGTCTACCTGCTTGACCAAAAACAGCTCACGCTCGCAGCGCTGTGCGTGGCGTGCGTGGCCGCGATCCTCACCGGCTGGTGGCTGACGAAGGGGACGCCGCTGCATGCGGTCCGCCAGTCTCGTCGCCTTGTTGATACCATCGGCTGGGCGGTGATCCTGCCGCAGATGCTTGCCATGCTGGGCGGCGTGTTTGTGGTGGCGAATACCGGCGAATCGGTGCAAAAGGTGGTCAGCCTGTTTGTGAACCCGGATAGCCGTTTCATGCTGGTGGTGATCTACTGCGTGGGTATGGCGCTCTTCACCATGATCATGGGCAACGCCTTCGCCGCTTTCCCGGTACTGAGTGCGGGTATCGCCTTGCCCTTCCTGATCAACGTACACCACGGTAACCCGGCACCGCTGCTGGCGATTGGCATGTACGCGGGCTATTGCGGCACCCTGATGACGCCGATGGCCGCCAATTTCAATATCGTTCCTGCGGCTCTGCTAGAGCTTAAAGATAAGTACCAGGTGATCAAAATCCAGATCCCGACCGCGCTAACCCTGCTGGTGGTTAACGTGTTCTTAATGTATTTCCTCGTATTTCGCTAAGCGTAGCAATGACTTAAGGAGCTGTTATGGAACTTACTCAACATCAGGCTGACGCGTTTGCCAGAATGCCATTGACCTATTTGCGTCAGGAATACCCTAACCACATTATGCATCTGCTTAATGACGATGGAGACGTATTGCCGCCGCGCGAACTGCATCCTATTTTCTACGGCTGTTTTGACTGGCACTCGGCGGTGCATGGCTACTGGCTGCTGCTGCGTTGCGTGCGCCTCTATCCAGAGCTGCCGTGCCGGGACGAGATCGTCGCGCTATTTGATGAACATCTGAAGGAAGAGAAGGTTGCGCAGGAGCTGGCCTATTTTAACGCGCCGTTTCGCGCCTCTTTCGAGCGGCCATACGGATACGGCTGGTTGCTGGCATTGGCTCAGGAGCTGAAACAATCCGCGTTGCCCGAGGCTGCGGGCTGGTATCAGACGCTGCAGCCATTAACGCAGGATATTCGCGGCAGGCTGATGGATTATCTCAGTAAGTTAACCTACCCGATCCGCGTCGGCACCCATTACAACACCGCTTTTGCGCTGGCGCTGGGCCTGGACTATGCCCGCGCCGTGGAGGATGACGCGCTTGAGCAATCCATTGTCGCGGCGGCTAACCGCTTCTATCTCGCTGACACGCGCTATCCGGCTCACTATGAGCCAGGCGGAGACGAGTATATTTCCGGGGCGCTCACGGAAGCACTGCTGATGAGCAAGGTGACGGATCGTTTCCCAGCCTGGTTCGATACGTTTCTTCCTGACGTGGGCGCGGTGTCGGCGCTGATGGATCCGGCAGAGGTAAGCGACCGTACCGATCCCAAAATTGCGCATCTTGATGGTTTAAACCTCAGCCGCGCCTGGTGCATGAAGCATATTGCCAAAGCGTTGCCAGCACAGCACGCGGGGCAGCAGGCGCTGAGCGAGGCGGTGGAGCGTCATCTTGCGGCCAGCGTAGAGCATGTGGTGGGAAGCCACTACAGCGGCGGGCACTGGCTGGCCAGTTTCGCACTGCTGGCGCTGGAGTAAGCTTGAGAAGGGTATAGTCGCAGGTGACGCTATACCCGATCCTCATGTTCACAACCCTGAGTTAACCTGACCAGCGCTACTCGTCAGGATCGCCGCCTCTTTTTTTCAACCTGGCTGACAGATAGGGCGCGGTGAGGCTGTCCTGCGAGCGGCTTACCTCATCCGGCGTACCGGCCGCAACGAGTTGTCCGCCGTTTTCGCCCGACCCAGGCCCGAGATCGAGGATCCAGTCGGCTTCGGCAGCGATGCGCATATCGTGCTCAGCCATGACTACCGTGTCACCGCGCTGAACCAGCCTGTCCAGAACCTGCATCAGCTTATCCATATCCGCCGCATGCAGCCCGGTCGAGGGCTCATCCAGCAGATAGAGCGTTTTACCCCGCTGCACCCGCTGTAACTCCCAGGCAAGCTTAATGCGCTGACATTCGCCGCCGGACAGTTCGGTCGCAGGCTGGCCCAGCGTCAGGTAGCCGAGACCAAGCGCGGCAAGCGCGGCGAGAGAGCGCTGGATAGCGTCATTGTCCTTGAACGTCGAAATGGCTTCGTCGACGGTGAGATCCAGCACGTCCGCTATCGTTTTGTTATGCCACCGCACCTCAAGGGTTTCATCATTGTAGCGACGCCCCCCGCAGGCGGAGCACGGCGCGCTTGCCTCGGGCATGAACAGTAGCTCTATGGTGATCTGCCCCTGACCCTCGCAGGCGGGGCAGCGCCCGGCGGGCAGGTTAAAGGAAAATCGGCTGGCGTTAAAGCCGTGCTTTTTCGCCTCGTCCGTTTCGGCAAAGAGCTTGCGTACGGTGTCAAAAAAGCCGGTATAGGTCGCCAGGTTAGATCGCGGCGTCCGCCCGATGGGCCGCTGATCGATGCGAACCAGACGATTAAGAGTGTTCCCGCCCGCCGTGATCTTACCCTGTACATCCGGAACCACGCCGTCTTCCTCAGCGGCGTCCTCTTCCGGCGTTTTGTCGAGTCGTTGAAGCAGCGCGGGGAGCACGCGGGCCAGAAGCGTAGACTTGCCTGAGCCAGACACGCCGGTAATGGCGGTCATCCGTTCCAGGGGGATGCGGACATCCAGGCAGTGAATGTTATTGCAGGTTATCTGCTCTAGCGTCAGCCAGCGTTCGGGAAGACGACGCCGACGCAGGCCCGGACGATGCCTGTCGAACAGGTAGCCTGCGGTAGGCGAACCGGATACCTGCTTGAGACCCGATGGAATGCCGTTATAGACGATCTCACCCCCCAAGCGCCCTGGGCCCGGTCCCACTTCCGTCAGCCAGTCGGCTTCGGCAATAACATCCAAATTGTGTTCGACGATGACCAGCGAGTTGCCCGCCTCAAGCAGCAAGCGCAGGGACTGGAGCAGGGCGCGTACGTCTTCAGGATGCAGGCCAGCCGCAGGCTCATCGAGCACGTAAATCACGCCAAAGAGCCGGGAGATAAGCTGCGTGGCCAGACGGATCCGCTGTAGTTCACCGGACGAGAGCATGGTGGTCCGGCGGCTGAGAGACAGGTGCCCAAGGCCCAGTTTTTCGAGCTGGTCGAGGCGGCTACAGATATCGGTCGCCATCCTGATAACGGCCTCGCGCAGCGCGGCCTCGCCAGGCAGCTGTTGAGAACGGCCTTCGGCAAAGGGTATAAGCAGCGCCTTCAGCTGCGAAATCGTCAGGTCGGCCATCTCGGCAATATCGAGGCCCGCAAAAGTGTAGGCCAGAGCATTCCGGTTGAGCCGCTTGCCGTGACATTCGGTGCAGGGTGCCACGGTAATGAAGCGGGAGATGCGTTTTTTCACCGAGTCCTTACTGCCTGAGTAGCTCTGCAGCAGGTATCTTCTGACGCTGGTGTAGGTGCCGGTATAGGCGGGCTCGGTGCCTGCCGCGATGGCCTCCTGGCGCTGCTCCGCATTCAATCCCAAAAAGATGGGTACCGACGGTTGTTCGTCGGTGAAGATGATCCACTCTCTCTCTTTTTTAGACAGCGTCTTCCACGGCGCATCGATGTCGTAGCCCAGCGTTTCCAGAATTGAACGCAGGTTTTTTGCCTGCCAGCCGGCGGGCCAGGCGGCTATTGCCCCTTCGCGAATGCTCAGCGAATCGTCCGGGACAAGCGCGTCGGCTTTCACTTCATGTACCATGCCCATCCCCTGGCATGCCGGGCAGGCACCCTGGGGGTTATTGGGCGAGAAAGATTCAGCGGCAAGGAACGGGACGTCGGCGGGATGGCTACCGGCGCGGGAAAACAGCAGCCTCAGAATAACGGAGATCCGTGTCAGGCTGCCAACTGTTGAACGCTCTTGTGCGCCAGCACGGCTCTGCTGCAGGGCAACGGCGGGCGGCAGACCGTCTATACTGTCCACGTCCGGCGCAGATGCCTGCTCAATCAGGCGTCGCGCGTGCGGGGCGACGGACTCCATAAAGCGTTGCTGCGCCTCGGCATAGATCGTGTCAAATGCCAGGGAGGATTTACCCGAGCCGGATATGCCGGTAAACACCACCATGGCATCACGAGGAAAGGTAAAGGAAACGTCCTTGAGGTTATGCGTTCTGGCCCCGTGTACGCTTACCCCAGAGCTGATATTCTGAGACCGAGCGCGTAGGCTTTTTGACGATCTTTCTGCTGACATGGTTTTCCCTGATAATAAAAGAACTTCAAGGGTAGACCTGGAAAGGGCATCGAACAACTTGCTACAGGGTACTTGCGTGCGTTGCAATACATTCTCTGAACCATACCTGAGCGGGCGAGTTGCCGCTGCGTCGATGCCATATCAGATGAAACACGATCTCCGGCAGCGCCAGGGGTGGCGAAAACAGTTTCAGCTCATGGCTGGTCTGCGAATGAAGTGCCACACGTTTGAGGATCGTGGCGGCCATATGGGTGCGCGCGATGACCGCAGGCACGGCAAAAATGTGTGGCACGGTTAATGCGAGCTTACGCTGCTTGCCCTGCTTGCCCTGCTGGGCGAGGGTCCGATCGACGAGGCCGTGCAACTCTCCTTCCGGTGATACGAGCACATGCTGCAGGTCCAGATAGGTCTTCAAATCCATCGGCTCCCTTGCAGCCCGATGTTCACTTGATACGATGGTAACAAATTCATCACGCAGCAGCGGACGGGTCAGAATACGCGCATCCATATTCGTCGGCGGCACGCCGATGGCCACATCGATCGCACCGGCATCGAGCAGATCGACAGCAGCATTGCGGTCATTAAATGAAACCACATTCAAAGAGACGCCGGGGCAGGTCTGCTCCAGCGCTTGCATCAGTGTCGGAAGCAAGACCAGGGTAGGATAATCCTGCAGGCCCAGTTTGAACGTGACCTGCGCCGTTTCAGGCTTAAAGCCAGGCTGGGTAATCATAGCCTGCTCGATCTGCTGCAGGGCAGCAGCGATGGGGGATGCCAGGTCCCGCGCGCGTGACGTGGGAATTAACCCTGCATTGCTGCGCTGAAAGAGGGGGTCGCCCAGCAGAATACGCAGCCGGGACAGGGCTGCGCTCATCGCCGGCTGGCTTACGCCTGTCTGGATTGCGGCGCGCGTGACATTGCGTTCGTTCATGAGCGCATTGAAGGCCACCAGCAGGTTTAGATCGATACCATGAAAATCCATATTTCGAATAATGGGTTATATCGGTTATTTGTTGGATTGATTATAACCCACGTTTTATTCTGCCACCTCCTTAACTGCGGAGTAGAATTTTCATGAACATCCCATCGACAGAGTTGACCCAGCAATTACGTACCGAACTGGCCGCTGTAGAAACACTGTATCGCGCATTTAGCGAACAGGATCCCGATCTTGTGGATACCGTACTTGCCCCTGAGTGGGATGACATTCCGCTGGCGCCAGGCCAGGCTCCCGGTCCGGCAGGTATCAAGACCATCATTAACATGGTCGTCGCCGCCTTTCCGGATGTGCACATCACCATCCATGACACGGTTCAGGAACCGGGCAAGGTCGCCGTGCGCGCCGAGATCGGCGGGACCCATTTGGGTGAACTGTTCGGCATCGCGCCAACCGGTAAAAAGGTGAGTTTCAGACTGCATGAGTTTCACACGGTTGCCAACGGTCTGATCACCACCACCTGGCATCTGGAAGACTGGTTTGGCCTGTTCCTGCAGCTTGGCCAGTTTCCATCACAAAGCTGAACCCGGGATGCTTTAAAATTTCACTGCGGCGCTAGTGGCCTGAATGGTTTCCGCGACCGTTTGCGATTCTGTCCTCAAGGCATGCTCTCCCTGTTGTAGTAAGCAAAAACGTCGTCAAATGATGCTAAAGGGGCAGAGCGTTTCTTCTTGAACATATTAACCCTTCAATGAATACCGTGTCGGAAAGCTATTCTCATATTTTTTGGAAAAAATGAATACCTCATTATATTTCCAATTGTTTCAAATTCTAAATATTAGCGGTAAAAGTCTGTCTTTCTCGTTCCGTATACTCATCTCCGGTCAAATTCCTAATTTTTAATTTGAGAGAGCTTCAGGGGATTTGCATGTCAGGCCGTCATCCCACGCCAGCCGGACTGTCGCGGGAAATTGTATATTTTCTAAAAATTAATTTAAGAGCATTAGCGCTCCTAATTACATTTTTCCCTCTTTACGATGAGTGGAATAAGTAGTAGAAATAAAAACCCCCATTCCCCGGGATAACACTGTACCCCGCTAATGGATTAATTCATTCAGGAGATAAATGCATATGTCTGATTCATTTCAGAACGAGATACCTCGTGCACGCATAAATATAAAACTGGATCTTGTCACCGGGGGCGCTCAGAAGAAAGTGGAGCTGCCGCTTAAGCTCCTGAATGTGGGTGACTTCAGCAATGGCAAGGCAGAAGGCACGCTGTCTGAGCGCGAAAAAATAAACATAAACAAGCACAATTTCAACAGCGTACTGGCCGAGCTTAATCCCGAACTCAGCCTCACCGTTAAAAACACTCTCTCAGACGACGGTTCTGAAGAGAATATAAAGCTCTCTTTTCAGAATATGAAAGATTTTGAACCCGAGGCGGTGGCACGCCAGATCCCCCAACTCCGGGCCATGCTCTCCATGCGTAACCTGTTACGTGATTTGAAATCTAATCTGCTTGATAACGTTACGTTCAGAAAAGAACTCGAAACCATATTAAAAGACCCGGCGCTTTCCGATGAACTGCGCAGCGAGCTGAATGCGCTCGTGCCGACCCGCGCTTAATTATCAGATCTTCTTTTAACAAATATAAAGACGAGTCAATGCTAATGTCAGTCAATAACGAACCGAAAAACAGGGCGGGCAGCGCCACTGCAGAAACAATACTGCCGCAGGGTGGGGTATATGCTTCGCTGTTCGAAAAAATTAATTTAACGCCGGTGGCCGAGCTCGGTGATCTAAACGGGTTTGATGATAATAGCGTGATGGCCGAAACCTCTGCGGATGCGCGCGTCACTGCGGCAGTAAAAGTCTTTATGCAGTGTCTGCAAAAATCCGGGCAAACGGTAGAGAAGCTGGATAAAACCATCCTCGACCACCATATTGCAGAGCTGGATTTCCAGATCGGCCGACAGCTTGATGAGGTCATGCACCATGAAGATTTTCAGCGCACGGAGAGCATCTGGCGGGGGCTGAAATCGCTGGTGGATAAAACCGACTTTCGCCAGAACGTCAGGCTGGAACTGCTCGATTTGTCGAAAGAGGAGCTGCGTCAGGACTTCGAGGACGCGCCAGAAATCATCCAGAGCGGGCTGTATAAGCAGACCTATATCGCGGAATACGACACCCCCGGCGGAGAACCCATTGCCGCGGTGATCTCGGCCTATGAGTTCGATGCCTCCGCGCAGGATGTGGCGCTGATGCGTAACATTTCGAAGGTGTCCGCCGCCGCCCACATGCCGTTTATTGGCTCCGCAGGGCCAACATTCTTCTTAAAAGAGAATATGGAGCAGGTGGCGGCCATCAAGGATATCGGCAACTACTTCGACCGGGCCGAGTATATCAAGTGGAAATCCTTCCGCGAAACCGATGACTCGCGTTACCTCGGTCTGGTGATGCCGCGCGTGCTGGGGCGTCTGCCGTACGGCCCGGATACCGTGCCGGTGCGCAGCTTCAACTATGTTGAGCAGGTCAAAGGCCCGGATCACGAT
>NZ_BBMZ01000029.1 GCF_000759795.1 Pseudescherichia vulneris NBRC 102420
AAAAAAAACCCCGCTATAAAAGCGGGGTTTCTAAATGTGGTCGGCGAGAGAGGATGACTCGCCACTCCGTAGCTCGCCCTGCGGGCCGTTGCTGAAGCAACGTTCTTTCGCTCCGCTCAAGTCGAACCTCCTGCCCCGGAGGTTCTCATCCTCTGTGAAATTCGGACGAAAAAAAACCCCGCTATAAAAGCGGGGTTTCTAAATGTGGTCGGCGAGAGAGGATTCGAACCTCCGACCCACTGGTCCCAAACCAGTTGCGCTACCAAGCTGCGCTACTCGCCGATGTACTGCTTTTTGAATTTTTAGTTCAATTCATTTTAAGTCGTGGTGCGAGGGGGGGGACTCGAACCCCCACATCCAAAGGACACTAACACCTGAAGCTAGCGCGTCTACCAATTCCGCCACCTTCGCATTTCACAACTTTAAATAATGGGGTGGCTAATGGGATTCGAACCCACGACAACTGGAATCACAATCCAGGGCTCTACCAACTGAGCTATAGCCACCACTACAAATTCTTTTACGCGGTCCTGTTAATTTCACAGTCCACCGCAGCTCCAGCACCGGGTAAAATGGTGCGCCCGACAGGATTCGAACCTGAGACCTCTGCCTCCGGAGGGCAGCGCTCTATCCAGCTGAGCTACGGGCGCTTAGCGCCGTTGCGGGGCTGGATATTACGGACTTCCCCCCCCGCTGTCTAGTGCCTTTTTAAATAAAATGCGCGTTTGGTTACGCTTTGTGCGTTTTGTCGTTTATTTCTCCGCTTTTAGCCCTGCAGTATGCCGATTGAGACGTAAAACCTTATAGACCAGCGATACCACAGCCAAAAAGATGATGCCGACAAACAGCGACATACGGGTGTCATCGTTAAAACCCATACCAATTAATACGCAGATCAGGAACGCCATCGTTAAATAGTTCGCCCACGGGAAGAGGACCGAACGGAATAGATGCGTGGCAATCCTGGCTTTGTGCGCCTCGCGGAAACGCAGCTGGCTAATCAGAATGACAAACCACGGCACCATCCCTGGCAATACGCTGGCGCTGTAGACGTAGACAAACACGCGCTGCGGGTTAGGAATGATGTAGTTGAGACAGGAGCCCACCAGCAGAATAGCAATCGAGATGGCAACGCCCACTACCGGTACGCCGTGGCGCGATACCTTTGCCACCGCAGCAGGCAGCTGACGGTTTTTAGCTAATGCATAGAGCATGCGTCCGCAGCTGTACATTCCGCTGTTGCAGCCCGAAAGCGCAGCGGTGAGGACCACAAAGTTGATGATCCCTGCCGCCGCGGTAATGCCGATTTTAGCGAAGGTCAGCACAAACGGGCTGCCGTTGCTGCCGATCTCATTCCACGGGAAGATGGTGACGATAACGAAAATCGCCCCTACGTAGAAGATCAGAATACGCCACAGCACCTTGCCTACCGCGCTACGCAGCGTGACCTGCGGGTTTTTTGCCTCACCGGCGGTAATACCGATCAGCTCGACGCCCTGATACGAGGCGACAACGATACAGAGCGCGGTAAGGAAGCCCTTCCAGCCACCAGCAAAGAAGCCGCCGTGCTCGGTCAGGTTGCCAAAGCCAATGGCCTGCCCGCCGTTGCCGAAGCCATAGAAGATCACGCCGAGGCCGACGATAATCATCACCACAATGGTGGTGACTTTGATCATCGCAAACCAGAACTCAATCTCACCGTACAGGCGCACCGCAGCCAGATTAGCGAGCGCCACCAGCCCAACGGCAATCAGGGCCGGTATCCACTGCGCCATCTCCGGGAACCAGAACTGGACGTAGACGCCAATCGCGGTGATCTCAGAGATGCCCACCGCCATCCACATAAACCAGTATGACCAGGCCGTGAGATAGCCAAAGAACGGGCTCATATAGCGGTGCGCATAGACGGCGAACGATCCGGCTACCGGCTCAAGGAAGAGCATTTCGCCCATTGAGCGCATGATGAAGAAAACAAAAAGCCCGGCCACAATGTAGGCCAGTAATACTGACGGCCCTGCCCACTTCAGGGTGCTTGCCGCCCCCATAAACAGGCCAACGCCTATTGTACCGCCCAGGGCGATAAGTTCGATATGTCGTGCTTCCAGCCCACGCTGAAGCTCCGGTTTACTCTCGGCCATAAATCCTCTGTCGTGTTTACTACTGTCCCGACGCTGCGGGTTATCGTTATGAGTGCAATCTCAGCGCATTGCGGCCGCGGATTGATGCAATAGCACCGCGACGCCGCATTGAGCGAGCGAATGGTTTCTTAATTTCGCTGAAATGGCAAACGATGCATAAGAAAAATCAATAGAAAGCACAATAAAGCAGCAAACAGAGGCAGGTACGGCGCAGCAGAATCGCTGCGCCGTCACAGGATTAGAGCTGGCCGCGATAGTGCCAGGCGAGGTAGCGCAGCAGTCGCAGCTGGCGTGTGATGCGGCTGGGCTGTGACAGCAGGCGATAGAGCCACTCCAGGCCCATCCGCTGCCACACCTTTGGCGCACGCTTAACGTGACCAGTAAAAACGTCATAGGTGCCGCCGACGCCCATATAGAGCGCGTGCGGATAAACTTCCCGACAGTCGCGCATCAGCAGCTCCTGGCGCGGGGAGCCCATCGCCACGGTGACAATCTTTGCCCCGCTGTCGCGGACGCGCTCAAACAGCGCCTGGCGCTGCTCGGGCTGGAAGTAGCCATCCTGGCCGCCGACAATGTTCACCTGCCAGCGGTCGCGCAGCTGCTGTTGCGTCTGAGCCAGCACGCCAGGCTTGCCGCCGATCAGGAAAACCGGCGTCCCCTCTTGCCCGGCGCGCTCCATGAGCGCTTCCCAGAGATCGGCCCCCGCTACCCGCTCAACCACCGCCTGCGGGTACTTTTTGCGCATTGAGCGCACCACGCTGATCCCGTCCGCATACTTAAACTCGGCCGCCTCGATCAGCGCCCTGACCTGGGCGTCATCCTCAAGGGTCAGCATCTTCTCGGCGTTAATCGCCACCAGCGTGCCCTGCTTAAGCTCGCCACCGGCGAAGAGGAAATCCAGGGCGTGGGCCATGTTACGCCAGCCAATCAGCTTCAGGCCGCGCAGGGTATAGGTTGGCGCAGTAGTGGTGTCCGTCATGATGATATCCTTGTCAGGCTTGCGAGAGCGGGTGCGGTAATCGCCCGGCGCGTTTGTGGATCAGCCCCGCGCTATCGAACAGCCAGTAGAGCAGCTTCGCCATCAGCAGGCAGGCACCAAAGACCACGAGGAAGAAGACGACGCGAGAAACAAAGGCATCCAGCCCCTCGCGCGCCAGCACGATCATATTGAAGATGGCACCAAAACAGAAGCTGTGCAAAATCGCCGCCTTATAGCGGTTGCTCTCCCGGTTGCCCAGCTCATAAAGCCAGTCAAACCACTTAATGATCAGTCCAACCACGACCGCACCCAGCGGAATAAACCAGACGCCGCCCATTACCACCAGGGATCCGATCAGCGTCGGCGAGATCGCCAGCCCGGAGTGGTTGTTCAGCACTTCCCAAGTAAAGTAGTTCGCCGTGTTCAGCACAATGCCAGGCCTGTCCGGCCACAGCCAGGTAGGAATAAAGACGTAGAAGTCGCGCACGATAGGCGCAAGCCCCTGGAAGTCGATCTTGTCGTAGTTTTGCAGCAGAAGAGAGAGGTTCTCCCACGGCGAGAAGGTGTCACGGGTGAGATAGAGGAAGGTGTAAAACGCTTCGTCACCGCTCACCTGCAATCCGTAACGCTTCAGCGCCAGCCAGAACATCCCGACGATGCCCAGCACCCCTGCCGCCGCCAGCATCCACAGCGAGATCCAGCCGCGAATAATGCCGATAAACAGGAAAATGGCGAAGGCGATGATGATATTGGCCCGCGTGCCACCCACAATCATGTAGGTCAGCAGGCCAAAGGCAACGGTGCTCACCAGGAAGAAGATCCAGCCTCGGCCATCCTGGCGCAGGAAATAGACCACCAGCATGGCGGGAATAAAGAAGTAGAAGAAGCGCTTAAGCGCCACGCCGGAGACTTCACTCGAAAAGATTTGGCTATAGGAGTGCAGCCGGAACAGCAGGAAGCCGTTATGCATAAAGAAGATGCTGACGCTCACTAACGCGATAAGCATCAGCATCACCCACGCCAGATGCGTTTCCACGCGGTTCATGGTGAACAGGGGACGACGCGGCATGACCGCGGATGAGGGCCGCAGGCGCGTTTTATAGGTGACGTAGTAGATGGCGTAAAAGCAGACCGCGGCCAGCAGGGACTGCATCATCACCTCAGGCGGTGCAACCCCGACGTTGAAGCGAAAGACCAGGATGCTGGTGAGGGGAAAGCCAAAGAAAAACGTCAGCAAAAACAGCAGCGAAAAGAAGACGTTAAAGTTAAAACGTACGCGACGGAATTCAAACCAGGTCAGCGTGGCGATAAACAGCGATGCCAGTAGCCAGATGGCCAACAGACCCGAGAACGCAAGCTGGCTCATTGCGCACCTCCTGCAGCAATACGTAACGCCTCGTGCCAGGGCGTAAGGTAGTTAGGGCTAAAGAAGGTGATAGCGTTTTTATCCACCGCCGCCAGCTGCCGCTGGGCCTCGCGGACGACCGCCTCATCGAGCCTGTCGCCGGTAAACAGCACTGGGATGTGCTGCTCAACCATATCCTGCCAGAAGGGGTTCTCCCGGTTTAACACGCAGGGGACGCCTGCCTGGATCAGCAGACAGAGCGTGCCGATCCCCTGCTGGCGGGCAAAGATAAAGTAGCCCAAATCGCACCGGCGCAGCAGCGCCAGGTAGTCGTCAAATTCTAGCTTATCGGCAAGGATGCGCAGGTTCTCCGCGCTAAACAGCGCCAGACCGGCCTGGCGCACCTCGTCAATATATGCTTCGTTGTTGGCCGGGTAGCCCATCGGCACGATGACGTTAACCGTATCACCGAACTGCTGATGAACTGCCTTCAGGGCGGCAATATGCTCGTTGCTGCGATCCCCGGAGTTGCCGACCAGCACCGTCAGCGTGCCCTCGCGCTGCGTCTCCTGCGCCATCGTGTTAAGCGTGGGATCCATTCGCGTCGGGAAGTAGAGCAGTTCGCCGCGGACCTGCGGATGACGGCGGGCAAAAAAGTGCAGATCGCCACGGGTGGCAAAGATGCAGCCGACGCGCCGCTGGGCGAGACGCCGCAGCGGATAGAAAAGACGAAACTTCAGGCTTTGGGAAACCTCGTAGAGATCGGCTCCCCAGGCGTGCCAGTTAAACTGCTGAGGCTTAATGGCACCGCGCAGGAGGGCCAGCCAAAGGTCGGTATTGAACTGGCCGTGAAAGAAGAAGCGCTGCTGGCGATCGGCTTTGGCAAGGCTAATCACCGCCTGGGCCAGCGCTTTCTTAGTGTTAAAGAAGCGCAGCGTAAGCGCCGGGAACTGCGCGCGCCAGCGCTCGTCGTCGCCGCAGATCATAAATTCGCGAGCGTGCTCGCCCGTTGCCGCAAGGCTGTCGTTGAAAAAACGCAGCACGGTCAGGTTATGGTGTGGGATATCGGATCCCAAAACGTGAATCAGTGTAGTCATACCCTTTTACGCCAGAGTAGAAATACGCCACAACAGGTGGCGAAATAAACGATATAGGTAGCCATGTAGGCCTGTGACGCCCCTAACGCACCGTGCGCCGGAATGAGCCAGCGGGAAAAGGCCGTCAGCAGCGTAAACTGGCTCACTTCCGCCAGGATATAGAAGCTTAACGAGGCCCGGGCAATCACCAGATAGCCAAAAACGTATGCGCCAACTTTCAGGACGTCGCCAACCAGCTGCCAGGCAAAGAGATCGCGCATGGCGATAAACTTCTCTGAAAACAGCAGCCAGATTGCAAAATCACGCAGCAGCCAGACGGTAAAACTTGCCGCCGCCACCGCAGGCAGGACAAACCGCAGCGATTTGACGATCTCGCGGCTTATGGCCTGCTTCTCCGTTAGCCGCGAGAGCGTAGGCAGCAGATAGACGCTGAACGAGGCGGTGATAAATTGCAGATAGGCATCGGAGATGCTGCTCACCCCCTGCCAGATCCCGACCTCATCCCAGCCGTAGTGCGTCGCCAGCAGGTTTCGCATCATCACGTAGGCGACGGGAAGCGTCACGGAGGTGATCAGCGCCATCAGGGTAAACTTGCCCAGCTGTCCGGCCAGCGCACCGCTCCACTGCGGCTTAAGGTAGCCTAACGGCACGGTTTTACGGCGGATAAACAGCAGCAGCGCCGGGACGACGACCAGCGCCGGAACCAGCGCCAGGCCCAGCAGCGCGCCCTGGTAGCCGCCCAGCCGGTAGCAGGCGTAGTAGGCGATGACGCCGATAATGCTGCCACTAATCAGCGACAGCGCATTCCCGGCTGCGTCGCGAAAACCCTTCATAACTGCCAGCAGGAAGTTGGCCCACGCGATGCCCATCTGCACCAGCGCCACCAGCCTTACCAGCCCCTGAAAATGGGTGTGACCAAACAGCCCCTGACTGATGGGCGCGGCGGCCAGCAGAAAAACGATAGCCAACAGCGTCGAGAACCCCAGCACCATGGCGGATGAGGTGCCTACGACGGCGCGCAGCTGCGTCGGATCGTCGTGGTGCTGAGCGACAAATTTGGTGACGCCGTTAAAGATGCCGGCCCCGGCCAGCACGCCCAGCACCGTCACCAGCTGGCGGAAGTTACCCGCCTGCCCTACGCCCGAAGGACCAAAGGAGACCGCCAGCAGCTTAACCACCAGCAGTCCCGCGCCGATTTTGACCAGCGTGCTTGCCGCGGTCCACAGTGAAGCTTTTGCCAGCGACATCTTAGTTGAAGTAGCTCAGCAGCGTATTGATCACCGTGCGCTGGTTAACGAGCGAGAGATTGTAGAACAGCGGCAGGCGGAGCAAGCGCTCGCTCTCTTTCGTGGTATGGATATCTTCGCTAAAGAATTCACCAAAGCGCTCGCCAGCCGGGCTGGAGTGCAGTGGGATATAGTGGAACACCGCCAGGATCTCCGCCTCCTTGAGGAAAGCGATAAGCTTGCTGCGATCTTCATCGTCACGCAGCTTGATATAAAACATGTGCGCGTTGTGTTCGCATTCGGCCGGAATCGACGGCAGCTCAATACGCCCGGCACGGGCCAGCGGCGTCAGGGCATCAAAATAGGTTTGCCATAGCGCGAGACGCTGCTGGTTGATACGATCCGCCGCTTCCAGCTGCGCCCACAGATAGGCCGCCTGCAGATCCGACATCAGGTAGCTGGAGCCAATATCGCGCCAGGTGTATTTATCAACCTGACCGCGGAAGAACTGGCTGCGGTTGGTGCCCTTCTCGCGAATAACCTCAGCGCGTTCAACCAGCGCACGGTCGTTGATCAGCGTCGCACCGCCTTCGCCACCGGCGGTATAGTTTTTGGTCTCATGGAAGCTAAAGCAGCCGATATGGCCGATGGTCCCGAGCGCGCGCCCTTTGTAGGTCGACATCACTCCCTGCGCGGCATCCTCTACCACGTACAGGTTATGATGTTTCGCGATAGCCATAATGGTGTCCATCTCACAGGCCACGCCCGCATAGTGGACCGGCACGATGGCGCGCGTGTTCTCGGTGATCGCCGCCTCGATAAGGCGTTCATCAATATTCATGGTGTCTGGACGGACATCAACAAAGACAATCTTCGCTCCGCGCAGCACAAAGGCATTGGCGGTAGAGACGAAGGTGTAGCTGGGCATGATCACTTCATCGCCGGGCTGGATATCCAGCAGCAGCGCCGCCATCTCCAGCGAGGCGGTACAGGAGGGGGTCAACAGCACTTTGGCGCTGCCGAAACGCTGCTCCATCCACTGCTGGCAGCGGCGCGTGTAGCCGCCGTCGCCGCACAGCTTGCCGCTGCCCATCGCCGACTGCATGTAATCGAGTTCTGTACCCACAACCGGGGGCGCGTTAAAAGGGATCATAGAGTCACCTGTATAGCCAGTAGGCGGTGCTTTCCACGTTGGCACCGCTCTGAATGTAACGTTTAAGCGCCGCGGTATTCCCTACCTGGGTCGCGACGCGCAGAACCGAAAGCTGACGACGTTGCGCCCAGAGGAGCGCCGCCTGCATCAGGGCCTCCCCCGCACCGCGTCCGGCCAGCAGGCCAATACGCGCCTCGCTGTCGTTCAGCTGGCGCAGCGAAACAAAAGCACAGATCTCGCCGCTGGAGGCGCGCAGGACCAGGCACTCGTGGTCGAATGCGCCATTAACGGCGTTCTCAATCCACTGGGCATAGAAGCGTCCGCTGGCGTCTGCAGGATACCAGGGCGTACGAAACCGGCTCTGCGCGAAGGCGGTGGCTGCCAGCTGGCGCAGCGGGGCGATATCCGTCGCGGTCGCCACCTGCGCGCCGGGGTCGGTTATCGTTGCCGGTACGGCCAAGGCCAGATCCACCTCGCCCTCTACCAGCTGGAAACCCAGCCGCTGGAGCGCATCCAGCCGTGCGGTATCCGTCGCCGGGACCTTGACCTGCACCCGCTGCCACGCGGCCAACTGCGCCTCGCTCAGCGGTGCGGCATCGTCATTCAGCCGCACGATGGCGCTGGAGATCCCAAAGAACTGGTTCTCCCAGGTTAATGCTTCAACCGTACCGCGTACCGTCATGTTGCCGCCTTAGCGCCAGACGCCTTTGGTATCAATAATGTATTGCTGGGTAACATGCTCACCGGCAATGGCTTTGAACTCGCGATGATCCACCAGCATTACCAGCACATCCGCGTCGGCCAACGCCGCATCCAGGCTGACCAGCTGGCAGCTGTCTGCCAACTTCTTCGGCAGCTGATGAATGTTAGGCTCCACCACCAGCGTCTCACCGCTGTGCCACTGGGCAATGCTGTAGGCAATCTCCATCGCCGGGCTTTCCCGCAGATCGTCGATATTGGGCTTAAAGGCGAGACCAAAGCAGGCGATCTTGATTTCGCTGGCCCGCTTGTCGTTAGCCGTGAGGCAGTCTGCCACCGTCGCTTTAACTTGATTAAGCACCCAGTGCGGTTTGCTGTCGTTAACTTCACGGGCGGTACGGATCAGCCGCGCCTGCTGCGGGTTTTGCGCCACGATAAACCACGGGTCGACCGCGATACAGTGGCCGCCTACGCCCGGACCCGGCTGTAAGATATTGACGCGCGGGTGGCGGTTAGCGAGGCGGATCAGCTCCCAGACGTTGATGCCCTGGTCGGCACAGATCAGCGACAGCTCGTTAGCAAAAGCGATATTCACGTCGCGGAAGCTGTTCTCGGTCAGCTTGCACATCTCAGCGGTGCGGGCGTTAGTGACCACACACTCGCCTTCAAGGAAGATCTTATACAGCTCGCTGGCGCGGGCAGAGCACACCGGCGTCATGCCGCCAATGACCCGATCGTTTTTAATCAGCTCAACCATCACCTGGCCTGGCAGCACGCGCTCCGGGCAGTAGGCAACGTTGATATCCGCCTGCTCGCCAGCCTGTTGGGGGAAGGTGAGATCCGGGCGCAGATCCGCCAGCCACTGTGCCATTTGCTCGGTCGCGCCCACCGGCGAAGTCGACTCAAGGATCACCAGCGCGCCTTTTTTCAGGACTGGGGCGAGTGATTTTGCTGCCGCCTCAACATAGGCCATGTCCGGCTCGTGATCGCCTTTGAACGGCGTTGGCACCGCAATCAGGTAAGCATCTGCCTCGACCGGCGTGGTGCTGGCGTGCAGATACCCGCCCTCGACCGCGGCTTTCACGACGCGATCCAGCTCGGGTTCAACGATATGAATCTGCCCGCGATTGATGGTATCCACCGCATGCTGATTGATATCAACGCCGACGACGCGCTTCTGCCGTGAAGCAAAGGCCGCTGCGGTAGGCAATCCAATGTAGCCCAGGCCAATAACAGAGATGGTTGCAAAACTCATAGCGTTACCCGATTATTTTTAAGTGCGTGCAGAATACGTTCGCAGGCTTGTCCGTCACCGTAAGGGTTGTGTGCCCGGCTCATCGCCTGCCAGGCGTCATTGTCCCGCAGCAGGTGCGTGACTTCTTCAACGATACGCTGGCGATCGGTGCCCACCAGCCTTACCGTTCCGGCTTCGATGGCCTCCGGTCGCTCGGTGGTTTCCCGCATCACCAGCACCGGCTTGCCTAACGACGGTGCCTCTTCCTGAATACCGCCTGAATCCGTCAGGATCAGCCAGGCATGGGTCATCAGCCAGAGGAACGGCAGGTAGTCCTGCGGCTCAATTAAGATAATGTTTTTAACGTGTCCAAGGATGCGGTTCACCGGCTCGCTGACGTTGGGGTTCAGGTGTACCGGATAGACGATCTGCACATCCTGATGTTTAGCCGCAATGTCGACCAGCGCATGACAGATCTGCTCAAAGCCCTGGCCAAAGCTTTCGCGACGGTGGCCGGTGACCAGCACCAGCTTTTTAGATTCATCCAGGAATGGATATCGTGCTGCCAGTTCGCTGTGCAGGTTGTCGTTATTCAGTACCGTGTCACGCACCCAGAACAGCGCATCGATCACCGTATTGCCGGTGACAAAGATCTGCTTGTCCGGAATATTTTCGCGCAGCAGGTTCTGTCGGGCGTTCTGCGTCGGCGAGAAGTGATACATCGCCAAATGGCCCGTCAGCGTGCGGTTAGCCTCCTCCGGCCAGGGCGAGGAGAGATCGCCCGTGCGCAGCCCGGCCTCGACGTGCCCAACGGGAATACGTTGGTAAAAGGCCGCCAGACTGGCGGCAATCGTCGTTGTGGTATCACCGTGGACCAGCACGACGTCAGGCTTAAATGATTCGAGGATCGGCTTTAGCCCTTCGAGAATGCGGCAGGTTATTTCCGTCAGCCCCTGACCCGGCTGCATAATATCCAGGTCATAATCCGGAACAATGGAAAACAGGTTCAATACCTGGTCAAGCATCTCCCTGTGCTGCGCGGTCACGCAGACTTTGGCGTCAAAATAAGGGTCCTTTGCCAGCGCATGTACCAGAGGTGCCATCTTGATGGCTTCTGGTCGTGTGCCAAATACGGTAAGTACTTTCACAACGATTCTCTTCGATTAGATGATGAAGGCCCAGTGGCCTTCATATCAGGCAGCGCTTACAGTGAACGACGGCGCGTTAACGCAACACCAGCACCTATCAACGCCCCTACCATTCCCCACATAATCATCAGGAAGGCACGGCGCGGGCTATCGCGTTTTACCGGCTCTTCTGGCGTCCGCAAATAACGATATGTCTGAAAACGGGGATCGAGCGTGGGGCCAACGTTGAGGGTGTTCAGCATGGCTCGATTTTGATCATAGTCCAGATCGAACTCGGGCCCCACTGCCTGCAGGTTTTCCAGCCGCGCCTGCAGCATCGGGCGTCCTAACAGGAACATCTCCGAGTCGGGAAGCTCGTCAGGCGGAACCTCCGTCTCAGTGCGGGAGATATTGTGCTGCTCGGCCACTTTTAACGCCTGCTCAACGCTGTGCGCCCGACGTTTAAAGATGGCGTTCGCGACCTCTTCCTGACGTTTCACCTGGGCTTTCATCTGGATAGTGCGGGCCGCCCATGCGCCTTTCAGCTCATCGTTAAGATGGCTGGCCGCGCGCTGGCTGGCGAAAGCAATATACTGACGCAGCAGGTTATTGGAGTCAGGCGCGGTCTCCGCCGTCAGCTTGACGCTGTCGCTGAGGTTACGCTGCGCGTCGGCGGGGGTGTACTGAATATTGTTAATCAGCTCATCCAGCAGCGCGGCATCCGCCTTGCTGTTGCCCACCATCCGCTGCTTGTAGTAGTCAGTTTGCAGCCAAAAGTCACGGCGCGTATCCCATGATGCCATCTGCATAATGAACTCTTTATACGCTTCGTCCATGACCGAGGGCTGATCGACCGGTGCCAGGTTAGCTTTGACATCAAGATTGCGCAAAAACTGCTGCTGGGAGTAGAACCCGCCCAGCATGTTTACCGTGGGACGATCGGTGATGGCCGTTGCGCCCCACTCCTGCCTGGCAAAGAAGGTGTAGGCCAGCGCGATAAGCGCGAAGGCCAGCGCCACGCCAACAATCCACAATTTCCCCGCCCATAAAGTACGAAACAAACCGCGAATATCCAGTTCATTTTCCATACTTCCTGTATGTTTTCCCGACAATGGTTGAGTCATCGCTATCCCAGAATTACTTGGTTAGAGTTGGTTTATGTCCACTATTACGACGCATCTTACGTTTGACGCGTTTGATAAAGCGCGCCACTTTCCATGCCCGTTTAATGCACCAGCCGTACAGGAAGAAAGCTAGCACAAACAGTGCCAACATTACCCATTCGGGAATAAAATGCAGATATTCTGTGACGACGCCTACCGCGGCCAGCAGAGCTGCGGCCAGCGTAATCAGCACAAAAGCCTGGCGGGAGGTAAACCCGGCACGCATGATCAGATGGTGGATATGCTGACGGTCTGGTGAGAAAGGGCTCATCCCTTTGCGTAGGCGGCGGTACATGATAGCAACCATGTCCATCAGCGGAATGGCGATGATCCACAGTGCCGTCACCGGGCTAATCGGATGCGTCTGGCCCTGGGTCGTTTCCAGCAGGATCCAAATCACCGTAAAGCCAATCAGCGTACTGCCCGCATCGCCCATAAAGACCTTATAGCGGCGGCCGAGGATACCAAGGTTAAGCAGGATATAAGGGAGAATGGCGGCAATCATGGCAAAGCACCACATCGCCAGGCTCAGCTGACCGTCAAACCACAAAATGATGCCGATAGCGGCGAAGGAGACGCAGGAGAGCCCGCCCAGCAGGCCATCAATACCGTCAACCATATTAAAGGCGTTGATGGCGGCCCAGACGGCAAACAGCGTCAGGAAGAAGCCAAACGGTCCGAGCACCATCTCCCAGGTGCCAAAAATGTAGCCGAGACTGCTGAGATAAAGTTTACCCACCACCATCATGACAATAGCGATGATCGCCTGAACGGTGGCGCGAATTTTTACGCTGATATCAAAGCGGTCGTCTAACGCCCCAATGAAAACCAGTACACCAGCACACATCAGATAGAGCGCAGCATGCGGAATATAGTAGTCGGCAATAGCAAACGTATAGCAGATCCCCGCATAGACCGAGATACCGCCTACTAACGGGATCAATCCCTGATGACGTTTACGAAAGTTTGGTTTATCGACCAACCCTATCTTTTTTGCCACCTTGCGGGCAAAAAAGAGAAAGATAAACGTGAGTAAAAAAATACTGAATAACTCAGTAACCGCAGTGAGTAAATTCACAATGCATGCTCTCAGCAAATGTTGATCCCGGAAGTATAACGACGATGCCCCCTCTCCAAAAGAGATAAAGCAGGTCACATGCGGGCTCTATTGTATATTTTTCATTCAATTAGAACATAATCAGCTTGAATGCTTTGCATTACCACTACCAGCCATGGCCGACAGCGGATCCCCTGGCTATAGCCTATATTCCATAAATAAAAAACGCCACGTAAAAACGTGGCGTTTACAGGCTTTATTTAAGTTACGAGCGCTTCATCATATCGAAGAAGTCGTCGTTGGTTTTCGTCATCGCCAGTTTATTGATGAGGAACTCCATCGCGTCAATCTCACCCATCGGGTGAATGATTTTGCGCAGGATCCACATTTTCTGCAGCTCTTCCTGAGTGGTGAGCAGCTCTTCTTTACGCGTACCGGAGCGGTTGTAGTCGATAGCCGGGAAGACGCGTTTCTCAGCGATTTTACGCGCGAGATGCAGCTCCATGTTGCCGGTACCTTTAAACTCTTCGTAGATAACTTCATCCATTTTAGAGCCGGTATCCACCAGCGCGGTGGCGATGATGGTCAGGCTACCGCCCTCTTCCACGTTACGCGCAGCACCGAAGAAGCGTTTCGGACGGTGCAGGGCGTTGGCATCCACACCACCGGTCAGTACCTTGCCAGAGGCCGGTACGACGGTGTTATAAGCACGCGCCAGACGGGTGATGGAGTCGAGCAGAATGATAACGTCTTTTTTATGCTCAACCAGACGCTTCGCTTTCTCGATCACCATCTCGGCAACCTGAACGTGGCGAGACGCGGGCTCATCAAAGGTAGACGCAACCACTTCGCCTTTAACCAGACGCTGCATCTCGGTCACTTCTTCCGGACGTTCGTCGATCAGCAGCACCATCAGGACACAGTCCGGGTGGTTGTAGGCAATGCTCTGGGCGATGTTCTGCAGCAGCATGGTCTTACCCGCTTTCGGCGGTGCAACGATCAGGCCACGCTGGCCGCGGCCAATCGGCGATGCCAGGTCCAGAACACGGGCGGTTAAATCTTCCGTTGAACCGTTACCGCGCTCCATACGCAGACGCGAGTTGGCGTGCAGCGGGGTTAAGTTTTCAAACAGGATCTTATTGCGCGAGTTTTCCGGTTTGTCGTAGTTAACCTCATTAACCTTCAACAGCGCAAAGTAACGTTCACCCTCTTTCGGAGGACGAATCTTACCTGAAATGGTGTCACCAGTGCGGAGGTTGAAACGGCGGATTTGGCTAGGGGATACGTAGATGTCATCAGGACCGGCGAGGTAGGAGCTGTCTGCGGAGCGGAGGAAACCAAATCCGTCCTGCAATATCTCTAACACACCGTCGCCAAAGATATCTTCGCCACTCTTAGCATGCTGCTTCAGGATGGCAAAAATGATGTCCTGCTTGCGCATACGAGCCTGGTTTTCCAGACCCATATTTTCGCCGAGAGTAATCAGCTCAGAAACCGGCGTATTCTTTAATTCGGTAAGATTCATAGTGGTGTGGGTTCTTAAACTCGGGGTAAATCTCGAACTTAATTTGTGAATGGTATGGCAGGATCATCCATGCCTGTTAGCGGCCATCAACTCATGTCTGTTCGCTGTCTGCTTACAGGAAGAACACAGAACTGAAACGACAAGACGGATTGAGTGACAAGCCCGGAATCTATCCACTTCTCTCGCGGCGCGGTGGCTGGCGGGAAGCATCGGGTACAACACGGTTCAAACTGACAAGGTTCAAACGACAAAGATATGTTTATTTCGAAGTCAAAACTAACTTAGCACGACTAAAGCCGGGCGTCCAGCAATCCACTAAAATTAGGAGAGCCAGACGCCAGGTGGGTAGAGCCCTTACGCCAGGTTAGCGTCGAGGAACTCTTTCAGCTGCCCTTTGGAGAGCGCGCCGACCTTGGTGGCCGCCACTTCGCCGTTTTTGAACAGCAGCAGGGTCGGGATACCGCGGATGCCGTATTTCGGCGCGGTGCCAGGGTTCTGGTCGATGTTCAGCTTCGCTACGGTCAGCTTGCCCTGGTACTCGTCAGCGATCTCATCCAGAATCGGGGCGATCATTTTGCACGGACCGCACCACTCTGCCCAGAAATCGACGAGGGTCAGCCCTTCCGCTTTGAGTACGTCCGTGTCAAAACTGTCGTCGGTCAGGTGAATAATTTTATCGCTCATATTTACTCCACAGGATTATGTCTACCTTATTAAGGTCTGTAGCATAGCCTGGCTAAAGGTTGACGTTATTTCACCCCGTTTATTTGAACGGATGTGCTTTCGTAAAGCAATAGTAAACTGATATTCTACCACACTATGAGCAAAACACATTTAACAGAACAGAAGTTTTCCGACTTCGCCCTGCACCCGAAGGTGATTGAAGCCCTTGAAAATAAAGGCTTTCATAACTGCACCCCCATCCAGGCACTCGCCCTTCCGCTGACGTTGGCGGGTCGGGATGTAGCGGGACAGGCGCAAACCGGTACCGGCAAAACGATGGCGTTTCTGACGTCAACGTTTCATTATCTTCTCTCTCACCCGGCGATCGAAGACCGCAAGGTGAACCAACCGCGCGCGCTGATCATGGCTCCAACCCGTGAGCTGGCGGTGCAAATTCATGCCGATGCTGAGCCGCTGGCCCAGACCACCGGCCTGAAACTGGGCCTCGCCTACGGCGGCGACGGCTATGACAAACAGCTTAAGGTGCTGGAGAGCGGGGTTGATATTCTCATCGGCACCACCGGCCGCCTGATCGATTACGCGAAACAGAACCATATCAACCTGGGCGCGATCCAGGTCGTGGTGCTGGACGAAGCCGACCGCATGTACGATCTCGGCTTTATTAAAGACATTCGCTGGCTGTTCCGTCGCATGCCTGCGACAGATCAGCGTCTGAACATGCTCTTCTCTGCGACGCTCTCCTACCGCGTGCGTGAGCTGGCGTTTGAGCAGATGAACAACGCTGAGTATGTAGAAGTGGAACCGGAACAGAAAACCGGCCACCGTATTAAAGAAGAGCTTTTCTATCCGTCTAACGAAGAGAAAATGCGTCTGCTGCAAACGCTGATCGAAGAGGAGTGGCCGGATCGCGCCATCATCTTCGCCAACACTAAACACCGCTGTGAAGATATCTGGGGCCACCTGGCTGCCGATGGTCACCGCGTTGGGCTGTTGACCGGCGACGTGCCGCAGAAAAAACGCCTGCGGATCCTCGAAGAATTTACCCGTGGCGATATAGACATTCTGGTAGCGACTGACGTTGCCGCTCGTGGCCTGCATATTCCGGCCGTGACCCACGTCTTTAACTACGATCTGCCGGACGACTGCGAAGACTATGTCCACCGTATTGGCCGTACCGGTCGCGCTGGCGCAAGCGGCAATTCAATCAGCCTTGCCTGTGAAGAGTATGCCCTGAACCTGCCGGCTATCGAGACCTACATCGATCACTCGATTCCGGTGAGCAAATACAATCCGGATGCGCTCCTGAGCGAGCTGCCCCCGCCGAAGCGCCTGCCTCGTGCACGTCCAGGCAATGGCCCACGCCGCACCGGTGGTGGTGCACCACGTAACAGACGTCGTTCAGGTTAATGCCCTATGCTCACCTCTAACTCGCTCTATGCCGCTATTGATTTAGGTTCGAATAGTTTTCATATGCTGGTTGTGCGCGAGGTGGCGGGGAGCATACAGACCTTAACCCGTATCAAACGTAAAGTACGCCTGGCGGCAGGGCTAGACCGGGATAACCGGCTCTCCCCGGACGCCATGGCGCGCGGCTGGCAGTGCCTGCGCCTGTTTGCTGAACGGCTGCAGGATATCCCACCCATGCAGATCCGGGTGGTTGCCACCGCGACCCTGCGCCTTGCCGTTAACGCCGAGCAGTTTCTTGCCACCGCGCAGGAGATTTTAGGCACATCGGTGCAGGTGATCAGTGGTGAAGACGAGGCGCGGCTGATCTATCAGGGCGTGGCTCATACCACCGGCGGCGATGACCGACGTCTGGTCGTCGATATCGGCGGTGCCAGTACCGAGCTAGTCACCGGCACTGGCGCGCAGGCCACCTCGCTCTTTAGCCTGTCGATGGGCTGTGTCACCTGGCTTGAACGCTTCTTTGCCGATCGCAATCTGACCCAGGACAATTTCGACGCGGCAGAAAAAGCGGCACGGGAGGTTCTCCTGCCGGTGGCCGATGCGTTGCGTCGTCACGGCTGGAAAATCTGTGTGGGGGCATCCGGCACCGTCCAGGCGCTGCAGGAGATCATGATGGCGCAGGGCATGGATGAGTGCATCACCCTTGCTAAACTGCAGCAGCTAAAGCAGCGCGCTATTCAGTGTGGTCGTCTGGAAGAGCTGGAGATTGAAGGGCTCACGCTTGAGCGGGCGCTGGTCTTCCCGAGCGGCCTCGCCATTCTGATCGCTATCTTTAGCGAGCTGGAGGTTCAGGGTATGACCCTGGCCGGTGGCGCGCTGCGTGAGGGACTGGTCTACGGCATGCTGCATCTGCCCGTCGATCACGATATTCGCAGCCGCACGCTACGCAATCTTCAGCGCCGATTTATGGTCGATTCCGGTCAGGCCCAGCGCGTGGCCCAGCTGGCTTCCCGCTTTGCGGAGCAGGTTCAGGCTGAATGGCAGCTGGAGCCATTAAGCTGCGAACTGCTGATCGGCGCCTGTCATCTGCATGAGATTGGCCTGAGCGTCGATTTTAAGCACGCTTCCCAGCACGCCGCCTATCTGGTGCGTAATCTGGATCTGCCCGGCTTTACGCCCGCGCAGAAGAAGCTGCTGGCGACCCTGCTGCTCAATCAGACTAACCCGGTTGACCTCTCCTCGCTGCACCAGCAAAACGCCGTACCGCCGCGTACCGCGGAGCACCTCTGTCGTCTTCTACGCCTGGCGATCATCTTTGCCAGTCGGCGTAGGGATGAGTTTTTACCCGATGTCGCCCTGACTGCCCACGGCGAGGCGTTAACGCTCACGCTGCCTGAAGGCTGGCTGGCGACGCACCCGCTGGGTGCTGAGACGCTCCACCAGGAGTGCCAGTGGCAGAGCTACGTTCACTGGGCGCTGGCGGTCAACTAGTCGGTTTTGTCGGGTGGCGCTGCGCCTACCCGACCTACCGGTTCCATTACTATTTAGCCTTGGCTTTCGCCATCATTGCCCGAATATTGGCAATACTCGCCTGTCCCTTGTGCATCCGCTCTTCGGCACTTACCACTTTACGCTCCTGCTCCCAGAGCAGATCGTCCTGCGGCAGCTCCAGCAGGAAGCGACTCGGCTCTGGACGCACCAGCTCGCCATACTGACGACGCTCTTTGCACAGGGTAAAATTCAGCTCTTTTTGTGCCCGGGTGATGCCGACGTAGGCCAGTCGACGCTCTTCGTCGATATTCTCCTCGTCGATGCTGCTCTGGTGAGGCAGCAGCCCCTCTTCCATGCCGACCAGGAAAACGTAAGGAAACTCCAGGCCTTTGGAGGCGTGCAGGGTCATCAGCTGAACCTGATCCGACTCCTCATCGCTTTCGCCCCGCTCCATCATGTCGCGCAGGGTAAAGCGCGTCACCACCTGGGTGAGGGTCATCGGCTCGTCGATCTCCGACCCTTCCAGCATCTCGGTCATCCAGCTAAAGAGCGTGTTGACGTTTTTCATCCGCATCTCAGCCGCCTTGGGGCTGGGCGAGGTTTCAAACAGCCAGGATTCGTAATCGATACCGTGGATAAGGTCGCGCACTGCGGCAATCGGCTCCCGTTCAGAGAGACGCTGCACTTCGCTTAGCCAGTGGGTAAAGCGGGTCAGCGACTCGTATCCGCGCCCGCTCAGCGTTTGGGTAAGCCCCATGTCAAAGCTGGCGGCAAACAGCCCTTTGTTGCGTGAGTTGGCCCACTCCCCCAGCTTTTGCAGCGTCGCCGGCCCGATCTCACGCTTCGGCGTGTTAACGATACGCAGGAAGGCGCTATCGTCGTCCGGGTTGGTCAGCACCCGCAGGTAGGCCAGCAGGTCTTTGATCTCCGGACGGGAGAAGAACGAGGTTCCGCCCGAAATACGGTACGGAATACGGTTCTGCATCAGGAATTTTTCAAATACCCGCGACTGATGGTTACCGCGATAGAGAATGGCGTAATCTTTGTACTGGGTCTTATTGATAAAGTGGTGCGCAATCAGCTCGCCCGTGACGCGCTCGGCCTCATGCTCTTCATGGTTAGCGCTGATCACCTTCAGCTCTGGCCCATATCCCAGTTCTGAAAAGAGCTTTTTTTCAAAAACGTGTGGGTTATTGGCGATCAGAATATTGGCCGCCTTGAGGATACGCCCCGATGAACGATAGTTCTGCTCCAGCTTGATCACCTGCAATGCCGGGAAATCCTGGCTAAGCAGGACCAGGTTCTGCGGTCGTGCCCCACGCCAAGAGTAGATCGACTGATCGTCATCGCCTACCACCGTAAAGCGCGCCCGCGCGCCCACCAGCAGCTTAACCAATTCGTACTGGCTGGTGTTGGTATCCTGATACTCATCCACCAGCAGATAGCGGATCTTGTTCTGCCAGCGCTCGCGCACCTCTTCGTTGCGCTGGAGCAGCAGGGTTGGCAGCAGGATCAGGTCATCGAAGTCCAGCACGTTACAGGCCTTCATATGGGCGTCATACAGGCTGTAGCAGTGGGCAAAAATGCGGTCCCGCTCGCCCCTGGCCTGCGCTGCCGCCTGCGCCGGGGTCATAAGATCGTTTTTCCAGTTGGAGATCGTCGAGATCAGCTGCTGCAGGATCGTTTTCTCATCTTCGATCAGCCCCTCGGTGAGATCCTTGAGCAACGCGACCTGATCGGTATCGTCAAAGAGCGAAAAGTTGGATTTCATGCCCAGTGCGGCATACTCGCGCTTGATGATATCCAGCCCCAGGGTGTGAAAGGTGGAGATCATCAGCCCGCGCGCCTCTTTGCGCCCCAGCGTCTGGCCCACACGCTCTTTCATCTCGCGTGCGGCTTTGTTGGTAAAGGTCACTGCCGCGATATGCCGGGCCTGGTAGCCGCAGCCGCGGATCAGGTGCGCTATCTTGTTGGTAATGACGCGAGTTTTACCGGATCCAGCCCCTGCCAGTACCAGGCAGGGTCCGGTGACAAATTCGACGGCTTGCTGTTGCCCTGGATTTAGACGCATGGGATCACTCAATGAAAGTCGGGAGAGGAGAAAAAACGCGTGGTAGTATAGCCAGCCTAATCCATACCACTCAAGGCACGATCATGGCAAAAACAGCGGCAGCGATGCATATCCTTGTTAAAGAAGAGAAACTGGCTCTGGATCTTCTGGAGCAGATCAAAAACGGCGGCGATTTCGAGAAGCTGGCGAAGAAACACTCTACCTGCCCGTCAGGCAAAAAGGGCGGTCACCTGGGTGAATTCCGTCAGGGTCAGATGGTGCCGGCCTTCGATAAAGTGGTGTTCTCCTGCCCGGTGCTGGAGCCAACCGGCCCGCTGCATACCCAGTTCGGTTACCACATTATCAAAGTGCTGTACCGCAACTAATAAAAAAGCCCGGTGGCGCTAACGCTTACCGGGCCTACATCTCTTTGCCGCTTTTTTATTAACCGGCTACCGCAATACGCTTCATATCGGTCATGTAGCCGCGCAGCTTCTGGCCCACTTTCTCAATCTCGTGGCTGCGGATCGCTTCGTTCACGTCACGCAGCTGGGCGTTGTCTACCGCCGTGCCCTCTACCGCTTTGCCCAGATCGCCCGCCTGAATTTCGGTCATGAACGCTTTCAGCAGCGGTACACAGGCGTAGGAGAAGAGGTAGTTGCCGTACTCTGCAGTATCGGAGATCACCACATTCATCTCATACAGACGCTTACGCGCGATGGTGTTGGCGATCAGCGGCAGCTCATGCAGTGATTCGTAGTAGGCGGACTCTTCGATGATGCCGGAATCGACCATGGTTTCGAATGCCAGCTCAACGCCCGCTTTCACCATGGCGATCATCAGTACGCCTTTGTCGAAGTACTCCTGCTCGCTGATTTTGCCGTCAAACTGCGGCGCGGTCTCAAACGCGGTTTTGCCGGTCTCTTCGCGCCAGGTCAGCAGGTTCTTATCGTCGTTGGCCCAGTCGGCCATCATGCCGGAGGAGAACTCACCGGAGATGATGTCATCCATATGCTTCTGGAACAGCGGAGCCATGATCTCTTTCAGCTGCTCGGAGAGCGCATAGGCACGCAGCTTCGCCGGATTAGAGAGACGGTCCATCATCAGGGTAATACCGCCCTGCTTCAGCGCTTCGGTGATGGTTTCCCAGCCGAACTGGATCAGTTTTTCCGCATACGCCGGGTCGGTACCCTCTTCCACCAGCTTGTCGAAGCACAGCAGAGAACCGGCCTGTAACATACCACAGAGGATAGTCTGCTCGCCCATCAGGTCAGATTTCACTTCAGCAACGAAGGAGGACTCCAACACGCCCGCACGGTGGCCGCCGGTGGCCGCAGCCCAGGCTTTAGCGATCGCCATGCCTTCGCCTTTCGGATCGTTCTCCGGGTGTACGGCGATCAGCGTTGGCACGCCAAAACCACGCTTGTACTCTTCACGCACTTCGGTGCCCGGACATTTCGGGGCGACCATCACCACGGTGATATCTTTACGGATCTGCTCGCCTACTTCCACGATGTTGAAGCCGTGGGAGTAGCCCAGCGCTGCGCCATCTTTCATCAGCGGCTGTACGGTGCGCACCACGTCAGAGTGCTGCTTGTCCGGCGTCAGGTTAACCACCAGATCCGCCTGCGGGATCAGCTCTTCATAGGTGCCCACTTTAAAACCATTTTCGGTGGCTTTACGCCAGGATGCACGCTTCTCAGCAATCGCCTCTTTACGCAGCGCGTAGGCGATATCCAGACCGGAGTCACGCATGTTCAGGCCCTGGTTCAGACCCTGCGCGCCACAGCCGACGATAACCACTTTTTTACCCTGCAGGTAGCTCGCGCCATCGGCGAACTCGTCGCGTCCCATAAAGCGACATTTACCCAGCTGGGCCAGCTGCTGGCGCAGGTTCAGTGTATTAAAGTAGTTAGCCATGGTGATACCTCGTGATGTTGTGTCGTGCTTATTGTTCGATTCGCCTGCCGTGTCATAACAAGCGAGAATGAACCCACTATATGACAGGAAATGCGTTGCTTAAATTGATATATTCACAATATGACATTGCACTTTCTGCAACGTAAACACAGGGGCTTTGCATATGGATCTGCGCGATCTAAAAATCTTTCTCCACCTGGCGGAGAGCCGCCACTTTGGCCGCAGCGCACGGGCGATGCACGTTAGCCCGTCGACGCTGTCGCGTCAGATCCAGCGGCTGGAGGAGGATATCGGCCAGCCGCTGTTTGTGCGAGACAACCGCACCGTCACCCTGACCGAGGCGGGTGACGAACTGCGTACCTTCGCTCAGCAGACCCTGCTCCAGTACCAGCAGCTGCGCCACACCATTGATCAGAAGGGCCCTTCGCTCTCCGGCGAGCTGCGCCTGTTCTGCTCGGTAACGGCGGCCTACAGCCATCTGCCACCGATCCTTGACCGGTTCCGCGCCGAACACCCCTCCGTCGAAATCAAACTCACCACCGGCGACGCCGCCGATGCGGTAGAGCGCGTGGTCACCGGCGAAGCGGATCTGGCCATTGCTGGCAAGCCAGAGGCACTGCCCGGCGCGGTAGCCTTTTCGATGCTGGAGAATCTGGCGGTCGTGCTGATTGCCCCGGCGCTGCCCTGCCCGGTACGCAGCCAAATCTCGGTGCCGGAGCCTGACTGGTCAACGGTGCCCTTTATCATGGCCGACCAGGGGCCGGTAAGAAAACGCATTGAGCTGTGGTTCCGCCGGCAGAAGATCAGCAATCCATCGATCTACGCCACCGTCGGCGGTCATGAGGCGATGGTCTCAATGGTCGCCCTCGGCTGCGGCGTCGCGCTGATCCCAGAGGTGGTGCTGGAAAACAGCCCCGAACCGGTGCGCAACCGCGTGATGATTTTAGAGCGCAGCGATGAGAAAACGCCGTTTGAACTTGGCGTCTGCACACAAAAAAAACGGCTGCATGAGCCGCTTATTAGCGCCTTCTGGGAGATTGTTCTGGAGCGTAAATCCGTCGAGTAGCGCCAGCGTCGGGCCTAAAGTCAGTGGTAGATTCAGTATTGACGCTCCTTTTCTGTATAATGGCGCGTGCCATAATAGATGTGGGGGGCTTGTTAACCATCACGTTAAGCAGGCCAGAACAGACGGTGTCATTGCGCACTTGACAGCGAAACTACAAACTTAATTAGCCATCATTATGATAATCAAACCAAAAATTCGTGGATTCATCTGTACAACGACCCATCCGACTGGCTGTAAAGTCAATGTGGAAAAACAGATCGATTATGTGAAGAAAAACGGGAAAATTGCTAACGGCCCTTCCCGTGTGCTGGTGATCGGTGCTTCTACCGGTTACGGCCTGGCCTCCAGAATTTCCGCCGCTTTTGGCAGCGGTGCCGCCACTATCGGCGTATTTTTCGAAAAGCCGGGCACAGAAAACAAACCTGGCTCCGCGGGCTGGTATAACTCTGCAGCCTTCGATGAGGCCGCAAAACGTGAAGGCCTCTATTCCAAAAGCATCAACGGCGATGCGTTCTCCGACGAGTGTCGCGAAGAAGTCATCAAGCTGATTAAAGAAGACCTGGGTCAGATTGATTTAGTCGTTTACTCGCTGGCATCCCCAGTGCGTAAAATGCCGAAAACTGGGGAAGTCGTCCGTTCTGCGCTGAAGCCAATCGGTGAGGTTTACACCTCTAAAGCGATTGATACCAACAAAGATCAGATCATAACCGCCAGCATTGAGCCAGCAACCGAAGAAGAAGTTCAGAATACCGTCACCGTGATGGGCGGCGAAGATTGGGAGCTGTGGATGGGTGCGCTGAGTGAAGCTGGCGTGCTGGCTGACGGCGTGAAAACCATTGCCTACTCCTACATCGGTACCGACCTGACCTGGCCTATCTACTGGCACGGCGCGCTGGGCAAAGCGAAAGAAGACCTCGATCGTGCGGCAGGCGCACTGCGTAATCAGCTGGCTCCGCTAAACGGTTCCGCTAACGTTGCCGTACTGAAATCAGTTATCACGCAGGCCTCTTCTGCTATTCCGGTCATGCCGCTGTACATCTCCATGGTGTTCAAGCTGATGAAAGAGAAGGGCATTCACGAAGGTTGCATCGAGCAGATCAACCGTCTGATGACCACCAGCCTGTACGGCGATAGCATGGCGCTTGATGACAACCAGCGTATCCGTATGGATGACTGGGAACTGCGTGAAGATATTCAGCAGGCATGTCGCGATCTGTGGCCGCTGATCACCACCGAAAACCTGGCGCAAGAAACTGACTATGCGGGATATAAGCAGGAATTCCTCAACCTGTTCGGTTTTGGCCTCGACGAGGTGGATTATGATGCGGATGTAAATCCCGAAGTCGAATTCGACGTCATCACGCTGTAATCTGCTGATACAGTAGCAAAAAGGGTTCATGTTTTTACATGGACCCTTTTTTAATGGCTGCCGCTAACCCGCCAAAAAGAAGCGGAACGCCGGGTTATCGCTCTCGTTATGACAGTAATAGCCCAGCTCGCTTAGGCGGGTTTCGAAATCCGGCTCGTGCTCGCCCAGCTCAAAGGCGGCCAGCACCCGGCCATAGTCCGTGCCGTGGCTGCGGTAGTGGAACAGGGAGATGTTCCAGTGGGTGCCCAAGGTGTGCAGGAACTTCAGCAGCGCGCCGGGAGACTCCGGGAACTCAAAGCTGTAGAGACGTTCCTTAAGCGGCTTCGACGGACGGCCGCCTACCATGTAACGCACGTGCAGCTTGGCCATCTCATCGTCGGAGAGATCGACCACGCTGTAGCCGCCCTCGCTGAGTAGAGTGAGGATCTCTTTACGCTCCTCCAGCCCGCGACTCAGGCGCACGCCGACAAAGATGCAGGCGTCGTGGGCATCGGCAAAGCGGTAGTTGAATTCGGTCACCGAACGGCCGCCCAGCAGCTGGCAAAACTTCAGGAAGCTGCCCTTCTCTTCGGGAATAGTCACCGCCAGCAGCGCTTCACGCTGTTCGCCCAGCTCGCAGCGTTCGGAAACGTAGCGCAGGCCGTGGAAGTTGACGTTCGCGCCGGAGAGCACGTGCGCCAGCCGCTCGCCGCGAATGTTATGCTGGGCAATGTACTTCTTCATGCCCGCCAGCGCCAGTGCGCCGGAGGGTTCCGCCACCGCCCGCACATCTTCGAACAGATCCTTCATGGCGGCGCAGATCGCGTCGCTGTCGACGGTAATGATATCGTCGAGATACTCCCGGCAGACGCGGAAGGTCTCGTCGCCGATGCGTTTAACCGCCACCCCTTCGGCAAAGAGCCCAACCCGAGGCAAGTCCACCGGTTGCCCGGCGTCCAGCGCCGCCTTCAGGCAGGCAGAGTCTTCCGCCTCGACGGCAATGACTTTAATCTGCGGCATCAGCTGTTTGATGAGCACCGCCACGCCCGCCGCCAGGCCGCCACCGCCAACCGGCACAAAGACGCGGTCGATATGGGCGTCCTGCTGGAGCAGTTCCAGCGCCAGCGTACCCTGTCCGGCAATAACCATCGGGTGATCGAATGGCGGCACCCAGGTAAAGCCTTGCTGCTGGGCCAGCTCGATAGCCTTCGCTTTTGCCTCGTCGAAGTTAGCCCCGTAGAGCAGCACTTCGCCGCCAAAGTTGCGTACCGCATCGACTTTAATATCGGCGGTGGCGACCGGCATCACGATCAGCGCTTTCACCCCAAGACGCGCGGCAGAAAATGCAACGCCCTGGGCGTGGTTGCCCGCCGAGGCGGTAATTACCCCCCGCGCCTTCTGCTCGTCGGTGAGCCCGGCCATCATGGCGTAGGCACCGCGTAGCTTGAAGCTGTGCACCGGCTGACGATCTTCGCGCTTCACCAGGATGACGTTATCCAGCCGCGACGAAAGCTTTTCCATCTTTTGCAGCGGCGTTACCTGCACCGCTTCATAGACGGGCGCGCGGAGCACCGCCCGCAGGTACTCCGCCCCCTCGGGGGCGGCGGACAAGGGTTGGGATTCGGCCACGGTTAGCCTCCCAGTTTCGATTTATCGCGTACCGCGCCTTTGTCTGCGCTGGTCGCCAGGGTGGCATAGGCGCGCAGCGCGAAGGAGACCTGACGCTCACGCGCTTTTGGCGTCCACGCTGCCGCACCACGTGCGTCCTGCGCTTCCCGGCGTGCGGCCAGCTCCTGATCGCTTACCTGCAGCTGAATGCCGCGGTTTGGAATATCGATAGCAATCATATCGCCATCTTCAATCAGCGCGATGTTGCCGCCGCTGGCGGCTTCCGGCGAGACGTGGCCGATAGAGAGGCCAGAGGTACCGCCAGAGAAGCGCCCGTCGGTGACCAGCGCGCAGGCTTTGCCGAGGCCCATGGATTTCAGGAAGGTGGTTGGGTAGAGCATCTCCTGCATTCCCGGCCCGCCTTTTGGCCCTTCGTAGCGGATCACCACTACGTCGCCCGCCACAACTTTACCGCCGAGAATGGCTTCTACCGCATCGTCCTGGCTTTCGTATACTTTCGCCGGACCGGTAAATTTCAGGATGCTGTCGTCCACACCAGCGGTTTTAACGATGCAGCCGTTTTCGGCAAAGTTACCGTACAGCACCGCCAGACCACCGTCTTTGCTATAGGCGTGCTCCAGGGAGCGGATACAGCCTTCAGCGCGATCGTCATCCAGCGTGTCCCAGCGGCAATCCTGCGAAAACGCCTGGGTGGTACGAATGCCTGCCGGACCCGCGCGGAACATCTTTTTCACCGCCTCGTCCTGGGTCAGCATCACGTCATACTGCTCCAGCGTCTGCGGCAGCGTCAGACCAAGAATATTTTTCACTTCACGATTCAACAGCCCGGCGCGATCCAGTTCGCCCAGGATCCCGAGAACGCCACCGGCACGGTGCACGTCTTCCATATGGTACTTCTGGGTACTTGGTGCAACCTTACAGAGCTGCGGCACCTTGCGGGAGAGCTGATCGATGTCGGTCATGGTGAAATCAATTTCCGCTTCCTGGGCCGCGGCCAGCAGGTGCAGAACGGTGTTAGTGGAACCGCCCATGGCGATATCCAGCGTCATGGCGTTTTCAAACGCGGCTTTGCTGGCGATGTTGCGCGGCAGCGCGCTCTCATCGTCCTGCTCGTAATAACGTTTGGTGAGCTCAACAATACGTGACCCGGCATTGAGGAACAGCTGCTTACGATCGGCGTGGGTCGCCAGCAGTGAGCCGTTGCCCGGCTGTGACAGGCCCAGCGCTTCGGTCAGGCAGTTCATGGAGTTGGCCGTGAACATGCCCGAGCAGGAGCCGCAGGTCGGACAGGCGGAACGTTCAACCTGCTCGCTCTGCTCGTCGGATACTTTCGGATCTGCGCCCTGGATCATGGCATCGACCAGGTCGAGCTTGATGATCTTGTCAGACAGCTTGGTTTTTCCGGCCTCCATCGGGCCGCCGGAGACAAAAATAACTGGAATGTTCAGGCGCAGTGAGGCCATCAACATCCCCGGGGTGATCTTGTCGCAGTTGGAGATACAGACCATGGCGTCCGCGCAGTGGGCGTTGACCATGTACTCCACCGAGTCGGCGATCAGTTCGCGAGATGGCAGTGAATAGAGCATGCCTCCGTGGCCCATCGCGATGCCGTCATCGACCGCAATGGTATTGAACTCTTTCGCCACGCCGCCTGCGGCTTCAATTTGCTCGGCAACCAGCTTGCCCAGATCGCGCAGATGCACGTGGCCCGGCACAAACTGAGTAAATGAGTTCACCACGGCGATAATCGGCTTGCCGAAGTCGGCGTCGGTCATCCCGGTTGCGCGCCACAGCGCGCGGGCACCTGCCATGTTACGGCCGTGGGTGGTGGTAGCGGAACGGTACTTAGGCATGCTTTACTCCCAACTCTATTTAATAAATGGGACGGTGCGTGCCGTCCCATATTTATGCTTATTGGTTAACCTGATCCAACCAGCCGTACTTATCTTCTGTTTCGCCGGTGAACAGGCCGAAGAACGCTTGCTGGATGCGCTTGGTGACCGGGCCACAGCGGCCTTCGCCAACTTGGATACCGTCTACGCTGCGCACCGGGGTGATCTCGGCGGCGGTACCTGACATGAATACTTCATCGGCCAGGTAGAGGGATTCGCGGGAGAGCACCTGCTCACGCACTTCGATACCCAGATCTTTCGCCAGCTTGATGATCGCGTCGCGGGTGATGCCCGGCAGCGCCGAAGAGGTGAACGGCGGCGTGAACAGAATGCCATCTTTCACTTCAAACAGGTTTTCACCAGCGCCTTCGGAGATGTAGCCGTTAACGTCCAGCGCGATCCCTTCCTGATAGCCGTGGCGGCGCGCTTCGCTGCCCACCAGCAGGGAGGAGAGGTAGTTACCGCCCGCTTTCGCCGCGGTCGGGATGGTGTTTGGCGCAACGCGGTTCCAGGAGGAGACCATCGCATCAATACCCTGATCCAGCGCTTCCGCGCCCAGGTATGCGCCCCATGGGAATGCGGCGATGATCACATCGGTACCGTACCCATCCGGCGGGTTCACGCCCATACCGACGTCACCCACGAACACCAGCGGACGAATATAGGCGCTGGTCAGGTTGTTTTTGCGGATCACCGCCCGGCAGGCTTCCATCAGTTCATCAACGCTTTGTGAAACCGGGAAACGATAGATTTTTGCTGAATCACGCAGACGCTGCATGTGTTCGCGATGGCGGAACACCACTGGCCCTTTGTGCGAGTCGTAGCAGCGGATGCCTTCAAATACAGAGGTACCGTAGTGCAACGCATGGGACATCACGTGTACTTTCGCTTCGCCCCATGGAACCATCTCGCCATTGAACCAAATGTAATCAGCTTTCTTCGTCGTCATTTTTCTTCCTTTTGCGCTCAGGCGCGGATTTGTTGTGTTGGGGTTGAACGTTGTTGGATCTCGACGCGCGCCACGTCGACCAGTTTGCTCAACTGGCTAAACAGTAATTCGACAGAGCGCGGGCTGGCAACGGTCAATTCAATATTTATGCTCTGCGCATCGGTGGCTGTCTCCATATTCATGGCGCAAATCTGAAAGCCACGGTGGCGAACCACGCGTAAAACACGCTCTAACGTTTCCGGATTGAAGCGGGCCTGAACGGCGACCTGATGTTGCATCATGATAATTTCTCCAGCATTTGTGCGTTGCTTGCACCGGGTGGTACCAGGGGCCAGACGTTCTCAAGCTCATCGATTGAGACATGAAGCAGGTAAGGCCCTTCGCTTGCGAGCATGGCGTCAAGTGCCGCTTCAACCTGGTCTTTACGGGTGATGTGCTGGCCGGGGATGCCGAAGGCGCGGGCCAGCATGAGGAAATCGGGGTTATCGGTCAGGGTGGTTTCGCTATAGCGCTCCTGGAAGAAGAGCTGCTGCCACTGGCGAACCATGCCTAAGCGTTGGTTATCCAGCAGAACGATCTTCAGCGGCAGCTGCTTTCGCTTCACGGTGCCCAGCTCCTGCACGTTCATCATGAAGGAGCCGTCACCGGAGATACAGATCACGGTATCGTCCGGGCGTGCTACCTGCGCTCCAACGGCGGCTGGCAGGCCAAAGCCCATCGTGCCTAAGCCGCTGGAGGTGATAAAGTTTTCCGGGCGGCTGTAGGTCATATGCTGTGCGGACCACATCTGATGCTGGCCAACATCGGTGGTGACAACGCTATCCTGCGGCTTGCGGTCGGAGAGCTGTTTTAATAGCAGCGGCGCGTAGATCGCGTCGCCCGGGTGATCGTAACGCCACTCATATTCTCGGCGCATCTCCGTGGCGTGCTGACGCCAGGCATCAACCGCTAACGGCTGCTGCAGCGCGGGCAACAGCGCATTGAGATCGCCCTGCAGCGCTACATGAGCCTGGCGCAGCTTGTTCATCTCTGCCGGGTCGATATCCAGATGGATCACGCTGGCGTGCGGCGCAAAGGTGTTCAGCTTGCCGGTAACTCGGTCATCGAAGCGTGCGCCTACGGCGATAAGCAGATCGCACTCCTGTACCGCCAGGTTGGCGGCTTTGGTGCCGTGCATCCCCAGCATGCCCAGGTAGTATGGGTAATCGGCCTCAACCGCTCCCAGTCCTTTCAGCGTACAGGTGGCCGGGATCTGCGTCGCGGCAATAAATTCCCGCAGTGCCGGAACGGCCTGCGCCATACCCACGCCGCCGCCGACGTACAGCATCGGCTTCTGCGCCCGGGCCAGCATTTGGCGGGCTTCAGCAACGTTGGCATGGGGGAAGGCGTCCTCATCTACAACGGTGGAGAAATGCGGCTCCAGCTCACCCACGGCAACCTGGATATCTTTCGGGATATCAACCAGCACCGGACCTGGACGGCCTGAGTTTGCCACCTGGAACGCTTCCGCCATCACGCGCGGCAGCTCCTCCAGCGACTGCACCAAAAAGCTATGCTTGGTGCAGGCCAGCGACAAACCAAGGACGTCCACTTCCTGAAATGCGTCGGTACCCATAAACGGCGAGGCAACCTGGCCGGTGATGGCCACAACGGGAACGGAATCGAGCAGGGCATCGGCGAGGCCGGTGATCAGGTTGGTTGCACCGGGACCCGACGTAGCGATGCAGACGCCGGTTTTCCCGGTAGAGCGGGCGTAGCCGATGGCCGCCATGGCTGCTCCCTGCTCGTGGCGACACAGCAGATGTTCCACGCCGCCGTCATACAACGCATCGTAAACCGGCATAATTGCGCCGCCTGGGTAACCGAAGACCGTTTCGACCCCCTGCGCCCGCAATGCATGTACTACCCATTGTGCCCCATTCATAGTCAGTTCCCCGTTGTAAATCGTGAGAAACAGAATTTTGTGCTACAACCCATTCTTTGCTCCTCGCTGTTGTTTTAAGGCCATAAAAAAACCCCCGGACCTTTCGGTGCGGGGGTCTTAGTTCGTTAAGGCTTGTTTTTTAAGCCTTTCCTCGTCCAAGTGCAGCCCCGCACGGTGGGATAATAATCACCACCACGCTAATCACGACCAGGCTAATCACTCGTAGAAGGGCTGTCATTTTCTGTACTTTCTGGCTTCTTGTTCGAAGGAATACCTAAAGAGTTATCACAGTTTTTGCTAACGACACAAGATTTTTTTATAAGTTTTTTATTGGAGCGACAGCAGGTATTCATAAAACGTATTGTTTTATATAAGAAAAAGTTTAAGTGAAAATAATTCACCTGCGAACGATTTTTCGCGACTGCGCGCCTGCTTCCAGGGTTAAGCATGCGTTGCATCTCTGACACAGATAGCGCTGAACCCAGGCCGTAAAAACGCAGATGCGTAGCTGTCGGTGAAAAACCGCAGCGGCATAATCCTGCAGTCACAGGAGGAGCTATGTCACTGTCGGTTATCTATACACGTGCGGCGTTGGGCGTCACCGCACCGCTTATTACGGTTGAGGTGCATATCAGCGCCGGGCTTCCCGGTCTTACCATCGTTGGGCTGCCGGAAACCACGGTCAAGGAGGCCCGCGATCGGGTGCGCAGTGCCATCATCAACAGCGGCTATACGTTCCCAGCAAAGAAGATCACCATTAACCTTGCTCCTGCCGATCTCCCCAAGGAGGGAGGACGCTATGACTTACCTATCGCTATTGCGCTTCTGGCAGCCTCTGAGCAGCTCAGCGCGTCTCACTTAAGTCGGTATGAGTTTGTTGGCGAACTCGCGCTTACAGGCGCGCTCCGTGGCGTTCCCGGGGCGATCCCCAGCGCGCAGGAGGCCACACGCGTCGGCAGACAAATTATCGTTGCTAGCGATAACGAAGCTGAGGTCGGACTCATCGAAGCCGCCCGCTGCCTGATCGCAGGACATCTGCAGGAGGTATGTGCCTTTCTCGAAGGGAAACATCAGCTTCGGGAGGCCGTGCCCGATCTCGACGCTATTCCTGTTGCTGAAAACGATATCAGCGACGTAATAGGCCAGGAGCAGGGTAAACGAGCGCTGGAGATCACCGCTGCGGGCGGGCATAACCTGCTACTGATTGGCCCACCCGGCACGGGTAAGACCATGCTGGCCAGCCGCCTGAACGGCCTTTTGCCGCCTCTAAATAACCGTGAGGCGCTGGAGAGCGCGGCGATTGTCAGCCTGATCAATACCGCCATGCTAAAAAAACAGTGGCGGCGCAGACCCTTCCGCTCGCCGCATCACAGTGCATCTCTGACCGCCATGGTAGGCGGGGGATCGATTCCCGGGCCTGGCGAGATTTCGCTGGCGCATAACGGCATCTTGTTTCTGGATGAGCTACCAGAGTTTGAACGGCGCGTGCTTGATGCTCTGCGTGAACCGATTGAGTCCGGACAGATTCATATTTCCCGAACTCGGGCCAAGGTGACCTACCCCGCCCGTTTTCAGCTGATAGCCGCGATGAATCCCAGCCCTACCGGCCACTATCAGGGGAACCATAATCGCGCGACGCCAGAGCAGACGCTGCGTTACCTGAGCAAGCTCTCCGGGCCGTTTCTCGATCGCTTCGATCTCTCTTTAGAGATCCCGCTTCCCCCACCGGGCCTGCTGCGCCAGACGGACAACCGCAGCGAGACCAGCGAGGCAGTACGCGCCCGTGTGCTTGCTGCACAGGCGATCCAGTACCAACGGCAGCAGACGCTCAACGCCCGGCTTGAAAGCGCCGCTATACGCGATTACTGTCGGCTGCTGCCCGAAGATGCCGACTGGCTTGAAGAGACGCTTGCCCAGCTTGGGTTATCGATACGCGCCTGGCAGCGCCTGCTTAAGGTGGCACGGACCATTGCCGATCTGGAAGAGAGTGAGACGATACGTAGGGAACATCTTCAGGAGGCGCTGGGCTATCGCGCTATTGACCGCCTGCTCATTCACCTGCAGAAAATGATGGGATAAAAAAACAGGGGCCGTAGCCCCTGCATTTTAATCGTCGGATTCGGTGTAATCTTCCGCACCTTCCATCTGCGGCTTACCGCCGGAGAGGGTATGGAAGCGTTTCGGACGCTTAATGCGCGTCATGTACTTACTCCAGACGCGTTCCGCTTCAGTGACGGGCTCGCGTTGACCACGGCAGACGGCGACAAACAGCTCTTCTTCTTCGGTCACTGGCTCACGCTTGCCGAGATCGAGTTCGTTGAAAGCATAACCGTGCCGCTCCAGCAGCTGCGCCTCTTTGATGGTGAAATCACCATGACGAGAGAACCCGCGCGGGTAGTATTTGTTGTCGAAAAAACGATTAGTCGTCGTAAAGCTTTCCGCCATCCCACACACTCCTAATTCTTTGGCCGAGCTATTTATGGCGCGGAGTATTAGTTACGCTTGACAGAGTGTAAAACAAAACATTTAAATCATAACGACAAATAATTTTGCGGAGAAAGCTGTGGATACGGAATTGCTAAAAACTTTCCTGGAAGTAAGCAGGACTCGTCACTTTGGACGCGCTGCAGAAGCGCTCTATCTGACACAATCAGCGGTCAGTTTTCGTATTCGCCAGCTTGAGAACCAGCTTGGGGTAAACCTGTTCACCCGCCACCGTAATAATATTCGTCTTACGGTAGCGGGTGAGAAACTTCTGCCTTACGCAGAAACGCTAATGAATACATGGCAGGCCGCCCGTAAAGAGGTGGCACACAGTTCGCAGCACAATGAGTTCTCTATTGGTGCCAGCGCCTCGCTGTGGGAGTGTATGCTGAACGGCTGGTTGGGTCGGCTCTATCAGACACATAAGAGCTTACAATTTGAGGCCCGTATCGCACAGCGGCAATCGCTGGTAAAACAGCTGCATGAGCGGCAGCTGGATCTGCTGATTACCACTGAAGCCCCTAAAATGGATGAGTTCAGTAGCCAACTGCTAGGACACTTTGCGCTTGCGCTCTACTGTAGCGAACCGTCGCGCCTGAAATCGACCCTGAACTACCTGCGGCTCGAATGGGGCCCTGATTTTCAACAGCATGAGTCTGGCCTTATTGCCAGCGATGAGATCCCGTTGTTAACGACCAGCTCCGCTGAGATTGCTCGCCAACAGCTAGTATCACTGGAAGGCTGCACGTGGCTACCGGTCAACTGGGCTAAGGACAAGCCCGATCTGCATATGGTGGCAGATACGCTGACGCTTTCACGCCCGCTTTACGCTATCTGGCTGCAAAACAGCGACAAACAGAGCCAGATTAAAGATCTTTTAAAAACCAGTGTGATGGAATAATTCAAGGATACGGTGCAGGGACGCATCGTAGAGATGAGTTTGACAAGATAAGAGGATGAGTAGGGAGGAAACCCTAAATTGCAGGCAAAAAAAATCCTTTGCCTAAGCAAAGGATCCTAATATGGCAGGGGCGGAGAGACTCGAACTCGCGACACCCGGTTTTGGAGACCGGTGCTCTACCAACTGAGCTACGCCCCTAAATTTTCTTACTATTAAGCCTGCTATAACTGAGCAGGCTTAATTTTATAATAAGTGGCGGAACGGACGGGACTCGAACCCGCGACCCCCTGCGTGACAGGCAGGTATTCTAACCGACTGAACTACCGCTCCACCGAATTTCTTTGTCACTACCCGGATATTTTATCCCGGTTAACTGC
>NZ_BBMZ01000028.1 GCF_000759795.1 Pseudescherichia vulneris NBRC 102420
GCTGCTCTGTCCGACCGACGAGGTGCTGCCCATGGTATAGAGGCCAGTGATCGGCAGCTCGCCCTTAGGCGACTCCTGCACCGGCAGGCCATGACTTAGCTCCAGCTCGTTAAGGTAGTGGAGCTGGTTTTCATCAGGCGTGTAGAGGCAGATGCCGCGGGGAACGCTACCTTCAAGGTAACCCGGCATCAGCGGATGATGGTAATGCAATAATGTAGGCAGCAGACTGTATACCTGCTGGAAAGCAGGTCCCATAGCGGCCAGCGCGCGATCGACACGCAGTTGGTTTATGGCATCCAGTCTCTGTTTCAGAGTCTCAATATAGAGGTACAAGACGTATCGCCTGATGTTTTAAACCTTTCCGTAGCGCCATGCTGACAGCAACGTCGGCAATCGCGGTCCGGTTCAGATTTTTAGTATTACAAAGATACCCGTCAACCTTTTTCGTCCTTATGATTATGTGAGGAGAGACGAAAAAATGGTCTAAAACGTGATCAATTTAACACCTTGCCGATTGACCGTAAAGAAAGATGCGCTACATACAAGTGTAGCATCGTTCGTTACGTGTAAATCTCAGAATACGGCCTCTTCGCCCTCTTGCGCAATCACCCGTGAAAACTGACACCCTAAGACAACAGTGTTAGGATGGTCGATGGACGACAATGACGGTAACAAGCATGCCAGACACTATTTTAAGAATCGCCACACGCCAGAGCCCCCTTGCGCTCTGGCAGGCACACTATGTTCAGCAGCGCCTGATGGCCTGCCATCCGGGACTCAAGGTTGAGCTGGTGCCGATGGTTACGCGTGGCGATGTGATCCTCGATACCCCCCTTGCGAAAGTCGGCGGCAAAGGGCTGTTCGTTAAAGAACTGGAGCTGGCCCTGATTGAGAACCGCGCCGATCTGGCCGTCCACTCGATGAAAGACGTACCGGTTGAGTTCCCGCAAGGGCTGGGCCTGGTCACCATCTGCGAGCGAGAAGATCCCCGCGATGCCTTCGTCTCTAACCACTATGCGAGCCTGGACGATCTGCCGGAGGGCAGCGTGGTTGGCACGTCAAGTTTACGCCGCCAGTGTCAGCTGGCGGAACGCCGCCCGGATCTGGAGATCCGTTCGCTGCGCGGCAACGTCGGCACCCGGCTGGGCAAGCTCGATAACGGCGACTACGACGCCATCATTCTTGCCGTGGCCGGACTCAAACGTCTTGACCTCGAATCGCGCATTCGCGTGGCGCTGCCGCCGGAACTTTCTCTGCCCGCCGTGGGCCAGGGTGCGGTAGGTATTGAGTGCCGTCTGGACGATGAGCGCACCCGTGCGCTGCTTGCACCGCTTAACCATGATGATACTGCCCTGCGCGTCAAAGCCGAGCGGGCGATGAACATGCGGCTGGAGGGTGGCTGCCAGGTACCTATCGGCAGCTATGCTGAACTGGTCGCCGGTGAAATCTGGCTGCGGGCGCTGGTGGGTGCACCGGATGGCTCGGTGATGGTCCGGGGCGAACGCCGTGGCAAGCCGGAAGAGGCGGAGCAGCTGGGCGTCTCCCTCGCTGAAGAGCTGCTGGCTAATGGCGCGCGTGAGATCCTGGCCGAGGTCTATAACGGAGAAGCACCTGCATGAGTATCCTGGTCACCCGCCCCTCTCCCGCTGGGGAGGAATTAGTGAGCCGTCTGCGCGCACTGGGCAAGGTGGCCTGGAGCTTTCCGCTGATCGAATTTACCCCAGGCCGGGAGCTGGCTACGCTGCCTGACCGCCTTGCCGCATTTTCTGCTAACGACCTTATCTTTGTGCTGTCGCAGCATGCGGTGGCATTTGCCCACGCGCATCTCCAGCATTACGGCCTTCATTGGCCGCATGCGCCCCGCTATTTTGCCATTGGACGTACGACCGCCCTGGCACTTCATACCGTAAGCGGCATCAATGTACGCTATCCGTTGGATCGGGAAATTAGCGAAGTGTTGCTACAATTACCTGAATTACAAAATATTGCAGGTAAGCGTGCAATGCTGTTACGTGGCAACGGTGGACGCGAGCTGTTAGGCGATACGCTGGCGGCACGCGGCGCTGATGTTACATTTTGTGAATGTTATCAACGTAGTGCGAAGTATTATGACGGCGCGGAAGAGGCAATGCGCTGGCAGGCTCGCGGCGTCACTACCCTCGTGGTGACCAGCGGCGAGATGCTCCAGCAGCTTTTCTCATTGATTCCAGCCTGGTATCGCGAAAACTGGTTACTTCGCTGCCGTCTTTTGGTGGTAAGTGAACGTCTGGCGCACCTCGCCCGGGATCTGGGCTGGCAGGATATTCAGGTCGCTGATAACGCTGACAACGATGCGCTGCTGCGCGCATTACAATAACTCTCATAATGGGAAGCCATAATGACGGAACAAGAAAACACCTCTGCCGGGGTTGAAGAGACCAGGGAGGCCGTGGAGACCACGCCACAGCCAGAAAAAACTGAGAAGAAAGATCGCGCCATTAAGACCAGTCTCGCGCTGAGCGCGATTGCCATCGCCATTGCGCTGGCGGCGGGCGTAGGGCTTTATGGCTGGGTGAAACAGCAGACCTCAACGCAGTCCGCTAACAGCGACGCGCTGGTGAGCCAAATTACCGCCCTGCAAAAGGCGCAGGAGACGCAAAAAACGCAGTTTGAAGGCATTATCAAGCAGCAGAGCGAGGCCCTGGCCGCCGCAGAGCGCCAGCAGGCCGAGCAGAACAAGCAGCTTGATGAGCTATCGCAGAAGGTCGCGACTATCTCTGGAACCGACGCCAAAACCTGGCTGCTGGCGCAGGCCGATTTCCTCGTGAAGCTGGCCGGGCGTAAGCTGTGGAGCGATGGCGATGTCACTACCGCTGCCGCACTGCTAAAAAGCGCCGACGCGAGCCTGGCGGATATGAACGACCCCAGCCTGATCGCCGCCCGCCGCGCTATCACCGATGACGTGGCTAGCCTCTCAGGTGTGGCACAGGTCGATTACGACGGCATCATCCTCAAGGTTAACCAGCTCTCCAACCAGATCGACAATCTGCGTCTGGCGGATAACAACGACGACGATGCGCCGATGGATAACGACAGCAGCGAGCTCTCCAGTTCGCTGAGCGAGTGGCGGGTAAACCTGCAAAAGAGCTGGCACAACTTTATGGACAGCTTCATTACCGTTCGCCGCCGCGATGAGACCGCTGTCCCACTGCTCGCCCCGAACCAGGATATCTACCTGCGGGAGAACATCCGCTCTCGTCTGCTGGTTGCCGCTCAGGCCGTGCCGCGTCATCAGGAAGAGACCTACAAGCAGGCGTTGGATAACGTCTCAAGCTGGGTACGCGCTTACTACGACACCGATGATGCGAGCACCAAAGCGTTCCTTGAAGAGGTCGATAAACTCAGCCAGCAGAATATCACCATGGAGCTGCCGGATTCGCTGCAGAGCCAGCCGATTCTGGAGAAGCTGATGCAGACGCGCGTGCGTAATCTGCTGGCACAGCCAGCGGCAGCGGCGAATGAAGCCCCGCCAGCTCCGGCGGTGACTGAAGCAGCGCCTGCCGCTGCGCCGCAGCAGGGGGAATAATTATGCTAAAAGTATTGCTTCTCTTTGCACTGCTGCTCGCCGGGATCGTTGTCGGGCCCATGGTCGCTGGCCATCAGGGCTACGTGCTGATCCAGACTGATACCTACAATATCGAAACCAGCGTGACGGGTTTGGTGATTATCCTGATCCTTGCCCTGGTGGTGCTGTTTGCCGTTGAGTGGCTGCTGCGCCGTATTTTCCATACCGGTGCGCGCACCCGCGGCTGGTTCACAGGCCGCAAACGCCGCCGCGCCCGCAAGCAGACCGAGCAGGCGCTGTTGAAGCTGGCTGAAGGTGATTATCAGCAGGTTGAAAAGCTGATGGCGAAGAATGCCGATCACGCCGAGCAGCCGATGGTCAACTATCTGCTGGCCGCCGAGGCAGCCCAGCAGCGCGGCGATGAGGCCAGGGCGAATCAGCATCTGCAGCGCGCTACTGAGCTGGCTGGGCACGATCCTATTCCGGTTGAGATCACGCGTGTGCGTCTACAGCTGGCGCGTAACGAAAACCACGCGGCGCGCCACGGGGTTGATAACCTGCTGGAGATTACGCCTCGCCATCCGGAGGTGCTGCGTCTGGCCGAGCAGGCCTATATTCGTACCGGGGCCTGGAACTCACTGCTGGACTGTCTCCCTTCCATGGCGAAAGCGGGCGTAGGTGACGAAGCACACCGCGAGGCGCTGGCCCAGCAGGCGTGGATCGGCATGATGGATCAGGCTCGCGCCGAAGGAGGCAGCGACGGCCTGAAGACCTGGTGGAAGCACCAGAGCCGCAAGACCCGTCATCAGGCTGCGCTCCAGGCGGCCATGGCCGAGCATCTGATTGAGTGTGACGATCATGATACCGCGCAGGAGATCCTGCTCGACGGGCTGAAGCGTCAGTATGACGATCGTCTGGTCCTGCTGATCCCGCGTCTGAAGACCAACAACCCAGAGCAGGTAGAGAAGGCGCTGCGCCAGCAGATCAAAACCCAGGGCGATCGCCCGCTGCTGTGGAGTACGCTTGGTCAGTCGCTGATGAAACACGGTGAGTGGAAAGAGGCGAGCCTGGCGTTCCGCGCCGCGCTGAAGCAGCGCCCGGATCCGTTTGACTATGCCTGGCTGGCCGATACCCTCGATCGTCTACAGCAGCCGGAAGAAGCGGCCGCCATGCGCCGCGACGGCCTGATGCACACCCTGCAGAACAATCCCCCGCAGTAAACCCGCCATAAAAAAACGCCCGCTCTGAAACCAGAGCGGGCATTAAACAGGTCTGCGTGACAACAAATTTGGTGCTTCACTCAACGTTGTGTCCATGGTGTTTGATGAGGCCGGAGCGACATCTGTCTGTGGACGATAAGCACCATTAAACGGCTCTGCGTCATTCCTGAGTTTATGAAGCCTTGCGGCGAGCATAAGAGATGGAATGAGCATCTACAGGTATATTATTGCACAAGCCGTGCCACTTTTTCACTCCTAAAACTAGCAGCCTGTATTCATTTAGGAATTATGGAAGGCGTCACGAAATCGCGGTGAAAAAGGGTACGATAAGCCGATAATGACTGCAATCTGTCTCTTCTTGACGACGAATATAGACTGTTTTTATAGATATCTTATAAAACAATCAATTGAACGTCTTCTATTAGCGACAGTTGCATAAAATCGCAGCCGCGCTGGGGCTACGA
>NZ_BBMZ01000027.1 GCF_000759795.1 Pseudescherichia vulneris NBRC 102420
GAGCCTCACGCCTGACGCAGGTTCTGTGCCGCTTTCACCATGTTCGCCAGCGCGGCACGGGTCTCCGGCCAGCCACGGGTTTTCAGGCCGCAGTCCGGGTTAACCCACAGGCGTTCAGCCGGGATGCGATCCGCCGCCTTCTTCAGCAAGGTCTCGATCCACGCGACGTCCGGCACGTTTGGCGAGTGGATATCGTAAACCCCCGGCCCAATCTCATTCGGGTATTCAAAGGCTTCAAACGACTCCAGCAGCTCCATATCCGAGCGCGAGGTTTCGATGGTGATCACGTCGGCATCCAGCGCGGCGATGGAATCCATGATGTCGTTGAACTCGCAGTAGCACATATGGGTGTGGATCTGCGTCTCGTCCTTCGCCACCGCGGCGTTAATACGGAAGGCTTCCACGCCCCAGGCCAGATAGGCGTCCCAGTCGCTGCGCCTTAGCGGCAGTCCTTCACGCAGGGCTGGCTCATCGATCTGGATAATACCGATGCCCGCCGCCTCCAGATCCGCCACTTCGTCGCGCAGTGCCAGCGCAATCTGCTTCGCGATGGTTTCCCGGCTGACGTCTTCGCGCGGGAAGGACCAGCAGAGAATGGTCACCGGCCCGGTCAGCATCCCTTTTACCGGCTTATCGGTGAGGGACTGGGCATATTTCGCCCACTCCACGGTGATCGCTTCCGGACGGCTAACGTCGCCGATCACCACCGGCGGCTTCACGCAGCGGGAGCCGTAGCTCTGCACCCAGCCGTTCTGGGTAAAGACAAAGCCGTCCAGGTGCTCGCCAAAATACTCCACCATGTCGTTACGCTCGGCTTCACCGTGCACCAGCACGTCGAGGCCCAGGCGCTCCTGCTCGGCAATCGCCTGTTTGATATGTTCGGCAATACCAGTGCGGTAGCTGCCCGCGTCTAGACGTCCCTGTTTGAACTCCAGGCGCAGGCCGCGGATCTCGGTGGTCTGCGGGAACGAGCCGATGGTCGTTGTCGGCCAGGCGGGCAGGTTGAAACGCGCCCGCTGAACCGCTGCACGCTCCGCGTAGGGACGCGCACGCTGGCTATCTCTGGCGGTAATCGCTGCCAGCCGCTGGGCCACCGCCGTGTTGTGCACCCGGGTTGAATGGCGGCGCGCCTGGATCGGGGCACTCCATGCAGCCAGTGGCGCGGTGTCGCCGCTGTTCAGGGCATCGCGCAGCAGGGTCAGCTCGTGACATTTTTGCAGGGCGAAGGCAAACCAGCTCTTCACTTCGCCATCCAGCCGGGTCTCCACGCTCAGATCGATCGGACTGTGCAGCAGCGAGCAGGAGGAGGCGACCCACAGATCGCGTTGGCCGACGATGTCTTTAATCTGGGCATATTTCTCGGTGAGATCGGCCCGCCAAACGTTACGACCGTTCACCAGCCCGGCGGAGAGCAGCCAGGCGGCTGGCAGGCGGCGATGCAGCTCGGCTACGTCATCCTTGCCGTGCACCAGGTCAACGTGCAGACCCTGTACCGGCAGCGCGGCAATAGTATCGAGGTTCGGCGTCACGCCTTCGAAATAGGTGGTCAGCAGCAGCTTCACCTGCCCTGCCAGCGTCTCATAGGCGGGCTTGAAGGCGTTCAGCCACGCCTGCGGCAGCTCCAGCACCAGTGCGGGCTCGTCGATCTGTACCCACTCGACGCCGCGTTTTGCCAGCTCGGCCAGCACCTGCTGGTAGACCGGCAGAATGTCATTCAGCAGGCTCAGGCGGTCAAACGGCTCGCCTTTTACCTTGCCCAACCACAGGTACGTTACCGGCCCCAGCAGGACGGGCTTGACCTTGTGGCCCAGCGCCAGCGCCTCGTCTACTTCATCCAGCAACTGGGTCCAGGTCAGCGCGAACCGCTGTCCTTGAGTGAACTCCGGCACCATATAGTGATAGTTGGTATTAAACCATTTGGTCATCTCTGCCGCCGCCGCTGGCTCACCGGTAGGCGCTCGGCCGCGGCCAATGCGGAACAGGGTGTCGATATCGACCGATCCATCTCTGTTCTGATGACGAGCCGGCACGTTGCCGAGTAGCAGGCTGGTGGTCAGAACATGGTCGTACCAGGCGAAATCGCCCACCGGCAGCAGGTCAATACCCGCCTGCTTCTGCTGATCCCAGTGGCGAGCGCGCAGCTCCCGGCCTACCGCCAGCAGCGCGTCCTGCGTGGTGTTGCCCGCCCAGTAGCTCTCTTGTGCCTTCTTCAACTCGCGACGCAGACCAACGCGAGGAAAACCGAGGGTGTGATTCAGTACTGTCATGGTATACCCCTTGTGAATTTTAGGATTTTGGACGTCCAGATGTTTACACATCTATATTCGACAGGTACTGTATATTCCTCAAGCGCAAATTGTTCATGGCGAAGTGAAGGACTTTCATGATCGAAATTAAACACCTGAAAACGCTCCAGGCGTTACGGAACAGCGGATCGCTGGCGGCAGCGGCGGCCACGCTGCATCAGACACAGTCCGCCCTCTCCCACCAGTTCAGCGATCTCGAACAGCGCCTTGGCTTCCGTCTTTTTGTGCGTAAAAGTCAGCCGCTGCGCTTTACGCCGCAGGGCGAGATCCTGTTGCAGCTGGCCAATCAGGTGCTGCCGCAGATTAACCGTGCGCTTCAGGACTGTAGCGAACCGCAGCAAACCACCCTACGGATCGCCATTGAGTGCCACAGCTGTATTCAGTGGCTCACTCCCGCGCTTGAGAATTTCCGTAGCAAATGGCCGCAGGTAGAGATGGATTTCAAATCCGGCGTGACCTTCGATCCCCAGCCAGCGTTGCAGCAGAGCGAGCTGGACGTGGTGCTGACCTCAGACATTTTGCCGCGCAGCGGGCTGCACTATTCACCGATGTTTGATTTTGAAGTGCGCCTGGTGCTGGCCCCGGATCACCCTCTCGCGACCCGGGCGCGTATTACGCCGGAGGATATCGCCGCTGAAACGCTGCTGATCTACCCGGTCCAGCGCAGTCGGCTGGACATCTGGCGTCACTTCCTGCAGCCGGCGGGCATTAACCCGATGGTGAAGAGCGTGGATAACACGCTGCTGCTGATCCAGATGGTGGCGGCGCGGATGGGTATCGCGGCGCTGCCGCACTGGGTGGTGGAGAGTTTTGAGCGCCAGGGTCTGATCGTGACCAAGACCCTGGGCGAAGGACTGTGGAGCCGGTTGTACGCAGCGGTGCGCGATGGCGAGCAGCGTCAGCCGGTAACGGAGGCGTTTATTCGCTCAGCGCGGAACCATGCGTGCGACCACCTTCCTTTTGTGCGGAGCGCGGAGCGACCCAGCGGCGATGTACCCACAGGGACGCCACTATCACTGTCCCCCCAAGGATAAAGCTCGGCCAGTGGGGCTGCTCTTGCCAGATGGCAAGGTTTACCAGCAGTCCTGCCGGGACGTGCATGTTGTTCATGATGCCGAGCGTACCGGCATCCACCTGGGTTGCGCCGTAGTTCCACATGAAGTAGCCAATCCCTGACGCCACCACGCCGAGAAACACCAGAATGCTCCACTGCAGGTTTGTCTCCGGCAGCTTCTGGGCGTTGCCCAATGCAAACCAGGCCACCACCGCCACCAGGAACGCGCCCAGATAGAACCAGGCAAAGGCGTTATGCTGCGGCATCGGACGGGTCTCCATCAGACGCTTGTAGCCCACCATGCCGATGGCAAAGCTGATGTTAGAGAGCTGCACCAGCAGCAGTCCGGTCCAGAAGTGGTTAGTCACCTGATCGTAACGGATGATCCCGGCCCCGATCACCGCCAGCAGCGCGCTCAGCGCATAGCCCCAGCGCAGTCGGCGTCGACTCATCACGTCGTAGATCAGCGTGATGTAGAGCGGCGTCAGGACGGTGAACAGTAACAGCTCGGAGACCGTCAGATAGAGATAGGCGCGGAAGCTGAGCATATACATGATGCCCAGCTGCATAGCCCCCACCAGCATATAGAGGCCGATGGTTTTTAACCCGTGGCCTCGCGTACGCAGGAAAGGCAGGAATACCAGCGCCGCCAGCCCAACTCGCATCAGCACGGAGAAGTAGCTGTCGATATGTCCGGCGAGGTATTCGCCATAGAGGCTAAAAGAGAAGGCCCACAGAACGGTGGTGATAATGAGTAACGCCACAATAGGTGTCTCGTTGGTTAATGAGCACCCATTGTAGCGGAGTTACCGGTTGACAACTGATTAATCGTTAATCAATCAAGAAACAGCTTCCGCAGATAGTGCGGCACGGCGTTGTCACCGTTAGTGCCGATCACTTCCAGCTCTGGATAGAGATCCTTCAGGCGCTGGTGCGCGTTGGCCATGATGCAGCCCTTACCCGCCATAGAGAGCATCTCGGCATCGTTCATTCCATCGCCAAAGGCGATGCACTCTTTCAGACTGTGGCCCATCGCTTTCGCCACTGCCTCCAGCGCGTGACCTTTCGACACGCCGCCCGCCATTACCTCCAGACAGGTCAGCGTGGAGAAGCTGACGTTGACGCGATCGCCCCAGCGGGCGTTGATGGCCTGCTCCAGGGGCAGCAGCGGCTCATGGGTATCGCAGGTGAAGAACACTTTGCTGATCCCCTCCGGTTCAAGGAGGCCTGGCTCATAGAGCGAATACTGAAAGACGGCCTCTTTGAAAAAGCGCATCTCATCCGGGCGGTGGCGGTTGATAAACCACTCATCGTCACGGTAGACGTTGGTATCGATATGCGGATCGTGATGCATCACGCCAAACAGATCTTCAGCGATTTCGCGATCCAGGTTATGAGTAAAGACTAGGTTGCCATCAGTATCGTGCACCCGCGCCCCGTTAGAGGTGATCATATAGGCTTTGATACCCAGCTTATCGCGGATCTGTCCTACGTCGACATGGTGACGGCCGGTGGCAAAAACGAAGTTGACGCCGCGCGCGGTCAGCAGCTTTAACGTCTCTTTGGCGTAGGGAGAGAGTGAGTGGTCGGGTGAGAGCAGCGTGCCATCTAAATCAGACGCAACAACCTGATACATAATAGAATTTAACCTCTGGTCAGGCGGCGAACCGCCGGATTAGTTATGCCCGTCGAAAAAATCAACGATGGCGTTAAGCGCGACTGAGCGCATGGCGTCCTTTTCAAAAAGGATCTCATGGTACGCGCCTTTGATCACCAGCGGCTTGCCTCCTTCACAGGGGTGGCCCGCTGCGGCGCGAATTTCACAGAAACGATCGTGCATTCGGTTATCGACGACGCGCTCCTCTTCTGCCTGAAGCAGGAGCATGGGCGTCGCATCCTGCGCCGCGCCCGCCAGCACCTTTTCACCGGCGAGAATACCCTCTCGCACCCAATGGTTGGTCGGCCCGCCGACGCGCAGCTGCGGATCGTCAGCATAGCAGCGCAGGTTTCGCTGGTAGCGTACCCGACTATGGGTAAGCACGTTAATGCTAAACGGCAGCGCATGCCAACGTCCCGTGCCCAGCGCGTAGCTCTCCCGGAACGGCTGATAGCCTTCGGCCCAGTTCAGGATATGGCGCACCATCCAGTCGGGCAGACGGATAACAATACCAAACATGGGCGCGCAGAGCGCGATCGCATCGCAACGCTGCGGCTGGCGTTGCAACAGCAGCGTGGCGATCGCCCCGCCCATTGAGTGCGCCAGAATATAGCGTTTACGCCATGGGCCCGGCACAACCTCCTGCTGCCAGAAGGCCTGCAGATCGTCAACGTAGTCATCAAAATTATCGACGTGCCCGCGATGCCTGTCGGGCAGAATACGGCCTGAGCGCCCCTGCCCGCGATGGTCGATGATCAGCACGTCAAAACCGAGATGGAACAGATCGTAAGCAAGCTCGGCATATTTGACGTAGCTTTCAATACGCCCAGGACAGACAACGATCACCCGATCGTGATCGGCAGCATGAAAGCGCACAAAGCGCACTGGAATATCGCCAACGCCAATGAATTCAGCCTCTTCACGCTGCCGCCAGAAATCGGTCAAGGGTCCGTGCGTGAAAGCTGCAAAGGCATTTTCTCTTGTTTCCCACCCCTTTTTCTGCCGAAACATTGGGTTTCCGCCCCCGGTCGTCTGTAAAATTGTTTTTTTATGACTCGTGATACAACATGTTAACAATAGCGTATTGTTGCATAAAATATATCGTTCAGGGAGTTTCGCATGACTTTCGAGTGGTGGTTTGCCTATCTGCTTACCTCGATCATCCTCAGCCTCTCGCCAGGCTCCGGCGCGATTAATACCATGACCACCGCCATCAGCCACGGCTATCGCGGCGCAGCGGCGTCGATTAGCGGCCTGCAGACCGGTCTGGCCATTCATATTGTGCTGGTGGGCGTCGGACTCGGAACGCTCTTCTCCCGATCGCTGCTGGCGTTTGAGGTACTGAAGTGGGCAGGCGCGGCCTACCTGGTATGGCTGGGCATTCAACAGTGGCGGGCCGCTGGCGCGCTGGATCTCAACACCCTCGCCCAAACCCAGTCTCGCGGACGCCTGTTTAAGCGCGCCGTCTTTGTGAACCTCACCAACCCCAAAAGCATTGTTTTCCTTGCCGCGCTGTTTCCACAGTTTATCAATCCGGATCAGCCCCAGGTGATGCAGTATCTGGTGCTTGGCGTCACCACCGTCGTAGTGGATATCATCGTGATGATTGGCTATGCCACCCTGGCAACGCGGATTGCGGCGTGGATAAAGGGGCCGCGCCAGATGAAGGCGTTAAACCGCGTATTTGGCTCGCTGTTTATGCTGGTCGGTGCGCTGCTCGCCTCGGCAAGGCACGCGTGATGAATTTAGGGGCCCGCTCGCAGCGTTAGGGTAACAGACTGCACGTTCGAGCTGTCCCCTACGGCGCCGCCCGCAACCAGCAACGTTTCCCGTCTTGCATGCTGTTGGTCCGGTGCCATCGGTGCCAGAATGCCGCCTGACACTCTCATTCAAGGATGATGAACGATGGCGGAGACAGCAGCACCGCATGATGCGGTATTTAAAATGTTTCTTTCCCGCGTAGAAACCGCGCGGGACTTTATCGAAATTCATCTCCCGCCCGCATTAATCCACATCTGTAAGCTTGATACGTTAAATCTGGAGTCGGGCAGCTTCCTTGAAGATAGCCTGCGTCCCTACTATAGCGACATCCTCTATTCACTGGAGACCACCTGCGGGCGTGGCTACGTTCATATTCTTATTGAACACCAGAGCTCACCGGACAAGCACATGGCGTTTCGACTGATGCGCTATGCGATAGCGGCAATGCATCAGCACCTTGAGGCAGGGCACAGCGCCCTGCCGCTGGTGATCCCCATCCTGTTCTATCAAGGACGGCGAAGCCCCTACCCCTGGTCTCTGAATTGGCTAGAAGCGTTTAACGATCCAGATATTGCTCATCAGCTCTATACCACCGCCTTTCCCCTGGTGGATATCACCGTTATCCCTGACGAGGAAATTATGCAGCATCGCAGCATGGCGGCCCTGACGCTGATTCAGAAGCATATTCGCCAGCGCGATATGGCGCAGCTTTTGGACAAGCTCACAGTTTTGTTGATGCTGGAGCAGATGAGCGGACAACAAGTCATCACGTTGATAAACTACATCGCACAAGCAGGAGAAGCCCAGGACGTTCAGACTCTGTTATTTGGACTGGCACAGCGCGTGCCGCAGCATGGAGAAACATTGATGACGTTTGCAGAGAAATTACGCAATGAAGGCATGCAGGAAGGGAAACGCGTTGCCATACAAGAAATTGCAAAAACAATGCTCAGGTTGGGCCTCGATTCTGAAGCAATAATGAAGATCACCGGCCTGTCAAAAGACGAACTACAGCAGCTACGACATTGAAACGCGACCCGCCCGGTTAAACCCGGACGGGCAGCGGCTTAACGAGAAATAATCAGGTGCAGGCCAAAGGCGGTGAAGAGCGCGCCAGCCACGCCGTCGATCCACTTCGCCATACGCTGGTAGCCACGGCGCATCGCTGGCAGAGCAAACAGGCTCGCCACCAGGGAAAACCAGGCGAAAGTCTCCAGCGCGATCAGCACGAAAATCCCCCAGCGTGCCGTTTCACCGACGCTGTCGCCCACAAACAGCGAGAAGACCGAGCCGAAGTAGATGATTGCTTTTGGATTCGCCAGATTAGTCAGCAGCCCCTTCACAAAGCTACGTCCGCCGGTTGCCAGCTCAACCTGCGGTGCAGGCGCATTCAGGACCTCTTTTTTCAGCGCCCCGCGCAGCATCTGGTAGCCCATCCAGCAGAGGTAGAGCCCACCGCCGACCATAATGATGGTGTGCAGCCAGGCCATTTTTTCGAGGATCAGATTGAGGCCAAGCAGTGCGACGGCAGCCCAGATCATGACGCCGAGGGTGATCCCCAGCACGCCCATCATCGCCTCTTTGCGCGAGCGGCTGACGGCAGTTTGCGAGACAAAGAAGAAGTCCGGACCAGGGCTCATCAGCGCCACCAGGTGCACCAGCGCCACGGTCAGAAATAGCGTTAACATAGGTTACTCGTGAAGAAAGAGAAATTAGAGCCCTATCCTGGCACCTTTTCGCCGCGCTGACTACTCATCGTCGCCGTCGACATGCTCGCGAATAAGGGTCATAAACGGCTTGCCGAAGCGCTCAAGCTTGCGCATCCCAACGCCGTTCACGCTGAGCATCTCGCTGGCGGTGATCGGCATCTGCTCGGCCATCTCGATCAGCGTGGCATCGTTGAACACCACGTAAGGGGGAATGTTCTCTTCATCGGCAATGGCCTTACGCAGCTTGCGCAGTTTGGCAAACAGCTTGCGGTCGTAGTTGCCGCCGAAGATTTTCGGGTTTGCCCGCGCCTTCACCACTACCACGCGCGGCACGGCAAGCTGCAGCGGCACTTCGCCACGCAGGAACGGACGCGCGGCCTCGGTAAGCTGTAGCGCCGAGTGCTGGGCGATATTCTGCGTCACTACGCCAAGGTGGATAAGCTGGCGGATCACGCTCACCCAGTGCTCCGTTGTTTGATCGCGCCCTTCGCCATAGATCTTGAGCTTGTCATGACCCATGTCGCGAATGCGTTGGTTATTCGCGCCCCGTAGCACCTCGACCACGTAGCCCATGCCGAAACGCTGGCCGACGCGGTAGATAGCCGAAAGCGCTTTCTGAGCGTCTACCAGCCCATCGTAGCGACGCGGTGGATCGAGGCAGATATCGCAGTTGCCGCACGGCTCCTGACGCCCTTCTCCAAAGTAGTTCAGCAGCACCAGACGACGGCAGGTCTGCGCTTCGGCAAACGCGCCCATCGCGTTGAGCTTGTGGCGCTCAATATCCTGTAGCTGACCTGGCGGCTTCTCCTCCAGGCATTTACGCAGCCAGCCCATGTCAGCCGGATCGTAAAACAGCATCGCCTCGGCGGGCAGGCCATCACGCCCGGCGCGGCCGGTCTCCTGATAGTAGGACTCAATGTTGCGCGGAATATCAAAGTGCACCACAAAGCGCACGTTGGGTTTGTTAATCCCCATTCCGAACGCCACGGTAGCCACCACGATCTGCAGATCGTCGCGCTGGAACTTCTCCTGCACGTCGGCTCGAATGCTGTTGTCCAGCCCGGCGTGATAGGCCCCGGCGCTAAAGCCACGGGCCTGCAGGCGCGCGGCGGTATCCTCTACCTTCGCGCGGCTGTTGCAATAGATGATGCCGGATTTGCCTCGCTGCTCCTGAACGTAGCGCAGCAGCTGATCGAGCGGCTTAAACTTCTCCAGCAGCGTATAGCGAATGTTGGGACGGTCAAAGCTGCTGACCTGGATCAGCGGATCGCGCAGGCCAAGCAAATGCACAATATCGCTGCGGGTGGTGTCATCCGCCGTGGCGGTCAGCGCCATAAAGGGCACAGAGGGGAAGCGGGCGCGCAGCTGGCCGAGTGCGGCATACTCAGGGCGGAAATCGTGCCCCCACTGCGAAATACAGTGCGCCTCGTCAACCGCCACCAGACGTAGATCCCAGTGCGCGAGATGCTCAAGGAAGTTATCCAGCATCAGGCGTTCTGGGGCAATGTAGAGCAGGCGGATCTGCCCGCTGCGGCAGCCCGCCATAATGCCCTGCTGCTCCTCCCGGCTTTGGGTGGAGTTGAGGCAGGCGGCCGCCACACCGTTGGCAAGCAGCTGGTCGACCTGGTCTTTCATCAGCGAAATCAGCGGCGATACCACCACCGTCAGACCGCTTTGTACCAGCGCCGGAATTTGATAGCAGAGGGATTTCCCGCCGCCGGTCGGCATGACCACCAGACAGTCGCGCCCAGCGAGCACGGTCTCAATGATGGTCTGCTGGCCCGGGCGGAACTGCTGGTAGCCGAAGGTATCCCGCAAAACCTGCCCTGCCCCCGACTCCAGATTCAATACTTCCGCCTGCGCCACGTTAACCCCATCTGCCTTCAAAAAATGACTCTGCCTTAAAAAAGATCGTTAAGCATAACGCCCACGCCTACGCGTGTCTGGTTAAAGTTGTAATCAATTAATGATTCACCGTAACCGCTGTAAACCTGGGTATACAGACGCACGTGCCTGGTGACCGGATAGCTCAGACCCAGCTCGGCGCCGCCGTAGCCGGTATTCCAGTTGTACTGCCCTTTAGCACTCAGAATGGCCTCGCCCAGCTGGTAACCGAGCTTGAGCTGGTAGTAGCCCATGTACTTGGTGATATCCGGGTTATCGTCGGTGTCGCCCACCACAAACCACGGTTTTACCTCTACCAGCCAGTTAGCATTTTGCGCCATCAGGCGGCTATAGATGCGGTTCCAGCTGCGGGAGGTCGGATCGGAGCGGCCGTTAGAGTCGTGATTATACCCGAACTCAACGTCGCGCAGCGTCCAGCCTGCCAGTTCATAGTCGGTAGCGAAGCCGAGGAACAGCTGCGGCTCGTAGTTGGTTTCACGAAACGGCGAAGATTCACCGCTGTTAGAGAGCTGCCACCAGGACTTCTGCGTATAGGACGCGCCCAGCACCGAGTTCGGCCCCATGATACCGCGCCAGAACGGGAATGCCAGGCTGAGCTGGAATTTTACCTCATCTTTGCGTGCGTTATCGGACCAGTTGTAGGTGCTGATGGCCTCTTTGTTGAGATCGCTGGTTACCGTATAGAGCAGATAGTTGGACTCATACGGATAGAGCGTAAAGGGGTTATCGTGCTCCTGTAACATATTCGCGATAATGCTGCCGCGTACGGCGGGTGCATCGTGTACAGCTTTAACCGTGGCTTCCTGCGCTAATGCTGTAAAAGGCAGTGCAATGGCTGACAAAAACCAGGGCAGATACGTCCGCATCGGTTTTGCTCTCCTGACCAAAATTGTTGAAATGAGTAATATTCAGACACCCATTTTACATCTTTCTATAAACGCTGCGCAGCTATCGTTTCCGAAAGTGGAAAACAACAATTAAGAAGCATAAAATCAACAACTCATTAACTACCGGACGCATAAAATAATGTCAGCCGTTCTTACCGCCGAAGAAGCGTTACAGCTGGTGGGCGAAATTTTTGTTTATCACATGCCGTTTAACCGTGCGCTGGGCCTGGAGCTGGATCGCTATGAAAAATCCTTTGCCCAGCTCAGCTTTAGTAACCAGCCGATAATGGTCGGCAACTGGGCGCAAAGCATTCTTCACGGCGGGGTCATTGCCTCTGCGCTGGACGTTGCGGCAGGACTGGTCTGCGTCGGCAGCACGCTCACCCGCCATGACACCATTGCAGAAGAGGAGCTGCGCACGCGCCTTGCAAAGATGGGTACTATCGATCTGCGCGTCGACTATCTGCGGCCTGGGCGGGGCAATCGCTTTACCGCCACCAGCAGCCTGCTGCGGGCGGGCAACAAGGTGGCCGTAGCCCGCGTTGAGCTGCATAACGAAGAGCAGCTCTATATCGCCAGCGCCACGGCGACCTACATGGTAGGTTGAGACAGTGAAATCGGTTAACATGCTGTTACTTTTTGATGACGGATTTGGATGTTCCGATGGATGCTAAGCAGACGCGGCAGGGTGTATTACTTGCTCTTGCCGCTTATTTTATTTGGGGTATCGCACCGGCGTACTTCAAGCTGATCGACTACGTTCCCGCCAATGAGATCCTGACCCACCGGGTTATCTGGTCGTTCTTTTTTATGGTGATACTGATTAGCGTGAGCCGTCAGTGGCCGCGGCTGAAAATCCTGCTGCAAACACCCAAAAAGATCCTGCTGCTGGCCCTGTCGGCGGTATTGGTGGGAGGTAACTGGCTGCTGTTTATCTGGGCGGTAAACAATCACCATATGCTGGAGGCCAGCCTCGGCTACTTTATTAACCCGCTGGTGAATATTGTGCTGGGTATGATCTTCCTCGGCGAGCGCTTCCGCCGTATGCAGTGGCTGGCGGTGCTCCTTGCCGCCTGCGGCGTGCTGGTGCAGCTCTGGACCTTTGGCTCGCTGCCGATCATTGCCCTGGGGCTGGCGTTTAGCTTTGCCTTCTATGGCCTGGTACGCAAAAAGATCGCCGTCGATGCCCAGATGGGGATGCTGGTAGAGACCCTGTGGCTGCTGCCAGTCGCCGCCGTCTGGCTGTTCGGCATCGCTGACAGCCCTACCAGCCATATGGGCAGTAACCCGTGGTCGCTCAACGTGCTGCTGATGGCGGCAGGCGTAGTGACCACCATTCCGTTGCTCTGCTTCACCGGCGCGGCTACCCGTCTACGTCTGTCGACGCTTGGCTTTTTCCAGTATATCGGCCCAACGCTGATGTTCCTGCTGGCGGTCACCTTCTACGGTGAGATACCGGGGATGGACAAGATGGTGACCTTTGGTTTCATCTGGGTAGCGCTGGCCGTATTCGTGATGGATGCGCTCTACACCCAGCGCCGGATGCGTAAACTATAACCTCTCTTCCCCTCTTCACAGGGAGAGGGGAAATAGACGTCCATCGTCATTGATGCCCTACCAAAGTTCGTAGTCTACAATTAACAAACACGTCTCATTTTAATACTATCCTTAATACCTTTCAGACAAAGCGTCATAATATGCTCTATAAACTATTCGTTCCTACTAATAGTGGTAGGATTTCACGCGGCCTCTATATTGCTGCCTTTTTAGTTATTAATATCCTCGCGCTATTTTTATATGCCGAGGTAGAGAACGCCCTGATACTCATACTGGCAACGCTTTTTATCCAGTACCTCGTGATCAACATTAATTGCTGCCGACTGCGTGACAGCGGCTTCAAAAAAATAGTGTGGTATGTCTTACTGACTATTGTCGTATTTATCGTTGCTCTGTTAGCCGACATGAATGAAGAGTATGACGTGACGGGCAGCGGCTTTAGGATCTATGTGGCGTGGTATTTCATCTGCTTTATCGCGCTGATTCTGGCCCCCACTGAGGGAAAGGATCCTGCGCCACATAGCGATACTCACAGCAAGGAATAACAATATGAAACACGACTATATGAACGATCCTTCCATTAGTGACAAATGGAAATTCCGCTTCTCTTTTCTGGACAAAAACGGTGTGCCGGGCTTCTGGGGAAATACCCCTGAATGGAAAGCGGCTTATAAGAAGTTGACCTTTGGCCAGCGCCTGAAAGTGGCAATGAACTTTTATGCCCTCTTTTTCTCAGTCATCTATTTGCTGATTCTGGGCCTGTGGAAAAAAGCAGTCGTCGTGATCTTATTGCAAATTTTAGTCGGTTTTATTGTTTTCCTGACCGACTTTGGCTGGCTGGGATCGGTGGTGTCGTTATGGGTCGCCTTCCGAACCAACATTTGGTATTACCAGAAGGTCGTGCTTAAGCAGCAGGACTGGGGCCTGTAAGAGAATATCGGCGGTTCAGGTGAACCGCCATTCCCTTCAGAGCCAGTTGCGGCGTTTGAAGTAGAGATAGGGCGCCAGGCCGGCAAGCATCATAAAGACGATCGCGCCCGGATAGCCGAAGCTCCAGTGCAGCTCTGGCATAAACTCAAAGTTCATCCCGTAGCTGGAAGCCACCAGCGTTGGCGGCAGGAACACCACCGATACCACCGAGAAGATCTTGATGATTCGGTTCTGCTCGATATTGATAAAGCCCATCGCCGCCTGCATCAGGAAGTTGACCTTCTGAAACAGGGATTCGTTATGCGGCAGCAGGGATTCGATATCGCGTAGGATCTCCCGAGCCTGCTCCAGCTGGCTACCCGGTAGACGCGCCTTACGTACCAGGAAGTTAAGGGCACGTTGGGTATCCATCAGGCACAAACGCACCTTCCAGCCGATATCCTCCTGCTCCGCCAGCGCAGAGAGCGCTTCGTCATACTCATCGCCCTGCTGGCCTTCCATAATGACGCGGCTCAGCTTCTCCAGATCGCTGTAGATATTCTCGATCTCGTCCGCCAGCTGTTCGATTTTGGTCTCAAAGAGATCCAGCAGCAGCTCGTAGGCGTTACCGTCAACCATCGCCTGGCTGCGGGCGCGCATCCGGTAGAGGCGAAATGCCGGCAGCTCACGTTCGCGCAGGGTAAACAGACGACCGTCGCGAATGGTGAACGCGACCGTCGAGTTACCGGCGTGATCCTCTGCATCTTCAAAGAAAAAGAAGGAGTGAATATGCAGCCCGTCCTCATCCTCAAAGAAACGCGCGGAGGCTTCGATATCCTCCAGCTCCGGACGCGTCGCAAGGCTCTGGCCAAGATCCGTCTGCACACGGTTACGTTCATCGTCATCCGGCTCGACCAGATCCACCCATACGGCATCGATCAGGGTAGGTGTCTCTTCAACTTCGAGACGGGTCAGACGGTTATTTTCCAGTTGAAATGCGCTCAACATGACCGGGACTCCCAATACAAAAATTATCGGACAGTTCGGTGGGCACACAGAAACAAATTGGGTTTCAGACCATTAAACAGCCTGACTCAGCGCGACGGGAATTATTGCCGCTGACAACCACTAAGGCCATCAGCGCGAGGAGATAGCCTTAGGAGTTGTTCCTGAATGACAGGGAATTGAGCCAGCATCTACTGGGTGTGTCCAAGGCGAATGTCCTCTTAGCGTGATCGTGCGCGCATGTTACGCCAGCTAAAATATGGCGTCAACACGCAACGGAACGCTGAAGAGCAATAATTGGCCTTCAGCGTTTAAGGGTAGCAGAGTATTACAAAATAATGATATTTTTCTGAATCTTACACTTCTTCCAGCCGCGCGTAAGCGGCTACCAGCCATTTGATCCCCTGGCCCTGGAAGGCCACCTGCAGACGGCTATGCTCGCCGCTGCCCTCAAGGTTGACGATGGTGCCTTCACCAAATTTCGGATGACGCACCCGCTGGCCGAGCTTGTAGCCGGAGTCGTTCTGCGTCACCGGCGTCCCCATGCGCTGATGGTTCACCGGGCGGCTGATGCTGGCGCGCAGGCGCACCTCTTCCACGCAGTTTTCCGGCAGCTCGCCGATAAAGCGTGAGGGACGATGGTAAACCTCTTTGCCATACAGACGGCGGGTTTCGGCATAGGTCAGCGTTAGCTTCTGCATGGCGCGGGTTACGCCCACGTAGGCCAGACGGCGCTCCTCCTCCAGCCTGCCACCCTCATCCAGCGACATCTGGCTGGGGAACATCCCCTCTTCCATGCCGACGATAAAGACCTGCGGGAACTCCAGGCCCTTCGCCGAGTGCAGGGTCATCAGTTGCACCGCATCCTGCCAGGTATCGGCCTGCCCTTCGCCCGCTTCCAGCGCCGCGTGGGAGAGAAACGCCTGCAGCGGCATCAGATCTTCGTCTTCGTCGTTGTAGCTAAACTGGCGCGTTGCCGTCACCAGCTCCTCTAAGTTTTCGATACGAGCCTGGCCCTTTTCGCCCTTCTCCTGCTCGTACATCATCCACAGGCCGGAATCTTTGATCACCCGGTCGGTCTGCACGTGCAGCGGCATATCGGCGGTCTCCTGGGCCAGGGCGTCGATAAGCTCAAGGAAACGCTGGAGCGCATTGGCCGCGCGTCCGGCCAGCGCCCGCTCCTGCAACAGCTCCCGGCTGGCCTGCCACAGCGTCAGCTGACGATCGCGCGACGCCTGACGCACCACGTCCAGGGTGCGATCGCCAATGCCGCGCGTTGGCGTATTCACCACGCGCTCAAAGGCCGCATCGTCGTTGCGATTGGCAATCAGGCGCAGGTAGGAGAGAGAATCTTTGATCTCCTGGCGTTCGAAGAAGCGCATGCCGCCATAGATCCGGTACGGCATGCTTACCTGGAGCAGCGCCTCTTCCAGCACGCGCGACTGGGCGTTGCTGCGGTAGAGGATCGCGCACTGCTCCAGCGCGCCGCCGCTCTCCTGCCAGGTCTTAATTCGGTTCACCACGAAGCGCGCTTCGTCGAGTTCGTTGAACGCGCAGTAGAGCGAAATCAGCTCGCCGTCGAGGCCATCGGTCCAGAGCTTTTTCCCGAGGCGACCGTTGTTGTTCTCAATCAGGGCGTTAGCCGCGCTGAGAATGTTACTGGTCGAGCGGTAGTTCTGCTCCAGGCGGATAGTCTCAGCACCGGGGAAATCGTTGAGGAAGCGCTGGATGTTTTCAACCTGCGCGCCGCGCCAGCCGTAGATAGACTGGTCGTCGTCGCCCACGATCATCACCTTGCCGGTATCCCCTGCCAGCAGGCGGATCCAGGCGTACTGAATGTTGTTGGTATCCTGGAACTCATCCACCAGGATATTGGTAAAGCGCTCGCGGTAGTGGTTGAGAATATGCGGCTTGTTGAGCCACAGCTCATGGGCACGCAGCAGCAGCTCGGCGAAGTCCACCAGCCCGGCGCGATCGCACGCCTCCTGGTAGGCCTGATAGACCTTCTGCCAGGTCTGCTCAACCGGGTTACCGAAGCTCTGAATATGGTGCGGGCGGATGCCTTCGTCTTTCTGGCCGTTGATGTACCACATCGCCTGCCGCGGCGGCCACTGCTTCTCGTCGAGGTTCATGGCCTTGATCAGACGACGCAGCAGGCGCAGCTGATCCTCACTGTCGAGGATCTGAAAATCCTGCGGCAGGTTGGCGTCCAGATGGTGAGCGCGCAGCAAGCGGTGCGCCAGTCCGTGGAAGGTGCCGACCCACATGCCGCCCTGGGTGGTGCCCATCAGCTGGCCGATACGGTGGCGCATCTCTGCCGCCGCTTTGTTGGTAAAGGTCACCGCCATAATCGAGTATGGCGAGCAGTTCTCTACGCTCAGCAGCCAGGCGATACGGTGAACCAGCACGCGCGTCTTACCGCTGCCTGCGCCCGCCAGCACCAGCATGTTGCTGCGCGACGCGGCCACGGCGTCACGCTGTTTGTCATTAAGGCTGTCGAGCAGGTAAGAAACGTCCATTGGCACCGCCGGGAGAGAGGGGCCGTACAGACCCCTGTTAATATATACAGATTATCTGGTGATTATATCAGCGAGGTCAGAGATGCCAACCGGGAAATTTCAACGTGGGGTAATAAGCGGCTGTCGGACGTGTGCATCAGATCGGCACTTTTCGGTTTGATCCAGCAGGCCTGCATTCCGCAGCGGATCGCCCCCGCCACGTCAGTGGTGAGGTCATCGCCCACGTGCAGGATCTCTCCCAGCGGCAGGGAGAGCTTCTCCGCCGCCCGATGGTACATATCCTCATGCGGCTTCGAACGCCCGTCCGGGCCAGCGCGCAGGACAAACTCAAAGTAGTCGCCAAGGCCAAACCGCTCCGGCTGCGCGTTGCCGTTGGTGATCGCCACCAGCGGCCACTTTTTGGCCAGCGCCGCCAGCGTATCGTGCGTCGCCTGTGGGACGTCTATCCGGCTGCGCCAGATAGCAAAGTTTGCCATCGCCGCCGTGGCCCCCTCCTGCGCCTCTTCCGCGCTCAGGCCAGCGTCCAGCATGGCACGCTCTACCGCCCGCCGCCGCCACTCTGTGACGTCGTGGTGGATATCCGGATCGCTTTCACGCAGCGCCTGCCGCAGCCGATGGAAGTCGCTATTCTGCAGATGGTTAAGCGAGGAGTGATAGTTTTGCACAAAGGTCAGCGACTCGTGCTCGGTCCGCAGGATCACCTCACGGTTATCGTACAGGGTGTCATCAAGGTCAAAGGTCAGGGCCGAGATCTGACCCAGTGGACGATAAAAACGCATTATTTCCCCCGTTTGGCGCGTGGATGCGCCGCGTCGTACACCGAGGCAAGGTGTTGAAAATCAAGATGGGTATAGATTTGCGTGGTGGATAAGTTCGCGTGGCCCAGCAGCTCCTGCACGCCGCGCAGATCGCCGCTCGACTCCAGCATGTGGGTGGCAAAAGAGTGGCGCAGCTTATGCGGATGCACGTGACTGTTCAGCCCCTGCTTAATGCCCCACTCGGCAAACCGCTTCTGCACGTTGCGCGCCGAAATACGCTTGCCGAGCTTGGACAGAAACAGCGCGTCTTCATCCGTACCAAACAGCCCGCGCAGATCCAGCCAGTGCTCAACCCAGATGACCGCGTTACGGCCTATCGGCAGACGGCGCTCCTTGCTGCCTTTGCCCAGCACCCACACCTCACCGGTGTCGAGATCGAGATGGCGGATGTCCAGGTTTACCAGCTCAGAAAGACGTAGGCCCGCGCCGTACATCACCTCCAGCATCGCGCGGTCGCGCACGGCCAGCGGATCGTTAAGATCGATATCCAGCAGACGATTAACGTCATCAACGTCGATATTTTTCGGCAGGTGGCGCGGCGCTTTCGGGGCAGATATCCCCTTCGCCGGGTTGGCCACCAGCTCGCCCTGGCTCACCAGCCAGTCAAAAAAGCTGCGCAGAGCCGAGAGCCGCAGCGCCAGGCTTGCTGGCCCCAGCCCCTGACGTCGGCTCTTCACCGCAAAGCTGCGCACCACGGCGGCATCACACTGCGGCCAGCTTTTGATATTGCTTTCATCCGCCAGCGTAATAATGGCAGCGAGCTGACGTTCATAGTTCAGCAGGGTGATCGGACTCAGCTGCCGCTCAACGCTCAGGTAGCGCAGAAAACGGGTCACCAGCGGCTGCAGCGGCGAGTCGATCATATGCGTTCAATCCAGCGCGCCAGCAGCTCCGGCAGCATGGCCGCCACCTCTTGCAGCAGCTGGGTGCCCTGATCCGGGTGGTAGTGGGTCACATCCCGGCTGCTGAAAATAATCACGCCGAGATCGCCGTCGTGGCCCATCATGGAGAGCGCCACGGAGCCGATAGCGCGCGCTTCAGGCAATAGCAGCAGCAGCTCAGGCCCGTTAAGCGGCCCCAGATAGTGGTTCTCATGGCCCAGGCGCTGAATACGCAGCGGCTCAAACGCCTGACGGCTCAGCGCCAGATGGGTAAAGTCAGAGGGCGCGCCGATGCGCCAGCGATCGGAGAACAGACGGATGCTGGCCCCTGCCAGACCCATCTCTTTTGCCCAGCGCTGGAAACGCACCAGCAGATCCTCAAGGCTGCTGGCCGAAGCCATCTGCCCCTGCAGACGCAGCAGGCAGGAGAAGAGATCTTCGTTACTGCTCGCCTGCTCCATCAGCAGGGTCATGTTCTCTTCCAGCAGGTTAATATGGTTGCGCGCGCGCACCATCTGCCACTCAACCAGCGATACCGCGCCGCGCACCGGGTGCGGGACCTCGATCATCTGGACCGCCTGGGCATTGCGGATAAAAAACTCAGGATTGCGCAGCAGGTAATCCACGACCTCACGATCGGTTAGTTCGGCCAGGGCCGCCTGCTGCTCTTCCTCAATGTGCTTCATAGATGAATAAATCCGTCGTAGACGTGTGTTGCCGGGCCGGTCATAAACAGCGGCTGGCCCGGACCCTTCCAGGCAATATCAAGACGGCCGCCTGGAAGCTCCACGCGTACCTCTTCTGCCAGTAAACCTTGCTGGATCCCCACGGCCACCGCCGCACAGGCGCCGCTGCCGCAGGCCTGGGTTTCCCCCGCGCCGCGTTCAAAGACGCGCAGGCGAATATGTTCGCGCTTAACGACCTGCATAAAGCCGATATTGGCGCGCTCCGGGAAGCGCTCGTGGCTCTCCAGCACCGGACCCAGGGTTTCAACCGGGGCGGTGTCGACACTCTCCACCTGAATCACGCAGTGCGGATTCCCCATCGAAACGACGCCGCACAGAATGGTCTGTTCAGCGACGCGCATGATATAGGTTTTCTCCGCTTTGTTCGCACGGAACGGCACGGCGGCGGGATCAAAATTGGGCTCGCCCATATTCACCCGTACCAGCTCATCTTCCGTGACGCTCAGCACCATGCGCCCGTTGGCGGTGCTGACGCGGATATCACGCTTGTTGGTCAGCCCCTTCAGACGGACAAAACGAGCGAAGCAGCGTGCGCCGTTGCCGCACTGCGACACTTCGCTGCCGTCGGCGTTGTAGATCCGGTAGTGAAAGTCGAGATCCGGATCGTAAGGCGGCTCGACGATCAGCAGCTGATCGAAGCCGACGCCCAGATGGCGATCCGCCAGTCGGCGGATCAGCTCCGGCGAAAAGAAGACATTCTGCGTTACCGCGTCGACGACCATAAAGTCGTTGCCAAGGCCATGCATTTTAGAGAACTGCATCATTGACTCCATTGCACAGAAACAGAATGTTACCGTCAGTAAATCACCTGGGTTGGGCCATCAGCGGTGCCGCGATCGTTACGCGTCGGCGTGCCCGTCTGGGCCGGGTTATCCACTTTCTTGGTTGGCGGCGGAGCAGATTTGTCAGCGGGCGGGAAATAGAGAGGTCCCTTCAAACCGCAGCCCGTCAGGCTAAACAGGGTCAGAAGTACCGCCAGCGAACGAAAAACGTTTTTCATTATGGTTGCCTGTAAGTTCATGCTTTATGTTTTCTATCATCGCAGGAGAGGGCACAAAAGCAAGAGTTTGCACGCCGCCTGCAATGGGAATTATTTCGCGTTATACTGCCGCCATCACGATCAGAAGGAAAAAAAATGAACGACTCTGAGTTTCACCGCCTTGCCGATGGCCTGTGGCAGACCATTGAAGATCGCCTGGATAGCTGGGACGGCGACAGCGATATCGACTGCGAGATCAACGGCGGCGTGCTGACCCTGACCTTTGAAAACGGCAGCAAAATCATCATTAACCGTCAGGAGCCGCTGCACCAGGTGTGGCTGGCAACGAAACAGGGCGGCTACCACTTCGACCTGAAAGGCGACGCGTGGATCTGCGATCGCACCGGCGACGATTTTTGGGATTTGCTGGAGCAGGCGGCAACGCAGCAGGCCGGGGAGCCGGTCGCTTTTCGCTAAAGTACATCGCCCGGTGGCGCTCTGCTTACCGGGCCTACGTACGTCTACGAAAAATAGTGCTGCAGCAGCGGCGCGTCGTTGTTTGGACTGGCTGGCGGCACTACGCCAATCGCCTGGTTGCGGAACGGGATCACCTGTGCACGCCCGTCAACTTTTACAATCTGGTAGAACTGCGGCAGATTGAAGTTGATAAAGCTGGAGCCGTAGGTAAAGCGATCGTGGGATGAAGAGTAGAAGCGGCTTACGTCGCGTACCAGCTCCTCTTTACTGCCCTCGCAGTGGTGATACACCTCTGCCCGGTTGCTCTCGTCCAGTATATAAATATTAAAGCCCGCCTCGTCACCCGACTCTTCAAAGAAGAACTGGATAATCCCTTCGCTGGCAAACCCATCCACCACCGGCGGTAGCTTGACCTGGTTGGTCTCTACCTGCACCGACAGGCCGTGCAGCTTGTTGTGGGAGATCGCGCCATAGAACTCAATGGCATTCTCCAACTTCTGTACCGAAACGTTCAGGCGCTCAAAGAAGAGTCCCCATGTCTGCCCGGCAACGCGCAGCGCTTTAAAGCGTCCGGTCTCCTGGCGGGTGCTGGAGAGGCGCAGTTCGATGCACTCTGACACCAGCTGCTGGACGCGGGTACGAATCAAACCGCGCAGGTGCTGGCTATAGCAGAACACCTCAACGCTATCCGGCGGCGCGGCGTCCTGATGCATCTTGCCCAGAATGGTCTTTAGCGCCTCGATCATCGCCTGCTCGCCGTTAAAGTGCAGGGTACGCACCTCGTTCCACGAGTTGCGATACAGCAGATCGACGCTGCCCACCAGGCAGTTTTGCTGCTCGCCGAAGCTGAACACGTCCAGCTTGCGGAAGTCAAAATGAACCACCTGATTGCGGAACGCCGCCGTCGGGTCGTACTCCAGATTAACAATGATCGCCAGATGACGAATTTCACACGGGCTATAGAGCGCCTTCGGCGTCGGCGCAGGCAGGCGCAGCGGGAAGTGGTGCGACACGTCGGCCACCATCTCCTGTAGCTTCGCCAGATCGACAATGCCGTTGCCCTTGATAAACAGATGCGTGCGCGACGTCAGCAGGCCGTTAAACCATGCCCACGCCACCAGCTTGTTCAGATAGCGGTTATACTCCAGCGGCTGCTGGCTGATAATCGAATCCATGCTCGGGGCGCGGTTATAGAGATACCAGCCAGAGCGGTTGGCGCGGCCCGGCGGCACATGAATAAAGGTCAGATTCGGCTCGGAGAGATCCGGCGAAATCTGCGGGTTTACCAGCGTCACTTTCCCAGGCAGCGCTTCAAAGGCGGCATACAGCTTACGGGTCAACACGCCGATATCCTGCGGACTGGCGGAGACGCTAAGGTTATTACGGCGTGCAAAGCGGATCAGGTTACGATAGCTCTGCATCATGGCATCGAGCAGTTCGTTATGCGCTTCGCGCACCTGGCCAATTTTCCAGTTAGCGCGGTTATCGAGCATGGCGAGACGCGCTTCGTCCCAGCCCCACTCCTTCACCAGCGAGCTCACGACTTCGCGTCGCCAGCCCACGCAGGCGCGCTCGCGGCTCAGCTTTTCACACACTTTTAAGTAGAAACATCGACGCACCAGATCAAGGCGCGTGAAGTCTTCGATCGCCGTCAGATAGTGGGTAACCCGCTCCAGCATCATGCAGTAGTGATCGAGACCAAAAGAGACGATCTCCCCGTCGTGCAGCCGCTGTTTAATGTCTTTTGCCAGCAGGCGCGTGTTCGGGTACTCCCAGGAGTAGGCCTCCAGCAGCAGCGTTTTCAGCACCGCTTTATAGGGAGAGTCGATGCTTTTATAGAGCTGCCACAGGCTAGCGCCGAAATACTCCTCCGCCGACAGCGAGCTCAAACCGCCGAGATCCAGCCACTCGTTTGGCGTCAGCACGCCCTGGGCGTAGAGCGACATCACGTAGTCGTCGTAGTTAGCCTCTTCATCACCCGGAACCATATTCCACAGAATACGCTTCCCGGCCAGCCGCACGGCGGTGCGGTAGAACTCATCAAGCAGGAGGATGTGCTGGGTAGAGCCGCAGTCTTCCCCGCCGAGGCTGCCGCTTTCGTTATGGCGGAAGCGGTTTTCGTCGATCAGGAAGAAGCTTACCTCTACGCCGAGCGAGGCGGCCCAGCTCTCCAGCAGGCTGCATTTACGTTGTAATAGCTGGCGCTCATCGCTGTCGAGCCACGACTGATGACACACCCAGATGTCGAGATCGGAAGA
>NZ_BBMZ01000026.1 GCF_000759795.1 Pseudescherichia vulneris NBRC 102420
GTCGTGATCCGGGCCTTTGACCTGCTCAACGTAGTTGAAGCTGCGCACCGGCACGGTATCCGGGCCGTACGGCAGACGCCCCAGCACGCGCGGCATCACCAGACCGAGGTAACGCGAGTCGTCGGTTTCGCGGAAGGATTTCCATTTGATGTACTCGGCCCGGTCGAAGTAGTTGCCGATATCCTTGATGGCCGCCACCTGCTCCATATTCTCTTTTAAGAAGAATGTTGGCCCGGCGGAGCCAATAAACGGCATGTGCGCCGCGGCGGACACCTTCGAAATGTTACGCATCAGCGCCACGTCCTGAGCGGAGGCATCAAACTCGTATGCCGAGATAACTGCGGCAATGGGCTCTCCGCCGGGGGTGTCGTATTCCGCGATATAGGTCTGCTTATACAGCCCGCTCTGAATGATTTCCGGCGCGTCCTCGAAGTCCTGACGCAGCTCCTCTTTCGACAAATCAAGCAGTTCCAGCTTCACGTTCTGGCGAAAGTCGGTTTTATCCACCAGCGATTTCAGGCCCCGCCAGATGCCTTCCGTGCGCTGAAAATCTTCATGGTGCATGACCTCATCAAGCTGCCGGCCGATCTGGAAATCCAGCTCTGCAATATGGTGGTCGAGGATGGTTTTATCCAGCTTCTCCACCGTCTGCCCGGATTTTTGCAGACACTGCATAAATACTTTTACTGCCGCAGTGACGCGCGCATCCGCAGAGGTTTCGGCCATCACGCTATTATCATCAAACCCGTTTAGATCACCGAGTTCGGCTACCGGCGTTAAATTGATTTTTTCAAACAACGAGGCATATACCCCACCGTGAGACACTGTTTTTACAGCAGTGGCGCTATTCGCCAGATTATGAGATTCATTATTCACTGACATTATCATTTACTCGTTTTTATTCGGCTTAAAGGCGTATTGATAATTAGCCCCGGGTTGGCGCGAGCGCGTTCAGTTCACTGCGCAACTCATCAGAAAGCGCCGGGTCTTTTAAAATGACTTCAAGTTCTTTTCGGAAAGTGACGTTATCGAGCAGATTGGATTTCAAATCGCGTAACAGGTTACGCATGGAGAGCATAGCCCGAAGCTGAGGTATCTGGCGTGCCACCGCCTCGGGCTCAAAATCTTTCATATTTTGAAAGGAGAGATGCACGTTTTCTTCCGAACCGTCGTCCGCAAGGGTGTTTCTGACGGTGAGATTAATGGCGGGATTAAGCTCTGCCAGCACGCTGTTAAAATTATTTTTGTTGATGTTTATCTTCTCTCGCTCGGAAAGCGGGCCCTCGGCTTTGCCATTGCTGAAGTCGCCCACGCTCAAGAGCTTTAGCGGCAGCTCAACTTTTTTCTGCGCGCCCCCCGTAACAAGATCCAGTTTTATATTTACACGCGCACGAGGTATCTCGTTCTGAAATGATTCAGACATATATATTTATCTCCTGAATTAATTAACGCCCCTGCCAGGTATATTGCCGCCAGGGTAAACGGACGCATTAATATTTACGCCTAATTTAGCGCAGGGTAAAGCAAACAAAGCGGCCTTTTTTGAAAATTAGGAATTTGACAGTGACATAAGTAAAAATATTTAAAATTGAAACAAGCGGAAATATTATGCGGTATTTATTTTACTGCTTATATAAATGCATCAGAGGATGTAAAAAAAGCCAGGCAGTTATTTAACTGTCTGGCTTCATCTGTTTGAAAGGCTTTTATGCAGGCGGTAACGCTTACTCTGCGTCAGGCTCTTCAGTTTTGTACTTCGCCGCCGTCTCTTTGATCAGCGTCTGCAGCTCGCCGCGCTGGTACATCTCGATGATGATATCGCAGCCGCCAACCAGTTCACCGTCAACCCACAGCTGTGGGAAGGTCGGCCAGTTAGCATATTTTGGCAGCTCAGCGCGGATGTCCGGGTTCTGCAGGATATCAACATAGGCAAAACGCTCGCCGCACGCGGAGAGCGCCTGCACGGCCTGGGCGGAGAAGCCGCAGCTCGGCAGCTTAGGGGAGCCTTTCATATACAGAAGGATCGGGTTTTCAGCGATCTGCTGCTGAATTTTCTCTACGGTTGTGCTCATTGTCTTACTTCCTTAACGTCTTACGGCGTGGTGTGACATTCTAGCTTTTCACACCAGCAGGTAAAATAACATTTTGTTCACCAACCGTTAGTTTATCGCCTGAAGGGTAAAGTTGCCGTAAAAATTGTGCTGCTTAGCGCCAGAGCCTTCACAACTGGTCATCTCGTGAGCGTTAAAGCGGGATAACTGATGCTTTTTTTTGCGCTTGCTAACGAAACAGAGCCGTGATGCAAAAAGTTTATTAACTTTTTGCCATTTTATGCTTTAGAATCGACGAGTTTTGTAAATCACACGCATGTCGTATTCGTTACTTGACTGACTCAGGGGATTGCTCAGTGGCGCGGATAAATAAAATCTCGATCACGCTCTGTGCTTTAGTGTTTGCCTCGCTGACGTTCTCGCCGCTAGCCGGGGCATCAGAACAGGCGCGGCCCTCTGCCGTGCAAAAAACGCATTTGGCAAAAGCATCAGAGCGAAAGAGTAAAAGCACTAACCAAAAGACTTCAAAGAAAAGCAGTGGCACTGCAAAAAACACAACGAAAAAAACCAGTACAAAGGCAAGCACCGCTAAAACCGCCTCCTCCAGCACCAAGCGCGCATCAACCAGCGCGAAAGCCAGCAAAGTCGCCTCTCGCCGCACGAAAACCAGCCCAGACAAGATTGCCTCCGTCGCTTTAGCGGAAAAGTGCACCGCGCGTAAAGGCCACAAGGCTCGCTGCGTGAAGGTCAAAGGCGATAAGCCAGAGACGCTGGCAGATCTGCATAAGGCGCGGATGCAAAAAGCACAGAAAACCGCCATGAATAAACTGATGGATCAGATCGGCAAGCCCTATCGCTGGGGTGGCTCCTCCCCGCGTACCGGCTTTGACTGCAGCGGTCTGGTCTATTACGCCTATAAAGATCTGGTCAAGTTCCGCATCCCACGCACGGCCAATGAGATGTATCACCTGCGCGATGCTTCCCCGGTCGACACCGGTGAGTTGCAGAGCGGCGATCTGGTCTTCTTCCGCACCCAGGGCCGAGGCACCGCCGATCACGTCGGCGTCTACGTCGGAAACGGTAAATTCATCCAGTCCCCGCGCAGCGGCCAGGATATTCAGATCACCTCCCTGAGCGAAGATTACTGGCAGCGCCACTACGTGGGTGCGCGCCGGGTGATGACCTCTAAAACGCTTCGTTAATTCAGCGTCCTGCCGGTCTGCGGCAGGACACTTTCTTTAGGGTTACTCCACCGCGTATTCGCGTTCGGTTTTGCCACGTCCAGAGACCAGCACCAGCAGCAGCGCCAGCACTGCAATCAGCGCCCCGGTAACGGGTACCACGCTATACCCCAGCCCGCCGGAGATCACCGCCCCACCTGCCGCCGCACCCAGCGCATTGCCCAGGTTAAAGGCTCCGATATTAACGGATGACGACAGGCCTGGCGCTTCATGAGCCACGCGCATCACGCGCATTTGCAGCGGTGGCACCACGGCAAAGGTCGCTGCACCCCAGATGATCATGCTCACCGCCGCGCCCAGCTCGCTACGCGCCAGAAGCGGAATGGCCAGCATGATAACGATCAGCAGCAGGAAAAAGCCTTTAAGGGTGCCGCTTACTGAGCGATCCGCCAGCTTGCCGCCCAGGTAATTGCCGATGGAGAAGCCAACCCCGATCAGCACCAGCATTGCAGTAACAAACAGCGGCGTGGCATGAGCGATCTCATGCAGTACCGGTGCGATGTAGGTATAGAGCGTAAACATCGCCCCCGCGCCCAGCACGGTGGTCAGTAAAGCCGACAGCACCTGCGGACGCACCAGCACGGCCAGCTCTTTACGCACATCCGGACGCTGCCCGGCGCTGCCTTTTGGCAGGGAGAAGAACAGGCTCAGCATGGAGATCACGCCGAGGCCCGCCGTGGCAAGAAACGACATTCGCCAGCCGATGGTTTCACCCAGCCAGGTCGCCGCCGGTACGCCACCGATGTTGGCGATGGTCAGCCCCATAAACATGGTTGCTACCGCGCTGGCCTGCTTCTCTTTAGGCACGACGCTGGCCGCCACCACCGATCCCAGGCCAAAGAAAGCGCCGTGGTTAAGGCTGGTGATAATGCGCGACAGCATCAGGGTGGTGTAGTCAGGAGAGAGTGCGGACAGCACGTTGCCCAGGGTAAAGATAGCCATCAGGAAGATCAGCGCGCTACGGCGGGCGCGATGGGAGAGCAGCAGCGTCATCAGCGGGGCCCCCACCATCACGCCAATGGCATAGGCGCTAATGAGCATTCCCGCTGCCGGTATAGAGACATCTACCCCACGCGCGATTGTCGGCAGCAGGCCCATCGGGGAGAACTCGGTGGTACCGATGCCAAATGCCCCAATCGCCAGGGCCAGCAGGGGAAAGTTGATTTTCATATTTTGACTCCAGAATTGCCGTGTCGACAGGCGACACCGTCACAGAAGCCAAAAGCATGACATTTATCACAAAAAAACAGAAGTTATCAAACTAACAAAAGTTTATTGCCATTTTGCTAACAATTAGCCGGGGAATAGCGGGGGGCAACAAGCAGAGGGAGAGGACTCTCCCTCATACTAAATCAATTTAACGCAGCGGTCAGCGCACCGGCAACAATCAGGCCCAGCACAACAACGGTGGTCATCAGGGAAAACTTCAGATCTGCACTCATCAATTTCTCTCCATTCTTATTACCCCACAAAAAGTGAGCTTGCGCATTTTTACACATTTATGGGCAAAAATCTTCTTTGATTTGGGGTGATATGCGTTTTAACGCTTCCCCTTTTCATCAAGATAAGACAAAATTCCACGCTAAATTTATTCGCGTACCGGCCATAGACCCCTCCTGACGTTCCGTGTCGTTTTCCCGGCGAATCGCATCCCCAAAAGTTGCGTGCAGGCTGAGTAGAGGCAAACGTTTACCTACACTATTTTCAGGAGCTTACGTCGTGGTTTGGAGTGACATTGAATGGCAACTATAAAAGACGTAGCGAAACGAGCAAACGTTTCCACCACAACCGTATCACATGTTATTAACAAAACCCGCTTTGTGGCAGAAGAGACGCGTAACGCGGTATGGGCAGCCATTAAAGAGCTGCACTATTCACCCAGCGCCGTGGCCCGTAGCCTGAAGGTTAACCATACCAAATCGATCGGCCTGCTGGCGACCAGCAGCGAAGCGCCCTACTTTGCCGAGATTATCGAGGCGGTAGAAAAAAACTGTTTCCAGAAAGGCTACACCCTTATCCTGGGTAATGCCTGGAACAACCTGGAGAAGCAGGGTGCCTATCTGTCGATGATGGCGCAGAAGCGCGTCGATGGCCTGCTGGTGATGTGTTCCGAGTACCCCGCCCCGCTGCTGAGCATGCTAGAGGAGTACCGCCATATCCCCATGGTCGTGATGGACTGGGGTGAGGCAAAAGCAGACTTTACCGACTCGGTGATCGATAACGCCTTTGAAGGCGGGTATATGGCGGGTCGCTATTTGGTCGAGCGCGGCCATCGTGAGATTGGCGTGATCCCGGGCCCGCTTGAGCGCAATACCGGTGCGGGTCGTCTGGCTGGCTTTATGAAAGCCATGGAAGAGGCGCTGATCAGCGTGCCGGAGAACTGGATTGTACAGGGCGACTTTGAACCTGAATCCGGCTACCGCGCGATGCAGCAGATCCTCTCCCAGTCCCACCGCCCTACTGCCGTGTTCTGCGGCGGCGATGTGATGGCGATGGGCGCGCTCTGCGCCGTTGATGAGATGGGCCTGCGCGTGCCGCAGGATGTCTCGCTGATCGGCTATGATAACGTGCGTAACGCCCGGTTCTTCACCCCTGCGCTGACCACCATCCACCAGCCCAAAGACTCGCTGGGGGAAACCGCCTTTAATATGCTGATGGATCGCATCGTGAATAAGCGTGAAGAGTCCCAGTCGATTGAGGTTCATCCTCGACTGATCGAGCGCCGCTCGGTCGCTGACGGTCCCTTCCGCGACTATCGCCGTTAAGATCGCACCGCTAAAAACCTCGGGAGCCGGTTACTCCGGCTCCCGCAGCCACTCTCGATTAAGCGTTTCGCTATCACCTAAATAGTCCAGCAGCCAGCCCAGCGCGGGCGAGTTATCGTTTTGCTGCCAGGTCAGGCAGCAGGCAGCATCCGGAAACGACTCTTCCAGCTGGAGCTCCACCCACTCACCGCGATCGAGCCACGGTCGCGCAAAATGCCCCGGCACCATACCGATACACAGTCCGGCGCTCAGGCATTCTGCTGAAGAGGTCCAGTCCGGCACCACCATTCGCCGCTGGTTGTCCAGCAGCCAGGTGATCCTTTTGGGCAGCAGACGGGAGGTATCTTCCCACACCAGCGATGGCCAGCCGCGCAGGAGATCGTCACTCAGCGGGCCACCCTTGCCCGCCAGCGGATGATGAGCGGCCACCACGCAGCGCCAGTTGAGCATCCCCATATCGCGAAAGGCAAAGCGCCCGCCCACCGGTATGGCCTGGGTTGCCCCGATGGCCAGCTCCACGCGCCCATCGGCCAGCGCATCCCAGACGCCATTAAATACCTCTTTCGACACCAGCAGCTCCACGTCTGAAAAGTGGCGATAGAAGTCGACGATCATCTGCCGGGTGCGCTCGGGACGTACAATATTATCTACGGCAATAGCGAGCTGGCCGCGCCAGCCGTTAGCTATCTGCTGGCACTGCTGGCGGGTGACCTGCATTTTTTTGATGACAGACCGCCCCTCCTGCAAAAACCAGCTGCCGGCGGGGGTCAATACGACATCCCGATGACGTCGTTCGAACAACGGCACGGCAAGCCACTCTTCCAGCTGACGAACCGTGTAGCTGATAGCGGAGGGAACGCGGTGCAGCTCCTGGGCGGCGGCGCTAAAGCTGCCGGTACGGGCGACGGTATCTACCACTTCAAGGGAGTAATCAGACCACATATTCTGCCTGCAAAAAATTTGAATGCACCGCGCAAATATTACCGTTTCACAAGCGGTAATGCACTGCCTACACTTTGCCGCTTTGTGATCTGTGCTGTTCACCTGTCGTGTAAAAGATAATAAGAAGGAGTAATGATGATACCTGGTAAAGGATTTTTAGTCTGGCTGGCGGGATTAAGCGTGCTGGGCTTTCTGGCAACGGATATGTATCTGCCAGCGTTTACCGCTATTCAGCAGGATCTCAATACGCCTGCATCGGCCGTAAGCGCCAGCCTGAGCCTGTTTCTGGCCGGTTTCGCCCTTGCCCAGCTGGTATGGGGCCCGCTCTCCGATCGCTTTGGCCGCAGGCCGATCCTGCTCTGCGGGCTGGGGCTGTTTGCTTTCGGCTGCCTCGGCATGCTGTGGGTGCGCGACGGCACCACGCTGCTGGTGCTGCGTTTTGTTCAGGCCGTGGGAGTCTGTGCCGCAGCGGTCAGCTGGCAGACGCTGGTAACGGACTATTATCCGGCTCAGCGGGTCAACCGCATTTTTGCCACCATCATGCCGCTGGTAGGATTGTCACCCGCCCTCGCGCCGCTGCTGGGAAGCTGGATCCTTGCCCACTCCCACTGGCAGACCATCTTCATGGTGCTGTTTGTCATCACGCTGCTGCTGATGCTGCCTGCCCTGCGCCTTAAAACACCGGTGAAAAAGCACCATTCGCAGACGACGCCCGTTACCTTTGGGCTGCTGTTACGCTCTCGCTTTTACTGCGGAAACGTCACCATCTACGCCGCCTGCTCGGCTAGCTTTTTCGCCTGGCTTACCGGCTCGCCGTTTATCCTCAGCGCGCTGGGCTATGGTCCTACGGCGATTGGGTTGAGCTACGTCCCGCAGACCATTGCCTTTCTGCTGGGTGGCTACGGCTGTCGCGCCGCGCTGCAACGCTGGCAGGGGCCACGCATGCTGCCCTGGCTGCTGGCGCTCTATGCGCTGAGCGTGGTTGCCGTCTGGCTAGTCTCATTTATTCCGCAGGTTTCATTAACCCTGCTGCTGGCTCCGTTCTGCGTCATGGCGATGGCTAACGGTGCGATCTATCCCATTGTTGTGGCCCAGGCGCTGAGCCCGTTTCCACAGGGCGCAGGACGTGCGGCGGCGCTGCAAAATACCCTCCAACTGGGCCTCTGCTTTTTCGCCAGCCTGCTGGTCTCAACGCTTATCGCAACGCCACTGCTCACCACGACCAGCGTGATGCTGTTGACCGTGCTGCTTGCCGGGCTGGGCTATTGGGTACAAAAACAGGCCGTAAAATAATTAGTTAACTAATCATAATGGGTTGAACGACCCGTTTTTGCGGCCTATACTCAATTCGATAATTCTTAATAGTAAAAAAAACTATGCATTAACAGGCGTCGGAGTACGCCTGTTCTTCCATGGACGGCATTTTCGGCAAGGGCTATCTCCCTTCCTCTGTTCTACGTCGGATATCAAGCTCACGGCCCGTTCCGTGGGATTTCTCACAAACCATTAAAAGCGTCTACGCTGTTTGAAGGTTCTGATCACATAGGGTGATGGAGAAGCTATGAGTTCATCGTGTATAGAAGAAGTCAACATACAGAGCGATAACTGGTTCCGTATCGCAAACGAACTGTTAAGCCGTGCGGGGATCAACGTCAACGGTACCGCCCCGTCGGATATCCGGGTGAAAAATCCCCGTTTTTTTAAGCGCGTGTTAAAAGAGGGCTCGCTTGGGCTGGGCGAGAGCTACATGGACGGCTGGTGGGAGTGTGATCGGCTAGATATGTTCTTCAGTAAAGTGCTCCGTGCCGGGCTGGAAGACCAGATGCCGCGCCACATTAAAGATACGCTGCGTATCGCCGCGGCGCGGGTGCTTAACCTGCAAACCCAGAAGCGTGCCTGGATTGTGGGTAAAGAGCACTACGATCTCGGTAACGATCTCTTCAGCCGCATGCTCGATCCCTATATGCAGTACTCGTGCGCCTACTGGAAAGAGGCCCAGACGCTGGAAGAGGCGCAGGAGGCCAAGCTGCGTCTCATCTGTGAAAAACTGCAGCTGCAACCGGGCATGCGCGTGTTGGATATCGGCTGTGGCTGGGGTGGTCTGGCCTGGTTTATGGCTAAAAACTACGGCGTCAGCGTGACCGGCGTGACCATTTCAGCAGAGCAGCAAAAGATGGCCCAGGCGCGCTGCGAAGGGCTGGATGTGACCATCCTGCTTCAGGATTACCGCGATCTTAAAGATCAGTTTGACCGCGTGGTTTCGGTCGGCATGTTTGAGCACGTGGGTCCCAAAAACTATGCCACCTATTTTGAGGTGGTCGATCGCAACCTCAAGCCCGACGGCCTGTTCCTGCTCCATACCATTGGCTCGAAAAAAACCGACCATCACGTCGACCCGTGGATCGATAAGTATATCTTCCCCAACGGCTGCCTGCCGTCGGTGCGCCAGATTGCTAATGCCAGCGAGCCCCATTTTATCATGGAGGACTGGCATAACTTCGGCGCCGATTACGATACCACTCTGATGGCCTGGCACGAGCGTTTCATGGCGACATGGCCGGAAATTGCCGATAACTACTCTGAACGCTTTAAGCGCATGTTTAGCTACTATCTGAACGCCTGTGCCGGTGCGTTTCGTGCGCGGGATATTCAACTTTGGCAGGTGGTGTTTAGCCGCGGCGTCGAAAACGGCCTGCGCGTGGCGCGCTAATACATCCTGATGAAAAACCCCGGCGCGCCGGGGTTTTTTGTTGATTACTCTTCGCTGCCGCTGACCGAGGCGGCAATCATCGCTGCTTCACGGCTGGCCAGCACGCGCTCTACCGTATCCACAATCGCCTGGGTCTGCGGGTCGATCTCAATATTTACCCTATGGCCCAGCTTTTTATTGCCCAGCGTGGTGCGCTCCAGCGTTTCGGGGATCAGATGCACACAGAAACGCGTCGGCGTAACCTCACCCACCGTCAGGCTAATACCATCTACGCCAACATAGCCTTTATAAAGAATATATTTCATCAGGTTGGCGTCCTGAACTTTAAACCAGATTTGACGGTTATTTTCAGAGGCCAGAATTTTCACCACCTCGGCGGTGGTAATAATATGCCCCGACATCAGATGGCCGCCAATTTCATCGCTGAACTTCGCCGCTCGCTCAACGTTCACCTCGCTGCCAACGCTCAGCTCGCCAAGGTTGGTAATACGCAGCGTCTCTTTCATCAGGTCAAAGCTCACCAGCGGGCCGTTGATGCTGGTGACGGTCAGGCAGCAGCCGTTATGCGCCACAGACGCACCGGTCTCCAGCCCCGGCAGCATCGCCTCCGGCAGCTCGACGACGTGGGTGCGGAAGTTGGGTTTTTCATCAATGGACACGATTTTTGCCGTGCCCTGTACAATACCAGTAAACATGCCTACAACTCCTGTAACCATTAATTCGGCGCAAGCCGTTTTGATAATTGCACAATAACAGGTGGAAAAAGAGGTTGCCAGCGCTGCACCCATTCAGGCTGTTTTTTCTCTGGCATATTCGCTGTTCCCCGTTACAATGGTCTGGCTATTTATCCTGCAATTTCTTCTTGCTGCCTGTTACGGCGGCTTTTTCATGCATTCCTATAACAACAATATACAGGTGTTTCCGTGCAGAAGTATTATATCGAAGCACGCCAGCTGCTGGCGCTGGCTATCCCAGTGATCCTTGCGCAAGTAGCGCAAACCGCGATGGGATTTGTGGATACGGTCATGGCGGGCGGCTACAGCGCCACCGATATGGCGGCCGTCGCGATCGGAACCTCTATCTGGCTTCCGGCCATTCTCTTTGGTCACGGCCTGCTGCTGGCCCTGACGCCGGTTATCGCTCAGCTTAACGGTTCAGGCCGTCGGGACCGCATTGCGCAACAGGTGCGCCAGGGATTCTGGCTGGCCGGCTTTGTCTCGGTATTCATTATGATCGTCCTCTGGAATGCCGGTCATATTATTCGTGCCATGCATAACATTGATCCCGAGCTGGCGGATAAAGCCGTACTCTACCTCCGCGCCCTGCTGTGCGGCGCACCGGGCTACCTTTTCTTCCAGGTGGCGCGTAACCAGTGCGAGGGGCTGGCGAAGACCAAGCCCGGCATGGTGTTTGGCTTTATTGGCCTGCTGGTGAATATTCCGGTTAACTATATCTTTATCTACGGTCACTTCGGCATGCCGGAGCTGGGCGGCGTCGGCTGTGGCGTCGCCACCGCGGCGGTCTACTGGGTGATGTTTATCTGTATGCTCTCCTACATCAAACGCGCCCGCTCCATGCGCGATATTCGCCAGGACCAGCACGTTGCCGGGCCCGACTTCAGCGTCCTTAAACGTCTGGTGCAGCTTGGCCTGCCGATCGCGCTGGCGCTCTTCTTTGAAGTGACGCTGTTTGCCGTGGTCGCGCTGCTGGTCTCCCCGCTGGGCATCGTTGACGTGGCAGGGCACCAGATCGCCCTTAACTTTAGCTCGCTGATGTTTGTCCTGCCGATGTCGCTGGCGGCGGCGGTGACCATCCGCGTCGGTTTCCGCCTTGGGCAGGGCTCAACCCTGGAGGCGCAGACTGCCGCGCGAACGGGTTTGGGCGTTGGCGTGTGCATGGCGGTGCTTACCGCTATCTTTACCGTATCGCTGCGTGAGCATATCGCCCTGCTCTACAACGATAACCCCGAGGTAGTGCACCTGGCGGCACAGCTGATGCTGCTGGCGGCAATCTATCAGATCTCTGACTCTATTCAGGTGGTGGGCAGCGGCATTCTGCGTGGCTATAAAGATACTCGCTCGATCTTTTTTATCACCTTCACCGCCTACTGGGTACTGGGCCTACCGAGCGGCTACGTCCTGGCGCTGACCGATCTGGTAGTCGATCGCATGGGTCCGGCGGGCTTCTGGATGGGCTTTATTATCGGCCTGACCTCGGCGGCGATCCTGATGATGCTGCGGATGCGCTTCCTGCAGCGTCAGCCTTCCAGCGTGATCCTCCAGCGCGCCGCGCGTTAATTCACCACTAGCCGCCTACGGGCGGCTTTTTTATCTGCGGTTTAAACGCGCCGCTAGCGCAAGGCAATGCCATGCAGAAAGAGACCGACCAGATGCGCAATATGCGGTTGCGGGGCGCTGTCTTGCTCAGTGGCCAGTGAAATGGCCGTTGCGATACACACCAGGTCATCAAAGCTGATATCACTCCGAACTGCGCCTGCCGCTTGTCCATTCTGCAAAAGGCGCGTCCCCTCCTCGCGGGTTGCAACACATCCTGGCGTTCCGATCTGAAGAACGGTGCCGAGCGACGCCGCAATGCCACGGTAGACATTGGTATACTGGACGAGCTCTTCGAGATACAACCGCAACGCATCCAGCGGATCAAGCGAAGGGGCTCTTACCCGGCTGGCCTCTGATAAAGCCAAAAACCGATCGCTATACGCCGCCGCCAGCAGCGCTTCACGGGTCGGGAAGCGTCGATAGAGCGTGCCAATGCCGACGCCAGCACGCTTCGCGACATCTTCTAACGAGACGCCTGCGCCCCTTTCATAAAAAATCTCCTCGGCCGCAGCGAGGATCCGCGTTTTGTTTCGCTGCGCATCGGCGCGCAATGGGGGTTCGTGAGACAACTCTTTTTTCTCCTGTGATGCTTGCTAAATGGAGGGTAACTCCACATAATAAATGGAGCAACCCTCCACTTAATCAAGAGCGAGACTCTCTATGGCTATGCGATTCGAAAAAAAGGTCGTGGCGATCACCGGTGGTAGCGACGGTATCGGTTTGACGACAGCGAAGATGTTTGCGGCAGAAGGCGCGCACGTCTATATCACCGGTCGTCGTCAGGAGCGCCTTGATGAAGCGCTCAACGAGATCGGTAACGGTGCCGTAGGCATTCAGGGGGACGTCAGCCTGGGTGCGGACCTTGACAGGCTCTATGCAAAAATAGCGGAGGATCATGGACGTATTGACGTGGTCTTCGCCAATGCTGGGGTGTCCGAATCTGCGCCCATCGGCAGTATTGATGAGGATCACTTAGACCGCGTATTTGCTATTAACGTTAAGGGCACGGTCTTGACCGTACAAAAAGCCTTACCCCTGATGTCTGCTGGCGGTGCCGTTGTGCTCGCTGGCTCGGTTGCGGGGAGTACAGGCATTGCTGGCCTCTCTGTGTATAGCGCCACAAAAGCCGCAATCCGCTCATTCGCCCGAACCTGGACAACTGATTTGAAAAGCCGGGGTATTCGCGTTAATGCGGTGTCGCCGGGCATGGTGATGACCCCTGCCATGCAGGCCTATCTGGATAGCAATACTGGCGCTGAGGAGTGGATGCAGCAGACGACGCCATTCGGCAGGCTGGCCCAGCCCGAAGAAGTTTCTAAAGCGGTGCTGTTTTTGGCCTCCGAAGAGAGCAGCTTCGTGGGTGGCGAAGAGCTGTTTGTCGATGGCGGTTTTATCGCCGTCTAAAGGCAGTGCAAAAGGATTTATGATTAAAAATCATCCTTATGCTTCAATGCAATGTGAGCTTTATGTATAAAAGTTCTGCAATCGCGTGAAAGCAGTGATAAAACTGCTTTTTTCTGCTTGCCACGACCGCCACCTGCCGCTAATATTCGTCCCCGTTGTCACACACAACGTTGCGTTCATAGCTCAGTTGGTTAGAGCACCACCTTGACATGGTGGGGGTCGTTGGTTCGAGTCCAATTGAACGCACCATCTCCTTAGTGCGTCCGTAGCTCAGTTGGTTAGAGCACCACCTTGACATGGTGGGGGTCGGTGGTTCGAGTCCACTCGGACGCACCAAATCATCTCCTGTGATTTGGTGCTTTTTCTTCAGTTTTGCTTCCCGTATCTCATCTTACCCGTTTACTATTTCAATGCTGACCTCTGATTCATGGCGTCTATACTCTAGTGTTCTTGCGCTATAGACTGGAGGTAAAATGGAGTATTTGGCACGACTCAATATAGTTACGGTGTTGATGTCACCCGCGTTTTGGATCAATCTGGCTATCGTCTTCTTTGTCACGTTGATTACCTATTGGCTGACAAATCGGCTGCTGAGCTTTGTGTATAAAACCATTCAGCAGGCCAGTAAAAAAGAGGGAAACAGCACCCACTCCCGCTTTATCGCGTTCGATATATTGAAGCGAACCAACAAGCTCCTTCTCTTTATTGCCGCTTTTTTGTTCAGCCTACGCTTCGTTGACCTCCCCGATCGCCTGTTCTCGACGGTGTCCCACATCTGGTTCTTTGTTATCGCTATCCAGATTGCTATCTGGCTCGATCAGGGCGTGCAGTCCTGGATGCGCCATCTGCTCTATGCGCCAGGATCGAATAAAAACCCGGTGACGATGGTCATTCTGGGCATGATCCTGCGCGTGATTGTCTGGTCGATGATGCTGCTGTCGATTCTGGCGAACATTGGCGTCGATATTACCGCACTGGTTGCCAGCCTTGGCGTCGGCGGTATTGCCATCGCGCTGGCAGTACAGACCGTGCTGAGCGATGTTTTCGCTTCCCTGTCGATCGGCTTCGATAAGCCCTTTGAGATTGGCGACTTTGTGGTGTTCAACGACGTGGCCGGTACCATTGAGCACATCGGGCTCAAAACGACCCGTATACGCAGCCTCAGCGGAGAGCAGATCGTCTGCGCTAATGCCCAGCTGCTGCAACAGACCATTCATAACTACAAGCGTATGCAGACCCGCCGTATCGTTTTCACCTTTGGTGTGGCGCTCGGTACCCCACCGGAAAAGCTGCGCATCATAGGTGATATGGTTAAAACCATCATTAACGAGGTCGGCGAGACGAAGTTCGACCGCGCCCACCTGCTGGCGTTTAATGCGGATCGCCTGACCTTTGAGGTCGTGCATATCGTCAATACGGCGGATTACAACAAGTACATGGATATCCAACAGGAGATCAATATCCGCATTATTGAAAAGCTGAATGAAAATGAGATTGAGCTGGCCCTGCCTAGCCTGGTGGTAAGAACGCCAGCCCAGCCAGAGGCAACGCCATTCCCCGTTGCGATGCAGCGCTGGCCCAAGGAGGCCTGATTCAACTGGGGGTGAGCATTTCTCGCCATCCCAGGCGGATGGCATATAATGCTACAGTGTGCATTCAATCGGCTTTAAAAAGGGGTAGCTAATGGAAATTGATCTCGACAACCTGGAGTTTGCCGGGCTTGAAGAAGCGCAGGAGCGCAATGCGGAACGTCTGGATGACGCTGATAAAAAAGCGCAGGCGATTATCGCCGATGATGACTGCGGCGACGCCTGCAAAATCTGATACCTAAACCGGCCGCTCTGGCCGGTTTTTTTATATCTCAATAGCGCAGACGGCGGCAAACTGCGAGGGCTGCTCTGGCTCTGGTTCTGGCTCTGGCTCTGGCTCTGGATTATAGTGCTCCAGCCGCTCGAAAAGCGTTTGCACCACCTCTAACTGCTCCCGCTGCGTGGCATACTCCCGCTGCTGCACGGCATTCTGGGTCAGACTCTCTACTAGCGCTTTCGCCTCTTCTGCCGCCGCGCTGCGCATAGCCGGTGGATAGACAGGATTTAGCGCAATATCGATATCCATATCCGTTTGCAGCTGGTCGCTATTGACGACGACGCGGCTTTCCGGCGGGAATGCTTCATTCACCAGACGGTGGCTTAAGGCGACCAGCTTAATGTTGTAATTCTGCCGGGGACGATCCGCAGGCCGGGCCAGATCAACAAGCTGAACGATACCGGCCGCGAAGGCAACCGCCTCGCGATCCGGCGGATCTCGCTGGGCCTCAGCCACCGACAGCATCAGAAAAGCAAGCCCCGCCGCCTGTTTGGACTGTGTTCCTGCCCGCTCGGCTGAAGCGAATCCCAGCCCCAGCACCACTAACCGTCGCGCCAGGCGCAGGTTAGCCTCATCCAGCCCCGCCTCGCTTTTCATTAGCGGGTAGCGCGCAATAAACCCCAGTATCGCCTTCATACCGGCTCCCTCCGGCAGAGCGTGATCGAGGCCATTTTCCAACAGATGGATACGCTGCCTCGCAACGGTACACAGCAGCTGGGCGATATTGAGATCAGCGCTGGCCGTCTCTGGATGAGGTGGAAAGCAGACCCGCTGGTAGTGCAAAACGGTGAGCCTGCTCGTCTCTTCGGTCGGCGGATACATAAAGACGGCGTTATCCGCATCGTTGGCCCAGGCCCAGGCGAAACGCGCTTCCGCCAGCAGCAAGGCCGGTGGCGCAGCCATCTCTTCTATTTGCGTTAGCGCGGCACCCGCCTGCTGACGGTATACCGCTCCGTCTAAGCCGGCCTCGGCGGCCACATCGCCAGACTGGTAAACGCGATCCAGCAGGCAGCGCCCGCGCCCTGCCTCATCCAGGCTACTGCTACACTCCGCAGGGGGATCCGGCGGGTAATGACCGTAGGCATAATGAGCTTGAAGGGAGAGCGTAACCAACAGGAATAGCGCCACGCTCTTCTGGCTTCCATGCTGAATAGTAAAGAGACGTTCTATAATCGACATCAAAGGAGATCCGGCAGCGATCGATCACAGGAGTATAGGCAGGCAGAACGTCGCTAAAGTATGAAATTATCCCACCCTTTTGTTTCATATTCCTGTGACATACTATCGTTTATGTCAGCACACCTGCGAACAAGGAGATAACGATGCATAACATGGGTGAAGGTTTAACGCCTGAACAGGCGCTGGAAAAGCTTGACGCGCTGTATGAGCAGTCGGTCAATGCGCTACGCGACGCTATTGGCCTGTATATAGAGGATGGCTCGCTACCCGATACCCTGACGCGTGCCCAGGGCAAGTTTGTCTATCCGGAGCTGTCTGTCTCCTGGGATGGCAATACCACCAATCCGCCGAAAACCCGCGCCTACGGTCGCTTTACGCACTCGGGCCGCTATACCACCACGATCACCCGTCCGGGCCTGTTTCGCACCTACCTGCTGGAACAGTTAACGCTGCTGTACAATGACTATGGCGCACTAATCGAAGTGGGCCCCTCCCAGCATGAGATCCCCTATCCGTACGTGATTGACGGCTCTGCGCTGACGCTGGATCGCTCCATGAGCGCCGGGCTGACCCGCCACTTCCCGACAACCGAGCTGGCACAGATTGGCGACGAGACCGCCGATGGGCTGTTTCATCCCACCGAGCTCTATCCGCTGTCGCACTTTGACGCCCGCCGAGTCGATTTCTCACTGGCTCGCCTGCGTCACTACACCGGCACGCCTGTAGAGCATTTCCAGCCCTTCGTGCTGTTTACCAACTACACCCGCTACGTGGACGAGTTTGTGCGCTGGGGCTGTAGCCAGATCCTCGATCCCGACAGCCCCTATATTGCGCTCTCCTGCGCGGGCGGCGTCTGGATCACCGCCGAGACCGAAGCGCCGGAAGAAGCCATTTCCGATCTGGCATGGAAAAAGCACCAGATGCCCGCCTGGCACCTGATCACCGCCGATGGCGAAGGGATTACGCTGGTTAACATCGGCGTGGGGCCGTCAAATGCCAAAACCATCTGCGATCACCTCGCCGTGCTGCGCCCTGCCCTGTGGTTGATGATAGGCCACTGCGGCGGCCTGCGTGAAAGCCAGTCCATCGGTGACTACGTGCTGGCGCACGCCTATCTGCGCGACGATCATGTTCTGGATGCGGTACTGCCGCCGGATATTCCTATCCCGAGCATCGCCGAAGTTCAGCGTGCGCTGTACGACGCCACCAAAGCGGTAAGCGGTATGCCCGGTGAAGAGGTCAAGCAGCGGCTGCGTACCGGAACCGTGGTCACCACCGACGACCGCAACTGGGAGCTGCGCTACAGCGCCTCGGCTCTGCGCTTTAACCTGAGCCGCGCGGTGGCAATCGATATGGAGAGCGCCACCATTGCTGCCCAGGGCTATCGCTTCCGCGTCCCTTACGGCACCCTGCTCTGCGTCTCTGACAAACCGCTGCACGGTGAAATCAAGCTGCCGGGCCAGGCCAACCGTTTTTATGAGGGGGCGATTTCAGAGCACTTACAGATAGGGATCCGGGCGATTGATCTGTTGCGCGCCGAAGGCGACCGCCTGCACTCGCGTAAGCTGCGCACCTTTAACGAGCCGCCGTTCCGGTAAGTAAAAAGCAAAAAGCCCGCTAAAAAGCGGGCTTCTTTAATTTGGCTCCTCTGACTGGACTCGAACCAGTGACATACGGATTAACAGTCCGCCGTTCTACCGACTGAACTACAGAGGAATCGTGTGAACGGGGCGAATATTAACGACGAGGGGTGGCCTTGTCAAAGGGTGATTTAAAAAAATCAACCGATTGCCCAATTATTCCCCAAGTCGCACAAAAATCCGCTCTGCATGGATGTTTACTGTACATCCTGCCGCTTAACCCGCGGATATTTCCATAGCCAGCGGCCGCTGACCATACGCCAGTAAAAGAACACGCCGCGCACCGCCCAGTCGAGGAACATCCCTAGCCAGACGCCGACCACGCCCATGCCCAGCACCACGCCAAGCGTGTAGCCTGCCACCACGCGGCAGCCCCACATGCCAAGCATTGAGACCCACATCGCAAAGCGCGCGTCACGTGCACCCTTCTGCCCCGCAGGCAGCACCCACGATGCCGCCCAAATAGGCATAAAGGCGGCGTTCAGCCAGAGCAGCACTTTTACCACCTCTTGCACATCCTGTTCCGGGGTATAGAACGCGGCCAGCAGACCGGCAAACGGCGCGCTGAACCAGGCAATAGCGGTTAGCCCGATGGTCGATAGCCAGAAAACGTGACGCAGCTGGCGCTCGGCCTGGCCAATCTGCCCCTTGCCCAGCCGCCTGCCGGTGATGATCGTTGAGGCGGATCCCAGCGCGTTCCCCGGCAGGTTGATCAGCGCCGCCACGGAGAAGGCAATAAAGTTCCCCGCAATGACGTTGGTCCCCATCCCGGCCACGAAGATCTGCGTCAGCAGCTTGCCGCTGTTAAAAAGTACCGACTCAATGCTGGCCGGAACGCCAATCCCCATCACTTCCCAGACGATAGCGAAGTTAAGCGGTTTGAAGTAGCTTTTGAGCGTAATGCGCAGCGCCGGGTTAAAGCCGATCATCAACACCCAAATAATCGCTACTGCGCCAATGTAACGGGAGATGGTCAGCCCCAGCCCGGCACCGGCAAAGCCAATGCCGGGCCAGGAGAAAACACCGTAGATCAGCGCGCTGCTGATAATGATGTTGAGAATGTTCATGCCGCCATTAATCATCAGCGGAATTTTGGTATTTCCGGCTCCCCGCAGCGCCCCGCTGCCGATGAGCGCAATCGCTGCCGCCGGATAGCTCAGCACCGTCAGTTCCAGATAGGTCAGCGCCAGCGCTTTGACCTGTGGCGTCGCTTCTCCTGCAACGACGTCAATAATTTGCGCGCCAAAGTAGTGGATAACCGCCGCCAGCACGGCGGCAAAAAGGGTCATGATCACCAGCGATTGCCGCGCCGCCGCTCGCGCCCGCCGTCGGTCACGCTTGCCCAGGCTGAAGGCGACCACGACGGTAGTTCCCAGATCGATCGCGGCGAAAAAGGCCATCACCACCATATTAAAGCTATCGGCCAGGCCGACGCCTGCCATCGCCTCTTTACCTAACCAGCTGACCAGAAAGGTGCTCAGCACCCCCATCAGCAGTACGCAGGTGTTTTCCAGAAAGATAGGTACCGCCAGCGGCGTGATCTCACGCCAGAAGAGGACTCGGTAACTATTGCGTTTTTTGTACCAGGACGTGCGTACGACGGCCTGTCGTAGAGCGGCAGTGACGTTCAAAATGGACCTTAGCGAGAGTGCGAGAGAGAAAGTTGAAACCTCATTTCAAATGATGAGGGAGAAATGCCGATCCTGCAAAGTATTTTGCCGCTATTTTTGTTGCGAAAAACAACAGAGTGGCGAGAGAAGCAGCAGACGAACGCCATTGATTCAAATGAGGTTTGACAAAATTTTTTTAGCCGCTAATATTCGCTGCGTTCACACGATTCCTCTGTAGTTCAGTCGGTAGAACGGCGGACTGTTAATCCGTATGTCACTGGTTCGAGTCCAGTCAGAGGAGCCAAATTCTAAAAAACCCGCTTCGGCGGGTTTTTTGCTTTTTATAGTCTATATAACGTCTGGAACGGCATTATCCTTCCATTCTCAACAACCTGCCTATCTTGAAAGCATCGGTAACCGGTACGTTGTACTTAATTATTGTTGAAATAACGTTTATGCTAGGAACCTGTAGTTTACTTTTCACAAACATGACAGGAAAAGCAATGAGTATTACGATTCGCCAGGCTTGCTCGACAGACGTGAATGCTATTTATGATATGATTTATGAACTGGCAGTGTATGAAAAAGCCCCTGAAGAGGTGGTAACCACGCCGGAAGAGATTAGTAAAACGCTGTTTGCCGCTGAGAGTAAAACCGAAGCATTGATCTGCGAAATCGATGGAAAGACGATAGGCTATGCCGTTTTCTTTACCAGTTACTCAACCTGGCTTGGACGTAACGGCATCTATATGGAAGATCTGTACGTCTCCCCCGAATATCGCGGCAAGGGCGCGGGCAAAGCGCTGCTAAAATATATCGCCCAGTGTGCGGTTACTCGCCAGTGCGGTCGTCTGGAATGGAGCGTGCTTGACTGGAATCAGCCCTCCATCGATTTTTATCTCAGCATCGGCGCGCTACCTCAAAGCGAGTGGGTTCGTTACCGCCTTGACGGTGAAGCCCTGCTAAAATTTGCTGAAGCCTGAATTTATTATTGGCTCGCCACGACGGGCCTGTTAATAACGCTATTATTACTGAGTTTAAGTAGGCCATGCTAGAGGTTATTGATTCGACAGGTATAGATACACCGCTCATCAAATTCATCATGAAACATAATAGCGGCTTCATTAGTATCAACTTTGGTCACCCGGAATTTATTCAGGCACTCTTCTGGCCTGTGATAATAATCGTAGCTTATACACTCATCCAGGAGCGTTATAGGCAAATTTACCTCAAGCGTTTCGATATCATGTAAACTTAAGCTCACCCGGCCCTCAACCATGTTGAGCTGTGCAAGCAGCAAAAAATCCCCAAACTGTACCGCTGTTGGCAAAATATTTTTTTCGCGACCAACATAGGTGGTCTGCAGAAGGTCGACGCGCTGCACAGTAAATATTTCGTCGAAGCTCAGTAGATAGGTTCTGGAATGCATACGTCGGCTATCGATCCATGCGAGCCAAGTTATCATTATCTCAGCGTTTGTTTGATTCTGCACAAAGCGGACGTCTTGAACAGGATAATCACAGCAATAGAGGGCATGTATATTATCATCTTCAATTATGCTGATTAACGTATGCTTATTATCTTCAGAAAGTTCATAATGCACTCTAAGCATACGTCCTTGACGATAGAACAGATCATGACTAATATTCATTACCCACTAACCTCTTATTAATTATTTATTAACAAAAACCGGCACAAGAATTCATTTTGTTAGAAAATAGATCTGTCGTATTATTTCCAGAGTTTATGCTCTAAAGGTGACTTTTTACTATTCTTGATAAACACTATTAACAACATTGAAACCAACAAGGCGTAGAGTTATCATTGGCAACGCGTAGCCTTTAGCCTGACACGCTTGGCTATCGCCGTTTACCTTTGATTAAAAAGGCAAGATCGCCATCAGCAGAGAAGAGAGCCGTACAAAAAAGTACATTAATGATCGCTTGAGCTATCTCCGCCAATCTCAAGTGTCCTTGAAGGATCCAGACAATGAGCGCACTACAGGCAACGGCAAGAACCCATGTCACCCATGAATAAGCGGGATGGTGCGCGGAAGGAACGACACAGGTAAAAACAATCTTGGCAATAATCATTCCTGCAACAAGAATGTTAATCATATAGCTAAAATAAAAAATGCTCATTTTTCACCCTTTGTAAAACTACGATCGAAAATTGACCCTGCCTTTTTAGGTCGCGTGGTTAGGTACATAAGCAACCGCACCGCTGCAGCTGCCCCTATCACTGCGCCCACGCCAGAAGGAACATCCAGCTCCAACCCAAACAGCTTTTCGCTCAACTGGGATAATACCTGCGCACAAAAATCTGAACAGGTTAATCCGACGATCATTGAGGCCGCAAATAGTGATATGCGTGCCCAGATGGCAAAGTCGATAGCCGAAACCACAAATATGATACTGCCAGCAAATGCGGCGATAAATGTATCAGGTTCATGGCTGATAATAGTTAAAATAGCCATAATTATTGCGACCTGTGATGGCTTTTGGCCATTGATAATGTTTAAGTGAGCCATAACAGCATCTTGTTAATCCTGCTCTTTCTCAGGAGGATGAAGTCGATGATATTGCCATTCCCATTCAACAGTGCTCATAAAAAGTGTAAAGTCAATCTAAAAACAATCCCATTCAGGTTCTATTTTGTTGATTAATGTTCCATAGGAATGGACAGGTCAATGACATAACAAATGTTAATCAATATAGTTTTGGATGTAAAAACCACGTTTTGACACTACTCTTATAGCAGCATTGGAGATAGCCGAATGGGCGTATTACTCGCTAAGAAAATGAAATACTTTATGGTCACAATGGAGGTGCGCAATTTTGCTAAAGCAGCCGAGGCCCTCTGCATTACACGTTCTCCCTTGAGTAAAGCCATTTTTGAACTGGAAGATTATCTTGGGGGTAAGCTATTTAACCGTACCTACAACAGCCTTGAACCAACTGAGTTAGCTATTGAATATTATCAAAAATGCAAACCTATCTATGAAATGTTAGTGGCACTTGAAAATGAATGTCGTTCAGGCAACACTGAAAGCCCATTAATGCTTCTTTTTGATTTAAGTGTGCCAGAACTCCTCTATCAACAGATCGTCATGGCAATGAAAAGTGAAAACATTTTGTTTAATTGTGAACGCTATGTTGTCAATCTGTCTGACCTTGAAGGGATATCGCGGAAAAATAGCATTATCATCTCACTACGTGAAATTGCTTCTAATGCAGACTGCGATATAGACAAGTGGCAGGGTGATGAGATAGTCATTTGTATGCCTAATGACCACAATATCAGGCAAACTAAAACAGACATTTTTATCTGGAAAGATCTCACTACCGACTATATTCAACGCAGTTTTTCTCAACTGACTAAACCATTCATTCCTGATATAAATTTTATTGAGCACAATCTTAACCTGACGGGTTTACTCTACAACGTTCGCGCCGGTAAAGGCTGTTCACTTCTCACCAGAAAAATGGCTACCATGTTTAAAGTTGACGGCATCACCTACCTACCCATAAAAGACCGAAGGCCAACTATTCATCTTTACCACGGCAATCAAAAAAGTGTTAATAAGTTTATCCCTCAGCTTAAAAACGTTATAAACACCTTTATTTAAGGCACAATGCATTTACATAAATGAGAAGCGAGTAGCTTACTCGCTTCGATAATGCCTTATTACCTATATCCTAGCGGGTCCGCCGATCCCAGCGCGCTGGAACCTCCCGGACATCAATATGTGTAAATGTATCATAGCGCCCAACTGAGCACTTATCGTGCTTATGCTCAATATAATCCGCTACGATATTAGCTGAAATATTCGATACTTTAATGTCAGCCGCCATACCTCTGGTGTGCTGACTTTTCTGTGCCCCGCCAACTTTTTGGTTATACGCTACGCAGCGGCATGCTGAATTTATCATCACGGGTGCATTAAAATAGCATCGAATATCCTCCAGTACATCGTTAAGCTGCTTATCAACGGCAGCAAACCCACATCCACAATGGCAAGCAAATTCCTGACGATTGAAATGCATTGATATATCGCCCATTCATTCCCTCCTGAGATAAATCTAATGTTTATAATTAATATATTCATTCTTAAATCATACTTATATGGTAATGATAAAATCTGTATAAAAAATGGTTTATAGGAAAGGGATGGTGCAAAAAGTGCCTAATCCTCTATTTAGCGCCGAACGCAAGGCGGCTGGCACATTTTGTCAGGTTGTGAAGACTTAACACATTGATCACACTTCGTAGTGAAACTCACATAAGATTTTTGAAACGCTGTTTTCATTTTCCTTTTGCACTCTTTTCAGCGTATAATAGGTGCCTGGTCGCTATTGAATGGTTTCAGCTCATTGAACTGTAAAATTCAACTATCACATCGCATACTCCCGTTTTGGGCTGGAACTCAAGCACACATTACTCTGCACGCTCTTTTGATGTCACCTATCCTTACGCTGTGGCATCGCAGCTTTCGCAACACAGGTTTGACTCCGCGGTGGTGCGCCCCCGGAGCACTATTCTCCTATCCTTCACAACTTAAAGACTAAGACTGTCATGAAAAAGACCAAAATTGTTTGCACCATCGGCCCGAAAACCGAATCCGAAGAGATGTTGACCAAGATGCTGGACGCCGGTATGAACGTTATGCGTCTCAACTTCTCTCACGGTGACTATGCAGAACACGGTCAGCGCATCCAGAACCTGCGCAACGTGATGAGCAAAACCGGCAAAAAAGCCGCGATTTTGCTGGATACCAAAGGGCCAGAAATCCGCACCATTAAGCTGGAAGGCGGTAACGACGTCTCTCTGAAAGCAGGCCAGACCTTCACCTTCACCACCGATAAATCCGTTGTCGGTAACAACGACATCGTTGCTGTGACCTATGAAGGTTTCACCGCTGACCTCGCAGTGGGTAACACCGTGCTGGTTGACGATGGCCTGATCGGTATGGAAGTGACCGCTATCGAAGGTAACAAGGTTGTTTGTAAAGTGCTGAACAACGGCGACCTCGGCGAAAATAAAGGCGTCAACCTGCCTGGCGTCTCTATCGCCCTGCCTGCCCTTGCTGAAAAAGACAAACAGGATCTGATCTTCGGTTGCGAGCAAGGCGTTGACTTCGTTGCAGCGTCCTTTATCCGTAAACGTTCCGACGTGGTTGAAATCCGTGAGCACCTGAAGGCGCACGGCGGCGAAAACATTCAGATCATCTCCAAGATTGAAAACCAGGAAGGCCTGAACAACTTCGACGAAATCCTCGAAGCCTCTGACGGCATCATGGTTGCCCGTGGCGACCTGGGCGTTGAGATCCCGGTTGAAGAAGTGATCTTCGCCCAGAAGATGATGATCGAAAAATGTATCCGCGCACGTAAAGTGGTCATCACCGCCACCCAGATGCTCGATTCTATGATTAAGAACCCGCGTCCGACTCGCGCTGAAGCGGGCGACGTCGCCAACGCCATCCTCGACGGTACCGATGCTGTGATGCTCTCCGGTGAGTCCGCTAAAGGTAAATACCCGCTGGAAGCGGTGACCATCATGGCGACCATCTGTGAGCGTACTGACCGTGTGATGACCAGCCGTCTGGACTTCAACAACGACAGCCGCAAGCTGCGCATCACCGAAGCCGTTTGCCGTGGTGCAGTAGAAACCGCTGAAAAACTGGAAGCACCGCTGATCGTTGTTGCAACCCAGGGTGGCAAATCTGCCCGTGCGGTACGTAAATACTTCCCGGATGCGACTATTCTGGCCCTGACCACCAACGAACTGACCGCCCGTCAGCTGGTACTGAGCAAAGGCGTTGTCGCGCAGCTGGTGAACGAGATTGCCTCTACGGATGATTTCTACCTGCAGGGTAAAGAGATCGCCCTGGCGAGCGGCCTGGCACAGAAAGGCGACGTGGTTGTCATGGTTTCCGGTGCGCTGGTTCCAAGCGGTACAACTAATACAGCGTCTGTGCATGTACTGTAATTATTAACAGCTCTATTAATTTGCACTAAAAGCGCCCTCCGGGCGCTTTTTTTATTCCCTCAGAAGCCCCTCTCATTAGGAATGCAAATCGGATTAGACTATTTAACGTCGTATTTCATAAGATATATCCGATGAAAATGGTCTGTTTTCACACAGCTTTTTTACCATTTTCACTAAATTCGATGCATCTTTGAGCGAACGATCAAATTTAGGTGTATTCCCAGCAAAAAAATATTCTCAACATAAAAAAGTTTGTGTAATACTTGTAACGCTACATGGAGATTAACTCAATCTAGAGGGTATTAATAATGAATCGTACTAAACTGGTACTGGGCGCGGTAATCCTGGGTTCTACTCTGCTGGCAGGTTGCTCCAGCAACGCTAAAATCGACCAGCTGTCTTCTGACGTTCAGACTCTGAACGCTAAAGTTGACCAGCTGAGCAACGACGTGAACGCAATCCGTTCTGACGTTCAGGCTGCTAAAGACGACGCAGCTCGCGCTAACCAGCGTCTGGACAACCAGGCTCACTCTTACCGTAAGTAAGAGTTCCTGTAATAAAATGGCGCACATTGTGCGCCATTTTTTTTGCCTGTCATTCAGTAGCTCTCTGACTACTGCGTCATCGTTACTCCCGCTCCTTCACTTCCTGCTCCGGCCACTGACGACGTCTGACTATTGTGGGCTGACAGCACTGCCGCCGGACCCGATGCGCCCTTTGCCACCGGCACGTTTACCGGATACCCTGCACGCCGCAGCATGGCTTTATCAATTGTCGATTGATCGCCTCCCGCCTGACGAATAGCGTCGCTAAAGGTCGCGGTCAGGGTGATGGGTACGGTTTGCGTGTTCTCCTCAGGCTGCTGCGAGAGCGGGCGATGTACCTCGATATACTGCTTGCCGTCAGGCTCAACGGAGTACTTCACGGGCTCATTGATAATACGCACCGGCATGCCGGTAGAGGCCTGGGAGAAGAGCGCCTGGATATCGGGCGCGGCCATACGAATACAGCCGGAGCTGACGCGTAGCCCAACGCTATCTGGCGCGCTGGTACCATGGATCAGATACTCACCCCTTCCCTCCGCCAAACGCAGCGCAAAGCGCCCTAGCGGGTTATTTGGCCCGGCAGGGACCACGGCAGGAAGCGTGATGCCTTTGGCAAGCGAGCGCGCCCGTATACCCGCAGGCGGCGTCCAGGTCGGGTTCGGTATCTTCTGGCTTATTCTGGTCAGCGTAACGGGTGTTTCAAGCCCCTGCTGGCCGATGCCAATAGGATAGACCTGGACGCTGTTTTCACCCGGCGGATAGAAATAGAGCCGCAGCTCGGCCAGATTGACCACGATTCCCTCCCGAGGCGTATCGGGCAGCAGCATCTGCGTAGGGATCGTCATCACCGTGCCAGGCTTCGGTACCGGCGCGATGGTATTATTAGCTTCAATAAGCAACATCGCAGGCGTGTCGAAGTGACGACCGATCGCCTGAAGGTTACGATCCTGAGGCTGCACGGTGTAGGTCTGGTTTTGACCAATAAGACGGCTACCCGGCGGCGGCAGTAAATAGTCTGCTGCCCGGGCGGCTTGAATAGCGCTAAATGCGCTGATAATGCTCACTGTTATTAGAGACGCGCGTTTCATACAGAGTTTCCCGTATTCACTGGCCCAGCGCCAGAAAGCTGAAAATTACGCGAGGAGAAAAGTCACCTCGCGTAACAGGATGAAAGCTATAAAAACAGTTTAGCTAATGTTGGCGGCTTTGTTACGAATTGCGCGGATCATCGCTTCCAGACCCTGGGAGCGCGAGGGGGTCAAATGCTGGGCAAGGGCCATTTTTTCAAACCACGGGCGGACATCAAAAGCGACAATATCCTGCGCCGTCATCTGCTGATAAAGAATAAAGACGACGGCAATCAGCCCTTTTACAATGGCCGCGTCGCTATCGCCCTGCAGCTCAATAATGCCGCTCTCGTTTTGCTGCATCACGATCCATACCTGGCTCTGACAACCCTGAATCGTGTTCTCAGCGCTGTGCGCCTGCTCGCTCAGAGCGGGCAGACGCTGACCCAGTTCGATAATATAAAGATACTTCTCTTCCCAGTTAGCGCAGCGCGTAAAGTTACGCAGCAGCCGCTCTTTATCGGGTAATTCAGCCATAACCGCTCCTTTGTTAGCCCAGCAGCTGATGAATACGTTTCAGCCCGGCTACCAGACGATCCACCTCTTCCTGCGTGTTGTAAATAGCCAGCGATGCACGACACATGGCTGGAACGTTATAAAACGCCATCAGCGGCATCGCACAGTGATGGCCGGTACGCACCGCCACGCCGTAATTATCGAGGAAGCTCCCGACGTCATAGGCGTGATGCTTACCTAAATTGAAGGCAATGACGCCCTGACGCTGCGCGGGACCATACAGCGTGATATCCGGCACCGTGGCCATCTCAGCCAGCGCATACGTCATTAAGGACTGCTCGTAAGCCTGGATATTATCGAGGCCCAGCATGCTGACGTACTCTATGGCCGCACCGAGCGCGATAATCCCGCCGGTATTCGGGGTTCCGGCCTCAAAGCGCCACGGCGCGCGGGCATAGGTCGTACCGTCGGTCAGGCTGACGGTAGCGATCATCGACCCGCCTCCTTCCCACGGCGGCATAGCCTGGAGAATATCCTCTTTGACATAGAGAATGCCGATGCCGGTAGGCCCGTAGAGCTTGTGCGCGGAAAAGGCATAGAAGTCGCAGTCCAGCGCCTGCACGTCAACGGTATGGTGGATCACCGCCTGCGCACCGTCCACCAGCACCTTAGCGCCATGCTGGTGGGCAAGCGCGGTCATCTCGGCGATGGGGTTTTCCGTGCCCAGCACGTTAGACACCTGGGTAATTGCCAGCAGGCGGGTGCGATCGTCAAGCAGCTCGCGCCAGACGTCCAGCTGTAGCGTCCCGTCGGGGTTGAGCGGGATCACTCGCAGCTCAGCGCCGGTACGCTCGCACAGCATCTGCCACGGCACGATATTGGCATGGTGCTCCATCATCGTAATGATGATGTTGTCCCCGGCGCGGATCTGACTGTTGCCCCAGCTGTGCGCTACGAGGTTAATCGCCTCGGTGGTACCGCGGACAAAGACGAGTTCCTCCGCTGACCGGGCATTAAGAAAACTGGCCGCCTGAGCGCGCACGTTCTCCATCCGCTGCGTTGCCTCGGCGCTCAGGGTATGGATCCCCCGATGCACCGCCGCATAGCCGTGCCGATAGAACTCGGCCTCGGCGTCGATAACCTGATTGGGTTTCTGCGCGCTGGCAGCGCTGTCCAGATACGCCAGCGGCACGCCGTTCACTTCACGCGACAGGACGGGGAAATCTGCCCGCACATCGCTCACGGAATAACTCATGCGTTGCCCCCTGCGAGGCGCTGACCAATTCGGCTCAACACCTGCTGCTTAAGCGCCTCGTCACTGATGGCTTCCGTCAGTTCAGCGGCAAAGGCATAGATAATCATCTGCTGGGCGGCCTGCCGATCGATGCCGCGCGAGCGCAGGTAAAACATCTGTTCATCATCAATACGGCCAACGGTCGCACCGTGGCTACATTTTACGTCGTCGGCATAGATCTCCAGCTGCGGCTTGGTATCGACTTCCGCCAGCCGGCCCAGCAGCAGATTGTTATTGGTCATCTGCCCGTCGGTTTTGATGGCGTGCTGAGCCACGTTGATCATGCCGTTAAATACCGCGCGGCCTTTGTCGCTAACGATGGTTTTGTGCAGCTGGCGGCTGTTACAAAAGCCTTTATTGTGCTCAAGCCAGGTACGGGTATCGCATACCTCGTTATTCACCGGCATCGCCAGGCTATTGATGCGCAGCGTGGTATTTTCACCGTTAAGCTGGGAGCTGGTATGGTGTCGCAGCACGGCCCCGCCGAGCAGGAAGCTATGGCTCCAGGCAGCGGCATCGGCGGCCATAAAGAGATCGTTATGGGCAAAGTGGTAGCTGCCCGCGTTCTCGAAGGCCAGCTTCACATGGTGCAGCTGCGCGTTAGCCCCGACGTTCATCGTCAGGCGTGAGCCAGTGAAGTGTCCGCTGTCGTTGAGGCTGACGTAGTGCTCATAGAGGGTTGCCTCAGCACTCTCTGCCAGCTCGATATGGTGCCGATAGTGAACGGTGTTCATCTCGTCCCCATCCAGCCCTTGGGTAATGTGCATCAAGAGCAACGGCTTAGCAGGCCGTTGATTACGCGCTACATGAATATGCGTCACGCTTGTCGAAAGGCTTTCGGTCAGATGCAGAAACACCTCTGACTGCACCGGCGCGGGCAATGCGCTGCGCTCGTCGTTAATGGACACGCTATATCCGCTGCCGTCGAGGCTGTCGCTCAGGTCGGCATCAAACTGCCCGTCGATAAATACCAGCCGCAGCGCATCTATCGGCAGGGCCAGGGCGTCACGCTGTTCAGCGCTAATGCGGCTGCTTTTAGCGACAAACTGGTGCTTCAGCAGCCCGTCGAGGGACGTATATTTCCAGTCTTCCTGTTTGCGCGTCGGCAGGCCTAAGCGCAGCATCTGCTGCAGGTGCTGCTGGGCCTGCTCGGAGCGGTTCCCGCCCTGGGCTTCAAACAGATGATGCCACTGCTGCAGCGCGTTACTGCTGTTCTGTAAGCCAGCCATAGCCCTGCTCCTCCAGCTGTTTGACCAGCGTAAAATCGCCTGATTTGACAATGCGGCCCTGATAAAGGACATGCACGTAATCGGGCTTGATGTAGTCAAGAATGCGCTGGTAGTGCGTAACGATGATAAAGGCGCGCTTGTCGTCGCGCAGGGAGTTCACACCGTCAGCGACAATCTTCAGGGCGTCAATGTCCAGGCCGGAGTCTGTTTCATCGAGGATGCACAGCTCAGGCTCAAGCACCGCCATCTGCAAAATATCATTGCGCTTCTTTTCACCGCCAGAGAAGCCGACGTTGACCGAACGCGTGAGCAGATCTTCCGGCATCTTCAGCAGCTTGATCTTCTCTTCCATCAGATCCTGGAAGTCGAAGCGGTCCAGCTCCTCCTGACCACGGTGCTTGCGCACGGCGTTAAGCGCGGTTTGCAGGAAGAACTGATTGCTGACGCCGGGGATCTCCACCGGGTACTGGAACGCCATAAAGACGCCCTCGCCTGCACGCTCCTCGGGATCCAGCTCCAGCAGATCTTGACCTTTGAACTCAACGCTGCCGCCGGTGACTTCATAGTCTTCCCGCCCGGCCAGGGTTGCTGACAGCGTACTTTTACCGGAACCGTTGGGTCCCATAATGGCGTGCACCTCGCCGGGGCGAACCTCCAGGCTCAGACCGCGCAGGATCTCTTTATCTTCAACGGATACCTGTAAATCTTTAATGCTTAACATAGGGATTCCCTTATTCCTTAACCGACGCTGTGTTCAAGGCTAATTGCCAGCAGTTTTTGTGCTTCTACGGCAAACTCCAGCGGCAGCTCGGAGAAGACATCTTTACAGAAGCCGTTAACAATCATAGATATTGCATCCTCTTCGCTAATGCCGCGTTGCAGGCAGTAGAAAAGCTGATCCTCACCAATGCGCGAGGTCGTCGCCTCGTGCTCAAGCTGGGCGCTGTTGTTGCGGCACTCAACATAGGGGAAGGTGTGCGCCCCGCAATCAGGTCCAATCAGCATCGAGTCACACTGGGTAAAGTTACGCGCGTTGGTCGCCGTCGGCATGATTTTCACCAGCCCGCGGTAGCTGTTCTGGCTTTGCCCCGCCGAGATCCCTTTCGAGATGATCGTCGACTTAGTGTTCTTACCGATGTGGATCATCTTGGTGCCGGTATCGGCCTGCTGGTGGCCGCTGGTGAGCGCCACGGAGTAGAACTCGCCGATAGAGTTATCGCCGCGCAGGATAACGCTTGGGTATTTCCAGGTGATCGCCGAGCCGGTCTCTGACTGCGTCCATGACATCTTGCTGTTTTCGCCTTCGCACAGCGCACGCTTGGTCACGAAGTTCAGAATGCCGCCGGTGTTGTTATCCCCCGGGAACCAGTTCTGTACGGTGGAGTATTTTACCTCCGCGTCTTTATGGATGATCACCTCGACTACCGCGGCATGAAGCTGATAGCTATCGCGCACCGGTGCCGAGCAGCCCTCAATATAGCTGACGTAGCTACCCTCATCCGCCACCAGAATGGTACGTTCGAACTGGCCCGTTTTCTCCGCGTTAATACGGAAATAGGTAGAGAGCTCCATTGGGCAGTGCACGCCTTTCGGCACATAGATAAAGGTGCCATCGGAGGCGACGGCCGCGTTCAGGGCGGCGAAGAAGTTATCGTTGCTCGGTACGACCGTACCAAGGTATTTCTTCACCAGCTCGGGGTGATCGTGGATAGCCTCCCCGAATGAGCAGAAGATAATTCCCTGCTCGGAAAGTTTCTCCCGATAGGTCGTCGCCACCGAGACGGAGTCAAAGATGGCGTCCACCGCCACCTCGCGCCCCTCTCGCACCGGCACACCCAGCTGATTAAACGCCGCTTCGACCTCATTGGTCAGGTAGGCGTTTGCGCCGGTCTGCTGCACCGCACCGGGCTCTGAGGCGCAGGTATCGTCGCAGTTGCCGCAGGAAGGCGCGGAGTAGTAACTGTAATCCTGGTAGTTGAGCTTGTCATAGTGAGCCTTGAGCCAGTGTGGCTCCTCCATGGTCAGCCATGCCCGAAATGCGCTCAGGCGGAACTCAAGCATCCATTCAGGTTCATTTCGTTTGGCCGAGATAGCCCGCACCACATCTTCATTGATGCCGTGGGCCATCTCGTCAGTCTGTAACCGGGTAAAGAAGCCCTCTTTATAGTTAAGGGGGCCTGACCAGGTTTGGACATCGTCCATTGCTTCAGTTTTATGAGACTCAACATTACGAGACATAGTACCGCCTATACCCCAAAGCTTTCACCACAGCCACACTCGTGCTGAGCTTTCGGATTATAAAATTTAAATATCTGGTTTAATCCTTCGCGCACATAGTCGACGGTCGTTCCATCGATGAACGGCATGGCCTGTAGAGGAACATACAGATGCGCGCCGTCACGCTCAAAGAGCAGATCGTCTTCCGCAGGCTCGGTCACGGTATCCAGTACATAGCCAAAGCCTGCACAGCCCGTCTGTTTGATACCGAGACGAACGCCGCGTAGCTCCGGCTGCTTGCTGGTCAGGGCGCGAATGTGCTCCGCCGCCGCAGGGGTCAGGATTAAACCCTGCCAGCCCGGGTTGTTTGGATCAAAAGTCCCTGAATGCAATTCCATAGGTATACCTCACATGATTACGTCAGCAGGACATAACGCTATGTTAGTGATAATGATTATCACTTCAACCTCTAATCCGCAGGGTTATTCGCGTTAAGCGCTCTTTTTGTATACGTCTATTAAGCATAGACCCTGCTGCCAGGGTTAACAGGAAAGGATGTTATATCTTAATTTATTGATATCGCTTCATTTAATTTAGCAGTAACCTCTATAGGGTTGTATAAATGAAACATGTATAGGCAATACCTATTTTTGTGATTAACATCCGAAAGAGTTTAAAAACACAACAAGAGATAGGAATAATCGATCGAAATAATTAAATAGATCGCTAAAACCGATTAATGTAGCGATATACTACCTTTTACAGCATTTAGTCGCATTACAGGGATCGATTTAGGATAAAGCACGAGCAAATTGGTTAATTATGCTAACGAGTCGGGTGGTAGGCAGCGGTTTCTTCGTGAAAATTGCGCCGCTTTAAAGGATCCTTTTCTATTAAGCAGCACAGCGCAGTATGGCCTGTAATCGATTACGGATCATGCTACTTTAACAGTTCGAATCAACGGGCCGGAGGGGTTATCCCCAACATCAAATTTAAGTGCCCCGTCTGCAATGGCGCTAAGTTCCTCTTCACGACTTTTTGCCCCGACAAAAGCTGCTCCCATGGAGCCGTCTGTTCCGTTTGCGGAATCAGACTGACTGCTAAAAATACCCTTCCGAAAAGGCGGCGCTGGAATAAAGTTGCTTGATGCAGGCCTCATCAGAGGCCTGTTAAACATGGACGTTTAGTTAAGCATTAAAGATAGAGCGAGGCTTCGCCCATCGGGCGGGTTTTGAAGCGGCGGTGGATCCACAGATACTGCTCCGGGGCGCGCATAATTTCCCGCTCAATCACCCGGTTCATATAGCTGGCGGCTTCAAACTCATTCTCTACCGGATAGTCGGTTAACGCCTTGCCGATATGCAGCTGATAGCCGGAGCCATCCGGTTTACGAATCATCGTGACCGTCAGCATCGCCGAGCCGGAAAGGCGTGACAGCACGTAGGTGCCGTTGGTCGTTGCAGCGTTAACAGAGAAGAACGGTGCAAAAGTGCTGCCTTTGCGGCCGTAGTCCTGGTCCGGTGCAAACCACACCGCTTCACCTTTCCGCAGTGCGCTGACCAGCCCCTTCAGGTTACGACGGTCAATCATCGATTTATTCGATCGCATCCGTCCCCGAGTCTGCACCCACTCCATCACCGGACTGTTGTGCTGACGATAGGTGGCCATCATCGGCTGACACAGCCCCATCACGCGACCGCCCAGCTCCAGCGACATAAAGTGCACGCCGACGACCATCACGCCGTGGTGTTTTTTCTGGGCTTCAACCAGGTTCTGATAGCCTTCTACGTCGAACCAGCGGCGTACGCGCTTGTCCGACCAGAACCAGGCCATACCGGTTTCGATCAGGCCCATGCCTAATGACATAAAGTTTCTGTTGATAAGCGTTTCGCGCAGGGCGGGCGTCATCTCAGGGAAACAGAGCTCAAGGTTGCGCTGGGCAATGCTTTCTCGCCGCTTTAAAAACGGACGCGCAATTCGGCCAAGGCCGGTACCGAAGCGGTGAAGCAGAGGATAAGGCAGTTGAACCAGAAGCCACAGAATGGCAAGACCAAACCAGGTCATCCAGTGACGGGGATGAAGAAAAGCGAGTTTAAATGAAGCGATCATATCGTTGTTACCTTGTAAGCTTATAATAAGTAGCGCTTAAGGAAACAACGAATCCCTTCATTAGGTCATTCAGCGATACATCTCCTGATTGGACAACGTCTTTATCAGGAGATTCAATATCGTCTAGTGTATCACGATTTTAAATAATCACCTTGCGGACTTAACAACATTGATCTACCCATTTTCTTAAACCACGGCGGTGGTCAGCCGCGATGAGCAGCACAGCCGATTCTTCTCGTCGAAGATCTCAATCTGCCAGACCTGGTGCCGCCCGCCGGTATGCAGCGCGGCGCAAACGCCGCGTACTCGGCCGCTGCGTACGGCGCGAATATGGTTAGCGTTGATCTCAATCCCTACCACCCTATGCTCGCCCTCGGTGCAGAGATAACCTGCCACCGAACCGAGGGTTTCCGCCAGCACCACCGACGCGCCGCCGTGCAGCAGGCCAAACGGCTGATGCGTGCGGGCGTCGACGGGCATTGAGGCCTCAAGCACATCGTCACCGATGCGCTCGAAACGGATATCCAGCAGTCCTACCATATTGCCCTCGCCCATCGCGTTTAGCGCGTCGAGGGTAGCCGTACGTTTCCAGATCATCCCATTATCTCCAGCAGGGCCTGTAGCGGATGGCGCACGCCGCTACCCTCGATGCGTTTCACCTGGCTGCGGCAGGAGTAGCCCGTCGCCAGGCAGCGATTGCGCGGCAGACGCTGCATGGCCTGATGCCAGGAGAGCTCGTAGATGCCCAGCGAGTTAGCGTGATTCTTCATCTCGTGGCCATAGGTTCCGGCCATCCCACAGCAGCCAACGCTGACGTTTTCAAGCTTAGCGCCAAAGCGAGCAAAAATAGTTGCCCACTGTGCAGGCGCCCCCGGCAGCGCGGTGACCTCAGTACAGTGGCCAAACAGATACCATGCCTCGCCGCCAGGCGCTTGAGCCTCATGAGAGGCCAGCGCACCGGGCAGCCACTCGTGCACCAGCTGAACGTTGAACTCCCCGCGCTTGTCCCCTAGCGTCTGCTTGTACTCATCGCGATAGCAGAGCACCAGCGCTGGATCGACGCCCACCATCGGCATACCTAGTTGCGCCACGCGCGTCAGGAAGTCAGAGGTTTTCTGCGCGGTTTTGGCAAAGCGCGTCAGGAAGCCTTTAATATGCTGCGCCTTACCGTTCGGTGAAAACGGCAACACCACCGGCTGGTAGCCCAGCTTCTCAACGAGACGGACAAAATCGCTCACTACCTGCGCGTCGTAGTAGCTGGTAAAGGGATCCTGCACCACCAGCACCGTTTTCGCGCGCTCTTCCTCGCTAAGCTGCTCCAGCTCGTCGAGGGTCATGTTTGCCGAACGGTGCCCCACCATCTGCTGTTGCAGAGAAGGCACCGACAGCAGAGGCAGATCCACCATCCCAATATGGGTAGCCGACAGAGAACGCACCCACGGCTGGCTCATAAAGAAGTTAAAGGTTTTCGGCGCTCGGGCCATCAGCGGCGCATAGCTCTCGACGCTGGCGATAACGTGGTCGCTGAGCGGACGCAGATAGCGAGTGTGATAAAGCTGCAGGAAGCGCGAGCGAAACTCCGGCACGTCAATTTTAATCGGGCACTGGGTAGAGCAGGCTTTGCACGCCAGACAGCCGGACATCGCCTCTTTCACCTCGTGCGAGAAGTCATACTCGCCGTGACGGGCATGCCAGCTGTTGCGGGTCCGTTCGATCAGCCCTCGCAGACTGGCGCGTTTTCCCGGCAGCTCCTTCTCTAACTTGATGGGATCGATACCGCGATCCGCCAGCAGCCGCAGCCATTCGCGTACCAGCGTGGCCCGGCCTTTAGGAGAGTGGATCCGGTTGCTGGTGATTTTCATCGACGGGCACATCGGGCTTTTGGCGTCAAAGTTAAAGCACAGCCCGTTGCCGTTGCACTCCATCGCGCCACGCCATGAGGCGCGCACGCTAATAGGGATCTGCCGGTCAAAGGTGCCGCGCTTTACGGCATCGACCTGCATCATCGGCGCATCAAGGCCCGCCGGCGGGCAGATTTTACCCGGATTGAGTCGGTTCTGCGGATCGAACGCGGCTTTCACCTTGCGCAGTTCGCCATAGAGCTGCTCGCCAAAGAATGCCGGACTGTACTCCGCCCGGAAGCCCTTGCCGTGCTCACCCCAGAGCAGGCCGCCATACTTCGCCGTCAGGGCCACCACCTCGTCGGAGATCCTTTTCATCAGCATCTCCTGCTGCGGGTCGCACATATCCAGCGCCGGACGCACGTGCAGCACTCCCGCATCCACGTGGCCAAACATGCCGTAGTTGAGTCCGTGACTGTCGAGCAGGGCACGAAACTCAACGATGTAGTCCGCCAGGTGCTCCGGTGGCACGCAGGTATCTTCTGCAAAGGGTATCGGCTTCGCCGCGCCTTTGGCATTCCCCAGCAGGCCGACCGCTTTTTTACGCATCGCGTAGATACGTTCAATTCCCGCCAGATCGCTGCATACCTGCCAGCCAATCACTCCGCCCTCCTGAACAGCGATCAGCTCATCCAGACGCTGGCAAAGCGCATTGACCCGAGCGTCAATCAGCTCGCCATCATCGCCAGCAAACTCAACGATGTTCAGCCCCAGCATGGTTTTATCCGGCACATCGGTAATTAAATCGTGCACGGAGTGCCAGACAATATCCTCCCGCGCCAGGTTAAGCACCGTAGAGTCAACGGTCTCAACCGACAGCGCTTGAGCCTCAACCATAAACGGCGCGTTACGTAGCGCCGAGTTAAAGGAGTCATACTTGACGTTGACTAGCCGACGCACCTTCGGCAGCGGCGTGATATCCAGCCGCGCCTCGGTAATGAAAGCCAGCGTGCCCTCCGATCCGGTTAGAATGCGGGTGAGATCGAAGGTCGTCATCTCATCATTGAAGACGTGGCGCAGATCGTAGCCGGTCAGGAAGCGGTTGAGCTTGGGAAACTTATCGATAACAAGCTGACGATTATCGAAGCAGCTGTCATAAACCGTTTTGTAGATCCGCCCCTGTGCCGTTTGCGCCTGCCCAAGCGTACGCGCCAGCTCCAGCGATACCGGCTGCGTATCCAGCAGATCGCCGCCCAGCAGCACGGCTCGCACGCCGAGCACGTGGTCAGAGGTTTTACCGTAGACCAGCGATCCCTGCCCGGAGGCGTCGGTATTGATCATGCCGCCCAGCGTGGCGCGGTTGCTGGTGGAAAGCTCCGGGGCAAAGAAGAAGCCGTACGGTTTTAAAAACTGGTTCAGCTGATCCTTGATCACGCCCGCTTCTACCCGCACCCACCCCTCTTCAGGGTTGATCTCAAGGATGCGGTTCATATAGCGAGAGAGATCGACAATAATGCCGTGGTTGAGCGCCTGGCCGTTGGTGCCCGTACCGCCGCCGCGCGGCGTGAAGACCAGCGACTGGAAGCGGGCCTCACCCGCAAGGCGGGTGATCAGCGAGACATCGGCGGTAGAACGGGGGAACACCACCGCATCGGGGAGAAGCTGGTAAATGCTGTTATCGGTGGCCATGGTTAGCCGGTCGGCGTAATCCGTGGCGGTATCACCTGTAAAACCCTGTTGCTCCAGTGCCTGCAAAAAATTGAGCACCAGCTGAACGACGCCGGGTGCTTGAGAAATCTGTGGGATCATTACCGTTGACCCTGCCTGACTGTTAATGTTGTAAGTGTATCGTTTGCGTTGTGGTTTATCGTTGTATCACATTTTTTTACGCTACGCCCATGTGAATTACGGGCAAAATAGCGCAGGCAAAATGCGCTGAAATTCACAGCCGTATTCTTGTATTAATCAAATGCTGCGCCGACGGTTCGGCGAATAAAAAAAGGTGGATAGATCTTATGATCACTAGTCGTCAGTCCGGGGATGTGGCTCAGATCCTGCTCTCGGTGCTGTTTTTAGCCGTGATGATTGTTGCGTGTTTATGGATAGTGCAACCCTTCATCCTTAGCTTTGCATGGGCGGGTACTATCGTCATTGCCACGTGGCCGCTGTTTTTACGCTTCCAGCGCGTGCTGGCGGGCCGTCGTTCCCTGGCGGTGCTGTGCATGACGCTAATCTTAATCCTGGTATTTGTTATTCCTATTGCCCTGCTGGTTAACAGCCTTGTTGACGGCAGCGGCCCGGTGATCCGTGCGATTAGCTCCGGCGACCTGACGCCGCCGGATTTAGCCTGGCTTAAGAGCATTCCGCTGATAGGCAGTAACCTCTATCTCGGCTGGCATAATCTGCTGGATATGGGGGGTAGCGCGATTATGGCCAAGGTGCGGCCCTATTTAGGTGCCACCACGACCTGGTTTGTCGGCCAGGCGGCGCACATTGGACGCTTTATGATGCACTGTGCGCTGATGCTCCTGTTCAGCGCCCTACTGTTCTGGCGCGGTGAGCGGGTCGCTCAGGGTATCCGCCATTTCGCTACGCGTCTGGCGGGCAGGCGGGGTGATACCGCTGTGCTGCTGGCAGCCCAGGCCATTCGCGCCGTGGCACTCGGCGTGGTCGTTACCGCGCTGGTGCAGGCGGTGCTGGGCGGCATTGGGCTGGCAATCAGCGGCGTACCCTATCCGACGCTATTTACGGTGGTGATGATCCTCTCCTGTCTGGTACAGATTGGTCCCCTGCCGGTGCTGATTCCGGCCATTATCTGGCTTTACTGGAGCGGAGATACCACCTGGGGCACGGTGCTGCTGGTCTGGAGCTGCGTAGTCGGTACGCTGGATAACGTCATCCGTCCGGTGCTCATTCGCATGGGGGCCGATCTGCCGTTGATTCTTATCCTCTCGGGCGTCATTGGCGGGCTCATCGCCTTTGGCATGATTGGCCTGTTTATCGGTCCGGTACTGCTCGCCGTCTCATGGCGTCTTTTTGATGCCTGGGTTCAAGAAGTCCCTGCGCCTGGCAACATTGACGATAATCTGCTGGAAAAGGTGAACACGCGCGAAGTGCATAATAAATAATCAATAAAGCGGGGAAACCCGCTTTACTATTAAGCCCTGCTTATCAATTATTAATATTTCCTTTCTGGTCAGACCGCGCAACCCGTTATATACGCTATATCTCTCATTTTCCCTGTCGCAAAATCGTTACTTATTATTAACTATTGAGACGAATCTGATCGACTCAAAATTAGGGGATGCCTACTATTAAGGCACGGTTATAAATCAAGGCTTTGATTTATAAGCATGGAAATCCCCTGAGTGAAACAACGAATTGCTGTGTGTAGTCTTTGCCCATCTCCCACGATGGGCTTTTTTTTAAGCTAAATTCCCGTGCCGAAAGCTGTACTGAAAATAAGCATAAAAAAAGCCAGACCGAAGCCTGGCTTTATGCGTAATTAACCATCGATATTATCTGCGACGCTCATTCGCCGTTACCTGACGCGGCTGGGTACGACGTCCTACCATACCCATCGCACCTGCCAGTACCGCTTCAATCAGCAGCATAAAGAAGGTGAACCAGCTCGCTTTAGCCGTAGCGGCTGCCGCTTTCTCACCTGCTTCACGGGCTTTCTGCTCCGCCTGCGCTTTCAGCTCGTCAAATTTCGCCCGCGCTTCCTGATAGCTTTTTTCCGTCTGGGCAACAATCTGTTCCGCTTCGGCATCAGATTTACCGGTACGCGCCTGAATAATATTTTTCAGCGCTTCACGGTCGGCTGCCTGGAAGGTGCTCTGATTTCTGTCGATTAAGCCTTTAATAAAACCAGCGACATCGGTATCAGCCGTCTGCGGCGTGTTAGCCGTTGCTGCCGCTTGGTTCTGGGCATTATTCGCTTCATTCTGCGCCTGATTTTGCAGCGCCTCTGGCTGCAGTTCCGGTTTCCCGGTCTGTCGTAGCATTGTTTCAAGCTCATCCTGTAAGCTGTCGAGATTAATATTGTTCTCTGCGAGCTTCTCTTTCGCCATATCCTTAACCGACGGGGCAACTGCCGTGACGCCACTGCCTACCGCCTGTAAACCCGCCCCTAATATATTCATGGCGCCGGTGACCGCGCTATTGGCCAGCATAACGACGAACCAGGCGCTAATAATAGTGTTGACGCCAAACATCAGCAGACCATGCAAGGCTCCTTCTCGCTGTGCCAGCCTGCCGCTGGCATAGGCCCCTGCGGCAATGGCGATCAGCATGCTCAAGCCAGTCCAGATGGCCGCGCCCATGCCGATACCCCCCAGCGGATCTTGCTCTTCCAGAGGATCGATAGTGCTGGCACCAATCGCGGTGCCGAGAATAGAAAGGATCAGGTAGAGCACCATTGAAATAATGACGCCGGCAAACACTGCACTCCATGAAATACGTTTTAGGGGAACGCCTCTACCCGGCGTATATATGTCATCGTAATCGTTTCGGACATGTACATGTTGATCGGCCATCTTTTCTTCTCCCTTATAACCTTACGGCTTATGTCGCAATTTTCGACGGTTAAAAAAAATAGAGCTGGAATGGCTTCAGCTTTAGCCTCTGTAAGGGTAGTTCGGGATGGATAAATAAACCAAGGTGTCGTCACATCAGCAGAAATTCTTTCGACCAAATACAAATCTGTAACGAATAAAAAAGCCTCCCCGGTGGGGAGGCTTTAAGAAAGCGATAACGTTTTACTTGATTTCAGCGAGGCTCAGCCAGGTCTGAACCACGGTATCCGGGTTCAACGACAGGCTGTCGATCCCCTCTTCCATCAGCCAGGCGGCAAAGTCCTCGTGGTCGGAGGGGCCCTGACCACAGATACCTACGTACTTGCCCTCTTTTTTCGCCGCGCGGATCGCCATCGACAGCAGCGCTTTTACCGCCTCGTTGCGCTCGTCAAACAGTTCTGAGACCACGCCGGAGTCGCGATCGAGGCCCAGAGTCAGCTGCGTCATATCGTTCGAGCCGATGGAGAAGCCGTCAAAGTGCTCCAGGAACTGCTCCGCCAGCAGGGCGTTGGACGGGATCTCGCACATCATGATCACCTTCAGCCCGTTTTCACCGCGCTTCAGGCCCTGACGCGCCAGCTCGTCTACTACCGCTTTTGCCTGGTCAACGGTGCGCACGAAGGGGATCATAATTTCGACGTTAGTCAGGCCCATATCGTTACGCACGTGTTTCACCGCCTCGCACTCCAGCGCAAAGCAGTCGCGGAAGCTGTCAGAGACATAGCGGCCCGCGCCACGGAAGCCGAGCATCGGGTTCTCCTCTTCCGGCTCGTAGCGCTCCCCGCCCACCAGGTTGGCATATTCGTTGGATTTAAAATCAGAGAGGCGCACGATGACACGCTTCGGCCAGAACGCCGCGCCAAGGGTGGCAATCCCTTCGCTCAGGCGACCGACATAGAACGCCTTCGGCGAGTCGTAGCCCTTCATCATCTCGCGGATCTCTTTTTGCAGCTCTGGCGTCTGATCGTCAAACTCCAGCAGCGCCCGCGGATGGACGCCGATCATGCGGTTGATGATGAACTCCAGACGCGCCAGGCCTACGCCTTCGTTTGGCAGGCAGGCGAAGTCAAAGGCGCGATCCGGGTTGCCGACGTTCATCATGATCTTCAGCGGCAGATCAGGCATGGTGTCAACGCTGGAGCTTTTTATACTGAAGTCGAGCATCTCGGCATAGACATAGCCGGTATCGCCTTCAGCACAGGAGACGGTAACCTTTTCGCCGTCGCGAATGCGGTCGGTGGCGTCACCACAGCCCACGACGGCCGGAATGCCAAGCTCGCGGGCGATGATCGCCGCATGGCAGGTACGTCCGCCGCGGTTGGTGACAATGGCCGCCGCTTTTTTCATGATCGGTTCCCAGTCCGGGTCGGTCATGTCCGTTACCAGCACGTCGCCGGGCTGAATGCGGTTCATTTCGCTAATGTCGTGGATGACCTTCACCGGTCCTGCGCCAATGCGGTGGCCGATAGCCCGGCCTTCAACAACCACTTTACCCTGGTCATGAAGCGTATAGCGCTCCATAACCTGACCACGGGAACGCACGGTTTCCGGGCGGGCCTGCACAATATACAGTTTGCCGGTATGGCCATCTTTGGCCCACTCGATATCCATCGGGCGACCATAGTGTTGCTCAATCAGCACCGCCTGCTTCGCCAGCGCCTGAACTTCATCATCGGTCAACGAGAACACGTCACGATCGGCCTCAGGCACGTCTTCAATGCGCACCTGCTTGCCGTGCTCCTGGCTTGGCGCATAGACCATACGGATCTTTTTCGATCCCATGGTACGACGCACGATGGCCGGGCGATCGTTTGCCAGCGTCGGCTTGTGCACGTAAAACTCGTCCGGGTTAACGGCTCCCTGCACCACCATTTCGCCAAGGCCCCAGGCAGAGGTGATAAACACCACCTGATCGAAGCCGGATTCGGTATCGATAGAGAACATGACGCCGGAGGAGGCTAAATCAGAGCGCACCATGCGCTGTACGCCAGCGGAGAGCGCCACGCCACGGTGGTCATAGCCCTGATGCACGCGATAAGAGATAGCGCGATCGTTAAACAGCGAGGCAAAAACGTGTTTCACCGCCACCAGCACCGCATCGTAGCCCTGAACGTTGAGGAAGGTTTCCTGCTGGCCGGCAAAGGAGGCATCCGGCATATCTTCTGCCGTGGCGGAGGAGCGCACGGCAAACGACGCTTCGGCATCGCCTTCCGAGAGCTGGTTATAGGCGTCATGGATCGCCTGTTCCAGCTCTGGCGTGAAAGGGGTATCAATAATCCACTGACGGATCTGCGTTCCGGCCTTCGCCAGTTCGCCAACGTCATCAATGTCCGTGTGATCCAGCAGCTCATAGATACGCTGGTTGACGCCGCTTTGGTCAAGAAACTGATTAAAAGCCTCCGCCGTGGTGGCGAATCCGTTAGGGACCGATACCCCCGTTTCAGACAGATTGGTGATCATCTCACCCAGGGAAGCATTTTTGCCTCCCACGCGGTCAACATCATTCATCCCGAGTTGGTTATACCAGAGCACCAGCGGTGACGAGCCATTGTTGGACATCGGACAATCCTTTTTTGATATATGATTGAGTTAATAACTCCTGACGTACCTATTTATCCTGGCATACCTGGCTCGCTTAAAAAAACGGTGAATCGTTCAAGCAAATTTATTTTTCTATTTTTCGGACAGTTTCACGCAATTTTGTAACCTCATGATTTGTTTGCACTCTTATTGAAAGCCGTTCTACATACGAAAAAGAAAAGTGAAATGCACATTTCAGTAAAAATAAAAACACCATTTCATTTTTTATAGATGCGAGTGGCGCAGTAGTATGGTACATAAATTAATTCAGGCTCTAACACCATCATGCTATGGGGGGATAAAAATGGAAAATTCAGTGGATCGCCAGGTGTTTTATATTTCTGACGGCACGGCCATTACGGCAGAGGTTCTCGGGCATGCGGTTATGTCGCAGTTTCCCGTCGCCGTTCACAGCATCACGCTGCCGTTCGTGGAAAACGTCCAGCGTGCCAATGCCGTCAAGGAGCAGATTGACGCCATTTTCCAGCAGACAGGTGTGCGCCCGCTGGTCTTTTACTCTATTGTGACCCCGGAGATCCGCAGCATCATTACCCAGAGTCAGGGCTTCTGCCAGGATATCGTTCAGGCGCTGGTGGCCCCGCTCCAGCAGGAGCTTAAGCTCGATCCTACTCCGATCACCCACCGCACCCACGGACTCAATCCGGGAAACCTGACGCGGTACGATGCCCGAATCGCGGCCATTGATTACACCCTCGCTCATGATGATGGCATCTCAATGCGTAACCTGGAGCAGGCGCAGGTCATCTTGCTGGGGGTGTCCCGCTGCGGTAAAACGCCTACCAGCCTCTATCTGGCGATGCAGTTTGGCATTCGCGCCGCTAACTATCCCTTTATTGCCGATGATATGGATAACCTGGTGCTCCCCGCTGCCTTAAAGCCGTTGCAGCATAAGCTATTTGGCCTGACGATTAACGCCGAACGTCTGGCGGCGATCCGTGAGGAGCGCGTAGAGAACAGCCGCTACGCCTCCATGCGTCAGTGTCGGCTGGAGCTAGCCGAGGTAGAGGCCCTGTATCGTAAAAACAATATTCCCTACCTGAATAGCACCAACTATTCGGTTGAGGAGATTGCCACCAAGATCCTCGATATCATGAAGCTGAATCGCAGCATGTACTAATCAGCTAGTACAGCGCGTCATTTTCCGCTATCATTGCCCGCAGAATTGTGATGTGCATCACCCTCATACTTGAAAACATCAAGGATTGGTTTATCGTGATGCCCATTACTTCCGGCACTTTTGCCGTTGAAGCCGCCTATTTCTGAGATAAGTCATGAACAAAACTGATGAACTCCGCACTGCGCGCATTGATAGCCTGGTGACGCCAGCCGAACTGGCCGAGCGGTATCCTGTCTCGCGACAGATTGCGGAACATGTTAACGCTTCGCGTCGGCGAATTGAGAAAATTTTAAATGGTGAAGATCGCCGTCTGCTGGTGATCGTCGGCCCCTGCTCCATCCACGATCTTGATGCCGCGCTTGAGTATGCTCGCCGGTTACAGGCGCTGCGCGAAAAGCATCAGGATACGCTGGAGATTGTCATGCGTACCTATTTTGAGAAACCGCGCACCGTCGTGGGCTGGAAGGGTCTGATCTCCGATCCGGATCTCAACGGCAGCTACCGGGTTAATCACGGCATGGAGCTGGCGCGGAAGCTGCTGCTGCAAGTGAATGAGCTGGGCGTTCCCACCGCCACCGAGTTTCTCGATATGGTGACCGGACAGTTTATTGCCGATCTTATCAGCTGGGGGGCCATCGGGGCGCGCACCACGGAGAGCCAGATCCACCGTGAGATGGCGTCGGCGCTCTCCTGCCCGGTAGGCTTCAAAAACGGTACGGATGGCAACACCCGCATCGCGGTTGACGCTATTCGTGCATCGCGGGCGAGCCATATGTTCCTGTCGCCGGATAAAAATGGCCAGATGACAATCTACCAGACCAGCGGCAATCCCTACGGACATATTATTATGCGCGGCGGGAAAACGCCTAACTACCACGCCGAGGCGATTGCCGAAGCCTGCGATACGCTGAGCGAGTTCTCTCTGCCCGAGCATCTGGTGGTGGATTTCAGCCACGGCAACTGCCAGAAGCAGCATCGCCGCCAGCTAGAGGTGTGTGACGACGTTTGCCAGCAGATCCGTAACGGCTCGACGGCCATTGCCGGGATCATGGCAGAAAGTTTCCTGCAGGAAGGAACGCAGAAGATTGTTGCCGGCCAGCCGCTGACCTATGGGCAATCTATTACCGACCCGTGCCTCCACTGGGAAGATACGACCGTGCTGGTGGAGAAGCTCTCCGCCGCGGTGGCCTCGCGCTTCTGACATTCTGCCCGCCACCGCGGCGGCGGGCACGCTCTTTTAGCTTGAACAGCTCACTTCCAGATGTTTGCCCCAGTCCGGCGGACGGCTGACATAGTCATCGCTACGATCGCTAAAGGGATCGCGTAGTGCCTGGTGCAACCGCTCTAGCTCCTGGGTATCGCCCTTCTCGGCATCGCTGATAGCGCGCTGGGCCAGCCAGTTACGCAGTACCAGCGCCGGGTTAACGCTTTTCATCTGCCGCTGGCGCTCGGCATCGTCAATCTGTTCGCCCTGCAACCGTATACGGTAGGTGCTAAACCAGGCATCAAATCCCCCGCGATCGATAAACTCGTCACGCAGCGGCGAGCTGGCGCTGTGCTGCTCGGTGGTACTCAGCATGCGGAACGTGCGGGTATAGTCGCTGCCCTCCCGCGCCATCAAAGCAAGAAGCGTGTTTAGCAGCTCGTTATCGCCGCGCTGCTCGGTGAACAGCCCTAGCTTGCTGCGCAAGAGCTTCCCGTACTGCTCCAGCAGCACCTGCTGATACTCATCCAGCACGCTGTTCAGCGTATCAACATCAATAAAGGGCGATAGCGTCTGGGCAAGGCGCTGGAGATTCCACAGGCCGACCGCAGGCTGATTATCAAAACGGTAGCGCCCTTGATAGTCGGAGTGGTTACAGATAAAACCGGGCTGATAGTCATCCAGGAAGCCGAACGGGCCATAGTCGATGGTCAGGCCAAGAATCGACATGTTGTCGGTATTCATGACGCCATGAGCAAAACCGACCGCCTGCCACTGTGCGATCAGCGTCGCGGTACGCGCTACCACATCCCGCAGCCAGAGCACATATTTGTCGCTCTCATCAGCAAGATGCGGCCAGTGGTGACGAATGGCGAAATCTGCCAGCTGGCGAACCTTCTCCGGCTCGCGGCGGTAGTAGAAATGCTCGAAATGACCGAAACGCAGATGGCTTTCGGCAATGCGCATCAGCATGGCACCCTGCTCGGTGGTTTCCCGCGCCACGGGCGTATCGCTGGTCGCTATCGCCAGCGCCCGGGTGGTGGGGATCCCCAAGTAGTGCATCGCCTCCGACGCCAGGCTTTCACGAATGGTCGAGCGCAGCACGGCGCGTCCATCACCCATGCGGGAGTAAGGCGTCTGTCCGGCCCCCTTAAGGTGCCAGTCGACGGTTTTGCCATCGGCCAACAGTTGCTCCCCAAGCAAAATGCCGCGGCCGTCGCCCAGCTGTCCCGCCCAGACGCCAAACTGATGGCCGCTGTAGACCTGAGCCAGCGGGGACATACCCGGCAGCAGCGTTTCACCGCCCCAGACGCCCGCCCCTTCCGCAGGGGTAAAGAGCGCATCGGGTACGCCCAGATCCTGGGCCAGCGCCGCGTTATGCCATAGCACGCGCGCGTTGCGCAGCGGCGTAGGGGAAAGCGAGGTGTAAAATCCCGGCAGCTCATCGCGCCAGTGTGTGGTAAACGTAAGGGTCATGGATCCTCCTTTTACTGTAGTGTAGAAGGTATCAGGAGGAATAAACACAGGCAGAGTGCGCGGGTATCACCTCACCAGCTCGGTAATCTGCTCCGGGAGCACCGGCGGCCACAGGCCTCCCTGCATGGCGCTAAAGGCAAACGGCATCACCTTCTTCAGCGTCTGCTCGCTATCTATCCCCGCAATCATGACTGAACGGCAGTAGGGTTCAACCTGGGTGATAATAGCCTGCATAAAAGGCTGAAACGATGGCGATTTGAGGCGCTGGGAAACAAAATGTTTATCCAGCCTAACGCGAGCAAAAAGACCATCAAATACGGCTCGGGTAGAGGCCGCTCCTGCGCCGAAATTCGCCAGCACAAGCGGATATCTACTGCTTAATTGGGACAGCGAACTATTCTCACTTTCATTATTTAAGTTAAGATAATTCTCATTAACCATAAGCTCAATAAACGGATACCGATTAACAGATGCTGCTAAATCATCATCTCTTAACAATCTTTCTACAACTGCTGGTGTAATATTAATCCATGCGGCAATCTGATGCTGAATAAAGAAATGCTGACATACGCTTAACAAGTGAAGTTGTTCAATAAATAGCATTTCGGACTGCTGTGGTGTTAAGTGAGGCAAAATCAGCTCTGCGGACGCCTGAGCCTCACGGTTGACGCCTACAAAGTTAACGACGATCTCCAGTCCCTGCAATTCGCCCTCGGCATTACGTGCCGGATTGAAAAGCAGCTCTGAGCGCCAGGTTTTATCGAGTGATATAATCATTATCCGTATACCTAATCCAGAAATGAATAAGACTATCCTTAGCCAGCATTCAAGATTATCCTGGGAAGGCAATAAGCGCCACCAGATAAAACTGGATTAATACAATAGTTGATAACTATTAGTGGGCTCATTAATTAGTATTATTTAATAAAAAACGGAGCCTGATAGCTCCGTTTTTTATTAGCCCAACACAGATTATTGCCGGTTAAATTCGGCGCGCCTGCCAGAACTTTTTACGCCAGTAGACGTTATCAAGCGAGGAACGCATCACCCCACGACTGGTAGAGGCATGAATAAACTGGTTATCGGTATCGTAGATCCCCACGTGCAGGCCGCTCTCCCCTGACCCAGTTTTAAAGAACACCAGGTCCCCCGGCAAGAGGTCATCTTTGTCTATCTCGGTGCCGATCCTGGCCTGCTGGCGCGTCTCCCGGGGCAGGCGCAGATCAAACCGATCCCGGAAGGTCATCAGTACAAAGCCAGAACAATCAATGCCACCCCGGCTCATACCACCGTATCGGTACGGTGTGCCTCGCCAGTGGCTAAGCTGATCGTTAAGATTGGCGATAACGGTGATCGAGTCTGCCAGCCGTGGATTCGGCGGTGGGGCCCGGTGGTGGCTACATCCTGCTAAAAAAAGCACGGCGGCGAAAAGAAACCATAGGCGCATGCGGGGCGGATCCTCTGCTTTATTATTTTTCCAGTAATGTAGCGTGGCGGGAAAGCGCCGCGCAATATGCTCTGTGTTTACAGCGTAGAAATAAGTACGCTATGCCCCTCAACGTCAAGTCGGCGAAAAGGCATACCGTAAGCCTGAGCCAGCCTGGGCGGCGTTAGCACGCTATCGCGCGGGCCGCTGGCAATCAGCTTACCGTTGCGCAGCAGCCAGGCCTGGTGAGCATGGCGCAGGGTATGATTCAGATCGTGGCTGCTCATCACCACGGTAATTCCCGCCTGGTAGAGCGCATTTAACAGGCGGTCGAGCCCCGCCTGCTGGGCCACGTCCAGACTGTTCATCGGCTCATCCAACAGCAGCAATTGCCCCTCGGGATTACCCGCCGGATGGATCTGCAAAATTACTGCGGCCAGACGCACCCGCTGCCACTCGCCTCCCGACAGCTGGTTTGCCTTGCGCCCGAGCTTATCATCGAGCCCCAGCGCACCGGCGACGTCATGCAGTAGCGCAGTGTGGCCGCGATCGGGCTGGTGCAGGGTCAGATAGTGCCACACCGGCATGGCAAAGGGCGGCGTTTGCTGCTGAGCAAGGTAGGCGCGACGCCGGGCCAGCGCGGTAGCGTGCCAGCCATCGAGCGGCGTGCCGTTAAGCGTGATGCTGCCCGGCCCGCTCGCCAGGCCCGCCATCCGTGCCAGCAGGGTACTTTTTCCGGCTCCGTTTGGCCCCACCAGATGCAGGATTTCTCCGGCATTGACCGTGGCCGTAACGGGCCCCAGCCTGCCGGATTCCGCTACATCCTGTAGCGTCATTAATGCTTTCACTATTTTGCTAATGCCAGCTTGATGGCTTCCATCACGATAGGATCTTCCGGCGTCATATCCGGCGCAAAGCGCTGGACAACCTGCCCATCACGGCCAATCAGGAATTTTTCAAAGTTCCACAGGATATCGTCGGGATAGAGCGGCGCACGCCCTTTGCTGGCGAGACGCTCGTAAAATCCGCTGCTCTCCGGCGCAACGGCAGTGGGCGCAGCGGCGATCAGCTTCTGATAGAGCGGATGACGATCCTCACCGTTAACGTCAATTTTGCTGAACATCGGGAAGGTAACGCCATAGGTGGTGCTGCAGAAAGTTTTGATCTCCTCTTCGCTGCCCGGCTCCTGGCCTAAAAACTGGTTGCACGGGAAGCCGAGCACCACAAAACCGTCTTTCGCCCAGGCCTTTTGAATGTTCTCCAGCTGCTCATACTGTGCCGTCAGGCCGCATTTAGACGCCACGTTGACCACCAGCAGCACCTTGCCCTGATAATCTGCAAGCGTGGTCTTCTCGCCATCAATCGTCGTCACATCAGTGTTCAGAATATCGTGTTGCATAGCATCCCCTTAGTTATCAAACGCGCCAGCGGTTCAGTCGCTGGCCTTTAATAATAGACAATATGACGACGTCTACTCATGCGCAATTTTATCGTAAAAGTTTCTTCGCGATAGGGAGTTAAGTGCGGTGCGGTGGAGATATTACCGCGCCGCCTTCAGCAGCAGCCAGATAAACACCGGTGCGCCTAGCGTGGCGGTGACCACCCCAATAGGCAGTTCTGCCGCATTAAGCGCCTGGCGGGCGACGATATCCGCAAACAGCAGCGCGCTTGCCCCTGCCAGCGCGCAGCCGGGCAGCAGCACGCGATGGTCGGTCAGGCCGCAGAGACGCAGGATATGGGGGATCACCAGGCCGATAAAACCGATCGCTCCCGCCAGCGCTACGCTGACCCCGACCATCCAACCGGTGGCGACCACCAGCACGTTGCGCCAGAACCACAGCGGCAGGCCGAGCTGGCGAGCAGAGGTTTCCCCCAGCGCCAGCATATTCAGCGGCTGCGACTGCAGGCAAACCCAGGCCATGACTGGCAGCAGCGCCAGCATCAGCCACCCCTGCTGCCAGTCTACGCCGCCAAATCCGCCCATCATCCAGTACATCAGCTGGCGTAGATCGAACGAGGTCGAGAAGTAGATGGCCCACGTCATTAGCGCACTGCAGATGATGCCCAATGCAACGCCCGCCAGCAGCAGGCGGCTAATGGAGAGGTGACGGCGGGCAAAGTGCAGCAGGATCAGCGTAATGATTAGCGCTCCGGCAATAGCGCACAGGCCGAGCGCCCAGGTAGGTAACGCCCCCTGCCCCAGCATCACGGCGGCAATCAGGCCCACGCCCGCGCCGTTGGAGACGCCGAGCAGCCCCGGCTCCGCCAGCGGATTTTCAAACAGCGCCTGCATCAGCGTGCCGCACAGCGCCAGCGCCGCACCGACCAGCACCACCGCAAGGGTTCTGGGTAGACGGATCTGCCAGACAAAAAGTTGCCCGCGTGGGCTGAGCCAGTCGCCAGGCGCAATCCATTGATCGCCTGCGCAGAGGCTTACCACGATAGCAAGCAGCAGAAGGAGTATAAGTCCGCCAAGCCAGCGGGCGTGGCGTTGGGTCTGTTGGTGGGCAAGTGCGAGCATAGGATCCATCCTGCTTAACGTCGTGGACGTGATTTTAAGATGCAGCGCGGCCAGAGAAAAGAAAAAAGGCCGCACGGGCGGCCTTTTTGGTTAGTTCAGATTACTCTGCTTTGGGCGAAGCGTTTTCGACACGGCTTTTCAATTTCTGTCCGGGTCTGAAGGTCACCACGCGCCGGGCTGTAATGGGAATATCCTCGCCCGTTTTCGGGTTACGTCCCGGGCGTTGGTTCTTATCACGCAGATCAAAGTTACCAAAACCGGAGAGTTTTACCTGCTCACCATTTTCCAGAGCGCGACGGATCTCTTCGAAAAATAGCTCTACCAGCTCTTTGGCATCCCGTTTGCTAAGCCCAAGCTTATCAAACAGATATTCTGACATTTCAGCTTTTGTAAGCGCCATAGGTTCAATCCCTCAATGATGCCTGGAATCGCTCTTTCAATGCCTCTACACATCTGGCAACGGTAGCGGCAATCTCCTCTTCTTCGAGTGTACGGCCGGTATCCTGAAGGATCAGGGTGATAGCGAGGCTCTTATAGCCCTCCGCTACGCCCTTGCCGCGGTACACATCAAACAAGTTTACGCCAACTACCTGATTTACGCCAACTTTCTTACACTCAGCCAAAACATCTGCTGCGGGGACGTTTTCTGTGACCACAACCGCAATATCGCGACGGTTTGCCGGGAAGCGTGAAACCTCCCGCGCCTGCGATATAACGCGGTCTGCAATGGCGTTCCACTCGATCTCAAACACCAGCGTCCGACCGTTCAGATCCAGTTTACGTTCCAGCTCAGGATGCACAACCCCAATAAAACCAATACGTTCGCCTTTCAGATAAATCGCGGCGGACTGGCCCGGATGGAGAGCCGGATTGGCTTCCGCTTTAAACTGAATGTCGGCCAGCTTGCCGGTGAGATCGAGAACGGATTCCAGATCGCCTTTTAAATCATAGAAATCGACGCTCTCTTTTGCCAGGTTCCAATGCTCTTCGTAGCGGCTACCGGTGATAACACCGGCCAGCATCACATCCTGACGGATCCCCAGGTTGGCCTGAGTATCGGGCACAAAGCGCAGACCGGTCTCAAAGATACGTACGCGGCTCTGCTGACGGTTCTGGTTATAGACCACCGTCCCCAGCAGGCCGGTCCACAGCGACAGGCGCATGGCCGACATTTCGCTGGAGATAGGGCTTGGCAGGATCAGCGCCTCTTCGCCTGGATGGATCAGCTGCTGCAGTTTCGGATCCACGAAGCTGTAGGTGATCACCTCCTGGTAGCCTTTGTCGATCAGCATGGTTTTCACCCGCTTCATCGACAGGTCCGCTTCGCGGTGGCTGCCCATAATCAGACCTGCCTGCACCGGTGAATCAGGAATGTTGTTGTAGCCGTAGATGCGGGCCACCTCTTCCACCAGGTCCTCTTCGATCTCCATATCGAAACGCCAGCTTGGGGCCACGGCCTGCCACTCATCCTGACCTTCAGTCACTTCACAGCCCAGGCGGCGGAGAATGTCGCCTACCTGCTCGTCAGCAATGTGGTGGCCAATCAGGCGATCCAGCTTGCTGCGGCGCAGAGTGATGGTGGCACGCTTCGGCAGCGCGGCCTCGTTGGTCACATCGATAACCGGACCGGCTTGACCGCCGCAGATATCCAGCAGCAGGCGCGTCGCACGCTCCATCGCTTTGTACTGCAGCGCCGGGTCAACGCCACGCTCATAGCGGTGGGAGGCATCGGTATGCAGACCGTGACGACGGGCGCGACCGGTAATAGAGAGCGGGCTGAAGAATGCGCACTCCAGCAGTACGTCCTGCGTTTCGCCATTCACGCCAGAGTGCTCGCCACCAAAGATACCGCCCATGGCCAGGGCTTTGTTGTGGTCAGCAATGACCAGCGTATCGGACTGCAACTTGGCTTCGCTACCGTCGAGCAGTACCAGCGTCTCGTTCTCTTGCGCCATACGAACAACGATCCCACCCTCAATGCGGCCCAGATCGAAGGCGTGCATCGGCTGACCCAGCTCCAGCAGGACGAAGTTAGTGACGTCGACCACCGCGTCGATAGAGCGGATGCCGCAGCGACGCAGCTTCTCACGCATCCACAGCGGGGTTGGCGCGGTGACGTCGATACCTTTCACCACGCGGCCCAGGTAACGCGGGCAGGCGTCGGCGGCATCAACGCGGATAGGCAGCGTATCGTTAATCGTTGCGGCCACCGGAGCAATCTCAGGCTCGGTCAGCGGCAGCGCGTTCAGCACGGCCACGTCGCGCGCTACGCCGATAATCCCTAAGCAGTCGGCACGGTTCGGGGTTACGCTGATCTCAATGGTATTATCATCAAGCTTCAGGTAGTCGCGAATATCGGTGCCGATCGGTGCATCCGCTGGCAGCTCGATGATCCCGCTGTGATCGTCGGAAATACCCAGCTCGGAGAAGGAGCAGAGCATCCCTTCAGACGGCTCGCCGCGCAGCTTGGCGGCTTTGATTTTGAAATCACCCGGCAGCACCGCGCCGATGGTCGCTACTGCAACCTTCAGCCCCTGACGGCAGTTTGGCGCGCCACAGACGATATCGAGCAGGCGCTCGCCGCCAACGTTAACCTTAGTCACGCGCAGTTTGTCGGCGTTCGGGTGCTGACCGCACTCGACCACTTCGCCCACCACAACGCCGTTAAAGCTGCCGGCCACGGCGTCAACGCCGTCAACTTCCAGGCCTGCCATCGTAATTTGATCGGAGAGCGCTTCGCTATCGACCGCCGGGTTAACCCATTCGCGTAACCACAGTTCACTGAATTTCATTATTTTTTCCTGCCTTTATTTAAACTGTTTAAGGAAACGCAAATCGTTTTCGAAGAACGCGCGTAAGTCGGTAACGCCATAGCGCAGCATGGTCAGACGCTCCATGCCCATGCCAAACGCGAAGCCAGAGTACACTTCTGGATCGATGCCCACGTTGCGCAGCACGTTCGGGTGCACCATGCCGCAGCCCAGCACCTCTAGCCATTTGCCATTTTTACCCATTACGTCCACCTCAGCGGAAGGCTCGGTAAACGGGAAGTAGGACGGACGGAAACGGACCTGCAGATCTTCCTCAAAGAAGTTGTTCAGGAAGTCGTGCAGGGTGCCCTTTAGATTGGTAAAGCTAATGTTTTTATCAACGATCAGCCCTTCCATCTGGTGGAACATCGGGGTGTGGGTCTGATCGTAGTCGTTACGATAGACACGGCCCGGAGCGATAATACGGATGGGCGGCTGCTGGTTTTCCATGGTACGGATCTGCACGCCAGAGGTCTGGGTGCGCAGCAGACGGGTAGCATCAAACCAGAAGGTGTCATGGTCAGCGCGCGCCGGGTGATGTCCCGGAATGTTCAGGGCGTCAAAGTTGTGGTAGTCGTCCTCGATTTCCGGACCGGTTGCCACGGTAAAGCCCAGCTCACCAAAGAAGTTCTCAATACGGTCAATGGTGCGGGTAACCGGATGCAGACCACCGTTCTCGATGCGGCGGCCCGGCAGAGAGATGTCAATCGTCTCTGCTGCCAGACGTGCGTTCAGCGCGGCGCTCTCAAGGGACTCTTTGCGGGCGTTGAGCGCCTGCTGTACCTGCTCTTTCGCTTCGTTAATCACCGCACCGGCGGCTGGACGCTCTTCAGGCGGCAGCTCACGCAGGGTTGTCATCTGAAGGGTCAGCTGCCCTTTTTTGCCCAGATATTCAACGCGCACATTATCTAATGCGGCAATATCTGAAGCCTCGTTAATGGCTGCCGTGGCGTTGGCAACCAGCTCTGCGAGATGTGACATGGTTTTCCTCATTATGTCGGTGCAGACACCGTTATGGTGATCTCATATTTTTTACATACAGGCATAAAAAAAGCCTCCCTGGGGAGGCTTTCTGGCGCTGTTTTTCGTTTCTTCTTTCACGCGCAAGCCCCCTGGGATCAGGTGCTAAAGTAAAAAAAGAAGCGGAAAATAGCAGCATTCATGCTTGCGTTACCTTGTGTGGAAAGGAATAAAAAGAGGGAGCCAGGCTCCCTCTCTCTAACTGGCTTAAGCCAGAGCTACTTTCGCTTTTTCGACCAGGGCAGCGAATGCCACTTTGTCGAATACAGCGATGTCAGCCAGGATCTTACGGTCGATTTCAACAGAGGCTTTTTTCAGGCCGTTGATGAATTTGCTGTAAGAAATACCGTTCTGACGTGCTGCTGCGTTGATACGCGCAATCCACAGTTGACGGAACTGACGCTTTTTCTGACGACGGTCACGATAAGCGTACTGACCAGCTTTGATAACAGCCTGGAAGGCAACGCGGTATACGCGTGAACGCGCACCGTAGTAGCCTTTAGCTTGTTTCAAAATTTTCTTGTGACGTGCACGTGCAATTACACCACGTTTTACGCGAGCCATTGTGCTCTCCTGTATCTATTCTGTTATGCCCTTCATCTTTCACATTCTCGCGGTGTTGGCTGCCTTCATTCATCCCAGTCACTTACTTCAGTAAGCTCAGGGATTCATTCAGTTGCCGCCTGGCGACAATGCGAAATCTATTGGGCGTTAAAAAGGTTAAAAGGTAAACGACTTATGCGTACGGCAGGCACGCGATGACCAGGCCCAGATCGCCTTTAGAAACCATGGCTTTCGGACGCAGGTGACGTTTACGCTTGGTAGCTTTTTTGGTCAGAATATGACGCAGGTTAGCGTGCTTGTGCTTAAAACCACCTTTACCGGTTTTTTTAAAGCGCTTAGCAGCACCGCGTACGGTCTTAATCTTTGGCATTTTAATAATTTCCACTTCGCATTGTTAATAAACGAAACAAAGGCGAACCAGACCCGTGAGCTTGTGGCCCACAGGTATGATTACTTGATGGCCTTACTGTTTCTTCTTCGGAGCAAGCACCATGATCATCTGGCGGCCTTCGATCTTCGTAGGGAAGGATTCGACCACTGCCAGTTCAACCAGATCTTCTTTCACGCGGTTAAGCACTTCCATACCGATCTGTTGGTGGGCCATCTCACGACCGCGGAAACGCAGTGTGATCTTGGCCTTGTCGCCCTCTTCGAGAAAGCGAATCAGGCTGCGGAGTTTTACCTGATAGTCGCCTTCATCTGTACCAGGTCGGAACTTGATTTCCTTAACCTGGATAACTTTTTGCTTCTTCTTCTGTTCCTTAGAAGATTTGCTCTTTTCATAGAGGAACTTGCCGTAATCCATTATACGGCAAACGGGCGGCTCGGCGTTAGGGCTAATTTCAACTAAATCTGCCCCGGCTTCTTCAGCTTTTTCCAGAGCTTCTCTTAGACTCACAATGCCAAGCGGCTCGCCTTCCAGATCTGTTAAGCGAACTTCTGTGGCGCGAATCTCGCCATTGATACGATTCGGACGCGCCGTTTGAACTCGTTTTCCGCCTTTAATACCTTATTCCTCCAGTTGTTGAAGACTGCGGCTGCGAATCTCTTGTTGCAGCTTCTCGATAACATCATTTACGTCCAGGCTACCCAGGTCTTTACCACGACGGGTACGCACGGCTACTTTGCCGGCCTCAACCTCTTTGTCACCACAAACCAGCATATAAGGGACACGACGTAAAGTGTGCTCGCGGATTTTAAAGCCTATCTTCTCGTTTCTCAAGTCCGCTTTTACACGAATGCCCGCATTTTGTAGTTTCTGCGTCAATTCGTTAACGTAATCGGCCTGAGAATCGGTAATGTTCATCACAACTACCTGCACCGGCGCAAGCCAGGTGGGGAAGAAGCCCGCAAACTCTTCGGTCAGGATGCCGATAAAGCGCTCCAGAGACCCAAGAATGGCGCGGTGAATCATCACTGGCACCTGACGCTCGTTGTTTTCGCCCACATAGGAGGCGCTCAAACGAGACGGCAGAGAGAAGTCCAGCTGTACCGTTCCGCACTGCCATGCACGATCGAGGCAGTCATACAGCGTAAATTCAATTTTCGGACCGTAGAACGCGCCTTCACCCACCTGATACTCAAACGGGATGTTGTTCTCTTCCAGCGCGACTGCTAAATCCGCCTCAGCACGATCCCACATCTCGTCGCTGCCGATACGCTTTTCCGGACGAGTGGAGAGTTTGACGACGATCTTCTCGAAGCCAAAGGTGCTGTACATATCGTAGACCATACGAATACAGGCGTTCACTTCATCACGCACCTGCTCTTCTGTACAGAAGATGTGGGCGTCATCCTGAGTGAAGCCGCGTACACGCATCAGGCCATGCAACGCGCCCGATGGCTCGTTACGGTGGCAGCTACCAAACTCTGCCATACGTAATGGCAGGTCGCGGTACGATTTTAGACCCTGATTAAAAATTTGCACGTGGCCAGGGCAGTTCATGGGTTTGATGCAGTACTCACGATTCTCAGACGAGGTGGTGAACATCGCATCTTTGTAGTTGTCCCAGTGGCCGGTTTTTTCCCACAGCACACGGTCCATCATGAACGGGCCTTTTACTTCCTGATACTGGTACGCTTTCAGCTTGGAGCGAACAAACGTTTCCAGCTCACGGAAGATAGTCCAGCCATCATTATGCCAGAAAACCATGCCCGGTGCCTCTTCCTGCATGTGATACAGGTCGAGCTGCTTACCAATTTTACGGTGATCGCGTTTCGCGGCCTCTTCCAGACGCTGCAGATAGGCATTAAGCGCTTTTTTATCTGCCCACGCCGTGCCGTAGATACGCTGCAGCATCTTGTTGTTGCTGTCGCCGCGCCAGTAGGCCCCTGCAATTTTCATCAGTTTGAAGTGATGGCAGAAGCGCATGTTCGGCACGTGCGGACCGCGGCACATGTCGATGTACTCTTCATGATGATACAGGCCGGGCTTGTCATCATGGGCAATATTTTCATCAAGAATGGTAACTTTATAGCTTTCGCCACGCGCAACGAAGGTTTCACGTGCTTCGTGCCAGCTTACTTTTTTCTTGATGACGTCGTAGTTCGTCTCGGCGAGCGCGTGCATACGTTTTTCGAGCGCGTCGATATCTTCCTGGGTCAGCGTATGGTCAAGATCGATATCGTAGTAGAAGCCGTTATCAACAACCGGACCGATGGCCATTTTAGCATGGGGCCACAGCTGTTTGATGGCATGACCTAACAGGTGCGCGCAGGAGTGGCGGATAATTTCCAGCCCATCCTCATCTTTGGCGGTAATGATCGCCAGCTGCGCATCGTTTTCGATAAGATCGCTGGCATCCACCAGCTCGCCGTTAACGCGACCGGCGATGCAGGCTTTCGCCAGGCCAGGGCCGATATCAAGGGCAACATCCATAGGACTAACGGGGCGATCAAACTGGCGTTGGCTGCCGTCAGGAAGGGTAATTACAGGCATGTAGGATCCTTAATTTGCAGTGGTGACCCACACGAAAGGTCACATACAAAACTATTTTCAAATTATTATCAACGACTTAAAGCAGGTTTCGTCTTCACTCTGACAAACTTGTACAGAAAACAGGCTGCACCCTGCTCGGCTGTTGATAAGCTCACCCCTGATACTACACGTCTAATCAGTGAGTTAAAAGGCTCGCGTTGCATTCTATTAGCCGAACCGGCCCGATAAGCCTAATTCAGCAGGGGCAGCCCGGCGGTTTGTCATAATTGTGTAAAATTAAACAGTGAAAAGCCTTAGCAATAAAATTAATAAAGGCAGCTAAAGGCATTAAAACTGGCTTATTAGGAAATGGTGACAAAAAAAGCGTTGTTAATGTGACGATATATCCCTGGTACGCAAATAGACGTGCTAGGGTAGCATTTCCACTCAACGGACCGGAGGGGTTATTCCAAACCTCAAATTTCAGTGTCCCGTCTGCAATGGTTTTAGGTTTCGGTTTTCTATGCACAACGCTGAAAAAAAGCTTCCACACGGTGCAATATGTGCAACCTGTGGGGAACGACTTACCGCATCGATGTGCATTCCCGCGACCAGACAAATGAATAAAGTGACAGATTAAATAAAGGCTTCGCAAGAGGCCTTTTCGCTGTTCAGGCTTTACTCTCAGGAACAAGCGCATTAATGACCGTCTCCATTGCCTGCCGGGTCAGCTCGCTACGTTTAACCCGCTGGTTAGCAAGGGCCGTACGCAGCACGCCGGCAATAACAATATGCTTTGGCTCCTGGCCTAAATCGCGCATCTCCAGCACAACTTTACCCACCACGCGGCACATCTCATCATACAGCTCGCTCTCTTTTGCCTGGTTACCCATGGTGCCCTCTCTCCGTTTGTTGCTGAATTTAAAGGCATAGCACATAGAAAAACCCTGCAAACGTCAAGCGATCCGGCGCACTATCCCGATATTTAGGCGGCGGCATGCCCGGTGCTACCGTTTTTCGTTGGCCGTATTGGTGTAAAGTTAAGCCAAATTTTGCCGATGATATAGCCTACATTGGGCAAACAGCATCGCGACACAACACATGCAATCGATAAATCATAACGTTATTGCAGGCCTCAATCTGAAAGCCCGGCCGGGAACCTCTTCGATCCTTCAGCAATCGATCGAACGGCTCGCGTCCGGACTGCGGATTAATGGTGCCAAGGATGATGCCGCAGGTCTTGCTATTGCCAACCGGATGGGCGCAAACATAAACGCTGATACCGTGGTTTCCCGCGGGCTTGATGACGCCATCAGCCTCGCGCAAACCGCAGAGAGCAGCCTCGGTTCGATCAGCTCCATGCTGATCCGAGCCAAGGGTCTGGCTATTCAGTCGGTCAACGACTCGCTCTCAGAGAGCGATCGCGCCAGTATTCAAAACGAATTCGCCAGCATTCTCGCCGGGATCGACAGTATCTCTGAAGGTACCGAGATCTTTGGCCTTTATCCGCTGGCTACCGAAAATCCTGAGCTGCCGCCAGCGCTGCTAGGCAACGTTGCGCCGGTAAATACCAAGTTCCCCATAGCAAACAAAGATTACTCCTTCACCTCGGGCGTCATTCCGCTGGCTTATATTCCGGCCGGTTCGACCAATATCGCCATTACCATTAACTCCCTCGGCGCGGATGATGATATTCAGCTCTTTACCCGCGACGGTAAACATCTGGCAGGCACGCCAATTAACGGCAGCGATCCGGATTATACCTGGGTGAGCAACAGCATTACCGATTCCGCCAGCGCAAATACGCGCCTGCTCTCGCAGGCCAATGGCTTCCAGAGCGGTGCCACCTATGATGACTCTCAGCTGATTGAGGGCGGCGCGGCATGGGATATTAACGGCGGTGCCTCCCTCAGCTATAACGGTATGAATATCACCTATAGCGGCGATGGCGATCGCTATGAGGACAGCACTACCGGCGGCTTTAACGACGGCAACAACGGTGCAAATCTGCTGGAACGGGTCACTATCGACAATGTGAATGAAGACTTGATCGTCGTTGTAGTCGGCAATGGCTCCTTCACCAGCAAGCTGACCTGGGGAAACCTGGAGGCGCCGACCGCCCAGCCTGCCACACCGCCGAAAAAGAGTATCCCTTATCAGGTGGTTACCAGCGCCAACTTTGGCGATGAAATTCGCTCAACGACCCTGGAGCCCACCCCTGCGGATACCAAAACGCTCGGTATTAATGACGCCCGTCTGGATACTGTCCAGTCGGCTCGCTCGGCGATGGGTAAGCTCGACACTGCACTGGCTAAAGTAGATGGTTACCGCTCGCAGTATGGCGCGGCAATCAACCGCTTCGAATCCAGCAAGTCGGTGCTGGCGCAGCAGAAGGTTGCGACGCAATCCGCCCAGAGCCGTATCCAGGATGCTGATTATGCACTGGAAACCAGCAAAATGCTCAAAGCGCAAATTTTGCAGGAGAGCCAAAATGCGGTGCTGAAAATAGCGAACCAGGCACCTGAAAATCTACTTTCTTTATTACGCGGATAAATACGAAAATTAGAAAAGTTTACACAGAATGACAGATATAAAAAAACCGGGACAGCATGCTCCGGTTTTTTGCTTAATCAGGCAGATGCCTGAAGGTAAAATAGCACGGCAGATTAAACGCTAAGAACATTAATACCATTCGCCAGCAACAAGGGTCTTGGCATTGAAAGCATCATCCGTAGAACGTCCCGTATTTTGAGAACCAGGCTGAATATTCGAGCCGGCTTCAGTATCCGTAACGCTGAACGTGGCGCTTGGGTAGGTGGTTTGACTGGCAGTGTTATAGCTTGGCTGAGCCGCGAATGCGCCAAAAGAGAGTGCGGAAAGCACCGTGGCGGCGGCGAGTGTTTTGATTGTTTTCATGATGTTTCTTCTCTATTTGAATTAATACATGACTGCAAAGGCTTGTTTTTGCCTATGCGTAAAGTGTAGATCTAGATCACACTTTTGCCTAGTCAGTTTATTTATCAAAAAGTGTCAAATAAATTGAAGGTGTTGCGGCAGATGAAATTAAGGAGAGAAAAAGGAGAAACGCTTTTCTCGGGGAAATAAAACGTTGTTACGGAGTTTAATAGCACGAAATGTGAATGCTGAAGCGGGCCGGAATAACCGGCCCAAAATCAATTACATTTTATAGCCCAGCGAAACGACGGTGCGGCGATCGGTGTGCTCTGGCGCGGACGCCGGTGGCTCAGAGTTCCACGTCACGTTGTAGGCTACCTTCAGCCCAAAGTGCTCGTTGATCGCCACGTTGAGCGCGGTCTCGGAGTTTAACGTGGTATCGTCTGCGCCGAATACCGATACGCCCTGGGTAAATTTGGCGTTATCGGTGAATTGCCAGGTATAGGCGCCGGAAGCATAACCCAGCGGCTGGGTTTCGCTATCGCCGTCGGTATACTCGTCATAGCGCACACCCGGACCGAATTCAAAACGCAGGCTGTGCACCGGGCCATTCAGGAACTGGCGACCGTAACCGGCGGTCAAAATATCGCGCTGGCGATAGCCATTGTAGCGGTCGGTAAGCCAGCTCGCCTGGCCAAAAATATAGTCAGCGTCGGTCACGTTATAACGCGCACGACCACCCACTGCATACTTTTCTGAAGAGCGCTCATCGTTAGAGGAGGTATTGCTGGCGTTTCCCCAGAGTGACCATGCGGTGGTGTTGCCGTACCAGGTCAGCGTTGAGTCAGCGGTCAGGGAGGAACTTTTCGTATTACCTGATTGGTTCAGGTAGCCTGCATTCACATTACCTTCGAAGGGTTTCTGTGCTGAGGAGGGATCGTCCATGACAGTAAAAACGGTATCATCTGCGGCAGCATTGATTGACGCAAGCACGCCTCCCGCCAGGATAACAACAGCGGGTACTGTCTTCAAAAGCTTCATTTATAAAGAGTCCGTACAGCAAAAAAAAGAGGACCTACGGTCCTGGAAACTTCCTTCAGGATCAATGTTTAGCAATCTGAAGAAAGGTAACAAATTATAAAAAGGCTCAAATAACATAGCAATGTATTCTTCTTTCGTTTTTTGAATAAGAGCGCTCTCAAACCCCCGATAAACGTATAATGCCTTTCTTTGACTTTGATGCGTATTTATTCGGAAAATCATGCTGTTATTTACTTTCCCTTCCCGCGATTCAGTGCCAGGCTTAGGGCAACCACGCGAAAGGAGATGAAAATGACAGCAGTCTATACTCTGACCCTTGCCCCGTCGCTGGACAGCGCGACGCTGACGCCCCAGATCTATCCCGAAGGCAAGCTACGCTGCACCGCGCCGGTTTTTGAACCCGGCGGCGGCGGCATTAACGTGGCGCGCGCTATCGTGCATCTCGGCGGACGCGCCACGGCCATCTTCCCCGCAGGCGGCGCGACGGGAGAACACCTCGCCGCCCTGCTGGCCGATGAAAAAGTCACCACACGCCAGGTGGCGACCCATGACTGGACGCGACAAAACCTGCACGTGCACGTTGAGTCCAGCGGCGAGCAGTATCGCTTTGTGATGCCCGGCGCTGCGCTAAGCGACGATGAGTTCCGCCAGCTTGAAGAGCAGGTGCTGACGATAGAGAAGGGATCGCTGCTAGTGATCAGCGGCAGCCTGCCGCCAGGCGTCCCGGTAGAAAAGATGAGCCAGCTTATTAAGGCAGCGCAGAACAATGGCATTCGCTGCATTATTGACAGCTCCGGCGACGCCTTAGCTGCTGCGCTGGAGATTGGCGGTATCGAGCTGGTGAAGCCTAACCAGAAAGAGCTGGCCGCGCTGGTCAACCGGGATCTCACTCAGCCTGATGACGTCCGCAAGGCCGCCGAGGAGCTGGTCAACAGCGGCAAGGCAAAGCGTGTCGTGGTCTCCCTCGGTCCACAGGGGGCGCTGGGCGTAGATGAGCAGCAGTGCGTGCAGGTGGTTCCTCCCCCGGTTAAAAGCCAAAGTACGGTGGGCGCAGGTGACAGTATGGTCGGGGCGATGACGCTGAAGCTGGCGGAGAATGCCTCGCTGGAGGATATGGTGCGCTATGGCGTGGCCGCCGGCAGCGCCGCGACGATCAACCACGGTACGCGCCTTTGTGCGCAAGAAGACACACAAAAAATATATGATTATCTTTGCCAAAAATGATAATCGTCTAAGCTGAAAAAAGTGCGATAACAATGAGGTGAGCTATGGCCAGTGGGGATATCACTCGCTACGTAATAACGGTAAAATTTCACGAGCATAGTTTGACTGAAATCAACGAGCTTAATAACACCTTCACGCTTGCCGGGTATCTCCTAACCCTGAGCGATGACGATGGCAAGGTTCATGAACTGGGAACCAATACGTTCGGCCTGGTCAGTCCGCTGAATGAAGATGATATTAAGGAGCAGGCGTTAGCGCTGGCGGAAAGCGCCATCGATCAACGGCCTGAGATTGAGGTTATGACCTGGGAGAACTGGCTGAAGACGCAGCAGCAATAAATGCGATCGCGCTCGCCTGGCTTGCAGGCTGTGCGCAGAATCGTATTTTATGCTGCGTTAGCGCGCTAACCTTTAATCTGGCAGATTGCAGGGGAGAGAGAGCATGTGGCAAGCGGTGAGTCGTCTATTAAACGAGCAGCTTGGTGAAGGCGAAATTGAGCTGCGCAATGAACTGCCGGGCGGAGAGATCCATGCCGCATGGCACATCCGCTTCGGTGGTCGCGATCTGTTCGTGAAGTGCGATGAACGCGAGATGCTGCCTATCTTCACCGCCGAAGCGGATCAGCTTGAGCTTCTGGCACGCAGCCATACGGTTAGCGTCCCGGAGGTGGCGGCGGTAGGCAGCGATCGCGATTACAGTTTTCTGGTCATGGCCTACCTCCCTGCCCGCCCGCTGGATGCGCATAACGCCTTTCTGCTCGGCCAGCAGCTGGCCCGGCTGCACCAGTGGAGCGAGCAGCCGCAGTTCGGCCTCGACTTCGACAACGATCTCTCAACCACGCCGCAGCCGAACGCCTGGCAGCGCCGCTGGTCGACCTTTTTCGCGGAGCAGCGTATCGGCTGGCAGCTTGAGCTGGCGGCAGAGAAGGGTCTCGCCTTTGGCAATATCGATGCCATCGTCGAACATGTTCAGCAGCGCCTCGCCTCCCATCAGCCGCAGCCCTCTCTGCTGCATGGCGACCTCTGGTCAAATAACTGTGCGCTGGGCCCGAACGGTCCCTACATTTTTGATCCAGCCTGCTACTGGGGAGACAGAGAGTGCGACTTGGCGATGCTGCCGCTGCATCCGGAGCAGCCGCCGCAGATCTATGACGGCTATCAGTCGGTGCTGCCTCTGCCGAACGACTTCCTGGAGCGTCAGCCGATCTACCAGCTCTATACGCTGTTTAATCGGGCGATCCTCTTTGGCGGGCAGCATCTGGTGACGGCCCAGCAGGCGCTGGACAGAATACTGGCCGCGTAATCGGCGCAGCCAGTATTAGCGTCCTGGCTACATAAATCCGAGCAGGGTAAAGAAGAAGTAGCCAGCAATAATGACAATCACCGGCAGCACGTAGAGCGGGAAGATTTGCAGGAAGATGGTATGGCGCGGTACGACAATACGCGATTCGATCTGCTCGCGGGTTAACCCGTCCGCCCCCTTCGCCTTCTCAAGGATGAGCTGATCTTCAACGCCCTCACGCAGGAAGCGGGTCTGGCGGCTCATGCGCGCCCCAGAGGCCTGGAGCGCCAGGCCGACAAAAATCAGGGCGTAAATAACCCAGAAGCCGATATTCAGCTTGTGGTGAAAATCTGGCGTCGGCGAGTTGTACCAGAAAACATTGAGAAACGGCGTATTGAAACGCATCATCTCAATCATAACATGGGCGAAATCCAGCATCACGGCGTTGATCCCCGGCTGCTTCTCGCTGTGGTCGTACATAAATTTAAATACGGAAATCAGGGTGGAAACCACCGCCGGGATAAAAATCACCCATCCCAAAACGCGCTTGAGCACGGCAATGCGTCCAGCTTGTTGATACGTCATGAATTCCCCTTGTTTAAGACGTTCCATTTGCTGGTTAAGTCTACCTTCTGAACGGGATTTTCGCCCGCCTTTAAAAGCGTTATCCTCGTACAACAGCCATAATGAACGTTCATCTGTCTATTTATTCCACTCACAAGGAGAGGTTGTTATGTCAACCCCGCGTCAGATCCTCGCCGCTATTTTTGATATGGATGGCTTACTTATCGACTCCGAGCCGCTTTGGGACCGGGCCGAACTGGAGGTGATATCCAGCCTTGGCGTCGATGTTACCCGTCGCCATGAGATGCCCGATACCCTAGGCCTGCGTATCGATATGGTGGTCGATCTGTGGTACGCCATGCAGCCCTGGAGCGGGCCGGGGAAACAGGAGGTGACAGACAGGATCATCCAGCGCGCTATCTCCCTGGTCGATGAGCAACGTCCGCTGCTGCCCGGCGTGCGTGAGGCGCTGGCGCTCTGTAAAGCTAAAGGATTAAAAGTTGGCCTGGCGTCGGCCTCGCCGCTCTATATGCTGGAGAAAGTGCTGTCCCTTTTCGAGCTGAGCGACGCCTTTGATGCCCTCGCTTCGGCGCAGACGCTTCCCTACAGCAAACCCCATCCGCAGGTCTACCTTGACTGCGCGGCAAAGCTTGGGGTCGATCCCCTCTCCTGCGTAGCGCTGGAGGACTCGGTGAACGGGATGATTGCGGCAAAAGCGGCCCGGATGCGCGCCATCGTCGTGCCTGCGGAGGAGAATCGTCACGATCCGCGTTATGCGCTGGCTAACGTCAAGCTGACGTCGCTCGCCCAGCTCACCGAGCAAGATTTGCGCGGATAACGCGCATTTTGCCTGCCTGAGAAAAAAAATGTAAAACGGTGACAAAGTGTTACACCGTCACCTCTTCCGCCTACTGTACAAAAACCCTATACTGTATACTTCGACAGTTGAGTGAGTATGATCATGACGGCGGAAGGACACCTCCTTTTTTCCATTGCCTGCGCGGTGTTTGCCAAAAACGCCGAGCTTACCCCTGTGCTTGCACAAGGGGACTGGTGGCATATCATTCCCTCAGCTATTGTCACCTGCCTGCTGCCGGATATCGATCATCCGAAATCGTTTCTCGGTCAGCGCCTGAAGTGGATCTCGAAACCGATCGCCCGGGCCTTTGGCCACCGTGGCTTTACCCATAGCCTGCTGGCGGTATTTATCGCCGTGACGCTTTTCTATCTTAAGGTGCCTGATAGCTGGTTTATCCCTGCCGATGTGTTGCAGGGCATGGTGCTGGGCTACCTGAGCCATATCCTGGCCGATATGCTGACCCCTGCCGGCGTCCCACTGCTCTGGCCCTGCCGCTGGCGTTTCCGCCTGCCTATTCTCAGGCCGCAGCGCGGTAACCAGCTTGAGCGCGTGCTCTGCATGGTGCTCTTTACCTATGCCGTCTGGATGCCACAGAGCGTACCCGATAACAGCGCCGTGCGCTGGTCATCGCAGGTTATCAATACCGTGCAAGGTGAGTTCACTCGCTTTATAAATCAGCAATCCGGTCATTAACCAGACGAATTCAACCATTTCCTTATAACCCATTCCATTTGGATATAAGACCTAAATCACACTTCTGCTAACCTTGGCGGCAACAGGGCGGCATGCACGCGCCGCCTGATAAAAAACCGTTCAGGAGATCTGAAATGAATTTCCCTTTAATTGCGAACATCGTGGTGTTCGTAGCATTGCTATTTCTGCTGGCGCAGACGCGCCACAAGCAGTGGAGTCTGGCAAAGAAAGTGCTGGTCGGTCTGGCGATCGGCGTGGTATTTGGTCTGGTGCTGCAAGCCATCTATGGTGCGGACAGCCAGGTACTGAAAGATTCCATCCAGTGGTTTAACGTGGTCGGTAACGGCTATGTGCAACTGCTGCAGATGATCGTCATGCCGCTGGTATTCGCCTCTATTCTTAGCGCGGTGGCCCGTCTGCATAACGCCTCCCAGCTGGGTAAAATCAGCGTATTAACCATCGGTACGCTGCTGTTTACCACGCTGATCGCAGCGCTGGTCGGGGTGCTGGTGACGAACCTGTTTGGCCTCACCGCCGAAGGGCTGGTACAGGGTACGGCAGAAACCGCGCGCCTGAACGCCATTCAAAGCAACTACGCGGGCAAGGTCGCCGATCTGAGCGTGCCGCAGCTGCTGCTCTCCTTCGTCCCGAAAAACCCGTTTGCCGATCTGACCGGGGCTAACCCGACCTCCATCATCAGCGTGGTGATTTTTGCCGCCTTCCTCGGCGTGGCTGCACTGAAGCTGCTGAAGGACGATGCGCCGAAAGGCCAGCGCGTGCTGACCGCCATCGATACCCTGCAGAGCTGGGTGATGAAGCTGGTGCGCCTGGTGATGCAGCTGACGCCGTACGGCGTGCTGGCGCTGATGACCAAAGTCGTGGCAGGCTCCAACCTGCAAGACATTATCAAGCTCGGCAGCTTTGTGGTCGCCTCCTACCTGGGCCTGGGGATCATGTTTGTGGTGCACGCGATCCTGCTGGCAGTCAACGGCGTGAGTCCACTGAAATACTTCCGTAAAGTCTGGCCGGTGCTGACCTTTGCCTTCACCAGCCGCTCCAGCGCCGCCTCTATTCCGCTGAACGTGGAAGCGCAGACCCGCCGTCTGGGCGTGCCGGAGTCTATCGCTAGCTTCTCAGCCTCCTTCGGTGCCACTATCGGCCAGAACGGCTGTGCCGGTCTCTACCCGGCCATGCTGGCGGTGATGGTTGCCCCAACCGTGGGTATTAACCCGCTGGATCCGCTGTGGATCGCGACGCTGGTAGGCATGGTTACCATTAGCTCGGCTGGCGTAGCAGGTGTGGGCGGCGGTGCTACCTTCGCCGCGCTGATCGTCCTGCCAGCGATGGGCCTGCCGGTCACCCTGGTGGCGCTGCTGATCTCCGTGGAGCCGCTGATCGATATGGGTCGTACCGCACTGAACGTTAGCGGGTCAATGACCGCCGGGACGCTCACCAGCCAGTGGCTGAAGCAGACCGATAAAGAGGTGTTGAATAGCGAAGAGAGTGCCGAACTGGCGCATCGCTAAAACTCCTGCGCCCGGCGGCCTTCGCTGCCGGGCATTTTTCTCTTGAGGCCAACGCTACGCCTCGTCAATCTCTCCTTCCTGACGCATCTGCTCTGCCCAACGCTGGGCTGCCTCCGGCATGCTAAACGTCGGCGACCGACGGAAATGCTCTCCCATCAGCACAAACGCCACGTACTTACCACGCAGCAGCCAGACATCACGAAACCCCTCCACCTTATTGGCGTGATCGGGCGGCGCAGGCTCCACGCGGGGGACATAGCTGATAACTGGACGGTTCTGTTGACGAAACGATTTCATAAGCGCAGGTTCACTAAAACAGATTGCAGATACGGGCAGCCACTATGATAGCCGATCTCACGGTAAAAACACGGGGTTGCTCTATAGTTATAAGGGTTTTGACGTTACATCGGCCACCCTTTCAGCAATGAAAACAGGAGACGAGCACAATGTCGCATAATGAGAAAAACCCCCACGGCCATCAATCCCCGGTACACGATCCCAGTGAATCCAAGCCAGGCCTTGACTCCCTGGCCCCCGACGATAACTCCCACCGCCCCGATCCCCGTCCTACCCCGCCAGGCGAGCAGCCAACCGCCCCCGGCAGCCTTAAGGCCCCCGATACGCATAACGAGAAGCTCACCGCGCTGGAGACCTTCCGTAAAGGTAGCGAAGATTTTCCCCTGACCACCAACCAGGGGGTACGCATCAGCGACGATCAAAACTCCTTGCGTGCGGGCAATCGCGGTCCGACGCTGCTGGAGGATTTTATCCTGCGGGAGAAGATCACCCACTTTGACCACGAACGCATTCCAGAGCGTATCGTCCACGCCCGCGGCTCGGCGGCCCACGGCTACTTTCAGCCCTACAAGAGCCTGAAGGATATTACCAAAGCGGATTTCCTCAGCGATCCTGAGAAGATCACCCCGGTCTTTGTCCGCTTCTCAACCGTGCAGGGCGGCGCGGGCTCGGCGGATACCGTGCGAGACATTCGCGGCTTCGCCACCAAATTCTATACCGAAGAGGGGATCTTCGATCTGGTGGGCAACAACACGCCGGTATTTTTTATTCAGGATGCGCACAAGTTTCCAGACTTCGTCCATGCGGTGAAGCCGGAGCCGCACTGGGCCATTCCGCAGGGTCAGAGCGCTCATGACACCTTCTGGGACTACGTTTCGTTGCAGCCAGAGACGCTGCACAACGTCATGTGGGCCATGTCCGATCGCGGTATTCCCCGCAGCTACCGTACCATGGAAGGCTTCGGCATCCACACCTTCCGCCTGGTTAACGCCGAAGGCAAAGGAACCTTTGTTCGCTTCCACTGGAAGCCGGTGGCGGGTAAAGCCTCGCTGGTATGGGATGAGTCGCAGAAACTCACCGGCCGCGATCCCGATTTTCATCGTCGCGATCTGTGGGAGGCGATTGAAGCAGGCGACTTCCCCGAGTACGAGCTGGGGCTACAGCTGATCCCGGAGGAGGACGAGTTCAAGTTTGATTTTGACCTGCTCGACCCGACCAAGCTGATCCCCGAGGCGCTGGTGCCGGTTCAGCGGGTAGGCAAAATGGTGCTGAATCGTAATCCAGACAACTTCTTTGCCGAAAACGAACAGGCGGCGTTTCACCCGGGCCATATCGTCCCCGGATTAGATTTTACTAACGATCCGCTGTTGCAGGGGCGTCTCTTCTCCTATACCGATACGCAGATCAGCCGCCTGGGCGGACCAAACTTCCATGAAATTCCCATTAACCGCCCGACCTGCCCGTATCACAACTTCCAGCGCGACGGCATGCATCGCATGGATATCGACACTAATCCGGCGAACTACGAGCCGAATTCGATCAACGATAACTGGCCGCGAGAAACGCCTCCTGGCCCAAAACGCGGCGGCTTTGAGTCTTATCAGGAGCGGATAGAAGGTAACAAGATCCGCGAGCGCAGCCCGTCGTTTGGCGAGTACTATGCCCACCCGCGCCTGTTCTGGCAAAGCCAGACCCCGCACGAGCAGCAGCATATTATTGATGCCTTTAGCTTCGAACTGAGTAAGGTAGTACGTGAGTATATCCGCGAGCGGGTTGTCGACCAGCTGGCGTGTGTTGATACCATGCTGGCGCTGTCGGTCGCGAAAAATCTGGGTATCTCCCTGACGGATGAGCAGCTCAATGTCACCCCGCCCAAAGAGGTCAACGGAATAGCAAGCGATCCATCTCTTAGCCTCTATGCTCAGCCAGACGCCAGCGTTAAGGGCCGCGTGGTTGCCATTCTGCTTAACGATAAGGTCGTGGCCAGCGAGCTGTTAAGTATCCTGCAAGGTCTGCGGGCGAAAGGCGTGCATGCAAAACTGCTCTACTCGCGGATGGGCCACGTGACGGCGGACGATGGTTCAAGCCTGTCGGTGGCGGGCACCTTTGCCGGATCGCCCTCGGTGACTGTTGATGCGGTTATCGTACCCGGTGGTGACGTAAGCAATCTACTGAACAACGGAGACGCGGCCTACTACCTGCTGGAGGCCTATAAGCACCTGAAGGTGATTGCTCTGGCGGGCGATGCGCGTCAGTTCAAACAGACGCTGAAGGTGGACGATCAGGGTGAAGCCGGTATAGTCGAAGCGGATAACGCATCCGGCACCTTTGTCGATGATTTCCTGACCCAACTGGCCACACACCGTGTCTGGTCACGGGGCAGCAAAATCAGCGCTATCCCGGCCTGACGGACCTCAAGGCATAAAAAAACCGGCGCTTACGCCGGTTTTTTCTTGCTCAGGCTAAAATAGCATTACTTTTTCGGGGCCTGCGGGTCGGTGTCGTACTCCGCACAGGTCTGATAGCCCGAATTCATCACGTGGCCGGTATCGTCCAGCGCCACAAAGTAGGTTTCGGTTTTACCATCGCGCTGACCCAGGATATAGGTCTGGCAGGTACCACGAGCGTGGATCATGGTGACTTCTGAGGACGGTTTGCCTGCAACCTGCATAACCTGCGCACGGCTCATGCCTTTTTTAACGTCTTTAACAACCGGCGTGGTGACCTGATCTTTAGTACGATCGTAAGCAGTACACCCTGCCAGCATTGCCATTACTGCTGCTGCACCCATAATTCCTGCGAGTTTCATATTCATAATCCTTCCTCTTGTTATCCGCTGTTGTATCAGCGCGTTATCTAAGCCTGGAATATAAAATAACTTTTTTCAACCCGCTGATTGTGATGACATAACTTTCGGAAAATTCTAATAAAACTGTTATAAGGTACTAAACCGACGCAAATTACGGCACTCAATGGTGATAGCCTTGTCGTTTCAGTGCCGACGAGTTAGCTTTATTAGAGAGCGATATTGCCACTGGCCCGGCAGGCCACCAACGGAGGATGATTAATGACTCTGCAACAAGAAATTATTGAAGCGCTTGGCGTGAAGCCAACGGTAGATGCGGAAGAAGAAGTTCGCCGCAGCGTAGATTTTCTTAAAGCCTATCTGAAAGCGCACCCGTTTTTAAAAACCCTGGTGCTTGGCATCAGCGGCGGCCAGGATTCGACCCTTGCCGGCAAGCTGAGCCAGATGGCCATAACTGAACTGCGCCAGGAGACCGGCAACGAGGCGCTGCAGTTTATCGCCGTGCGCCTGCCCTACGGCGTGCAGTTTGACGAGCAGGATTGCCAGGACGCCATCGGCTTTATCAAGCCGGACCGCGTGTTGACCGTAAACATTAAATCCGCCGTGCTGGCTAGCGAGCAGGCCCTGCGCGAAGCGGGCATTGAGCTGAGCGATTTTGTTCGCGGCAATGAAAAAGCGCGTGAGCGTATGAAGGCCCAGTACAGCATTGCTGGCATGACCGGCGGCGTAGTGATTGGTACTGACCATGCCGCAGAGGCGGTAACCGGGTTTTATACCAAGTACGGCGACGGCGGTACAGATATCAACCCGCTGTTCCGCCTGAACAAACGCCAGGGTAAACAGCTCCTGGCGCATCTGGGCTGTCCGGAGCATCTCTACAAAAAAGCGCCAACGGCGGATCTGGAAGACGATCGCCCCTCCCTGCCGGACGAAGCCGCGCTGGGTGTCACCTATGAAAACATTGATGATTATCTGGAAGGCAAAACGCTGGATGAAGGCACTGCCCGCATTATCGAAGGCTGGTACCTGAAAACCGAGCACAAGCGCCGCCCGCCGATCACGGTTTTCGACGACTTCTGGAAGAAATAAATTCCCCAGGCGGCGCAAGCCGCCTCTTTTTTCACCAGCCAGAGCCTGCTACACTGGATAAGTAACCAGTATCAGGAGTTTATCTGTGGCAAGGCGTCAATCAGCCCCACGTCTGGATTTTGAGGCGGCGGCTATCTACGAGTATCCCGAACATTTGCGACCGTGGCTTGAAGCATTACCTAAGCATCCCGGGGTCTATTTTTTCCATGGCGAAAGCGAAGCGATGCCGCTCTACATCGGTAAGAGCATCAATATTCGCAGCCGCGTGCTCTCCCATCTTCGCACCGCCGATGAGGCCGCCATGCTGCGCCAGTCCCGGCGCATTACCTGGGTGCGTACCGCCGGTGAGATTGGTGCCCTGCTGCTGGAGGCACAGCTGATTAAAGAGCAGCAGCCGCTGTTCAACAAACGGCTACGGCGCAATCGCCAGCTCTGCTCTCTTCTGCTGGCGGGGGAAAAACCGCAGGTCGTCTATGCCCGCGAGGTCGACTTCTCGGCACAGCCCGGGCTGTATGGTCTGTTCGCTAACCGCCGGGCGGCGTTGCAAACGCTGCAAAGTATCGCCGATGAGCAAAAGCTCTGCTACGGCCTGCTGGGGCTGGAGTCGCTGACCCGAGGTCGGGGCTGTTTCCGCTCAGCGCTCAACCGCTGTGCAGGGGCGTGCTGCGGCAAGGAGAGCGTGGAGGAGCATAACCAACGCCTGATTGACGCGCTTGAGCGCACGCGGCTGGTGTGCTGGCCGTGGCGCGGCCCGGTTGCGCTGAAAGAGAGCAGCGGAGAGATGACCCAATACCATATCATCCATAACTGGCTGTGGCTGGGTTCGGTAAATTCCCTTGACGAGGCAGCCAGCCTGCCGCGTCCGCAGGCAAGCTTCGATCAGGATGGCTATAAGATCCTCTGCAAACCGCTGATTACCGGCCAGCACGATATTACCGAGCTGCCCTGGCCCGCAGAGTAACCTTTGCCCGCCTGCCGTAGCGTCAACGGCAGGCGAGCAGTTAGGCTTAGTGGCCCGGCAACCAGGTGATTTCGCTAAACAGCAACTGGCCCTCGGATTTCAACAGCCGCAGCGTGTGATGCCCCTCCTGCCACCAGGCGCCCTGGTCGGCAGTCAGTAGCTTATCCCCCAGCTGCCATGCCCCGCTCAGCACAAAAACCACCCCGCCCCGAGAGGCAAAGGTCGTAAAGGTGCGATCGGCAACGCGCACCTTCGCCTGACAGCGATCCCGGCGGGTCATGATATTGAAATCCATCGACATTTGACCATCGGAAAGCTGCGCCCTGACCGGCTGCTCGCCAGCAAAGGTAAAGGGCTGGAGACGCTTAAGCGTATGGTTAAACGCGCTGCCGCCGTCGAGCATCACCTCTCCCCCTTCAATCAAAGTGATCACCCGATCTACACCGGTAAACTGGGGAAAACCGCCGTTGCTGGCAAGGGAGGCAATACTGGCGCGCCAGTCGAAATCACGGGTCGCAGCCGGAAAGCAGCAAATTTCACGGGTCTCGCCTGCGCCATTGCGCCACAGGTTGACCGGCATTTTACGAATATCAAAGTATTCCATCATCACCCTCAATGACGCGCACGCGCGTCCGCGCAACGGTCATGGCCGCCACGCTTTTTTGTTATCGATTGCTGTTCGCAACGAGCATACCGTTTCGTTAGCGGCTAACAAAGAGGGGAATAAAGAAAAAACCGCCGAACCTGCCCACAGCCCGATGGGGGGATGCGAGCAAGACCGGCGGTCTTAAGCGCGGTAAGGTTTTCTTACAACGTATTCATTACAGCCTGCTTGAAGGTGCTGCCGCCGTTTCGCGCAGTGTAGTGCACCTGGATAATAACATCGCTCAGGTTCTGCAAAATGGCCTGCTGCTCATCGCTGTTAGCATTGGGGAAATCGATCTGCCAGCTCGATATTGCCCCCGTACCTTCAAACGGCAGGTAGCGTTCGTCACCAAAGTTCAGGACGAACATCCCGCTGTCATTCAACCCGGAAGAGACGGCAATCTCCTCGCTGGCCCGCAGGTTAGTGATGATATTGCTGGCACTACCTGTGGTGCTGTCGTTGAGGTAGTTCACGCCGTTGATATCCGCCTTGAGTAAAATGCGACTGCCGGACTGGACCAGCGTCATCTTCACATCCTGATATGGGCCCACCAAGGTAGGAAGTGAGATCGTCACAAATTTAATCTGCCGCAGATAATGACCCGGATAGTCGTTATCGAACAGCGATTCACTGAGGGAGAACTGGGTAGTGCCATTGGCTTTCAAATCGTCAAAGGCGCTGCTATCCAGTTTTTTCAGGGAGATCGTTTTGGTCAGTTCAAGGCGGCGCGT
>NZ_BBMZ01000025.1 GCF_000759795.1 Pseudescherichia vulneris NBRC 102420
CCTGATACCAGAATTAAGTGCGCAATAATTTGCGCAGCAGCAAGGCGGCCAGCGAAGGAAAGGAAGGAGCATACTGACGTATGTGACTGACTTTGCGAGCGCAGGCAACGCGGCTGATGCGATAAAGTATTGCGTACCGAGCACAAAGAATTTGCCTGGCGGCACTAGCGCGGTGGTCCCACCTGACCCCATGCCGAACTCAGAAGTGAAACGCCGTAGCGCCGATGGTAGTGTGGGGTCTCCCCATGCGAGAGTAGGGAACTGCCAGGCATCAAACAGAAGAACAAGCCCTGTACGAAAGTGCAGGGCTTTTTCTTTTGCCTGTTGTCTGTCGGTGAGGGCTCTCCTGAGGAGGGACAAATCCGCCGGGAGCGGATTTGCACGTTGCGCAGCAACGGCCCGGAGGGCGGCGGGCAGGACGCCCGCCGTAGCTGCCAGGCATCAAACAAAGCAGAAGGCCATCCGTAAGGATGGCCTTTTTGCGTTGCGGCGGATAAACGCCGGGCGGCATTACATTTGCCCGGCCTACAAACGCTACTTAACCTGCCTTAATGACTCTGTTGCTTCAACCACCCCATTATAAAATCAGCTATCCCAGCCACGTCATTCAAATCCAGCACCGGAACGGCAGCGTCGATCGCAACATCACTGGCGATCGCAATCACCTTGTCGTCTATCTCTATTTCCTCTAGCTGATGCCCGGCATCAACGCGGAAAAGCAGGATCTTTGCCACCGACTCATGCTTGAAGCCCTCTACGAGGACCAGATCTAACGTCGCATGATCCATTCTGCTGGCCAGAAACGTTAAGTCGAGCGCCGCTTCGTCCGGGGTTTCGGTCATCAGGGCCCACCGCTGCTGACTGGCGACGAGGGTTTGTGCCGCACCCGCCTTGCGTAACTCATAGCTATCCTTGCCGGGCTTATCGACATCCATATTGTGATGCGTATGCTTAATCAGGCCTGGCCGAATACCCCGTTCACAGAGAGCAGGGATCAGACGCTTGAGCAGCGTGGTTTTACCTGTGCCGCTCCATGCGGCTATGGCGAGGATCGGCTTCATTTTTTCTCCTGCCTGGCGGTGAGATCGTCCGGCGTATTGATATTGGTAAATGCCGAGCGGCAATTGCTAAAGTCCACGGCATGCCCTCCGGCCTGGCGCATAAACATCATCACCCGCCGTTCACCGGCTGCCAGATAAGCTGCAAGCTGCGTGATCGCCTGGCGATGGACCAATGCAATGGTGGGATGATCGCGCTCACCGTCTGTCACCCATACCACCGACGCGTCCTTACGCCCAGCGGCCAGCCGTGCTGCCAGATTGGACGGTATGCCCGGCGTATCGCACGGACAGAACAGAAACCAGTCGTCCGCCGTCTGTTGCATCACAGCCAGCATACCAGCCAACGGACCGGGGAAGTTATCCAGCGTATCTTCAATAACGGCCAGGCCGCTTGCTCGGTAGCGATCGAGGTTGCGGTTAGCGCTCAGTACGACATGCTCTACCTGTTTAGCCAGACTGTTAGCGACGTGCTGCCAGAGCGGAGTGCCGTTGAGCAACAATAATCCTTTGTCCTCCCCGCCCATACGCGACGCTCTGCCGCCCGCCAGCACGACACCCGTAATGTCTAGTCCACTATTCACCAATATCGCCTCTTTTATTGTGGGTTTGACCCTGCTAACGTGTCTCTCTCAAGAGTAAGGAGCACTGGCCATGAAATGTAAACGTCTGAACGAAGTAATTGAACTCCTCCAGCCCGCCTGGCAAAAAGAGCCCGAGCTTAACCTGATGCAATTCTTGCAAAAATTGGCGCAGGAGTCAGGCTATGACGGCGAGCTAACCGATCTTTCTGACGATATCCTGATCTATCATCTCAAAATGCGCGACTCGGCAAAGGATGCCGTTATCCCCGGGATCCAGAAAGATTATGAAGAAGATTTCAAAACCGCTCTGCTGCGTGCCCGGGGCGTAATTAAAGAGTAAAAGGTTGTAAGCGGTGCAACGGAAAACGCTACGAAATGATATCCTGAACTATTCGTAGTAATTTCCGGATGATGGGATGAACGACAACGCTTTTACTTTCCAGACGCTACACCCGGATACCATCATGGATGCGCTGTTCGAACAGGGGATCCGGGTGGATTCCGGTCTTACCGCGCTCAACAGTTACGAAAACCGTGTCTATCAGTTTCAGGATGAAGATCGCCGCCGTTACGTGGTGAAGTTTTACCGTCCGCAGCGCTGGTCTGCAGAGCAAATCCGCGAAGAGCACCAGTTCGCCCATGAGCTAATGAACGATGAGGTACCGGTTGCCGCCCCGCTTGAATTCAACGGCCAGACGCTGCTGACGCATCAGGGGTACTACTATGCCGTATTCCCCAGCCTCGGTGGTCGTCAGTTCGAAGCCGATAACCTGGATCAGATGGAGTGGGTAGCGCGTTATCTCGGCCGCCTGCATCAAACCGGGCGTAAAAAAATCTTCACTCATCGTCCCTCCATTGATGTTAATGAGTACCTGATTGAGCCTCGTCACGTCTTTGAGCGGTCGACGCTTATCCCCTCTGGCCTGAAAGCCGCTTTCCTTAACGCCACGGATTCCCTTATCGAGGCGGTAATGGCGCACTGGCATACGCGTTTCGAATCGCTGCGCTTGCACGGCGACTGCCATGCCGGGAACATTCTCTGGCGTGACGGGCCGCTGTTTGTCGATCTCGACGATGCCCGCAACGGTCCGGCCGTTCAGGATCTGTGGATGCTGCTCAACGGTGACAAGGCCGAGCGGCGTATGCAGCTTGAGACGATCGTTGAGGCCTATGAAGAGTTTAGCGAGTTCAACACCGATGAAATCGCGCTCATCGAACCTTTACGTGCCATGCGTATGGTTTATTATCTGGCATGGCTGATCCGCCGCTGGGACGATCCCGCATTCCCTAAAAATTTCCCATGGCTTACCGGGGAAGACTATTGGCACAGGCAAACTCTGACCTTTATTGAGCAGGTTAAGGTTCTGCAAGAACCGCCTTTGCAACTTACGCCGATGTATTAATTTGACACGTTCAGGAGAGTATTAACCATGAAGAAAATTTGGCTGGCGCTTGCAGGTCTCATTCTGGCATTTAGCGCATCTGCGGCTCAGTTCACCGAGGGCAAACAGTACATCGCCCTTGATAAACCGGCGGTGGGAGAGCCGCAGGTGCTGGAGTTCTTCTCCTTCTACTGCCCGCACTGCTACGATTTTGAACGCGTGTGGCACGTTTCTGACACGGTGAAACAGCAGCTGCCGGAAGGCACTAAAATGACGAAATATCACGTCGAGTTCCTGGGCCCATTGGGTAAAGATCTGACCCAGGCATGGGCTGTGGCAATGGCGCTGGGCGTAGAAGATAAGATCACTGCCCCGATGTTTGAAGCGGTGCAGAAGGCCCAGACCGTGACTACCGTCGCCGATATTCGCAAAGTGTTTGTTGATGCCGGTATTAAAGGCGAAGACTATGACGCCGCGTGGAACAGCTTTGTGGTGAAATCCCTGGTTGCCCAGCAGGAGAAAGCCGCCGCCGATCTGCAGCTGCAGGGCGTTCCAGCCATGTTTGTTAACGGCAAGTATCAGGTTAACCCGCAGGGAATGGATGCCAGCAGCATGGACATCTTCGTTCAGCAGTATGCCGCAACGGTAAAATATCTGGTTGGCCAGAAGTAAACATAAAGCCGGTCAATGACCGGCTTTTTTATCGATTTTGTCGTACGCCATATTGATCTAGTTCAAAAACAGACCGCAGAGCGAATTAAGCGTCACTGACCGTCCGCCATACCAATCCACCGCATGGGCAAAAGCTTATATCCACATGGAGTAAATTGTCACCTAACGGACATAAGGATCGCGATCCTTTTTCTATTTATCTGATTTAAATAGATAAATAAACAGCCCCGCCAATTTCACATGGTCTATTATTTCTTCATAAAAAAAGCATGCACAAAGTTATCCACAGGATAATAATGCGAACGATCGCGACGATCCGGAAATCTTTTCCACGAATTACCGTGAAAAACTCAAGTTTTCGTCCGGTATGTGGCATCCTTTAACCATAAATTATTAAACAGGCACGGATATCATGGTTCAGATCCCAGAAAACCCGCTAATCCTCGTTGATGGCTCTTCTTATCTCTATCGCGCTTACCACGCGTTCCCACCGCTGACTAACAGCGCGGGAGAGCCAACCGGCGCCATGTACGGGGTGCTGAACATGCTCAGAAGCTTGATCATGCAGTATCAGCCCACGCATGCCGCAATGGTGTTTGATGCGAAAGGGAAGACATTCCGTGATGAACTGTTTGAGCACTATAAATCACACCGTCCGCCGATGCCTGACGACCTGCGTTCGCAGATCGAGCCGCTGCATGCGATGGTAAAAGCGATGGGTCTGCCGCTGATGGCCATTTCCGGCGTTGAGGCGGATGATGTTATCGGTACGCTGGCACTGGAGGCTGAAAAAATGGGGCGCCCGGTCCTGATCAGCACCGGCGATAAAGATATGGCCCAGCTGGTCACGCCGAACGTGACCCTGATTAACACTATGACCAATACCATTCTCGGCCCGGAAGAGGTGATCAATAAATATGGCGTGCCGCCTGAGCTGATCATCGATTTCCTTGCCTTGATGGGCGACTCCTCAGATAACATCCCTGGCGTGCCGGGCGTGGGTGAAAAAACCGCGCAGGCGCTGCTGCAGGGGCTGGGCGGTCTGGAAACGCTGCTTAACGAGTCTGATAAGATCGCCACTCTCAGCTTCCGCGGGGCGAAAACCATGGCGGCGAAGCTGGAGCAGAATAAAGAGGTGGCTCGCCTCTCTTATCAGCTGGCGACCATCAAGACCGACGTTGAGCTGGAGCTCTCTTGTGAGCAACTGACGGTACAGCAGCCTGCCGCAGATGAGCTGCTGAGCCTGTTTAAACGATATGAATTCAAACGCTGGACGGCGGATGTCGAAGCGGGAACCTGGTTGCAGGGTAAAGGCGCGAAACCGGCCGCGAAGCCGCAGGCGGCCCCTGTCGTGGACGTTGAAGACGAAGACGACGAACCTGCGACACCGCTCTCCGCAGAGCATTACGTTACCGTTCTGGATGAGCCGACGCTGAACGAGTGGATTGCGCGACTGAAGAAAGCGCCGGTATTTGCGTTCGATACGGAAACGGATAGCCTGGACAACGTTAGCGCTCAGCTGGTGGGCCTGTCATTTGCCACCGAACCCGGTTTAGCGGCCTACGTGCCGGTCGCCCACGACTATCTGGATGCGCCTGAGCAGCTTTCCCGCGATCGCGTCCTGGAACTGCTGAAGCCGATTCTGGAAGATGAAAAAGCACTGAAGGTAGGGCAGAACCTTAAGTTCGATCGCGGCATTTTGCAGAACTACGGCATCGAGCTGCGTGGCATCGCCTTCGACACCATGCTTGAGTCCTATATTCTCGACAGCGTCGCCGGGCGTCACGATATGGACAGCCTCTCCGCTCGCTGGCTGAAGCATCAGACCGTGACCTTTGAGCAGATTGCTGGCAAGGGTAAAAACCAGCTGACCTTTAACCAGATTGCACTGGAAGAGGCCGGTCACTACGCGGCGGAAGATGCTGACGTCACGCTGCAGCTGCATCTCAAGATGTGGCCAAAGCTGGAGAAACACGCGGGCCCGCTGAATATTTTCCAGAACATCGAAATGCCGCTGGTGCCGGTGCTCTCCCGCATCGAGCGTAACGGGGTGAAGATCGATCCGGCGGTGCTGCATAAGCACTCCGGTGAAATCACGCTGCGTCTGGCCGAGCTGGAGAAAAAGGCCCATGAGATTGCGGGTGAAGCGTTTAACCTCTCTTCAACCAAACAGCTGCAGGTTATCCTGTTTGAAAAGCAGGGCATTAAGCCGCTGAAGAAGACGCCGGGTGGCGCACCCTCAACCTCAGAAGAGGTGCTGGAGGAGCTGGCGCTGGACTACCCGCTGCCGAAGGTCATTCTGGAGCATCGCGGCCTGTCGAAGCTGAAATCGACCTATACCGATAAGCTGCCGCTGATGATCAATCCTAAAACCGGGCGCGTGCACACCTCCTATCACCAGGCGGTCACCGCAACGGGACGACTCTCATCCACCGATCCGAACCTGCAGAATATTCCCGTGCGTAACGAGGAAGGAAGGCGCATCCGTCAGGCGTTTATTGCGCCAGAGGATTACGTCATCGTCTCTGCGGACTACTCACAGATTGAGCTGCGTATCATGGCGCACCTGTCACGCGACCAGGGGCTGCTCTCTGCCTTTGCTGAGGGCCAGGATATCCACCGCGCCACGGCGGCAGAGGTATTTGGCATGCCGCTGGAGAGCGTATCAAACGACCAGCGCCGCAGCGCGAAGGCGATTAACTTCGGCCTGATCTATGGCATGAGCGCTTTTGGTCTGTCGCGTCAGCTGAACATCCCGCGCAAAGAGTCGCAGCGTTATATGGATCTCTACTTTGAGCGCTATCCGGGCGTGCGTGAATATATGGAACGCACCCGGGCGCAGGCCAAAGAGCAGGGCTACGTTGAAACGCTGGAGGGGCGTCGCCTCTATCTGCCGGACATCAAATCCAGCAACGCCGCGCGCCGGGCTGGGGCTGAGCGTGCTGCAATTAACGCCCCGATGCAGGGCACGGCGGCAGATATCATCAAGCGGGCAATGATCGCCGTGGATGCCTGGCTAGAGGCGGAGCAGCCGCGCGTGCGTATGATTATGCAGGTTCACGATGAACTGGTGTTTGAAGTGCACAAAGACGATGTGGGGCAGGTCTCCCAGAAGATCCATGAGCTGATGGAGAACAGCACCCAGCTGGACGTTCCGTTGCTGGTGGAGGTGGGCAGTGGTGAAAACTGGGATCTGGCGCACTAGCCTTTGGCGTAATGACGCAGTTTTATGTAAGTAAGCAACATAAGATAGAGCTTTTTGTGATGATCATTAGAATTACCTATGTAAACAATGAAAAAAAATTACAAAAAGCGTTTGTAACTGTCTAAAAAAAGAGTAGAGTTAAAGGCGTAGGGTACAGAGGTAAGATGTTCTATCTTTCAGACCTTTTACTTCACGTAATCGGATTTGGCTGAATATTTTAGCCGCCCCAGTCAGTAATGACTGGGGCGTTTTTTATTGGGTTACTCTTCGGCGTCTGCTTCCGTCACTGGCGTCAAATCGCTAAACCAGCTATCCAGCTTCGCCTTCAGCTTGTCCACGCCCAGTTTCTTCAGGGATGAGAACGCCTCAACCTGGACGTCACCGTTAAACGCCAGCACCGCCTCACGCACCATATTCAACTGTGCCTTGCGCGCGCCGCTCGCCAGCTTATCGGCTTTGGTCAGCAGTACCAGCACCTGAATTTCGCTCTCAACGGCCCACTGGATCATCTGCTGATCGAGATCTTTCAACGGATGGCGAATGTCCATCAGGATCACCACGCCCTGCAGGCACTGGCGCTTCTCCAGGTATTCGCCCAGGGCGCGCTGCCATTTGATCTTCATCTCCTCCGGGACTTCGGCGTAGCCGTAGCCGGGCAGGTCAACAAGACGCTTGCCTTCAGTGACCTCAAACAGGTTGATAAGCTGGGTACGGCCAGGCGTTTTAGAGGTTCGCGCCAGGCTCTTCTGATGCGTCAGGGTATTCAGGGCGCTCGATTTACCCGCATTGGAACGGCCAGCAAAGGCCACTTCTATTCCGGTATCGGCAGGTAAGTGGCGAATATCAGGCGCACTGGTCACAAAGTGCGTCTGTTGATAATTCAAATTAGTCAAAGCGGTCGTCTCCATAAGTAAAGCTTTGGGGGATTATACCTGAACGCAGGAAAAAGGCGGCTTTTCTCGCCAACCCCCTTTCATATCCCTACTGGCTATAGACCTTGTAAGATATTGGCTACTTTACGTCTGCGATATTTCAGAGTAATTGCAGGTTCCATAAAGGCGTAATTCTTTATAAATCAAATATTTGTGTGATTAGAATTTTCTGAATTTAGCTTTTTATGCCGCTTTGCGTCTTGTTACTTTTTTCTAACACGGTAAAGTAGCGGGCAAAGGCGAGGAGCGCCGGGGAACGTGACTTAGGGAAAAGGGGTCAGGAGCGCCAGGAGGCGAAGACACTGGATAGCCAGGATGGCGAACGTCAGGAGACGTGATACACAGGGAAATGGACCGCAACAGGGAGCGTTCATGCTAAGGGATAAACAGGGTTGGTTGTAAGCAAACACGGAATAGTTAACCCGCTGAGGGTGGGTGGTCAAGAAAAAAGGCGACAGTTTACTCTGTCGCCTTTTTTCTTTGCTTGCTTTCTGCTAGATTCCGCCGCAATTCTATACTGAATAAAACGGCTCAAAGATCAAATATGATGAATAAACCCGCATCGTCTCCGCGTGGCAAAGGCCCCGCAAAAGCGCACCGCAAAACGCGCGATGAAATCAATCAAGAAGCACGCGACCGTAAGCGTGATAAAAAGCATCGCGGCAACGCCGCAGGCAGCCGTGCGTCCGGCAGCGATGGCGCATCCGGCTCTCGTGGCCAGAAGCAGCAGAAAGATCCCCGTATCGGCAGTAAAACTCCTGTACCGTTGGGCGTAACCGCTACTCCGGTCACCCGTCAGCACAAACCCAAGAGCGAGAAACCTATGCTTTCACCGCAGGCTGAACTGGATTTGCTGGAAACTGATGAGCGCCTGGACGCGCTGCTGGAACGTCTGGAGAATGGCGACATCCTGAGCGCAGAAGATCAGGCATGGGTTGACGCTAAACTGGACCGCATTGATGCGCTGATGCAGCAGCTCGGTCTCTCCTACGACGATGATGAAGACGAAGAAGAAGAAGAGGAAAAAGAGGATATGATGCGCCTGCTCAAAGGCGGCAACTGATCCCTGGACTCCTCGCTTTACAGCATGGGCTTGCTCGTCCTGCTTATAACCCTTCCGGTTATGTGTTATCTGGCGTGGTTATTCGTTAAACTACGCCGGTTGTCGCAGCGACAAAAGTGGCTGCGCAACCGGCTTGCACTTCGTCATGGAGGCAGGCCAGGCCGTCGTCGTCAGCGGCGCTACCCGAAGGAGTGAGCATGTCTTCGCAGTTAATCGACTGGGATCTGGCCCTGATCCAGAAATATAACTATTCTGGGCCGCGTTATACCTCATACCCGACCGCCCTTGAGTTCGCCGATACCTTTGGCGAAGCAGATTTTCAGCAGGCCGTGACCCGCTATCCTGAGCGTGCGCTGTCGCTCTACGTGCATATCCCGTTTTGTCACCGACTGTGCTACTTCTGCGGCTGCAATAAGATCGTTACCCGCCAGCAGCATAAGGCAGACCAGTATCTCGATGCGCTTGAGCAGGAGATTATCCACCGTGCGCCGCTGTTTGCCGGCCGTCAGGTCAGCCAGCTGCACTGGGGCGGCGGGACGCCAACCTATCTCAACAAAGCGCAAATTAGCCGCCTGATGGGGCTGCTGCGCCACCATTTCAACTTTAACGCCGACGCTGAGATCTCTATCGAGGTCGATCCGCGTGAAATCGAGCTGAACGTGCTCGACCACCTGCGCGCCGAGGGCTTTAACCGCCTGAGCATGGGCGTACAGGACTTCAACAAAGAGGTGCAGCGGCTGGTCAACCGTGAGCAGGATGAAGAATTTATCTTTGCGCTGTTACGCCATGCGCGCGAGATCGGCTTCACCTCTACCAATATCGATTTGATCTACGGCCTGCCAAAGCAGACGCCGGAAAGCTTTGCCTTCACCCTGAAACGCGTTGGGGAACTTAATCCGGATCGGCTAAGCGTATTCAACTATGCCCACCTGCCAACGCTTTTTGCCGCACAGCGGAAGATTAAGGACGCCGATCTGCCCTCGGCGCAGCAGAAGCTGGATATTTTGCAGCAGACGATTACCTCGCTCACCGAGGAGGGCTATCAGTTTATCGGTATGGATCACTTTGCGCGCCCGGATGACGAACTGGCCGTGGCCCAGCGCGAAGGGGTGCTGCACCGCAATTTCCAGGGCTATACCACCCAAGGCGACAGCGATCTGCTGGGCATGGGCGTATCGGCCATCAGCATGATTGGCGACTGCTACGCGCAGAACCAAAAAGAGCTGAAGCACTATTATCAGCAGGTGGACGAGACCGGTAACGCACTGTGGCGAGGCATTGCCCTGACGCGGGATGACTGCATCCGCCGGGACGTCATTAAGTCGCTGATCTGCAACTTCCGCCTGGATTTTAGCGCGGTAGAAAAGCAGTGGGATCTCGATTTCGCGGACTACTTTGCAGAAGATTTAAACCTGCTTGCCCCGTTGGCAAAAGACGGGCTGGTGGCGGTGGATGCGCACGGCATTCAGGTGACGGCGAAAGGCCGACTGCTGATCCGCAATATCTGCATGTGCTTTGATGCCTATCTGCGTCAGAAGGCGCGACTGCAGCAGTTTTCTCGCGTGATTTAACAGCTTGGGATGCGTAGGCCCGGTAAGCATCGCGCTACCGGGCGTTTGACTCGCTACTCCATTCCTAACTCTTTCAGCTTGCGCGTCAGGGTATTGCGTCCCCAGCCGAGCAGCCTTGCCGCTTCCTGCTTATGTCCCTGAGTATGACGCAGAGCGGTGGTCAGCAGGGTACGCTCCATCTCCGGCTGCGCCTCAGAGAGCAGGTTTTGATGACCGGAACGCAGGGCGCGATCTGCCCACTGCGCCAGCAGCGTGGCCCAGTTATCCGGCAGCGTCTGGGTCGGGCTGTCGGGCACTGTCGTCTCAAACAGCTCGCTGGGGAGATCCTGGATCAGCACTTCCTGACCCGCGGCCATCACCGTCAGCCAGCGGCAGGTGTTCTCCAGCTGGCGAACGTTGCCCGGCCAGGCAACGCGGGTCAGCGCCGCCTCGGTCTCCGGATGCAGCTGCTTGGCTTCTACCCCCAGCTCGCGAGCGGCCACCTGTAAAAAGTGGCGAGCAAGGCGGGGGATATCTTCCCGCCGCTCACGCAAGGGCGGGAGATGTACGCGGATCACGTTCAGGCGATGGAAGAGATCCTCACGGAACTTGCCCTCCTGCACCCGCAGCTCAAGATTCTGGTGGGTGGCGGCAATGATCCGCACGTCCACCTTCACCGGCGCATAGCCGCCGACGCGGTAAAACTGCCCGTCCGCCAGCACGCGCAGCAGGCGCGTCTGTACGTCCAGCGGCATATCGCCAATCTCGTCCAGGAACAGCGTGCCGCCGTCGGCCTGCTCAAAACGCCCCTGCCGAACGGTATTGGCGCCGGTAAACGCCCCTTTCTCATGACCAAACAGCTCGGACTCAATGAGATCCTTTGGGATAGCGGCCATGTTGAGGGCGATAAAGGGCGCTTTAACGCGCGGGCTATGACGATGCAGGGCGTGGGCGACCAGCTCTTTACCGGTCCCGGATTCGCCGTTGATCAGGACGCTAATCGACGAGCGGGAGAGGCGGCCAATGATGCGAAACACATCCTGCATGGCGGGCGCTTCACCGATGATATCCGCGGTGGGGCCAAAAACCTGCACGTTACGCGGCTGCTGCTGCTCCTGATAGTGGCTGATGGCGCGCTCAACCAGCGCCACCGCCTCGTCGATATCGAACGGTTTAGGCAGGTAGTCAAAGGCTCCCTGCTGGTAGGCGCTAACGGCCGCGTCGAGATCGGAGTGCGCGGTCATAATGATGACCGGGAGCATAGGATGTCGCTGTTTGATCTGCTTCAGCAGCGCCAGACCATCCATGCCCGGCATGCGGATATCCGACAGCAGCACGTCCGGGGTTTTCGTGGTCAACGCGTCGAGCACCTCGTTACCACTTTCAAACGTTGTACAACTCAAGCCAGCCCCGGTGAGGGCGCGTTCAAGCACCCAGCGGATGGAACTATCGTCATCAACAATCCATGCTATCCCTCGTTGCATCATCGTCACCTTTATTTTTTAATTGGCAGGTAAACCGAAAACTCGGTATGACCCGGCCAACTGGTAAATTCAATTTTGCCGGAGTGTTGATCAATCAAACTGCGGGCAATTGACAGCCCAAGCCCGGTCCCGCCTTCGCGTCCGCTTACCATGGGGTAAAACAGCGTGTCCTGCAGATGCGATGGGATACCCGGCCCGTTATCTTCGATATCAATACGCGCCGCCAGACGATAGCGTGCGCCGTGCAGCGTAAGCTGGAACGCCGTGCGGGTGCGCAGCGTAATTTCGCCGCCTTCTGGCCCCAGCGCCTGCAGGGCATTGCGCACGATATTCAGCAGAACCTGCTCAATCTGGTCGGGATCGTGCGGTAACTCCGGCAGGCTGGGATCGTAATCACGCACCAGGGTAACGTTCTCCGGCAGCTCCATTGAGACCAGCTTCACCACGCGCTCCGCAACTTTGTGAATGCTCTCGGTCACGTGCATGCCTGGATGCTGCGGCCCCAGCAGGCGATCGACCAGGTTACGCAGCCGGTCCGCCTGCTCAATAATGACGTTGGTGTATTCAGTTAGCGCTGGATCGGGCAGCGCTTTGCTCAGCAGCTGCGCCGCGCCGCGCAGGCCGCCCAGCGGATTTTTAATCTCATGGGCGAGGCCACGCACCAGATCGCGTGCGGCGACCTGCTGGGCTTGCTGGAGCTGCTCCTGGCTCAGGCGTCGCTGGTTATCCATGGGTGCCATCTCCAGCAGGATCAGACCTTCAGGCAGTCGTTGTGCCGTGACGGAGAGAATGTGCGAGCGGGCATCGATCACCAGAGTCACTTCGTTATCGGTGAACCCTTGTCCGGCCTCCAGGCTCTCCTGCATCAGGGCGACGTTCAGGGAGAAATAGCTCAGCAGCTCCGGCAGAGGTGTACCAAACAGCTTGCGTGAGCTTTGTGCCAGCAGCTGTTGAGCGGCGGGATTCGCGTAGTGAATCGCCAGCTCGTCATCAACCAGCAGGATGCTGTTGATCAAAGCGTTGAGGATCTGCCCAGCATCGGGCAGCGTGCCAGTTGCCATTAAGCAGTCTCCTGAAATGAGTTGCACTCTTTTAGTGCATTATAGCTTTTTACGGTTAAAAAGCGCGTAATATCAGGTTGTTGGCGGAGAAAAAAGCCCATCAGGGATGGGCTAAAGTTTCCACGGCAACTAAAATTCGCTGAGTATTACTAAATAAAAATTAAACGCTGTAATACAGTTCGAACTCAACCGGGTGCGGCGTCATACGAACGCGGTCATTCTCTTCGATACGCAGGGCGATATAGGCATCGATCGCGTCGTTAGTGAACACGCCGCCTGCGGTCAGGAACTCGCGGTCTGCATCAAGCGCCTGCAGGGCCTCTTCCAGGGAGCCAGCAACCTGCGGAACTTCTTTTGCCTCTTCCGGCGGCAGGTCGTACAGGTTTTTGTCCATGGCTTCGCCCGGGTGGATCTTGTTCTTGATACCGTCAAGACCTGCCATCAGCAGGGCAGCGAAGCACAGGTACGGGTTAGCAGCCGGGTCCGGGAAGCGCACTTCGATACGGCGCGCTTTCGGCGAGGTCACTACCGGAATACGGATAGAGGCAGAGCGGTTACGGGCAGAGTAGGCCAGCATAACCGGTGCTTCGTAACCCGGGACCAGACGCTTGTAGGAGTTGGTGGTCGGGTTCGCCAGGGCGTTGATCGCTTTAGCGTGTTTGATTACGCCGCCGATGTAGAACAGGGCTTCTTCAGACAGGCCAGCATATTTGTCGCCAGAGAACAGGTTGGTGCCGTTCTTGGAGAGGGACATGTGGCAGTGCATACCGGAGCCGTTATCGCCGAACATCGGTTTTGGCATAAAGGTCGCGGTTTTGCCGAAGCGGTGCGCGACGTTGTGCACGACATATTTGTAGATCTGAATTTCGTCCGCTTTTTTGGTCATGGTGTTGAAGCGGGTAGCCACTTCGTTCTGACCTGCAGTTGCCACTTCGTGGTGGTGCGCTTCAACCACCAGGCCCATCTCTTCCATCACCAGACACATGGTGGAGCGGATGTCCTGAGAGGAGTCAACCGGCGGAACCGGGAAGTAACCGCCTTTCACAGCCGGACGGTGACCTTTGTTACCACCTTCGTATTTGGTGGAGGTGTTCCATGCGCCTTCGATATCGTCGATAGCCACGTGGGAACCGGAAATGTTGGCACCAAAGCGAACGTCGTCGAACAGGAAGAACTCTGGCTCTGGCCCGAACAGAACGGTGTCTGCGATGCCGGTGGAGCGCAGGTACTCTTCAGCGCGTTTAGCGATGGAGCGTGGGTCGCGATCGTAGCCCTGCAGCGTGCCTGGCTCAAGGATATCGCAACGGATAATCAGGGTAGACTCTTCGAAGAACGGATCAATAACCGCGGTAGAGGCGTCCGGCATCAGCACCATGTCGGATTCGTTGATGCCTTTCCAGCCACCAATCGAAGAACCATCAAACATTTTGCCTTCTTCAAAGAAGTCAGCGTTAACCTGATGGGCTGGGATAGTGACATGCTGCTCTTTACCTTTGGTATCAGTGAAGCGCAGATCAATAAACTTCACTTCATGTTCGTTCAGCATCGTCAAAACGTGTTCAGCGGACATACTTAACTCTCCCGGAATTTTTGGTCGTCGTGGTAACGAGGTTCTACACTTTATAAGTGGCACAATCGCCTTGCCTAAGATAAAGCGAAATCTGTGCCAACTTTTAAAACACCCCCAAAAGGCGCTATCATGCACGTCATAGTGCAAAAGGGCTGCACCATAATGGTTATCTTGCATCAATATAGTGCATCTGCGCGATCGTAGTGCACCGTATTGGTGCAATTTACATTAAGACAGCTCTCTACCGCTTCGTGAAACCGATCACAAAGCCCTACTTTCTATATTGTTTGTAAAGGTTCTTTGTGATCCTGTTCTGTACTGCGATTAATACGTGTACAATAACGCGCTATTTCTAATGCCTGAGGCAAAGTTGTGATCGAAAATTTGCGTAACATCGCCATCATTGCGCACGTTGACCATGGTAAAACGACCCTGGTTGACAAGCTGCTGCAGCAGTCTGGTACCTTCAGCGAGCGTGCTGAGACTACCGAACGCGTGATGGACTCCAACGATTTGGAGAAAGAGCGTGGGATTACCATCCTCGCGAAAAACACCGCTATTAAATGGAATGACTACCGTATCAACATCGTTGATACCCCGGGTCACGCCGACTTCGGTGGTGAAGTTGAACGTGTCATGTCCATGGTAGACTCCGTACTGCTGGTGGTCGATGCTATGGACGGCCCAATGCCGCAGACCCGCTTTGTAACTAAAAAAGCGTTTGCGCACGGCCTGAAGCCAATTGTCGTTATCAACAAGGTTGACCGTCCGGGCGCGCGTCCTGACTGGGTTGTGGATCAGGTCTTCGATCTGTTCGTCAACCTCGACGCCACCGACGAGCAGCTGGACTTCCCGATCATCTATGCATCTGCACTGATGGGTATCGCGGGTAACGACCACACTGACATGGCGGAAGATATGACCCCGCTGTATCAGGCGATCGTTGACCACGTTCCGGCACCGAACGTTGACCTTGATGGTCCGTTCCAGATGCAGATCTCTCAGCTGGACTACAACAACTATGTTGGCGTTATCGGCATCGGTCGTATCAAGCGCGGTAAGGTGAAGCCGAACCAGCAGATCACTCTGATCGATAGCGAAGGTAAAACTCGCAACGGTAAAGTGGGTAAAGTACTGACTCACCTCGGTCTGGAGCGTATTGAATCCACCGAAGCTGAAGCGGGCGATATCATCGCGATCACCGGTCTGGGCGAGCTGAACATCTCCGACACCCTTTGCGATCCGCAAAACGTCGAAGCGCTGCCGGCACTCTCCGTGGATGAGCCGACCGTAACCATGTTCTTCAACGTCAACACCTCACCGTTCTGCGGTAAAGAAGGTAAGTTTGTGACCTCGCGTCAGATCCTTGACCGTCTGAACAAAGAGCTGGTGCACAACGTGGCGCTGCGCGTAGAAGAGACTGAAGATGCGGACGCATTCCGCGTATCTGGTCGTGGCGAGCTGCACCTGTCAGTTCTGATCGAAAACATGCGTCGTGAAGGCTTCGAACTGGCTGTGTCCCGTCCGAAAGTTATCAACCGTATGATCGACGGTCGTCTGCAAGAGCCGTTCGAGAACGTGACCCTGGATATCGAAGAGCAGCATCAGGGCTCGGTTATGCAGGCAATGGGCGAGCGTAAGGGCGATGTCAAAGACATGATCCCTGACGGCAAAGGCCGTATTCGTCTGGACTACCTGATCCCGGCACGTGGTTTGATCGGCTTCCGTACCGAGTTCATGACCATGACCTCCGGTACTGGTCTGCTGTACTCCACCTTCAGCCACTACGACGACGTGCGTCCGGGCGAAATCGGCCAGCGTAACAACGGCGTGCTGATCTCTAACGGCCAGGGCAAAGCAGTCGCGTTCGCACTGTTCAGCCTGCAGGATCGCGGTAAGCTCTTCCTGGGTCACGGTGCTGAAGTGTATGAAGGCCAGATCATTGGTATTCACAGCCGTTCTAACGACCTGACCGTGAACTGCCTGACCGGTAAGAAACTGACCAACATGCGTGCGTCGGGTACCGACGAAGCAACGGTTCTGGTTCCGCCGATCAAGATGTCCCTGGAGCAGGCGCTGGAGTTCATCGATGACGACGAACTGGTAGAAGTCACCCCGACCTCTGTCCGTATCCGTAAACGTCACCTGACCGAGAACGACCGTAAACGTGCGATGCGTGGTCCTCGCGACGCGTAATCTGTTTTTCGCATGACGATAAAAGCCGCTGATATTCAGCGGCTTTTTTTATGCTTTCATGCAAACCTCTCCTGCCGGAATCTGTGGCAGAGCAGCTATTCACCATCTGGATTTCCCGCTACAGTTAACTCTCCACGGCAAGCAAGGAGAGAAAAATGCTCTATATCTTTGATTTAGGTAACGTGATTGTTGATATCGACTTTAATCGCGTGCTGGGCGCATGGAGCGATCTCAGCCGGATCCCGCTGGCGACGCTAAAGCAGAGCTTTACCATGGGCGAGGCGTTTCACCGCCACGAGCGCGGCGAGCTGTCGGATGAAGATTTTGCCGACGCGCTGTGTCTGGAGATGTCGCTGCCGCTGAGCTATGAGCAGTTCTCCCACGGCTGGCAGGCAGTGTTTGTTGGCCTGCGGCCGGAGGTGATTGAGATCATGCACAAGCTGCGTGCGCAGGGACACCGCGTGGTGGTGCTCTCTAACACTAACCGTCTGCACACCACCTTCTGGCCGGAGCAGTATCCCGAGGTGCGCGCCGCAGCGGATAAAATCTACCTCTCGCAGGAGATGGGGATGCGCAAGCCAGAGGCGCGCATCTACCAGGCGCTGTTGCAGGAAGAGGGTTACTCCGCCGAGGATGCGGTCTTTTTTGACGATAACGCCGATAATATAGAGGGAGCTAACCAGTTGGGTATTACATCAATTCTGGTGACCGGAAAAGAGACGATACCGAACTACTTTGCAAAACAACTATGCTAAAAACCGTTCATCATAAAGCCAGCCACCATACTCGCCCGCTGCGGGCGTGGCTCAAACTGCTCTGGCAGCGCATCGACGAAGACAATATGACGACGCTGGCGGGTAATCTCGCCTATGTTTCGCTGCTGTCGTTAGTGCCGCTGGTGGCGGTGATCTTTGCGCTTTTCGCTGCGTTTCCAATGTTTAACGACGTCAGCATGCAGCTGCGGCACTTTGTTTTTGCCAATTTCCTGCCGTCGACCGGCGATATCATTCAGCGCTATATCGAGCAGTTTGTCGCTAACTCCAGCAAAATGACGGCGGTAGGGGCGTGCGGTCTGATTGTCACCGCGCTGCTACTGATGTATGCCATTGATAGTGCGCTGAATACCATCTGGCGCAGCAAGCGGGCGCGACCCAAGGTTTACTCGTTTGCCGTCTACTGGATGATCCTCACTCTGGGGCCGCTGCTGGCGGGGGCAAGCCTGGCAATTAGCTCCTATCTGCTCTCGCTGCGCTGGGCCACCGAGTTGGATAGCATGATCGATCACGTCCTGCGTATCTTTCCGCTGATCCTTTCGTGGCTCTCGTTCTGGCTGCTCTACAGCATCGTGCCGACCACTCAGGTGCCGAACCGCGATGCCGTCATTGGCGCGCTGGTGGCTGCGCTGCTCTTTGAGCTGGGAAAAAAGGCGTTCGCGCTCTATATCACCATGTTTCCCTCCTACCAGCTCATCTACGGCGTGCTGGCGGTGGTACCCATTCTCTTTGTCTGGGTCTACTGGACCTGGTGTATCGTCTTGCTTGGCGCGGAAATAACTGTCACTCTCGGGGAGTACCGCAAACTCAAATTAGCCGCAGAGCAAGAGACATTAGACCAACCATGATTGCATTAATTCAGCGTGTTTCCCGTGCCAGCGTGACCGTGGAAGGTAACGTGACGGGTGAAATTGGCCCAGGACTTTTGGTGCTGTTAGGTGTCGAAAAAGAGGACGATGAGCAAAAAGCGAACCGTCTTTGCGAACGAGTATTAGGCTACCGTATCTTCAGCGATGCCGACGGCAAGATGAACCTCAACGTTCAGCAGGCCGGTGGCAGCGTGCTGGTGGTATCGCAGTTTACGCTGGCAGCGGATACCGAGCGCGGCATGCGTCCGAGTTTCTCTCGGGGCGCAGCCCCGGATCGCGCCGAAGCGCTGTATGACTATTTTGTCGAGCGCTGCCGCCAGCAGGAGATCGTTACGCAAACTGGGCAGTTCGCTGCCGATATGCAGGTTTCGCTAGTTAATGACGGTCCGGTTACCTTCTGGCTGCAAGTATGAGCCAACAGCTAGCCTGGCCCCAGGTCACAAGAGAGAGTGCTGCTATGTATCATCTTCGCGTACCGCAAACCGAAGCAGAATTAGAGCGCTACTACGCGTTTCGTTGGGAAATGCTGCGTAAGCCCCTTCATCAGCCGCGCGGCTCCGAGCGTGATGCCTGGGATGCGATGGCGCATCATCAGATGGTGCTGGATGAAGAGGGCCAGCTGGTCGCCGTTGGCCGGCTCTATATCAATGCCGACAGCGAAGGCTCGATTCGCTTTATGGCCGTACACCCTGAGGTGCAGGATAAAGGGTTAGGCACGCTGATGGCGATGACCCTGGAGTCGGTCGCACGTCAGGAGGGAGTTAAGCGGGTCACCTGTAGCGCCCGCGAGGACGCCGTGGAGTTTTTCGCCAAGCTGGGGTTTGTCAATGAAGGTGAGATCACCGCCCCGCAAACCACGCCGCTGCGCCACTTTCTGATGATGAAACCCATCGCCTCGCTGGACGATATTCTACATCGCGGCGACTGGTGCGGGCAGCTACAGCAGGCCTGGTATCAGCATATTCCGCTCAGCGAGAAGATGGGCGTGCGTATTCAGCAGTACACCGGCCAGAAGTTTATTACCACCATGCCGGAGACGGGTAATCAGAATCCGCACAATACGCTGTTTGCCGGCAGTCTGTTCTCCCTCGCCACGCTGACCGGCTGGGGGCTGATCTGGCTGATGCTGCGTGAGCGTCATCTCGGCGGCACGATTATTCTCGCTGACGCCCATATCCGCTACAGCCATCCCATCACCGGTCGGCCCAGCGCGATTGCCGATCTGGGCTCTCTCAGCGGCGATCTCGACCGTCTGGCGCGCGGTCGTAAAGCCCGCGTCCAATTGCAGGTCGAGCTGTTCGGCAACGACGTCGCCGGGGCTATCTTTGAAGGTATCTTTATCGTGCTGCCAGCGAAACCTTTCGGTTCATACGAAGAGGGCGGTAACGAGGAGGAGTAGCGAAAGGGGCGTCCAGGTGTAGGCCGGGCAAGCGTAGCGCCGCCCGGCAGTGTTACAGGGGTTACTCCCCTTCACCCGGGAACAGGAACGGGTTGATAGAGCTACGGGCGAAGCCCTCCTGCTCCATGCGGGCATCCAGCACCAGCGACGCCAGGTCGTCGGCCACCGGCTCCACGTTCGGGTCTTTTTCCTGATACAAAATCTTCAGGTAGGTACCGCAATCGCCGCAGCTCTCTGCTTTGACCGAAGCCTGCTCGTTATCCAGCGACCAGTAGTGCAGATCGCGGGTTTGCTCGCAGTTGCTGCACTTCACGCGCACCACGTGCCACTCGGTCTCACACAGGTTGCAGTGCAGATAGCGCAGCCCCTGAGAGGTACCAATCTGCACGATGCTGGAGACCGGCATTGAGCCGCAGACCGGACAGAACTGACGCTGCTCGCCATACTCGGCGCGGGCTTTACCCGGGATCAGGCTGGCCATCTGCGCCCAGTAGAGCGACAGCGCCGCCCAGATGAACGGCGATTTATCGCTGCTCACCGCCGCGAAGTCGCTGGCGAACAGGGCGCTCGCCATCTCTTCCAGCTCCTGAGTCGAGGCCTTCTCCAGATTCTCGATCACCGCCAGCGCCTGGCCGCTCATCTCTGGTTTCAGCTCGGCAATCAGAGAGTGCAGCAGCTTATGCCAGTGGGTGTCGCGTGGCAGGACGTGAATATCCAGCGGCGGCTTACCCTGTTCGGCAGCCTCTTTAATGCGTGCGGTCAAATCCATGGTTAATGGATGATCGTACAGCACCACCTCCTGGGCATGGGCCACCAGCGCGGCAAAGCGCAGGAAGTCACCCAGCGGGTTGCTCTCGGCCAGCGAGCGCAGGCGTTCTGCTCGACGGTTGTAGAGATTTTTCAGCCTGGGAAACAGTAACGGCGGAATGGCTTCCGCCGCACGTTTCTCGCCTTTCTCCAACGCATCTTGCGGGATTATGCGAATACTCATTCAGCCTCTTTTTCCGATTTGCTCCGGACTTCACGATACCAGCGCGGGTGATGTCGCTCCGCCCAGGTTTTCGTTACCCATCCTTCTACCATGGCGGTAATCGTGCCTTTTACCCAGAGGGCGGCGTAGATATGCACCATAATAACCACAATTAACCCGACCGCGGCAAATGAATGCAGCATGATCGCCAGGCGGATGGTTGGGATGGAGAAGTAAGGCGCGAGCCACGGACGCCACATGATAATCCCGCTGACCAGCAGCAGCACCAGCAGAATAATCGCTGCCCAGAAGACGCACTTCTGGCCAAAGTTATAGCGCCCGGTGTCGCCGACCTCTTCGTTAACGATGATTTTCTGGATGTTTTTCGCCCAGAAGATATCGTCCCGGTTGATCAGGTTGTGGTGCCAGTAGCGGAAAAACATGATGATAAACGAGGCAAACATCACCACCCCAACGAAGGGGTGGAGGATCCGCGCCAGCTGCGGCGTGCCGAGAATATTCATCAACCAGTTAAAGGAGGGGAAGAAAAACCCCAGCCCGCTCACCGACGCCAGCACGAAGCAGAAGGCGGTGACCCAGTGGTTGATGCGTTCCGGCGCGGTGTAGCGCACGATGGTGTCACGTTTTCTCATTTGCGCACCTCATCATCTTTTTTGTCGTGAAGATTGTCTTCGTCATCGTCAGCGCGGTTTGGACCCACGCCCACGTAGTGGAAGACGCTGGCGGCAAAGGTCGCCGCAAAGCCGACGGCGGCGAGCGGTTTCCAGATACCTTTCCAGAACTTCACGGTGGCACTGATTTCCGGGTTTTCCGGCAGGCCGTGATAGAGAGTCGGCTTGTCGGCGTGGTGCAGCACGTACATCACGTGTGTACCGCCAACGCCAGCCGGATCGTACAGGCCCGCGTTATCGTAACCACGTGTTTTCAGCTCCGCGACGCGATCGCCCGCCAGCGCTTTCATATCCTCTTTGGAACCAAAGTGGATAGCGCCGGTTGGACAGGTCTTCACGCAGGCAGGCTCCTGGCCGACGGTCACGCGATCCACGCACAGGGTGCATTTGTAGACGCGGTTATCTTCCGGGTTCAGGCGCGGGACGTCGAACGGACAGCCAGCGATGCAGTAGCCGCAGCCGATGCACTGCTCAGACTGGAAGTCGACGATGCCGTTAGCGTACTGAATGATCGCCCCTTCAGACGGGCAGGCCTTCAGACAGCCAGGATCGGCACAGTGCATGCAGCCATCCTTACGGATCAGCCACTCCAGTTTGTCGTTCTGCTCGACTTCCGAGAAGCGCATTACCGTCCAGGATTTGGCCGTCAGATCCGCCGGGTTATCATAGACCCCGACGTTATGACCCACGTCATCACGGATGTCGTTCCACTCTGAACAGGCCACCTGACAGGCCTTACAGCCGATGCAGGTGGTCACGTCGATGAGCTTCGCCACTTCGAGCTGGTGATCCCGCGCCTGAGGCGCGGGGGTAAAGCTGTTAGTCGCGGAACGACGAATAATGTCTTGCGATTGATAAGCCATAGGTCGTCTCCGTTACACCTTTTCCACGTTCACGAGGAACGCCTTGAACTCCGGCGTCTGCGTGTTCGCATCACCAACAACCGGCGTCAGCGTATTGGCAATAAAGCCCTTCTTCGCCACGCCTTCATAACCCCAGTGGATAGGTATCCCGATGGTATCGACTTCCTGGCCGTGCACATTCAGGGTGCGGATACGCTTGGTCACCACCGCTTTGGCCTTGATATAGCCGCGGTTAGAGGAGACCTTCACCGTATCGCCCTGAGCAATGCCCAGCTTGCCCGCCAGCTTCTCGCCGATCTCCACAAACTGCTCCGGCTGCGCAATCGAGTTCAACAGCGCATGCTTGGTCCAGTAGTGGAAATGCTCGGTCAGGCGGTAAGTGGTGCCGACGTACGGGAACTTATCCGCTTTACCCATCGCGTCCATATCATCTTTGAACACGCGAGCGGCCGGGTTAGAGATCACATTCGGATGCAGCGGGTTGGTCCCCAGCGGCGTCTCAAACGGCTCGTAGTGCTCCGGGAACGGCCCCTCCGCCATCTTATCGATCGCGAACAGACGTCCGACGCCCTCTTGCAGCATGATAAACGGCCCAACGTTGCTGCCCGGAGGCGCAGTGTTGTAGTCCGGAATATCTGCCCCTACCCATTTACCATTGGCATAGGAGAGCAGCTGGCGTTTCGGATCCCACGGTTTACCCTGCGGGTCCGCCGAGGCGCGGTTATAGAGGATGCGGCGGTTCAACGGCCACGCCCATGCCCAGCCGAGGGTATTCCCCAGCCCTGATGGATCGGCGTTGTCGCGGCGCGCCATCTGGTTACCGTCCGGCGTCCAGCTACCGGCAAAGATCCAGCAGCCGCTGGAGGTGGTACCGTCATCGCGCAGATGGGCAAAGGAGGAGAGCTGATCGCCCTTCTTCGCCAGCACCTTGCCGCTCGCCGGGTCGATGATATCTTCCAGCGCTTTGCCGTTGCTCTCCATCGCCACTTCCTGCGGGGAAGGGTTCTCTGGCGTGGTGTAGTTCCAGGACATGTTCAGAACCTGTTCCGGGTTCGCACCGCCCTCGGCCGCGTACATCTTACGCAGGCGCAGGAAGATACCCGCCAGGATCTCACCGTCGTTCAGCGCTTCGCCCGGCGCGTCCTGACCTTTCCAGTGCCACTGCAACCAGCGCCCGGAGTTGACGATGGAGCCGTCCTCTTCCGCAAAGCAGGTTGATGGCAGACGGAACACTTCGGTCTGGATTTTCGATGAATCCACGTCGTTCTGCTCACCGTGGTTCTGCCAGAAGGTCGAGGTCTCGGTTGAGAGCGGATCGATGGTGACCAGGAACTTCAGCTTCGACAGCGACGAGACAACCTTGTTTTTGTTCGGGAACGATGCCACCGGGTTAAAGCCCTGGCAGATGTAGCCCGTCACCTCGTTTTTCGCCATCATGTCGAAATACTGCAGGACGTCGTAGCCTTTATCCCACTTCGGCAGCCAGTCAAAGCCCCAGTTGTTCTCCGCCGTCGCTTTGTCGCCATAGAAGGCTTTCATCATCGACACGAAGAATTTCGGGTAGTTGCTCCAGTAGTTAACCTGGCCTTCCAGTAGCGGCTTGGTGGTGTTGCCGGCAAAGTAGGTTTCCAGATCGTTCTGCTTATCGTTCGGCAGCGTCATGTAGCCCGGCAGACTCTGGGTCAGCAGGCCCAGGTCGGTCAGACCCTGAATGTTGGAGTGGCCGCGCAGGGCGTTAACGCCGCCGCCTGCCATGCCCATGTTGCCGAGCAGCAGCTGGATCATCGCCATGGTACGAATGTTCTGCGCACCTACCGAGTGCTGCGTCCAGCCGAGCGCGTAGAGGAACGACGCGGTCTTATCGTGGGCGCTGGTTTCGGCGATGTATTCGCAGACCTTCAGGAAGTCGGCTTTTGGCGTACCGCAGATGTTTTCCACCACCTCAGGCGTATAGCGAGCCAGATGCTTTTTCAGCAGGTTCCATACGCAGCGAGGATGCGTCAACGTCATGTCGCGTTTCGCAAAGCCGTTTTCATCCAGCTCGTAGTTCCAGCTGGCTTTGTCATACTTGCGCTTATCCGGGTCATAGCCGGTAAACAGACCGTCATCAAAGCCGAAATCTTCCCGCACGATCAGGCTGGCGTTGGTATAGGCTTCGGTGTATTCACGGTTATATTTTTCGTTATTCAACAGGTACAGCATGACGCCTGACAGGAAAGCGATGTCAGTACCGGAACGAATAGGCGCATAGAAATCCGCGACCGAGGCGGTTCGCGTAAAGCGTGGATCGACGACAATCAGCTTCGCGCCATTGTGGATCTTGGCTTCCATCGCCCAGCGGAAACCCACCGGATGCGCTTCTGCCGCGTTCCCACCCATCACGACGATGAGGTTGGCGTTCTTCATGTCGACCCAGTGGTTGGTCATCGCACCGCGACCAAATGTTGGAGCAAGACTTGCTACCGTTGGTCCGTGTCAGACACGCGCCTGGTTATCGACGGCTAACATGCCGAGTGCGCGAGTAAATTTCTGTGATAAATAGCCGGTTTCATTGCTGGCCGCGGAGGCGCACAGCATACCGGTAGAGAGCCAGCGGTTAACGGTCACGCCCTGCTCATTCTGCGCGATATAGTTTGCGTCGCGGTCTTCTTTCATCAGTTTGGCGATGCGATCGAACGCCTCATCCCAACTGATACGCTGCCATTTGTCAGAACCTGGCGCACGGTATTCCGGATATTTCAGGCGGCTTTCGGAGTGGATAAAGTCCACCAGACCGGCCCCTTTTGGACACAGCGCACCGCGGTTCACCGGGTGATCCGGATCCCCTTCAATATGGAAGATGGATGATTTGGCATTCTTTGCACCGTCGCCAAGGCTATACATTAATAGCCCGCAGCCAACGGAGCAGTACGTACAGGTGTTACGTGTTTCGCGGGTGCGCAGCAGCTTATACTGCCGTGTTTCCGCCAGCGCGACGCTGGGTGCAAAGCCCAGTGCGGCTGCCGTTGTACCTGCCATACCGCCAGCGCAGATCTTAAAGAACTGCCTTCTGCTGACCTGCATGGGGTCGCTCCTTACTTTTTTTATTTTATCGACATTGTCTCGAATGGTGATCTCGAGTCTTTACGCTTTGCGGGCATGGCCGTAAAGGTTCAGAATAGGATGGTCCTCCTCGCTCTGGAGGAATTGCCGCCAGAATACCACAATGTCGCCAGGCCTGTTCCCATTCAGTTAACAAAAAGTGAACAATAAAATGCTCTCTACTCCTAAAAAGTCGACCGATATCATAGGGTGCCGCCAGGTGACGCTCTGGAAACGTGATGATCTACAGCATCCTCAGCCGGACAGCCTGGCGGAAGAGGTGCCCGTCGCGCTGGTCTACAACGGGATTTCACACGTGGTGATGATGGCCTCGCCGAAGGATCTCCCCGAGTTCGCGATAGGGTTTTCGCTTTCGGAGGGCATCATCGACGCCCCGGCGGAGATCTACGGGATGGACGTTGTGCCCTCCTGTAACGGTCTGGAGGTGCAGATTGAGCTCTCCAGCCGCCGCTTTATGGGACTGAAAGAGCGACGTCGGGCGCTGGCGGGCCGTACCGGCTGTGGCGTCTGTGGCGTGGAGCAGCTTAACGATATTGGCAAGCCGGTGGCCCCGCTGCCTTTTACCCAGACGTTCAATCTGGCGAACCTGGATCGGGCGCTGCGCCAGCTGAGCAGCGTTCAGCCGGTCGGCCAGCTCACCGGCTGCACCCATGCCGCAGCGTGGATCGCGCCCGAGGGCGAGCTGATTGGCGGGCACGAGGATGTGGGCAGGCACGTGGCGCTGGATAAGCTGCTGGGCCATCGCGCCCGGGAAGGCGCAGGCTGGCAGCAGGGTGCGGCGCTGGTCTCCAGCCGGGCAAGCTATGAGATGGTGCAGAAGTCGGCCATGTGCGGCGTGGAAATTCTGTTTGCGGTGTCGGCGGCAACGACGCTGGCGGTGGAGGTTGCCGAGCGCTGCAACCTGACGCTGGTGGGCTTTTGCAAGCCGGGTAGGGCAACGATCTATACCCACCCCCAGCGTTTAGTGGGTGCGTGATATTTATTCAAAAATTTTGAATTTAGTCAGCAAATCCCTTTACTTTTAGTTGGTGATTAACCGGTCTATTATTTATCACATCAAGGCGACACGCCTTATACAAACAACTTAATTAAAGGGTAACCATCATGAAAAACATCAAAACTTTTGTTGCAGTTATCGCTCTTGCCGCTTCCTTCGGTTCTTTTGCTGCCCAGTCCGTCTCCGCGACTGACACCACACTCTCCGGCGCAGAAGCAAAAATCGCCGCTCAGGCCGAGCAGGCTGGTGCCTCATCTTACAAAATTACCCAGGCTTACTCAGGTAACTATGTACACATGACCGCTGAGCTGACTAAATAACATCTCCATTGTCGAAAGAGCGCCTACGGGCGCTTTTTTTATGCCACGCCCGCCAGCCGCAGTAGCGCAGTCACTACCGCCGCTGCCACGATCACCACAATTAACGGCATCTTGCGCCAGGCCAGGAATACGGCAAAGGCGACGCCGATCACCCGCGCCATACCGGCAAAATGATCCCCTTCGTAAAAGGTGGTGGCCAGCGCCACGGAAAACAGCAGCACGGTGGCCGCATCGGAAAGCAGTGCCTGTGAACGCTCAGAAAGAGCCAGTCGGCTACCGAGTTTGGCGCCGCCGAGGCGCATTAAATAGGTTCCTGCGGATAACAGGACGATGCCGAGAATAAATACCGTCATGTTTTCCACTATTTTTTCCTTGCGGCCAGGCCGAGCAGAGAGAGCAGGACCGGTAAACCCACCGGTGCAAAGGGAACGGCGGCAAGTGACAGCACCGCGCCGCTGCAGGCGCGGATAAGCGTGGTGCGATTTTTAAAAGCCGGTACTACTAACGCCAGCAAAATAGCCGGAAAGACCGCATCCAGACCGATGGTCTCCGGATCGGGCAGCAGTTTACCCACCACCGCACCCAGCAGCGCGCCGAGCGGCCAGATAATCGCCACCCCTAATCCGCACAGCCAGTAGGCCGCTTTACGCTGTTCAGGCGTTTTCTGCGACAGGCCAAACACCACGCTTTCGTCATTCATGATGTGGCAGCCGAGCAGGCTGGCACCGCGCTTGCCGACCAGGTCGCGTACCGTCACGCCAAACGGCACGTGGCGGGCGTTAACCAGTAGCCCAGCGGCTGCGGCCGCCAGGGGATTACCGCCGCTGGCAACAATGCCGATGAACATAAATTCAGACGCGCCCGCCAGTACGGTAATAGAGAGTATAAAGGGAACCCAGATCGGGAAACCGTATGCGATAGCCAGCGAGCCGTAGGACATGCCGACAATACCTACCGCCAGGCAGACCAGAACGATTGCCTTTATCGTGTCGCCTTTCAGACAAGAGAGATGATGTTTCATACTGTTTTAACCGTATTGGTTTAGCTATATCGAACGAATATCCATTATAATGAACGCATCAAGATCGTTTTACAAGACGAACGATTCGTTCGATTTATAGATCAAGGGTCGTTATATGACGCAGCCAATTAGCGTGATCGCTAAAAGTTTAGTGCGAGAACGTCTGCGAACCGGACTTTCACTGGCGGAAATTGCCCGTCGGGCCGGGATCGCTAAATCCACGCTCTCTCAGCTAGAGTCAGGCAACGGCAACCCGAGCCTGGAGACGCTCTGGTCGCTGTGCGTAGCGCTGGATATTCCTTTCGCCCGTCTGCTGGAGCCGCAGCAGCCCGCTACGCAGGTGATCCGCCGGGGAGAGGGAACAAAGGTAATTGCTGGCCAGGCAAACTATGAAGCAATTTTACTGGCCGCCTGTCCCCCAGGCGCGCGGCGTGATATCTATCTACTGCTGACCCAGCCGGGTGCAGATCGCATCTCCCAGCCCCATCCGCCGGGATCGGTGGAGCACATCATTGTGACCCAGGGTCGGGCGCTCGTGGGGCTGATCGACGCGCCGGAAGAGCTGGGGGAAGGGGATTACATCTGCTATCCCGCCGATCGGCCGCATATCTTTAAAGCGCTTGAGCCGGATACGCATGCGCTTCTGGTTGCGGAACAAAATTAAACAGTAAGACACGGAAAAACATGTCGCTTAAAGCTATTGCCAAAGAACTGGGGCTGTCCGTTACCACCGTTAGCCGTGCGCTCAACGGGTATGATGATGTCTCCAAAGAGACGCGCGCCCGGGTTGAAGCGGAAGCACAGCGCCGTGGCTATCGTCCGAATACCTTTGCCCGCCGTCTGAAGATGGGCAAAATCGACGCCGTTGGGCTGGTTTTCCCGGTGCATCCTGTTCCGCTCAATAACAGCGTATTTATGGAGATGGTTGGCGAAATTAGCCACGAGCTTGCGCGGCATGAGATTGATTTGCTGCTCATTGCCGACGACGATCTGGCTGATAAGCACAGCTATATGCGCATGGTGCAAAGCCGCCGGGTGGATGCGCTGATCGTTGCCCATACGCTCGATCGCGATCCGCGTCTGGAGCAGCTCCAGACTATCGGTTTCCCTTTCCTGGCGCTGGGCCGCAGCCAGCTGCCGCAGCCGTATGCATGGTTTGACTTCGACAACTATGCCGGGATGTATCACGCTACACGCTGGCTGATTGATAAGGGCCATCAGCGTATTGCCCTGCTTGGCGAAAGCAATTCCCAGGCTTTTATCATCCAGCGCCGCCAGGGCTACCTTGATGCCCTGGCCGAGGCGGGGCTGTCCAGCGAATGGCTGCGCACCATGCCGCCTTCACGGCGAGCGGGCTATACCACGACGCAGGAGCTGCTCTCGCTGGCCTCACCGCCAACGGCAATCCTGACCGACTGTAATACCCACGGCGATGGGGTGGCGATGGCCCTGTCCCAGCTTGGTCGATTAATCGGTGATAACGCCGTTTCGCTGGTGGTTTACGACGGTCTGCCGCAGGACAGCATCGTGGATGTCGACGTGGCGGCGGTGATCCAGGCTACCCGTCAGGGCGTCGGCAAACAGATCGCCGAGATGGTGCTGCGGTTAATTAACGGCGAGGATATCGCCCAGCTTCAGGTGCTGTGGCAGCCTGGCTTTTCTGCCGGACAGACGGCGTAAATCTCCTGAAACTCTAAACCCGATCACAAATCCGAAACGTTTTGGTTTGTATCCGAAACGTTTCGGATCAACACTCAAGACATCCCGACGACAGGAGATGTCTGATGCATGATTCGATTTTACGACTGGAAAGCAAGACGGTAGACGTGGTGTTAAAAACTCACCCGTTTGCTGAAATTCTTTACTGGGGCCCACACCTTAACCACTTTTCGCCGCAGGATGCAGAGAGTTTGTCTCGTCCGGTAGCCAACGGCAGGTTAGACGTTGACTCACCGGTAACGCTGATGGCCGAGCTGGGCCACGGTTTGTTTGGAACGCCAGGCATTGAAGGCCATCGCGACGGTATGGATAGCTCCCCGCTCTTCAAAACTGTTGGTGTCGCGCAGGAGGGGCAATCCCTCACCGTGACCGCTGAAGATGCGCATGCCGGCCTGCGTCTGACCAGCGAGATTGCGCTCGACGACAGCGGCGTACTGGTGGTGCGCCACGGTTTAACCAACCTTCGTGCTCAGGCGTGGCAGGTTGAACGTCTTGCCGTCACGCTGCCCATTGCCGAGCGCGCCGGAGAGGTGATGGCCTTTCACGGACGCTGGATCCGCGAATTCCAGCCGCACCGCGTAAAGCTCGAACATGACAGCTTCGTGATTGAAAACCGTCGCGGTCGTACCTCCCATGAACACTTCCCAGCGCTGATTAGCGGTACCCCGTCGTTCAGCGAAATGCACGGCGACGTGTGGGGCGTGCACCTTGGCTGGAGCGGCAACCACCGTCTGCGGGCCGAGGCCAAAACCGATGGCCGCCGCTATCTGCAGGCCGAAGCACTCTATCTGCCGGGAGAGATGACCATCGCCGAGGGGGAGACTCTCTGGACGCCGCGCCTGTATGCCAGCTACTCCGCAAACGGGCTGAACGGCATGAGCCAGCAGTTCCACCGCTACCTGCGGGACAACGTTATTCGCTTCCCGGAGAACAAGCCGCGCCCGGTGCACCTCAATACCTGGGAGGGGATCTATTTCGACCACGATCCGCAATACATTATGCGAATGGCGGACGAGGCGGCAGCCCTGGGCGTAGAGCGCTTTATTATCGACGACGGCTGGTTTAAAGGGCGCAATGACGACCACGCCGCGCTGGGTGACTGGTATCTTGACGAGAAAAAGTACCCCCACGGCCTGATGCCGGTAATTAATCACGTTAAAAACCTCGGCATGGAGTTCGGTATCTGGGTGGAGCCGGAGATGATCAACCCGGACTCCGATCTCTACCGGGCGCACCCGGACTGGGTACTGGCAATGCCGGGATACACGCCGCCCACTGGCCGCCATCAGTATGTGCTTAACCTGAATATTCCGGAAGCGTTTGAGTACCTGCAGGAACGTATGACCTGGCTGCTGGGCGAGCACCCGGTGGATTATGTGAAGTGGGATATGAACCGGGAGCTGGTGCAGCCGGGGCACAACGGCAAGGCCGCCGCCGATGCGCAGACGCGTCAGTTCTATCGTCTGTTAGACGTGCTGGGCGAACGTTTCCCGCAGGTCGAATTTGAATCCTGCTCCTCGGGCGGGGGACGCATTGACTACGAGGTGCTGACCCGCTGCCATCGCTTCTGGGCGTCTGACAACAACGACGCGCTGGAGCGCAACGCTATTCAGCGCGGCATGAGCTACTTCTTCCCGCCGGAGGTGATGGGCGCGCATATCGGTCATCATAAATGCCACGCCACCTTCCGCCAGCACAGCATTGCTTTTCGCGGGCTAACGGCGCTGTTCGGCCATATGGGGCTGGAGCTGGATCCGCTCAGCGTTGACGAGCAGGAGCGGGCAGGTTACCGGCACTATGCCGCGCTGCACAAACGGTGGCGGGAGGTGATCCACACGGGTACCCAGTGGCGCGTGGAGATGCCAGATGCCACTACGCTGGCGCAGGGGATAGTGAGCCAGGATCGAGGCCAAGGCTTGTTTATCGTCAGCCAGCTGGCGATGCCGGATTATACCCTGATGATGCCGCTGCGTATGCCGGGGCTGGAGGCGGGCGCACGATACCGTCTCACGCTGCTCGATCATCCCAACATTCGCTTAACCGGCGAGGGCGGACACACCATGCGCAAGTTACCCGCGTGGATGGAAGCCCCGCAGACGGTAAGCGGTGAATGGTTGATGCAGGCGGGCATTGCACTGCCGATTCTGGATCCGGAGAGCGCCATCCTGATTGGTGTAGAACGGGTGTAATCGTGATGGGCCGGGAAACCGGCCCACAGCTGAGGATAATAATAATGAGCACAACTGCCTGTACCCACAAAGATAACCCTAACTTCTGGATCTTCGGACTGTTTTTCTTTTTTTACTTCTTCATTATGGCCACCTGCTTTCCGTTCCTGCCGATCTGGCTGTCGGATATCATCGGCCTGAATAAAACCCATACGGGGATCGTCTTCTCCTGCATCTCACTTTCCGCCATCGCCTTTCAGCCGGTGCTGGGCGTAATTTCGGACAAGCTGGGGCTGAAAAAACACATGCTGTGGATCATCTCGGTGCTGCTGTTTTTATTCGCACCGTTTTTCCTCTACGTTTTCGCCCCGCTGTTGAAAACCAGCATTTGGCTGGGGGCATTAAGCGGTGGCCTGTACATCGGCTTTGTTTTCTCGGCGGGCTCGGGGGCGATCGAAGCGTATATTGAGCGTGTAAGCCGCAACAGCTACTTCGAATACGGCAAGGCGCGCATGTTTGGCTGCCTGGGCTGGGGGCTCTGCGCCTCCACGGGCGGGGTGCTGTTTAGTATCGACCCGTCATACGTGTTCTGGATGGGCTCGGCGGCGGCACTGCTGCTGATGCTGCTGTTGATTATCGCCAAACCAAAACCCAACCAGACGGCAGAGGTGATGAACGCGCTCGGGGCCAACCAGCCGCAAATCACGGCGAAAACGGTATTTAACCTGTTCCGCCAGCGCAAAATGTGGCTGTTTATTCTCTACGTGGTGGGCGTTGCCTGCGTGTATGACGTGTTCGATCAGCAGTTTGCCACCTTCTTTAAATCCTTCTTTGCCACGCCGCAGGAGGGTACCCGCGCCTTTGGTTTTGCCACCACGGCCGGAGAGATCTGCAACGCCATCATTATGTTCTGTTCGCCGTGGATCATTAACCGCATCGGTGCGAAAAACACGCTGCTGATTGCCGGGCTGATTATGGCGGCGCGCATTATCGGCTCGTCTTTCGCCACCACGGTGGTAGAGGTCGTGGCCCTGAAGATGCTGCATGCGCTGGAGGTGCCGTTCTTGCTGGTGGGGGCCTTTAAGTACATTACCGGCGTATTTGATACCCGTCTGTCTGCCACTATCTACCTGATTGGCTTCCAGTTTGCTAAGCAGTTGGCGGCGATATTTCTCTCCGCCTTTGCCGGGAATATGTATGATCGGATCGGCTTCCAGGATACCTACCTGATGCTGGGCTGCTTTGTACTGGCGATTACGGTGGTGTCGGCGTTTACGCTGAGCGGCAGGCAGCAGAGCGCCGGTATTACTCAAGGCAGATCACCTCTTTCAGCTCGACGCTAACTAGACTCTTATCCAGAAACGACGAAACCCACCAGAGGTGGGTTTCATATATCGCTTTGCCTATGGTGTACGCAACCAGAACCTATTAAAGGGGAAGTAGACAGTACAGGCTGTTAATTGTGGATACTATAGCCTGTTTTTATCCCCGTCAACGTCTTCTTCACATATATGGTATGCTTCGGCACATCGCTAACGGAGCAAGCAATAATGCCGCAAGCTGCTAATTATTCACCAATTATATCTTTAATCTCATCGGTACGCCTTGGAAGCTATCGTACGACGTTTCGCCCTGCAGACGAATGTGAACTTTATGGTGTCTATATATGGTCCCAACATGCGGCGGCATCTATTTATCCGCTCCTGCAGAACCTTGAGATATCGTTAAGAAATGCTATAGATAAAGAAGCCAGGTCAAGGTTTGGCGAAAAGTGGTGGGAGAAAATAGAAAGTACCAGAGACCGAGATACGTGTCATTTTTATAGAAATATTGAGAAAGCCAAAGATTGCTTAACACGTGAATGGTGCAAGAAAGAGAAGCGACGCAGGCGCAGTACTGGCATGGATCCCCAGCCGATTCCGACCTGGACACATGACCAAATCATTGCGGCAACTGATTTTAGCACATGGCACTATATATTAAATAATGAGTATAGCTCTCCTTCTCCAGGTAAAAATCAACGTTTTTTATGGCCGAAATCCTTAAGTAAAGTCTTTAAAAATTACGCGAAAATTAATGCGAATCAGCAAAGGGTCAGAAAGGATTTAACCGATCTTATCTTTGAGTTGAGAGAGTATAGGAATCGGATTTCTCATCATGAGCCTCTATGGGTTAAAGCATCCAACGTAAATGATGCAAGGACGGCAATCGATACTATCAGAGAGAAGATTAATAAAATCGAACGTGTTATCGAAGCTCTTGATATCAATCTCCTCAATATAATGAGAAAGGTTGGGCTATTTGACAATGCAAGGCGAATTTGTTCGCTCGATGAGTTAGCTATTTATCGTTATAAAAAGCCGTTCTGTTCTATGACTCGCGAACAGCTGCGTGCGATAGAAGCGCACTGTTGGCGAGCAAAAGAAAAAAATGAAACCATAATTTGGCGAAATAATAATACAGTGTATGGGTTACGGACTATACGCTAAAGCCAGGCGACAGAGGCCAATGTCGCCTGGCAATCTATCACTCCAGGTAGAACACCTCTTGTAGCTCGGCGCTGACCGGGCTGTTATCCGCGTTGGCGGGCATCACGTCGCGCATATGCTGCCACCAGCGCTGGCAGACGTCGGTATTAGCGACCGCGTTCCAGCGCTCTTCGGACTCTATCTCCACGGTGGCAAACAGCAGGTTACGCGCCTTATCAAGGTAGATAGCGTAGTGATGCGCACCGTGGTCCTTCAGTACCGCCTCCAGCTCGGGCCAGATAGGGTTATGACGGCGCTCATACTCCTCGTGCGCGTTAGCGTTGACCTGCATGACAAAAGCCTTACGGATCATAATGCCTCCAGATAGAGCTCACGCACCTCGTCGCGGCTGGCGGTACGCGGGTTGCAGGGTGCGCACGGATCGGCCAGCGCTTTATCCAGCCAGCCTTCAATGTCCTCTTTGGTCACGCCGAGCTGGCTGAAGCCGGACGGGATCCCAACGCGGACGCTGAGGTCACGGATCGCCTGAATGGCCGTCATGCTTGCCGCTTCGTCGCTCATGCCGCGAGTGTCGACCCCCATCGCCTGGGCGATGCGGGCAAAGCGCGCCACTGCATTCGGGCGGTTAAAGTTCTCGATAATGGGCAGCAGGATCGCGTTGCAGACGCCATGAGGCAGGTTATGCGTCGCCCCCGGCTGATGCGCCAGGGCGTGCACCAGGCCCAGCCCGGCGCTGTTAAACGCCATCCCTGCCAGATACTGGCCGAAGGCCATCTGCTCCCGGGCCTCGATGTTTTGTCCATCGTCGACCGCCTTCGGTAGCCAGAGGTTGATCAGGCGAATCGCCTCCAGCGCGTTGGCGTCCGTCAGCGGATGCGCGCCGACGGAGACAAACGCCTCTATCGCATGGGTCAGGGCATCCATACCGGTGGCGGCAGTGACCGAGGCCGGGATCGCCAGCATCACGCTGGCATCGTCCACGGCAATATCCGGAATGATGTTGGCGTCGATAATCACCTCTTTGACCTGACGCGCTGAGTCGATGATCACCGCGTTGCTGGTCATCTCTGCCGCCGTACCGGCAGTGGTATTGATGGCTACCAGCGGCACACCGGCGTTAACGACTTTACCGACGCCGGAGTAAGCGGTTGAGGGGCCTGGGTTGGCGGTAAGGATTTTTACCGCTTTCGCGGTATCGATCGGACTGCCGCCGCCGAAGGCGATGATGTAATCGCACTGCGCCGACCGGTAGGCCGCGTAGCCCTCCTCCACCAACTCCTCGGTGGGATTGGGGAAGACGCTATCAAACAGATGGTATGGCATCTGGTGCGCATTCAGGGCGGCAAACAGGCTGTCGAGCAGGCCCAGCTTAACCAGCTGACCGTCGGTGACAACCAGCGCCTTGCCCCACTGCTTGTTTGCTACCAGATTAACCATATCGCCAATTGCACCTGCGCCATGCAGGCTGATTTTAGGCAGTGCCAACATAAAGCTCATGATAGATCTCCATTAATTACTGTGATTTTTTAAATTCGTCTTCGCTGCAAAATCCGGCGGGTAACGATCGGCAGGGAGATGACCACAATCAGCATCGCGCCGATGATGATCGACATCACGATGCCCGGCACGTTGAGCAGGCTCAGGCCAAAGGTCACCAGTCCCATCAGAAAGGCGGCGATAATCACGCCCACCATGCTGCCGGAGCCGCCGAGAATATTGACCCCGCCCAGCACCGCCATCGTCACCACCGCCAGCTCCCAGCCGGTAGCGATAGTGGGACGGGTGCTGCCAAGGCGTGAGGTGAGCAACACCGAGGCCAGTCCGGCCATTAGCCCCACCAGCGCAAAGAGCAGTAGGTTATGACGCTTGACGTTGATGCCCGAGTACCAAGCCCCGGTGGGGTTATTGCCGATGGCGTAGGTGCGGCGGCCAAAGTTGGTGCGGTGCAGCACGAACGCGAAGATGCCCGCCAGCACAATAAAGAGCGCAAACTCAAACGACAGCGCCCCCCAGACGTAGCCCTGGCCGAACCAGGCAAAGCTTTCGGGGTACGCGTTCAGCGCCTTATCGCCGAGCAGAATGTAGGTGATGCCGCGGTAGAGGCTCATGGTGCCGATGGTGATGACGATAGAGGAGAGATTAAACCGCGTCACCAGCAGGCCGTTGAACAGCCCGCACAGCAGACCGACACCTAACCCCACGACCACCAGCAGCGGCGTATCCACCCCCGCCTGGGCGCAAAAGCCCATCACGGTGGAGCTGAGGGCAATGGTGGAGGCCACCGACAGGTCAATCTCCCGGGCGATGATCAGCATCGCCATCGGCAGAACGATGATCGCCTTCTCAGTGAAGTTAAAGGTGGCGTCAGAGAGGTTCCAGATATTAAGAAAGTAGGGAGAGGCGAAGGCGTTAATTAAAAACACCAGCAGCGTGACGGCGAGTAAGAAGCCCTCCCAGCACAGGAGCCGTTTCAAAAAAGGTTGGCTCTCAGGCAGGCTCTTTACGGTATCAGTGGTTAATATTTTGCTCATGGTTTCACCGCCTGTTTCTGTCGGGCCAGCGCCGCATCGCGCAGGATCAGCCGACCTTTGCGTTTATTGCCGCGCTCGTTAAGCAGAACCGCTATCACAATCACCGTGCCGGAGATGGCCATCTGCCAGAAGGGCGAAATGCCGATCACCGGCAGGGCGTTATTGATCACGCCGAGGAACAGCGCACCAAACAAGCAGCCGAGCACGCGGCCCGTGCCGCCCATGGTGCTGACCCCACCGATTACGCAGGCGGCCACCACCTGCAGTTCAAAGCCGTTGGCAACGTCGACATAGGCCACAGCAAAGCGGGAGATCCACAGGTAGCCGCAGAACCCGGCCAGCGCCCCGGAGAGGCAGAAGCTGACGAACTGCATTTTTCCAGCGTTGATGCCGGTGTAGTACGCCGCCGTGGCGTTGCCGCCTGCGGTATAGAGCGCCCGCCCGGTGCGACTGTAGCGTAGGAAGTAGCCCACCAGCAGCAGCGCGGCGATGGCGCACCAGCTCAGCAGCGGCAGCCCCAGCACGCTGGCGCGCGGCAAGGCAAGGAAGTCGTTGCTCATCTGGTGGGAGTTGATCCAGCCCCCGTCAGAGAGCAGAAAAATAATCCCGCGATAGATGCTCATGGTGCCGAGCGTCACCACAATCGCCGGAATGCCCATCTTCCATACCAGCAGGCCGTTGATGGCGCCCATCACCAGCCCGAGACCGGTCGCGAGGATCAGCAGCGCCCAGACCGGAATGTCAGGATGGTGGAAGTTGAGCAGGGCGACGATCATCCCGGTCAGCGCCAGGTTGGCGGCCATCGACAGGTCGATGCCTTTGGTCAGTAGCACCATCATCTGGCCGAGGGCGAGAATAATCAGGATAGCCGTATCGTTAAACATCTCCGCCAGGTTGCCGGGGGCGATAAACGACGGCACGCGGCTACCGATGGCCAGCACCATCAGGACGATCACCGCGGCCAGCAGCGCTTCGCGATTTTTAAGCAGTTGTTGCCACATTATGCTGCCTCCTGTTTCGCACCGCTGGCGGCGCTGACGATGGTCTCCGCCGTGGCTTCACCCGCCGCATATTTAGCGACCATCCGCCCCTCGTGCATCACCACGATCCGGTCGGCCATGCCCATCACCTCTGGTAGCTCTGAGGAGACCATGATCACCGCCAGCCCCTGACCCACCAGCTCGGACATAAACTGGTGTACGGCGGCCTTCGAACCGATATCGATGCCTTTGGTTGGCTCATCAAGAATGATGACGTCGGGGTGCGTGGCGAGCCATTTACCGATCACCACCTTCTGCTGATTACCGCCGGAGAGCGTCTCCACCGGCTGTTTCCAGCTGAACGCTTTGACCTGGAGTCGTCTGGCATACTCATCGGCGAGCTGCCACTCCCGGTCGTCGTGCAGCACGCCGTTCGGATTGAGCTTGCTGAGCTGCGGCAGGCTGATGTTCTGGGCAATGGGCAGGGCAATAATGGCTCCCTGCTTCTGCCGCTCCTCCGGCACGCAGACGATACCGGCCCGGATAGCATCCGCAGGCTGGTGGAACTGCACCGCTTTGCCGTTAAGCACGATGTCGCCGGAAGAGGGGCGCGACACGCCGGAAAGCGCCTGCATCAGCTCGGTACGGCCCGCGCCTACCAGCCCGTAAAAGCCGAGGATCTCGCCCTTACGGAGGGTAAAGCTGATGTGGGCAAACTCGGTGGGATGGCAAAGATCCTTCACCTCCAGCACCGTTTCGCCAGGATCGCAGGCGATCTTGGGATAGGTCTGGGTAATGGCCCGGCCTACCATCATCGCTACCATCCGCTCTTCGCTGATTTCGCTCATCGCCCCGGAACCGACATACACCCCGTCGCGTAGGATGGTGTAGTGATCCGCCAGCTCAAAAATCTCGTCGAACTTATGAGAGATAAACAGGATCGCTTTGCCCTCCTGCTTCAGGCGCTCAACGATCTGGTAGAACTCCAGAATCTCGTGCTGGGAGAGCGCAGCAGTAGGCTCGTCGAGGATCACCACCTGTGCATCAAAGGAGAGGGCGCGGGCAATGGCGACCATGTGGCGTTGGGCGATGCTCAGGGTTTTCAGGGTCGCGTGGGGATCGATCTGCACTTCGAGGCGAGTGAGGATATCCCGTGCCTTCTGGTGCATAGCGGGCCAGTCGAGCTTTTTCAAAAAGCCTTTATAGAGGTACTGTCCGACAAAGATGTTCTCCGTCACCGACAGCTCATCAAACAGCACGGTCTCCTGGTGGATCGCCGTGATGCCCACCCGATGGGCGGATTCCGGCGTGGGAAGTTGAATGGGGATCGCCTTATAGAGGATTTCACCCTCTTCAGGCTGATAGATGCCGGTCATCACTTTAACCAGTGTGGATTTGCCTGCGCCGTTTTCACCAATCAGCGCGGTGACTTTGCCAGGCCAGAGATCAAGCTGTACGTTCTCAAGGGCGCGCACGCCAGGGAACACCTTGGTGATCCCCTTGAGCTGAAGCAGTGGTGTCATGATAAGTCTCCGTAATCGTAGGGCGGGTCAGCGCCTGCGCCACCCGCCGTTTTGCCGGATAGCGGATCAGAAAATCTTCGAAAACTTATCAATGTTGCTGGCATCGTAGACGAACGGCTCAGACATCGCACCGCTGCCGTCAGCGTCCAGCTTCACCTTGCCGAGTTTGCCCATATTGGCTTCGGTTTTCGTGGCCGTGCCTTTGACCAGATCGTCAGCCAGATAGGTCGCGGCGTAGCCCAGATCGATCGGGTTCCAGATAGCAAAGCTCTTGGTTGCGCCGGACTTCACCGCGCCCGCCATCTCAGACGGCAGGCCGAGTCCGGTTACGTACACCTTGCCAATCTTGCCCTGATCCTTCACCGCCTGGGCAGCGGCTACGATCCCCACCGAGGAGGGAGAGACGATCACCTTCAGGTCCGGGTAGGTTTTTAGCAGGCCGACCGCTTCGCGGTAACTCTTATCGGAGAGGTCATCGCCGTAGGCCACCGTGACAAGGTTGACGGAGGGGTACTTCGGCAGCACCTTTTTCATCTCTTCAATCCAGATGTTCTGGTTGGTCGAGGTGGGCGTGGCGCTGAGGATCGCCACGTCGCCTTTCTCCACGTTCAGCGCCTTCAGCGCCTCGGCGGCGAGCTTAACGTTGGTTTCACCAATCAGGGCATTGTTGGATGGGTTGAGATGGATCTGGCGGCCCGCTTTTGCTACGCCGGAGTCCCATGACACCACTTTGATCCCGCGCTGCATCGCTTTTTTCAGCACCGGCACGACGGCATCCGGATCGTTCGCCGAGATAGCGATCGCATCTACCCCCTGGGCGATCAAGCCGTTCAGTACTTCGATCTGCGCCTCCGCCGTGGTGGTGGTCGGGCCGGTATAAATGACTTTCACATCCCCTAACTCTTTAGCCGCCTCCTGGGCACCGACGTTCGCTGCCTCAAAAAAACCATTGCCAAGGGATTTTGCGACCAGGGCAATTTTGACTTCTGCTAATGCGGAACCGGACAACGCCAGAGCGGCAACGGTGAGGATCAAGCTTGTCTTTATATTCATTGCTTTTACTCCACTGATATTGAGTTAGTTGTGTAGGGCTTGCAGGTGTGGCTTCGCCCCGTCTCAGTGAGCGGGGCGCGATGTTCTTATTTATAAAGCTCGAGTGCGCTGGCCATCGGGGTGACGCCAAAGCGTTTGCCGAGGGCAATTAACTCCTCTTGAGTGATGGTCTGCTTCATGCCGCCCATCGAGTAGACCTTCACCAGTACCTCGGCAGACTTCTCGGCGGTATCGATCAGGCCAAAGGCTTCGTCCAGCGTTGGACCGCTGCCGAAGACGCCATGGAACGGCCAGAGCACGAGCGAGTGCCGTGACATCTGCCCTGCGGTGGCCTGGCCAATCTCATCGGTGCCGGGGACCATCCATGGCAGAATGCCAACGCCGTCAGGAAACACAACCAGGCATTCGGTACTGCCTTCCCACAGTTTGCGGGTGATCACATCCGTATCGTTTTCCAACACATAGGTGAGGGCGATCAGATTGGTGGCGTGGCAGTGCATAATCACACGGTCTTTGCCGTCGGTAGCTTTGATGCGCTCGCAGTGGGAGAGAAAGTGCGCTGGCAGCTCGGAGGTGGGAACCGCTTCGTCGGTCAGCCCCCAGAGAATGTGGTAGCCCGCGCCGTCGCTGTCGACCTTAACGATGCCTAAGTTAGCGACCGGGTCGAGCTGCACGTTACGGAAAAACTTGCCGGAGCCGGTGACGATAAACGGCGTATTGGCCAGCAGCGGCATCGGCTGGCTCAGGGCGATATAGCGCGGGCTGGTGTGGAATTCGGCCGTAAACGGGGCGATATCGCCGTCGTCCAGACGCAGGGTCAGGTTGCCACCGTTGCGCTCGTCCCAGCCCTTCAGCCAGGCGTCAGAGGTGGCTTTGATCATCCCCTGGACGAACCAGGCGTTGGTGATAGTCTGCATAGTCTCTCTATTCCTTCAAAATGCCGGGTGGCGCTGCGCTGACCCGGCCTACGGTCGTTTGTAGGCCCGGCAAGCAGAGCGCCGCCGGGCAATGTTTTTACTTGCGATTGGCCAGAACGTCTTGCTCATAGGCCCGCACGCTGTCCAGCCACTGACTCCCCGCCGGGGTATCATGACGCTGGCAGTACATCTCCCATACCGCCTGCCACGGCAGCGATTTTTGCTCCTCCAGCAGCGCCAGGCGGGCGGTGTAATCGCCCTCGGCTTCCAGAGCGCGCAGTTGAGCCGTCGGCTCCAGCAGGGCGCGCAGCAGGGCTTTTTTCATGTTGCGGGTGCCAATCACCCATGCGGCGATGCGGTTGATCGACGCATCAAAGAAGTCGAGGCCAATGTGCACCCGGTCAAAGAGATCGTGACGGATGATTTCGCTGGCGATGGCCTGGGTTTCATCATCCAGCAGCACTACGTGGTCGCTGTCCCAGCGCACCGGACGGCTAACGTGCAGCAGCAGGCGTGGGATATAGAGCATGGCGGCAGAGATCTTGTCGGAGATCACCTCCGTCGGGTGGAAGTGGCCCGCATCCAGGCAGAGCGCGGTCTGGCGGCTGGTGGCGTAGCCCATGTAAAACTCGTTCGAGCCGACGGTGTAGCTCTCCGCACCGATGCCGAACAGCTTGCTCTCTACGGCATCAATGTGGTGGTCGAGGCTCAGCTTTTCACTCAGGGCTTCATCCAGCGCGGCGAGCAGGCGCTGACGCGGGGCGAGGCGGTCAACGGTGACATCCTTCATGCCGTCCGGAACCCAGATATTCATCACCGACGGCGTACCCAGTTGCTCGCCAAACCAGGCGGATACGCGGCGGCAGGCTTTAACGTGGTCGATCCAGAACTGGCGGATCTCGTCGTTGGCGTGGGAGAGGGTAAAGCCATCGGCGCTCAGCGGATGTGAGAAGCAGGAGGGGTTAAAGTCCAGGCCCAGCTTCTGCGCTTTTGCCCACGCCACCCAGTTTGTAAAGTGCTCGGGCCTAATGGCGTTACGCTCCACCGGTGTCTCTGACTCAAGGTAGATCGCATGCAGATTCAGGCGTTTTGGCCCGGGGATCAGGCTCAGGGCCTGCTCCAGATCCGCCCGCAGCTCCTCGGCGCTGCGCGCTTTGCCGGGGTAGTTACCAGTGGCCTGGATCCCGCCGGTCAGGCCGCCCTGCGGGTTCTCAAACCCGGCCACGTCGTCGCCCTGCCAGCAGTGCATGGAAACCGGCAGGCGATCGAGCTGACGCAGCGCCTCCTCAACGTCAACGCCTACCGCGGCAAACCGCTGCTTAGCAAGTTCCCAGGCTTGTTCAATGGGAGTGGTCATGCGCAAAGCTCCTTTCTCTGTGGTTTGGTTTGAAACTGCGCGACGTGGCGGGCAATTTCACTGTCAGGTTGTGGAATAAAGGTTGTCAGGTCGTAATTAGCCGTCACGACCTGGCGGAAAGTGTCGACGTTGTCTAATTCTTCCAGGGTCATTAGCTGAATACCGATATTGCCCAGCGTCGAGGCTTCGATGGGGCCAGCTACGACGGTGACGCCGCAGGCGTCGGCGCAGAGTTGGTTGAGGAGACGGTTCTGGCAGCCGCCGCCGACGATATGCAGCTGGCTGAACGGCCTGCCGCGCAGGGTTGCCAGCTCGCCGAGCACGTCGGCATAGAGCAGGGCAAGGCTGTCGAAGATGCAGCGCGCCAGCCCGGCGGGACCTTCTGGCTCAGGCTGGCCGGATCCACGGCAGGCGGCGCGGATCTCAGCGCTCATGTTTTCCGGGTTGATAAAGCGCTCATCGTTGGGGTTAATCAGGATCCGGCATGCGGTAAGTTGCTCGGTGTCGGCAATCAGGGCCGGCAGGTCAGTTACGTTCTGCTCTTTCAGCACCCGCTGTAGCAGCCACAGACCCATGATGTTTTTCAGCACCCGGTAGCGCCCTTCGGCACCGCCCTCGTTAGTGATATTGGCCGCCAGCGCCGCCTCGTCGGTATAGGGCGTTTGGCTCTCAAAACCCATCAGGGACCAGGTGCCGGAGGAGAGGTAGGCGCTGTCCGCATCGCTCAGCGGCGAGGCGATCACCGCGCTGGCGGTATCATGGCTGGCGACGGCCACCACCGGGATCTCACTTCCCTGCGGGCATTGCCAGTGACCAATCACGTTGCCCGGCTGGGTCGGGGTGCCAAACCAGGCTTTGTTAGCCCCGGTCCAGGCGAGCAGGACGTCATCCCAGTCATCGCTAGTGATATTCACCAGCTGGGTGGTGGTGGCATTGGTGTACTCCCAGTTCATCTTGCCCGTCAGGCGAAAACTGAAGTAGTCCGGGATCAGCAGGGCATGAGCCACCTGCGCTGCCTGCTCTGGTTGCTGCTCGACAAAGGCGCGCAGCTGATAGAGGGTGTTGAACGGCAGAAACTGAATGCCGCTGCGGCGGTAGATGGTCTCTCTGCCGAGCTGCGCCTGGGCGCTGGCCATCACGCCGTGGGTGCGCCCGTCACGGTACGACACCGGCAGGCCGACGCGCTGGCCGTGCTCATCAAGCAGCACATAGTCCACGCCCCAGGTATCAATGCCGATGCTATCGATCTGAATGCCCTGCTCGCTGACCTTGTTTAGCCCAAGGCGGATCTCACTCTCCAGGCTGTCGATATCCCAGGTAGCAAAGCCGTCCACGTTTTGCAGGCAGTTGACGAAGCGGTGAATTTCACGCAGCGACAGGGCACGCTGATCACTGTCGTAACGCGCCAGCATTACGCGTCCACTGGATGCGCCGAGATCGACCGCGACGCAATGGCGAAAGGTCATAGTGGAGTCCTTCTGAGAGTCAATATCGACAGTCTACGAACCCCCTCAGTGGCGCACCTTCTTGCTATGGACAGGCAAAATTAGGCGCTGGCAAGAAAGCAAAGATGAACGTGATAGCGTTCACAATTCCCAGCAATAACGCCTCTTACAGCGGATGTGACGCCAGCCGCATTTCCGGATCTTTCCCACCGTTTCTTGAAAAAGCGACCGGGTTTGCGCGCTTTGACGTCAAAAATTCAAGGTGGGATTGCCAGCCCTTCATTACTATTTTTGGCATGTTCTCCATTTCAGGAAGCCATCATGACCGTACTACACAGCGTGGATTTTTTTCCGTCAGGTAAAACGCCTGTGGCCATTGAGCCGCGCCTTCCCCAGTCGGCGTTTCCTGAACATCACCATGATTTTCATGAGATTGTTATTGTTGAGCATGGCACGGGCATCCATGTCTTTAACGGCCAGCCCTACTCCATCAGCGGAGGCAGCGTCTGTTTTATTCGTGACCACGATCGCCATCTCTACGAACACACGGATAATCTCTGTCTGACCAACGTGCTCTACCGCTCGCCGGAGGCTTTCCAGTTCCTGGCGGGCCTGAACCAGCTGCTGCCGCAGGAGCAGGATGGACACTACGCCTCCCACTGGCGGGTTAATCAGGGGGCGTTACAGCAGGTGCGGCAGATCGTTGGCCAGATGGAGCAGAGCGCTGAAGAGGAGAGCGCCGCCGCCCTTGCCAGCCGGGAGATCCTGTTTATGCAGCTGCTGGTGCTGCTGCGTAAGAGCAGCCTTGAGGAGGGAGCCGTTAACAACGATGCCCGCCTGAACCAGATGATGGCGTGGCTAGAGGATCACTTCGCGGATGAGGTCTGCTGGGAGTCTCTGGCCGACCGTTTTTCCCTCTCGCTACGCACGCTGCACCGTCAGCTGAAGCAGCACACGGGCATGACCCCGCAGCGTTACCTCAACCGCCTGCGTCTGATTAAGGCTCGCCACCTGCTGCGCCACAGCGATGAGAGCGTTACCGACATTGCATTTCGCTGCGGTTTCGGCGACAGCAATCATTTTTCGACGCTTTTTCGGCGTGAATTTAGCTGGTCACCGCGGGATATCCGTCAGGGACGAGACACCCCGCTGCAATAGCCGTAAACGAGAAGACAGTCACCGTTTTTTTGCTAAAAAACAGCTAAATATAGAAGGTTGAAGGCTGTTGAGGTGACGCTGTGGCAGGTCAGTTAATTCTGCGGAGGGATGATTTTTTTGCCAGGCCCGGGCAGGCGGTCGCGGTGGCCGATCGCTATCCGCAAAACGTCTTTGCTGAACACACTCATGAGTTCAACGAGCTGGTGCTGGTTTGGCGCGGCAACGGCCTGCATATTCTTAACGATCGCCCGTATCGCATTACCCGGGGCGATCTGTTCTATATTCGCGCCGAAGACCGTCACGCCTACGCCTCGGTAAACGATCTGGTGCTGCAAAACATCATCTACTGTCCGGAGCGGCTGACGCTCAATCTTGACTGGGCCGCGCATATTCCCGGCCTGGACGGCGGAGAGCCGATACCCTACTGGCGCATTGGCAGCAGCGGCATGGCTCAGGCGCGGCAGGTGATCAGCCAACTGGAGCATGAGAGCACCAAAGCGGATCCGCTCTCCGATCCGCTGGCGGAAACGCTATTTGCCCAACTGGTATTAACCCTGAAGCGCCATCGCTACGCCACCAATAATCTTTCGGCGACCCGTAGCGAAGCGCTGTTGGATAAGCTCATTACCGCCCTGGCCAGCAGCCTCAACCGCGCCTTTGTGCTTGAGCAATTTTGCGAGCAAAATCAGTGCAGTGAGCGTACACTACGCCAGCAGTTTCGTACCCAGACCGGCATGACAATCAACCACTATCTGCGCCAGCTGCGCATCTGTCACGCCCAGTATCTGCTGCAGCACAGCGAGCTGATGATCGGTGAAATTGCCACACGCTGTGGTTTTGAAGACAGCAACTATTTTTCCGTGGTTTTTACCCGTGAAACCGGCGTGGCGCCGAGTCAGTGGCGGCACCGCAGCAGGATCGTCACGGGTACATAACAAAAGGTTATAACCATATAAAAACTACGGCATTGATAAACATTTTCAATACTACTTAATTAACTATAATGAACCAACTGCTTACGCGGCGTTAACAGTATCGCCGCCCGACAATTAATGGAGATGATTATGAGTTACACACTGCCATCACTGCCGTACGCTTATGATGCACTGGAACCACACTTCGATAAGCAGACGATGGAAATCCATCACACTAAACATCACCAGACCTACGTTAACAACGCTAACGCCGCACTGGAAAGCCTGCCTGAGCTGGCTAACCTGCCGGTAGAAGAGCTGATCGCCAAACTGGATCAGGTTCCGGCTGACAAGAAAACCGTACTGCGTAACAACGCGGGCGGCCACGCTAACCACAGCCTGTTCTGGAAAGGCCTGAAAACCGGCACTACCCTGCAGGGCGATCTGAAAGCCGCCATCGAGCGCGACTTCGGCTCCGTTGAGAAATTCAAAGAAGAGTTCGAGAAAGCAGCGGCAACCCGCTTTGGCTCCGGCTGGGCATGGCTGGTACTGAAAGGCGACAAGCTGGCCGTTGTCTCTACCGCAAACCAGGATAGCCCGCTGATGGGTGAAGCTGTTTCTGGCGCATCCGGCTTCCCGATCCTGGGCCTGGACGTGTGGGAACACGCTTACTACCTGAAATATCAGAACAAACGCCCGGACTACATCAAGGCATTCTGGGAAGTTGTGAACTGGGACGAAGCTGCTGCCCGTTTCGCTGCTAAAAAATAAGGTTGCATTGCAACCAGTGAAAAGCGAGTCTTATGACTCGCTTTTTTTGTATCTGGATAAGGCGCGGCGATGCACCATCAGGTTAACGTTTTTACCGGTAAAATAAGAGATTACGCAGGCAGTCGGCCTAGCGCCATTGCCAAAGTGCAGGTTGACGGCGAGCTGACGTTAACCGAGCGGGGGCTTGCGGGGGATGAGCAGGCCGAGAAGAAGATCCACGGCGGGCCGGATCGTGCCCTGTGCCATTACCCACGCGAGCACTATCGCCACTGGGCAAGCGCGTTTCCGGAACAGGCGGATCTCTTTGTCGCACCAGCGTTCGGCGAGAACCTCTCCACAGAGGGAATGACCGAGCAAAACGTCTACATTGGGGATATTTTTCGCTGGGATGAGGCGCTGATTCAGGTGACCCAACCGCGTTCGCCCTGCTTCAAAGTTAACTACCATTTTGCCATTCATGACCTCTCCTCCCTGATGCAGGAGAGCGGCCGCACGGGCTGGCTCTACCGGGTGATCGCCCCGGGCAAGGTTTCCGGCGATGCGCCCCTTGAGCTGGTTTCCCGCTGTAGCGACGTGAGCGTCTATGACGCCGCGGCTATCGCGTGGCATCTGCCGTTTGACGACGAGCAGTACCACCGCCTGCTTTCTGCTGCTGGCCTCTCGGTGAGCTGGGCCAGAACCATGCAGAAACGACGCCTGAGCGGCAAGGTTGAGAGTTTTGCGCCCAGACTATGGGGCAGGAAATAGCAGGCCGGGATCGCCCGGCCTGGATACTATGTACGTTGAGACAAGGGTACGTTGAGACTAGGAACGCTTATGCAGCGGCAGCCAGATCGTTAAGCGTAAGCCGCCTAACGGGCTGTCGTCGGCCTTCACCCAGCCGCGATGCTGCTGGATAGCCGTCTCGACAATCGCCAGCCCCAGCCCGCTGCCGCCGGATTCACGGTCGCGCGCTTCGTCGGTACGATAGAACGGGCGGAAAATCTGCTCACGATCTTCCGCACTGACGCCCGGCCCGTCGTCATCCACGTTAACCGTTACGCCCTCTTTATCCACCGCAAAACTCACCTCAATCTTCGTATGCGAGTAGCGCAGGGCGTTACGCACGATATTTTCCAGCGCGCTCTCCAGCGCGCTCGGGTTACCGTACAGCGGCCACGGTCCCGGCGGGAAGTTGACGGTCAGTGATTTCCCCATCTGCTCGGCTTCAAAGGCGGCGTTATCCAGCACGTCGTTCCACAGGTGATTGGCCTTCACGGTTTCGCTCACCAGCGCATTCTTCTGCTGATTACGCGACATCACCAGCAGATCGTTAATCATACTGTCGAGACGCTGTGCCTCGGTCTCAATGCGGGCCAGCTCCTTGCTCTCACCGCTGCGGCGGCGCAGCAGGGCGGTGCCCAGCTGTAAACGCGTAAGCGGGGTGCGCAGCTCGTGAGAGATGTCAGAGAGCAGGCGCTGCTGGGTAGTCATCATTCGCTCAAGCGCCATGACCATCTGGTTAAAGCTGGCCCCGGCAGCAAGAAACTCCTGCGGCCCAGCTTCCAGTTCGGGATGCTGGCGCAGGTTGCCCTGAGCCACCTCATCCGCCGCGTTTTTCAGCTTACGCGCCGGTTTGGCCAGGCTCCACGCCAGCCACAGCAGCAGCGGAGAGCTGATTAACATGGTAACAATCAGCAGCAGGAGCGGTCGGTCAAACAGCAGGTTGATAAAATCGGACTGGGAATTGCTCGCCGGACGGATGAGGTAGAGCTGGTAGTTATCTTCCCCGTCGCGGATGGAAAACGGTCCTACCAGCTCTACCCGTCCATATTTTTTCTTCTGCGGATGGTCTGAGTTATCCGCCTGGCCAATAAAGTTACGAATGATCTGCATTTCGCTACGTTCAGCGCCGATCACCCGGCCTTCACTGGTCACTAACAGCAGGCGCTGCCCCGGCGGGGCCCACTTATCAATAGCGCGAAACAGCCGCCGCCACCACATTAAATCGTTCGGTGGATCGAGGGCCAGCTCCGCCTCAACGTGCTGCTCAATCATAATGCCCTGGCGCTGCTCGCTATCCAGCAGCTCCGTCATTTGCCGGGAGTCCAGCTTGGGCACCATTAAGACCAGCATTAGCACCAGTGCCAGCGTTAGCCAAAAAATGGCAAAGATGCGTGCCGTCAAACTTCCTATCATGAAGCCGCAACCATCAGATAGCCGCGTCCGCGCAGCGTTTTAAACCACGGATGGCCATCTTTACGCTCCGGCAGCTTACGGCGCAGGTTAGAGATATGCATATCGATCGCGCGATCGAACGGCGTCAGGCGTTTACCCAAAACTTCCTGGCTAAGGTGCTCTCTGGAGACCACCTGGCCGAGATGCTGCGCCAGCAGGTAGAGCAGGGTGAACTCGGTGCCGGTCAGCTCCAGCGACTGGCCATCGAAGCTGGCTTCCTGACGGCCTGGGTTCAGGCTCAGGGCGTCCACTTCAAGGGTCGGTGAACCGTTATCGCTGTTCTGCTGCTGCTCACTCCAGTGTGAACGGCGCAGAATGGCGCGAATACGGGCCACCAGCTCGCGATCGTTAAAGGGTTTAGGCAGATAGTCGTCCGCGCCCAGCTCAAGGCCGAGAACGCGATCCAGCTCGCTACCGCGCGCCGTCAGCATAATGACGGGTGTCTGGTGTGTCTGGCGTAGCTCTTTAAGGGTGTCGATACCATTCTTCTTTGGCATCATTACGTCGAGCAAAAGCAGATCGATGCTGTCGTCCAGGAGGTCGAGCGCCTGCTCCCCATCGTGGGCAACCTGCACATTGAAGCCTTCCATGTCGAGCAGCTCCTTTAAAAGGGAAGTAAGCTCTCGGTCATCGTCAACTAACAAAATTTTATTCATTATTTAAATACCTCCGAGGCAGAAATTACGTCATCAAGGCGCGCTAATCCATGACTTTACGTTGTTTTACACCCCCTGACGCTAGTTTGCAGCCTGAATCGTAGACTGAGTTCAGTTGATTGGCGACACAAACGATTTTGGGAGCAAGTGATGCGCATTGTTACCGCTGCCGTCATGGCCTCAACGCTGACGTTAACTACAGTTGGCCACGCAGCTGAAGGTGTAACAGGCGATAGCTGGCACGGCTCTGAAGAGCTTGCACCGCGTAGCACCCAGAGCCATATGTTTGACGGCATTAGTCTAACCGAGCAACAGCGCCAGCAACTGCGTGATTTGATGCAGCAGGCGAGGCACAAGCTGCCACCTGTTAATGTTAGCGAAATCGAGACGATGCACGACCTCGTGACCGCACAAAAATTTGATGAAAGCGCCGTACGCGCTCAGGCAGAAAAAATGGCGCAGGAGCAGGTTGCCCGCCAGGTCGAAATGGCCCGGGTTCGCAACCAGATGTATCACCTGCTCACGCCCGAGCAACAGGCGGTTTTACACGACAAGCACCAACAGCGGATTAACCAGCTGCGCGACGTTGCAAAAATGCAGCAGGATTCTCCACTAACGTTATCGAGTAGCAGTACCGGTAGTAAGTAGTAACCAGTAACAACCCTGTTTTCCTTGCCATAGACACCATCCCTGTCTTCCCCCTCATGATGAGGGGGTTTTTTTTATCAGTCACTTGTAAAAATTGCTTATAAATCAATCATCCGTGCAACAGCCATGAGCAGTTGCAAAAAGGATATCGCGTTATGTGGACCGATCCCGTAAAGCTAGATAGGTTATTTAAAGGGCTTTGATCTCAGTTGGTAAGAATTGAGTTTATGCCATGAATGAGCTCAGGAAAGTAGCTTTCATCAATGAGCATGCCACCTTCCAGAGTCCAAAGACTTAGCCTATTTGGCGTGATTTTGAAATTGAAACCAATAGCGTAAGCGTCTATTGCATGGTGAATATCGAATTGAAAGGTATTAACGCGAGGTGCATAGACTACAGGCGCCGGAGCCTGATTATTGGATAAGCAGTGCCAGAATTGGGTTAGCTTATCCCGGAGCTCCTCAAGATCAAAAAGGCTAAATTCACATTCGCACCCCAGGTTTACGCCCGAACCTTGTGCTTCCAACCAGCATATAATCAAATCCTGACGCCTGTCTTCCGGCTCTTCAACCCTTTCAACAAAGGAAAATCGGAAAAGTGCGTCATCGGTTTTTATCTCAAACATAAACGTGACTCGCTGAGGCTTAATCGTAGTGAAAGTGCATTATTGTCCAGTCTTTTTCTCTGACAAGAACGTGAAGGCGGTAACGCTGATGGACATATTTTACCTGACCGCCAACAGTACGTTTAACTAACCGATACATTTCCGTCCGGTAAACAAATTGCCCGGCAATTTTTTGTGGGTCTGGACTTCTTGAACCATACCGGATTGTTTTTTCCATAATTTATAAAGGTACATAACGGCCAGGATCACTCATACGCATCGCAACTGTTTTTGTTACTTTCAGGTTCCGCGCCGACAGACCTGCTTTTAGCCGTCCACGTAAAAAACTTATCGTCGCATGGCTTAGTTTTGCAGAAAGGGCTGCACGGCTACTGGCCTCAAAAAATGCGCGGCCAGTACGAAGTATACGGAACACGCCAAAAGCGATAAGGGCAATATCTATTGGATCAATCAAGGGGCTTTCTAGCGGAGCCTCTTCCATGCGCAAAAAGATACCGTCTGTATCGTATATTTGCCATAAACCGGGCGCTTGCAGGACCGAATAACCAATGCACATTCCCGTTTCTTCATCAAGGATAGGCTGGGAATTATGCGGTCTGTTACGTGGTGGTAACTCAAAAAACACACCATCCGGGAGACTCGAATGAATCGTTAAAAAATATCCAGGCTCTTCCTGCATGGTGGGGACGTATCCTGCCACGGGTTCGCTCCTTTGTATCAGTTGAAGAAAGATATGCTATCGGCCCTTTTTCTACTTGACCAGTCACTACACTCTTTTCATGGTAATGGTTGTTAAAGCGCATAAACAGAAAAGAACGACATGGGGAAACGACCCTGCTTTTTTTGCAGAGCCATTTTGTCGAAGTGTAGTCAAAATAGAAGCAAAGTAGAATAAATGCTTTTCTTCCAGTGTGTTAAATGCAAAATATCTTCACCACCCCTGCATCTCCCTCATGATGAAGGGTTTTTTGACTGAAAATTATAAAATTTTTTCAAAATGCGTTGTTAGCTTTTGTCCATCTCTTAAAACGCACAATGATGTCAACAGGTTGCGCCATGAGACCGATAATGCCAGACAAAGCGGCACAGGTAAGATATCTCATTAAAAAGCATTTCTGGGAGATGGCAGATGATACTTCCATCAGCACAGGAAGTAAGCGTGTACTGCCTGAAGATGCAACTGAATTTCTTGAAGAGTATAGAGATGCGCTGGGCGTAGATATGTCTGGCTTCAACTTCAACAGCTATTTTCCCAATGCAGGCATTCGTTTTCTGCCCAATGCCATACTTCCGCGCTATCTAAGAACAGATCATCACGTACCCGAACCACTCACTGTCAGCATGCTTATTGAGTCAGCCGAGGCTGGCCGCTGGTTGTTTTGTGATTCGGGTTCAGTAGATGGCGCGGCTATTTACTGATAAACCGTTTTAATGGCTTTAAACCAGCATGTATCTGCTGAGCTATCGCAATCGTAAAAACGCTCTGTGGTAGACAATGATTCAGGCGTCCAGTTAGCGTTGCCTTCAATTGTGACAATAAGATTGCTAAGCGTGTCCTCTTCTCCTTTACGGCTGTAGGCCAAATCGATCTCGTTGCCGTTTGCCAGTTCATAGGTACAGTTAACCAGCACGCCTTCCTTCACGCCCTCTTTAGCAAAATAGAGGCTGCTAACAAAGCGTTCTACGTTTTGTTGTCTATGTGGCTGAGAATTCCAGCTCCCCTCCCAGCCAGGCAGCGTCACTGGCGCGGTATAAATATGATTCGCATAACTAATGCTTTCCGGGGTCGGACAGCTCATTTGGACGGGGTCAGATTGCTTGAGTGGCGAAGCAGAGGCAGCGGTAGCGATAAGCATTGCCGGTAAAAGAAAAAATGAAGATAGCTTCATGTTGAACTCCTTAATTTTGTGCCTTGTTTTGTGAGATAGATGAAGAGCAAAATTAAGGTCAAGATTACAGAGGCTAGATTTTTGTAATCATCTAAAAATAAACAATTATTTTCAAAAAATCGTCACTTTTCATGGCGCTTTTAGCGTAGTGCGGCAGGGTCATGCGTTATACTACCCGCTGTGTCCGGGCAGGAGTGCGTATGAATCAAATGTATGGGCAGCTGGTGAGCCGGGCAGCTATTGCCGCGACGGTAATGGCCTCGTTGCTGCTGGTAATTAAAATTTTTGCATGGTGGTACACCGGATCGGTGAGCGTGCTGGCGGCGCTGGTAGATTCGCTGGTGGATATTGCCGCCTCACTGACTAACCTGCTAGTGGTGCGCTACTCCCTCCAGCCGGCGGATGATGAGCATACTTTCGGACACGGCAAGGCTGAGTCGCTGGCGGCGCTGGCACAGAGCATGTTTATCTCCGGTTCGGCGCTGTTTCTCTTTTTAACCGGTATTCAGCACCTTGCTCGCCCCGAGCCAATGAACGCACCGCAGATCGGCATTATCGTGACGTTGGTTGCGCTGGTGTGTACTGTGATCCTCGTCACTTTTCAGCGTTGGGTGGTACGAAAAACGCAAAGCCAGGCCGTGCGCGCCGATATGCTTCATTATCAGTCTGATGTTATGATGAATGGCGCTATTCTCATCGCGCTGGGCCTGTCGTGGTATGGCTGGCACCGGGCGGATGCGCTCTTTGCGTTGGGTATTGGAGCTTATATCCTCTACAGCGCGCTGCGTATGGGGTATGAAGCGGTTCAGTCGCTGCTGGATCGCGCGCTACCCGATGTGGAGCAACAGGAAATAATCGCTATCGTTACGCGTTGGCCGGGGGTCAGCGGAGCACACGATCTTCGCACGCGGCAGTCAGGGCCGACTCGCTTTATTCAGATTCACTTGGAAATGGACGACAATCTCCCGCTTGTTCAGGCGCATCTGGTGGCCGAGCAGGTTGAAGAGGCGATTTTGCGCCGTTTCCCGGGTTCCGATGTGATCATCCATCAGGACCCTTGTTCCGTAGTATCCCAAGGATGAATTTCCTGGCGTAAGAACAGGTTACAAGGTGTAAAAAGGTGAAGCAGACCAGCATTTTGTGGGTAAATTACCGCCATTTGGTCTGACCTGAATCAATTCAGCCAAGGGAGATTGATATACTATGCGCAGCATAGCCATTCACTCCCAGGGGCGTCGCTTCGGGCAAGAATTTATTTTGCATTCCTAAGTTCAGAGGTAGTCATGATTAAGAAAATCGGTGTGTTGACAAGTGGCGGTGATGCGCCTGGCATGAACGCTGCAATTCGTGGCGTAGTCCGTGCAGCATTGACTGAAGGTCTGGAAGTTTGCGGCATTTACGACGGCTATCTTGGCCTGTATGAAGATCGCATGGTGCAGCTCGACCGCTACAGCGTCTCTGACATGATCAACCGTGGTGGTACGTTCCTCGGCTCTGCTCGCTTCCCGGAGTTCCGTGAAGAGCACATCCGTGCCGTGGCTATCGAAAACATGAAAAAACGCGGCATCGACGCGCTGGTGGTTATCGGCGGCGACGGCTCCTATATGGGGGCAAAGCGCCTGACCGAGATGGGCTTCCCCTGCATCGGCCTGCCGGGCACCATCGATAACGACGTTGCCGGGACCGACTACACCATCGGCTACTTCACCGCGCTGCATACCGTTGTAGAAGCGATTGACCGCCTGCGTGATACCTCCTCTTCCCACCAGCGTATCTCCATCGTTGAAGTGATGGGCCGCTACTGTGGCGATCTGACCCTGGCGGCGGCTATTGCCGGCGGCTGCGAGTTTATCGTCCTGCCGGAAGTTGAGTTTAACCGTGAAGATCTGGTGAACGAAATCAAGGCCGGGATCGCGAAGGGTAAAAAGCATGCCATCGTTGCGATTACCGAGCACATCTGCGATATCGACGAGCTGGCGAAGTACATTGAATCTGAGACCCAGCGTGAAACCCGCGCGACCGTTCTCGGCCATATCCAGCGCGGTGGCTCTCCGGTTCCTTACGACCGTATTCTGGCTTCCCGTATGGGTGCGTACGCCATTGAACTGCTGCTGCAGGGCTACGGTGGCCGCTGCGTCGGTATTCAGAACGAGAAGATGGTGCACCATGACATCATTGACGCTATCGAAAATATGAAGCGTCCGTTCAAAGGCGACTGGCTGGATTGCGCTAAGAAACTCTACTAACAGTAATTTTCGCCGGGTAGCGGCTGCGCCTTACCCGGCCCACAGCACCATCCCGTAGGCCCGGTAAGCGTAGCGCCACCGGGCTTTTTTTCGCCTCACCCCATCTTTATTCCCCTACGTTATAGCCAATCTTTTTTTATTCTTTAATCATTGATTCGCTTTCTGGCACGCTGAGTTCATCACAACACAATTCAACATATAAGCGAGTGAGCGATGAACAAATGGGGTGTAGGGTTAACGTTGCTGCTGGCCTCCGGCAGCGTTCTGGCAAAGGACATTCAGCTTTTAAACGTCTCATACGATCCAACGCGTGAGCTGTATGAGCAGTATAACAAGGCGTTTAGCGCGCACTGGAAGCAGGAAACCGGTGATAACGTCACTATCCGCCAGTCGCACGGCGGCTCAGGTAAGCAGGCGACCTCCGTTATCAACGGTATTGAAGCCGACGTGGTGACGCTGGCGCTGGCCTATGACGTTGATGCTATTGCCGAGCGTGGACGCATCGATAAAAACTGGATCAAGCGCCTGCCGGATAACTCCGCGCCCTATACATCGACCATCGTTTTCCTGGTGCGTAAAGGCAACCCGAAACAGATCCACGACTGGAACGATCTCATTAAGCCTGGCGTCTCGGTGATCACGCCGAACCCGAAAAGCTCCGGCGGCGCACGCTGGAACTATCTGGCGGCGTGGGGCTATGCTCTGCACCACAACAACAATGACCAGGCTAAAGCGCAAGACTTCGTGAAGGCGCTGTTCAAGAACGTAGAAGTGCTGGACTCCGGCGCACGCGGCGCGACCAACACCTTCGTTGAGCGCGGCATCGGTGACGTACTGATCGCCTGGGAGAACGAGGCGCTGCTGGCGACCAACGAGCTGGGCAAAGACAAGTTTGAAATTGTCACCCCGAGCGAATCTATCCTCGCCGAGCCGACCGTCTCCGTGGTCGACAAAGTGGTTGATAAGAAAGAGACCAAAACCGTGGCCGAAGCCTATCTGAAGTATCTCTACTCGCCGGAAGGGCAGGAGATAGCCGCGAAAAACTTCTATCGTCCACGTAACCCGGACGTAGCGAAGAAATATGACAGCGAGTTCCCGAAACTGAAGCTGTTTACCATTGATGAAGAGTTTGGTGGCTGGACAAAAGCCCAGAAAGAGCACTTCTCCAACGGTGGTACCTTCGACCAAATCAGCAAGCGTTAAGCGTAACGGCCCTGCGGGGCCGTTTTTTTTGCCCCACCATTAATGGCGTTTACTGAACCTGCCTGTCGCCGTAGACTCGGTGAAAAAATAGCAGGAGACAGGTATGTCACTCTGGTTTACGCACCCTCTGTTCCTTCCCTCACTGATTATCGGCGTCACCATCGTGCTGTGGGCGACCTCCCTGCTGCCGGAGTTTATTACCGCGCTGCTCTTTTTTGCCGCCGCCATGGTGAGCAAAATCGCGCCGGCGGACGTTATCTTTGGCGGCTTTGCCTCATCGGCATTCTGGCTGGTCTTTAGCGGCTTTGTGCTGGGCGTGGCGATCCGTAAAACCGGGCTGGCGGACCGGGCGGCGAGGGCCATCTCGGCAAGGCTGACCGATTCGTGGCTATTGATGGTGGGCAGCGTGGTGCTGTTGAGCTACGCCCTGGCGTTTGTCATGCCGTCTAACATGGGACGCATCGCCTTGTTGATGCCCATCGTTGCCGCAATGGCGGCGCGAGCCGGGATCCACGAGGGATCGCGGGCATGGTTTGGCCTGGCGCTGGCGGTGGGCTTTGGCACTTTCCAGCTTTCCGCCACCATTCTGCCCGCTAACGTGCCGAATCTGGTGATGAGCGGCGCGGCAGAAGGGGCGTTTGGTATCCATCTCAACTATGTTCCCTATCTGCTGCTGCACACGCCGGTGCTGGGTATTTTAAAGGGGCTGATCCTGATTGCGCTTATCTGCTGGCTCTTTCCCGGCAAGCCCCATGCGCTGCGCGATCTTGAACCTGCTACGCCGATGAGCCGGGACGAGAAGCGGCTCGCCTGGATGCTGGCGGTGGTACTCATTCTGTGGGTGACGGAGAGCTGGCACGGTATTGGCCCGGCCTGGACCGGTCTGGCGGCGGCCTGCGTTACGCTGCTGCCGCGTATCGGTTTTATTAACGGCGAGGAGTTCGCTACCGGGGTGAACATCCGCACCTGCATCTACGTGGCGGGAATTCTGGGCCTGGCGATCACAGTGACGCAAACCGGTATTGGCCGCGCAGTAGGGGATGCGTTGCTGCACGTTATGCCGCTGGATCCACAAAACCCGTTCACCAGCTTTGCGGCCCTGACCGGCATTACCACCGCGCTTAACTTTATCATGACCGCCAACGGCGTTCCGGCGCTCTATACCAGCCTGGCGCAAAGCTTTTCTGATGCCACTGGTTTCCCGCTGCTGTCGACGATTATGATTCAGGTGCTGGGTTACTCGACGCCGCTGCTACCGTACCAGGCTTCACCGATCGTGGTGGCGATGGCGTTAGGCAAGGTGCCTGCGCGGGCGGGGATGCTGCTCTGTCTGGCGCTGGCGGTCGCGACGTATCTGGTGCTGCTGCCGCTGGACTATCTGTGGTATCAGGTATTGGGACAGCTGTAAAAAAGCCCGGTGGCGCTTACGCTTACCGGGCCTGCATTACCGTAGGGCGGGTTAGCGTAGCGCCACCCGCCGTTACAATATCAATTACGCCTGCTTAGCCGCTTCCGCTGCTTTCACAATCACTGCGAACGCGTCAGCTTTCAGGGAAGCACCGCCAACCAGCGCGCCGTCGATATCCGGCTGGGTGAACAGTTCAGCTGCGTTAGAGGCGTTAACCGAGCCGCCGTACTGAATGATGACCTGCTCAGCCACTTTCGCGTCAGCTTTCGCAATGTGGTCACGGATAAACTTATGTACCGCCTGCGCCTGCGCCGGGGTCGCTGATTTGCCGGTACCGATAGCCCATACCGGTTCGTAGGCAATGACTACGCCTTCGAACGCGGCTGCGCCCTGGGTTTTCAGCACGGCGTCGATCTGACGGGCGCACACTTCTTCGGTTTTACCCGCTTCGTTCTCTTCTTCGGTTTCACCGATGCACAGAACCGGGATCAGGCCCTGCTCTTTCAGCACGGCGAATTTTTTCGCAATCAGCTCGTCAGACTCTGCGTGGTAGGTGCGACGCTCAGAGTGACCGATAATGATGTACTGTGCGCCAACGTCTTTCAGCATCTCAGCGGAGGTTTCACCGGTGAAGGCACCGGAGAGGTTCACGTCAACGTTCTGCGCGCCGAGGATAATGTGGCTGCCCGCTGCGGCCTGTTTCGCCAGATCCAGATACATTGCCGGCGGTGCGATTGCTACGCCGCAGCCAGTAACGCCAGCCAGTTCTTTACGCAGGTTAGCTACCAGCTCGTTTACCATGTGGCGGCTGCCGTTCAGTTTCCAGTTACCCATCACTAAAGGATGTCGCATTTTTATTCTCCACGCTTTGTCAGCGAATCAAGGAATATGGCTGCCGTTTACAGGCAGCATGGTTGTCAAACAGTATAGAGATTCATCCCTGCAAAGGCTTTGCTTTTTATCATTTATTGTTACCTTCAGCACTATCAGATAGCGTCAGCTTAATCGGTTCAACAGCGAAGGTCAGCCCTTTTTCACCGTTATCTGCTGCAACATAGCGCAACGCGCCCTCGGTCTCGGCATACCAGGCTTTGCCTTTGCCTCTGTTCAGCAGCTTCTGCAGCTTTTGCAGGCTGTTGGCTTTGCTCAGCTGTGGTGAAAAGGCGCGTAATACCGCCGCCATATACTCCTGCGCTTTGGCTTTTGACGCCTTCTGCTCCGGCCCCTGAACGGGCAGCCAGGTGATTTGCATCGACTTGATCTTCAGCGTGCCGCGCTCAAGGGCCGTAGAGGCGTAGAGCGACTCATTGATTTTGCTGGCGGCCCGCGTCAGGTTCGCCCGATCGTTGCGCGATTCAATGGCGCGAAACTCGTTGAGCGCCAGCCCAGGGTTATCGGCGTTGAACTTCTCCCTGAACTGACTAATAGATTGATCGAAGGTTGGCGCACCCGCCAGCAGATAGGGGGCCGTGGCCGCCTGGGGAACCTCTACCGCCAGTGCAGGCAGGCAAAACGCCAGCCAGGCCAGCAATACGCTCCATCTTTTCATGATCTCTCCCTCTGTTTAGCTATCCCGATTAAAACGATAACCGTCTGGCTTGTCAAAAGCTGACCCGACTAAGGTAAACTACGCAGCACTACGATTATAAGGAACCTTACATGACCATACAGCAGTGGTTATTCTCATTTAAAGGACGTATTGGACGTCGTGACTTCTGGATCTGGATAGCGCTCTGGGCGCTGTCGATGGTGGCACTCTTTTCGCTGGCGGGAAGCGGACTAGTGGATTTGCAGCTGGCAGCCTTTGCGCTGGTCAGCCTGCTCTGGCCCACCACCTGCGTGGTGGTAAAACGGCTGCACGATCGCGGTAAGTCCGGCTACTGGGCCTTGCTGCTGGTGCTGGCGTGGATGCTGCTGGCCGGGCGTTGGGATGTGCTAGGCGGCGTCTGGACATGGGCGGTGGGGCGTTTTATCCCGACGCTGATCATGGTCATGCTGCTGGTGGATCTCGGCGCGTTTCTTGGCACGCCGGGCGAAAACAAGTTTGGTAAGGCGACGCTGGACGTTAAGTTCCGTTAACGTCTGCCCGTTCCCTTTGTTACCAGTAGTGCTCAGCGGTCATATGGCCCGGACGACGGCGCAGGTGTTTGGCCATCTGCCGGGTCTCTTTCAGCAGCTGCTGAGTATCACGTACCATCTGCGGATTGCCACACAGCATCACATGGCTATCTTCAGCGCGCATTGTCAGCCCCACGGCGCGCTCTAGCTCCCCGCTCTCAATCAACGCCGGTACGCGACCATGCAGCGAACCGGCTACCGTTTCGCGACTGACGACCGTCTGGATCCGCAGTTTACCCTCGTAGCGCTTTTGCAGTTCCAGCATCAGCGGCAGATAGCTGAGATCCTCGGCGTAGCGCGCGGCATGGACCAGCACCAGGTTTTTAAAGCGCTCCAGGTCTTTTCCTTCCTGCAAAATCGACAGATAGGGGCCGATGGCCGTCCCGGTTGCCAGCATCCACAGCGTTTCACACTCGGGGATCTCTTCCAGCACAAAGAATCCGGCCGCCTCGCTCACGATCAGCACCTCATCGCCCGGCTTCAGCGCCGCAAGACGGGGACTAAGCTTGCCGTCCGGTACGGTGACCAGGTAAAACTCCAGATTCGGATCGCTGGGGGCGTTAACGTAGGAGTAGGCGCGCTGCACGCGCTCGCCGTCAATCTCCAGACCCAGCTTGGCAAACTGGCCCGCTTTGAAGGGGTGAATGGGAGCATGAACGGTGAGACTAAAGAGCGCGTCGGTCCAGAATTCAACCTTCGTAACTTTTCCTGTAACCCAATCCGCCATGATCGTCTCCTGTTCTGTATAACCTTATCTTCGTCGCTTAAAGCGAACTTTTCCAGCCCGAGCGGGCCGGAAAGCTCGATTGATCAAATGACCTTAGAGAATGTGGCGCTGTACGTCCGTATCTTTGCGGTCAAGGTAGTGAATGGACTGGATCCGGCGGATAGTGCGGGATTTACCGCGGATCAGCAGGGTTTCGGTGGTGGCCATATTGCCCTTGCGGGTAATGCCGTCGAGCAGATCGCCCTTGGTGATACCGGTGGCAGAAAAAATTACGTTATCGTTGCGGGCCATGTCGTCCAGCTGCAGCACGCTGTCAGCCTCAATACCCATCTCTTTACAGCGCGCCAGCTCCTGCTCGCCGATGCGACGGTTCTCTTCGCTGTCGCCCTTCACGTGATGACGTGCCAGCAGACGGCCCTGCATATCACCGTCCAGCGCGCGGATCGCGGCGGCAGAGACCACGCCCTCTGGCGCACCGCCGATGCCGTAGAGCACGTCCACTTCGCTGTCTGGCATGCAGGTCAAAATCGAAGCGGCCACATCGCCATCGGGAATGGCAAATACGCGCACGCCGAGCTGCTGCATCTGGGCGATGACTGCATCGTGGCGCGGTTTCGCCAGGATCGTCACGGTCAGCTCGTCGAGGGGCTTACCGAGCGCGGCGGCTACGTTACGCAGGTTCTCTTCCAGAGGGAGGTTAAGATCGATAGCGCCCTTTGCGCCAGGGCCCACGATCAGCTTCTCCATATACATATCCGGCGCGTTCAGGAAGCTACCCTTGTCGCCTACGGCCAGCACCGCCAGCGCATTGGCCTGGCCCATCGCCGTCATGCGGGTGCCTTCGATAGGATCGACAGCAATATCCACCGCGTCGCCCTGACCGGTACCGACGCGCTCGCCGATATAAAGCATCGGCGCTTCATCGATCTCACCCTCGCCAATCACGATGGTCCCGTCAATGTTGACCTGATTGAGCACAATGCGCATGGCGTTAACCGCCGCGCCGTCGGCAACGTTTTTATCGCCCCGGCCCAGCCATTTATAACCGGCCAGCGCGGCCGCTTCCGTCACGCGGGAAAATTCAATCGCAAGCTCTCGTTTCATTGCACACTCGTCATTAAAGAACGTCATTAAAGAAATTGTGCAAAGTTTAACACAGAGAGAGGAGAGGGATGCCCCCTCTCCGGGCGGAGAGGGGAGCGGGGTGAGGATTACTCGTCGTGTTCTTCCCACGCCATGGCGCGTTTCACGGCTTTTTTCCAGCCGCTGTAGCGGTAGTTACGCTCGGTGGTTTCGATGCCCGGACGGAACTCGCGCTCAATAACCGCTTTCTCCTGCAGCTCGTCGAGGTTCTGCCAGAAGCCGACCGCCAGGCCTGCCAGGTAGGCTGCGCCCAGGGCCGTGACTTCGCGAACTTCCGGACGCTCAACACGGGTGCCGAGAATATCGGACTGGAACTGCATCAGGAAGTTATTGGCTACCGCGCCGCCGTCCACGCGCAGGGCGTGCAGGCGAATGCCGGAGTCGGCCTGCATGGCCTCCAGCACGTCGCGGGTCTGGTAGGCAATGGACTCCAGCGTTGCACGGATGATGTGGTTCGAGTTAACGCCACGGGTCAGGCCGAAGATTGCACCGCGGGCATAGGGATCCCAGTAGGGCGCGCCGAGGCCGGTGAAGGCCGGCACCACGTACACGCCGTTGGTATCTTTTACCTTGGTGGCAAAGTATTCCGAGTCAAACGAGTCGCTGATCAGCTTCATCTCGTCGCGCAGCCACTGAATGGAGGCCCCCGCCATAAATACCGCGCCCTCCAGGGCGTAGTTCACCTCGCCACGCGGGCCGCAGGCGATAGTGGTCAGCAGGCCGTGCTCGGAGGCTACCGCCTTCTCGCCGGTGTTCATCAGCATAAAGCAGCCGGTGCCGTAGGTGTTCTTCGCCATCCCCTGCTTAACGCAGAGCTGACCAAAGAGCGCCGCCTGCTGGTCACCGGCGATCCCGGCGATAGGAATACGCGTGCCGCCCTTGCCGCCGATGTTGGTCTGACCGTACACCTCGGAGGATTTACGCACCTCTGGCAGCATGGCGCGGGGAATGTCCAGCACCTCCAGCATCTTGTCATCCCACTCCAGGGTGTGGATGTTAAACAGCATGGTTCGGGAGGCATTGGTGTAGTCGGTAACGTGGACGCGCCCTTGAGTCATCTTCCAGATCAGCCAGCTGTCGACGGTGCCGAACAGCAACTCGCCGCGCTTAGCGCGTTCACGGGAGCCGTCAACGTGGTCAAGGATCCACTTCACCTTGGTGCCGGAGAAGTAGGGGTCGATCACCAGGCCAGTGGTAGCGCGGATATAGTCTTCCAGGCCGTCACGCTTCAGATGCTCGCAGATGTCGGCGGTGCGACGGCACTGCCAGACGATGGCGTTGTGGATAGGCTTACCGGTCTCTTTATCCCAGATCACCACGGTTTCACGCTGGTTGGTGATGCCGATAGCGGCAATTTGATCGGAGCTGATGTCGGCTTTCGCCAGCACTTCCACCAGCGTTGAGCTTTGGCTGGCCCAGATCTCCATCGGATCGTGCTCAACCCAGCCTGGCTTAGGGTAAATTTGTTCGAATTCGCGCTGTGACACGCTGATGATATTGGCGTCGTGATCCATTACCACGGCGCGAGAGCTGGTTGTACCCTGGTCCAGCGCAACGATATATTTTTTCTCAGTCATCTTTTTTTCCCGTAGTCACATTACAGCGACGCTTTGTGTTGTGCGGCAGTGGTAGCTGGCTCTTTCACTTCTTCCTCGCAGGTGTCGCAGGGCAGATGGCGGCCAATCAGCTTACGATAACCAAACGCGCCGAGCGCTGCACCTGCTACCGGCCCGAACAGCGGGACCAGGAAGTAGGGAATATCTTTGCCGCCGGTAAAGGCAACGTTGCCCCAGCCTGCAAGCCAGGCGAAGGCTTTTGGCCCGATATCGCGCGCCGGGTTCATCGCAAAGCCGGTCAACGGCCCCATAGAGGCACCAATCACCGCAATCAGCAGGCCAATCAGCAGCGGAGCCAGCGGGCCACGAGGAATACCGTTGCCATCGTCGCCAAGTGCCATGATCACGCCCATGAGAATAGCGGTAATCACCATTTCAACCGCGAAGGCCTGCACAAAATTGATGTGTGGGTTCGGATAGGTTGAAAATATTCCGGCCAGATCCAAGCTCTCGACGCTGCCGCGGACCATGTGGTGCGTCTGTTCAAAATCGTAAAACAGGTTGTAGTAGAGGCCGTAGACCAGTGCGGCAGCACAAAAAGCGCCTGCAAACTGCGAGGCGATGAACGGCGCGACTTTGCGCCCGTCAAAGCAGGCGAACAGCCACAGCGCAATGGTCACCGCCGGATTGAGATGCGCACCGGAGACCCCGGCGGTCAGGTAGATGGCCATCGCCACGCCCAGACCCCAGATGATACTGATCTCCCACTGGCCAAAGGAGGCACCCGCCACCTTTAGCGCCGCAACACAGCCAACCCCGAAGAAAATCAACAACCCGGTACCGAGGAACTCGGCGATGCACTGGCCTTTTAAGGTCGATGTTTGACTCATAATCGGATCCTAAAGTGTGTGTAATGGTTATTGTTAGCATGGCAAGCAAAGACAACCATGATGTCTGTAGACATAGTGTTAATTTATCGTTAACGAACAAAAACGAGAAATATCGAACTTAAAATGTGTGTGCTGCGTCAATAAAATGAGCGTTTTCGCGCTATAGAGCACATATTTATTGTAAGGAGTAATTGTGCGCTGAATCATTTCATTAACGAATCGATTAACAAATCATGAGAAGCCGAGCGGTGTAAACCAGGCGAAGGATGAAAAGTGTTGCAAACCGCAAACTACGTGCCCTGGCGCTGGACAGGGGCGACGGGGCTTCATACAATCGAGGCTATGTTGTGCGCGTTTATATTCAAGCGTCGCCTTGCAATTCAGGAGAGGTATGACCATGTCATTAGAAGTGTTTGAGAAACTGGAAGCAAAAGTACAGCAGGCGATTGACACCATCACGTTACTGCAGATGGAAATCGAAGAGCTGAAAGAGAAAAACAACGGCCTGTCGCAGGAAGTGCAGAATGCGCACCACCACCGCGAAGAGCTGGAGCGTGAAAATCATCAGCTGCGCGAACAGCAGAACGGCTGGCAGGATCGCTTACAAGCTCTCCTCGGTCGCATGGAAGAGGTCTAATTACGCTTTATCTTTCGCGCCGTAGCGGTGTTGGCTGCACTCTGCCACCCCAGTCACGTAGTTTACTACGCTCCTGGGGATGCCTTCGTTTGCCGCCTTGCTACACCACGAAATCTTTCGCGTAATGATCAATCTTAAGTAGGCCGGGTAAGCGAAGCGCCACCCGGCTTTTTATTACTCGATATCGAGCGGATCTTCGGAGAGGATAATGCCGGTGTTATCGGCATAGAGATGGTCGCCGGAGAAGAAGGTGACGCCGCCAAAGTTCACGCGGATATCGCTTTCACCTATGCCATCACCTGCGGCACCCACCGGGATCGCGGCAATCGCCTGGATACCGATGTCCAACTCTTCAAGATCGTCCACCTGGCGCACCGCGCCGTAGACCACCAGGCCTTCCCATTCGTTCTGGGCAGCAAGGCGTGCCAGCTCGGCATCAATCAGTGCGCGACGAACGGAACCCCCGCCGTCAATCAGCAAAACGCGACCACGGCCATTCTGTTCGAGCAGATCGTAAAGCAACCCGTTATCCTCGAAACATTTCACCGTGATGATTTGTCCGCCAAACGACGACCGCCCACCAAAGTTGGAGAACAGCGGTTCCACGACGTTGACATCTTCTTGGTAGATGTCACAAAGCTCGGAAGTATCGTATTTCATAGGATTTACGTTTAGTTGCTGCGAGAACTCACAGTATATCGCGCATAGTGCATTGTTGGCAAAATCATCAATTGTTAATTGATATTTGTCAGGTAAAGCAGCGCCTTACTTAACACACCTTACTTAGCACAAGGCCGACCACAAACAGTAGGTTAGTCAGCAGTGCGCCTTTGACGGTGCGTTCGAGCATGGGCGGCATCGCGGCAGGGTCGCGCTCGCGCAGTACATAGCGCGCCTGGCGCACCAGCAGCGGCGCAGCAAGAATGAACAGCCAGCCCCACGGACTGTGCAGCGAGAGCAGGTTGAACACACCGAAGCAGAGCAGCGCCCCCAGCAGCAGACAGGCGTGATAGCGGCGGGCGTTCAGCGGCCCCAGACGCACCACCAGCGTGTTTTTACCGTTAGCGCGATCGCTGTCGATATCCCGCAGGTTATTGACGTTAAGCACCGCCGTCGCCAGCAGGCCGCAGGCGGTCGCCGGTAAGAACATCGCCGGGATCAGGGTATGCGCCTGAAGATAGCCGCTGCCCATCACGCTGAGCCAGCCAAAGAAGAGCAGTACCGAGATATCCCCCAGGCCGAGATAGCCATACGGGCGGCGGCCAATGGTGTAGGTAATTGCGGCGATGATTGACAGCCCGCCCAGCACCAGGAAGCCGATAAAATCCGCTACCGTCTGATACGCCACCAGAACCAGCGTCAGGCCAGAGAGGCAGCTGAGCGCGACGGTAACCAGCAGGGCACGTTTCATCTGTGCCAGGCTGATAGCCCCTTTCTGCATCCCCCGCAGCGGCCCGATACGATCCGGCTTGTCGCTGCCCTTTACCGCGTCGCCGTAGTCGTTAGCCAGATTCGAGAGGATCTGCAGCAGCCCGGCGGTGATGAGCGCCAGCACCGCCACCCGCAGGTCAAAATGGCCCTGCCACCAGGCGAGCGCAGTGCCCACCACAATCGCGGCAAACGCAAGGGGAAGGGTCTTCGGACGCAGGCTTTCCAGCCAGGCCTGGGTACGCGTCAGGGTATATTCAGTCATAGGATCCAGCCAATAAAAATGGGGCTATATAGCCCCATTAACAGTAATGAAAACGTGCTGAGCGCGATTATAAGATAAAACGGCTCAAATCTTCATCTGCTACTAGCTCATCCAGGTGCTTGCTCACATAAGCGGCATCGATTGTGATCGATTCACCGTTCAGATCGCTGGCGTCGTAGGAGATATCCTCCATCAGACGCTCCAGAACCGTATGAAGACGACGCGCACCGATGTTTTCGGTGGTCTCGTTCACCTGCCATGCGGCCTGGGCAATGCGCTTGATACCGTCGTCGGTAAAGTCGATGTTGACGCCCTCGGTAGCCATCAGCGCTTTGTACTGTACGGTAACAGAGGCGTTTGGCTCGGTCAGGATGCGCTCAAAGTCTTCGGTGGTCAGCGCCTGCAGCTCAACGCGGATCGGCAGACGGCCCTGCAGCTCAGGGATCAGATCCGACGGCTTCGCCACCTGGAACGCGCCGGAGGCGATGAACAGGATGTGGTCGGTTTTCACCATGCCGTGCTTGGTGGAGACGGTGCAGCCTTCTACCAGCGGCAGCAGGTCACGCTGGACGCCTTCACGGGAGACGTCCGGGCCGGAGGATTCACCGCGCTTACAGATTTTATCGATCTCATCGATAAACACGATACCGTGCTGCTCAACGGCGTCGATGGCATCCTGCTTCAGCTCTTCCGGGTTCACCAGCTTGGCCGCTTCCTCTTCAATCAGCAGCTTCATGGCGTCTTTGATCTTAATCTTGCGCGGCTTCTGCTTCTGGCCGCCCAGGTTCTGGAACATCGACTGCAGCTGGCTGGTCATCTCTTCCATGCCCGGCGGTGCCATGATCTCCACGCCCATCGGCGCGGCGGCGAGGTTAATCTCTACCTCTTTGTCATCCAGCTGGTCTTCACGCAGTTTTTTGCGGAACGCCTGACGGGCAGCAGAAGGCTCCTGAGACTGTTCAGCCTGGCCCCAGTTATCTTTCGCCGGGGGGATCAGCACGTCGAGAATGCGCTCTTCCGCCATCTCTTCCGCACGGTAGCGGTTCTTCTCGATCGACTGCATACGCACCATTTTCACGGCGGCATCGGTCAGATCGCGGATAATTGAGTCCACTTCTTTACCGACATAGCCAACTTCGGTGAATTTAGTCGCTTCTACCTTGATGAAAGGCGCATTGGCCAGCTTCGCCAGGCGGCGGGCGATTTCGGTTTTACCGACGCCGGTTGGACCGATCATCAGAATGTTTTTCGGCGTCACTTCGTGGCGCAGCTCTTCGTCGAGCTGCATACGACGCCAGCGGTTACGCAGGGCAATGGCAACAGAGCGCTTGGCATTGTCCTGACCGATAATGTGTTTGTTCAGTTCGCTGACAATTTCGCGTGGGGTCATTTCAGACATGGGAGATCCTTACGCTTTAGAGTTTAATTCTTCGATGGTGTGGAAGTGGTTGGTATAAATGCAGATATCACCTGCAATATCCAACGCCTTTACCGCAATGTCGCGCGCGTTCATGTCGGTGTTTTCTAACATGGCGCGGGCGGCGGCCTGGGCGTACGGGCCGCCGGAGCCGATAGCAATCAGGTCGTTTTCAGGCTGCACAACGTCGCCGTTACCGGTGATAATCAGCGAGGCGTTTTCATCCGCCACCGCCAGCAGCGCTTCGAGCTTGCGCAGCATACGATCGGTACGCCAGTCTTTTGCCAGCTCAACGGCAGCTTTTACCAGGTGGCCCTGGTGCATCTCCAGCTTGCGCTCAAACAGTTCGAACAGCGTGAAGGCATCTGCGGTACCGCCTGCAAAACCGGCGATCACTTTGTCGTTATACAGGCGACGCACTTTTTTGACGTTGCCTTTCATTACGGTATTGCCCAGCGTGGCCTGGCCATCACCGGCAATCACGACCTGGCCGTTACGGCGAACACTTACAATTGTTGTCACGAGCAGACCCCTTTGTTGCAATCAGATGAGTCGCCCCGCACGGTGTACGGGGCAGAATGCAATTATAGATGGGGGGGATTTTGGGGGTTTCAACCCCCGGAGGCGAGACGAATGCAGTTTGCGTGACCGGCCAGCTTCAGGCGATTGATGGTGCCATCGACGTTATCTTTGCCTTTGACCGGGCCAATCACCACGCGATTCCAGCCGTTGTTGGTGGTGATGCGTGAGTCAAAGCCTTCGAACGCCAGCTGAGCACGGACGGTCTCCGCCTGCTCTGCGCCTTTAAACGAACCGCACTGCACCATCCAGCGACGCTCATCTTTTTTCTCAGCGGCAGGCTTCGCCGCTTCCGGCTCACGCGTGACCGGGGCAGCCTGCTGCGTTTTCGGCGCGGCGGCAGCGGTGTGCGCCGGGGTTTGCAGCAGATCCTGATAAGGCTGGCTGTTTGCTGCGGGCTTCGGCTGCTGCGTCTGGCGCGGTGCCTGCGCACTCTGCACCGTGCGGGTCTGCGGCTGCTCCGTCAAACGCGGCTGGGTTTTTGGCGCAGCGGCGGCCCATTGCTGCTGGGTCTGCTGCTGAGTTTGCTGCTGTTGGAACTGCTGCACCTGACGCTGGCGCTGCAGGGTTTGCTGGCGCTGAGCAGGCGTCTGCTCGTTCCACGGCACTTCGTTAAGCTGGGTAGGCTGCTGGCGCATGTCGGCCTGCATCTGCTCTAACAGCTGACGCTGCTCGTTGGTCAGCTGATCCGGGTTCATCACCTCACCGCCCGCTGACGGTTCGGTTGGCGCACGTACGCCCGGCTGACGGCTCTCCAGCTCTTTAATATAACGCCAGCGCTCTTCCGGCTTCGGCGGTAGCCCGTTGCCCGTGACCTTCTGACTCTGCAGGGTCTCGGACTCCTCTTTTTTGTGATGGGTAATAAAGTAAAGGCCACCGAGAAAGGCCACCAGCACGGCGGCTGCAATCGCCACCATAGCAGGCGAGACAGCAGGCGTAGTACGTTGCTTCTTCCTTGAGGTGCTCGTTTTTCGCCGCGAAGGAGCCGATTGGCTGCGGCGTACATAATCTCGTTGGGCCACTATCGTTTCGCTGTATTCATTCGTTTATTGGTCCGTCATGTTACTTAAGCGACGGGGCTTTGACCAGACGCGGAAGTCTGAAAGCAGACGCAGTTACGTAAGCGCCTGTGTCGACCCGCGGACGATCAATTCACAATCCAGCAGGCGCGATCCGCTGCTCACGACCTGGCCATGTAGCTGATCCAACAGCAATAGCATCGCCTCACGGCCAATCTCAAAGCGCGGCTGGGCGACCGTGGTCAGCGGCGGATCGCAGAATTGGGCCAGTGAAATATTATCGAAACCAATAATAGACAGATCCTGAGGTATTTTCAGACCTTTGCGTTTCGCACAGGAGAGCGCGCCGAGGGCCATGACGTCGCTGTGGCAGAATACTGCCGTAGGCGGCTTCGGCAGCGCCAGCAGCTGCTCCATGGCACTGCTCCCCGCCTCGTAGGTGAAGTTGCCTCGGGCGATATAGTGCGGGTCAACGGTGATGCCGGAACGGCGCAGCGCCTGGACGTAGCCCTGCAGGCGGTAGTGGCACAGCGGCATCTCCTCCGGCCCGGCAATACAGCCAATCCGCTGATGTCCCTCCTCCAGCAGGTAGTTAACCGCATTAAAGGCCGCCGTCAGGTTATCGATATGCACCGTGGGCAGTTCCAGCTCCGGCGCGAACTCGTTGGCCATCACCATCGGCGGCAGGTTACGCTGCTCCTCGATGCTGGCGTCAAAGGGCAGGCGCGAGCCGAGGAGCAGCATGCCGTCAATCTGCTTGGTGATGATCAGATCGATAAACGTCTTCTCCTGCTGGTTCTGGTGGGCGCAGTCGCCGATCAGCACCAGATAGCCCTGCTCGGCCGCGGTCACTTCAATACCGCGAATGATTTCGCTGAAAAAGGGATCGCAGATGTCCGGCACGATAACCAGCAGCGTGCGCGATTCGTTGCGTTTAATGTTGCGGCCCATCGCCTGTGGCAAATAGCCCACCTCCAGCGCCGCCTGCTCAACGCGGTTGCGGGTCGCCTGGGAGACTTTATCCGGGTTCATCAACGCCCGGGACACCGTTGCCGTAGAGACCTTCGCTTTCTGGGCCACATCTTTCATGGTCGCCGCAGCAACCTCTTTCTTCACCTTCACTCTTTCTCCTCGCATGTCTGGCATAAGCGCAGACGCATCCCTTATGTGCGACATTACCCACATTTTTAGCAGATCGTTTATCAGTACGGTTACAGTATTTTCAGGAAAATTGTGATGAAGGTTGAATTTTTCGATCCGACTCGCATCCCTGGCCTCGCTAACCCTCAATCGGATCCACGTCCAGCACCCACTTCACCTTGCGCGCCTCCGGCAGGGTATTAATCAGCGCCAGTGCGCCGCTGACGATATGCTGCAGGCGAATACGCGAGGGGTGCTGAAGCAGCAGTTGCCAGCGGTAGCGACCGCCGCGCTTTGGCGCGAGCGCCGGCACCGGGCCGAGCAGCCAAAGTTGGCTATCCACCAGCGGGCTGGCCTGCAGCAGATTGCGCAGCTGCTGTAAAAAGAGTGGGGCCTGCTGGTTATTATGATCTTCCGCGCGGATGATGACGTGGCTGGTCCACGGCGGCAGCTGGAGTGTCTGCCGCTCCGCCAGCGCCTGCTCAGCAAAGGCGTCATAGCCTTTATAGAGCAGCGTTTGCAGCAGCGGATGTTCAGGGTGATGGGTCTGTAAAATTACCTCGCCCTGTTTGCCTGCGCGTCCGGCACGGCCGGAGACCTGGGTATAGAGCTGGGCGAAACGCTCGGCGGCGCGGAAGTCAGCCGAGAACAGCGCCCCGTCGACGTCGAGCAGCGCCACCAGGGTGACGTCCGGGAAGTGATGCCCCTTCGCCAGCATCTGCGTGCCGATCAGAATACGAGCGCCACCACGATGCACCTCCGCCAGATGCTGCTCCAGCGCCCCCTTGCGGCTGGTGGTGTCGCGATCGATACGCGAGATGGCCACGCCGGGAAAGAGAGGGGTGAGCGCCTGCTCAAGCTGCTCCGTGCCCAATCCCACCGGAACCATATGCGTGGATCCGCAGGAGGGGCACTGGCGCGGCACCGGGCGCTGGCTGTCGCAGTGGTGGCAGCGCAGCTGGTGCTGGGCCTGGTGCAGGGTGTAGTAGTGATCGCAGCGCGGGCACTCGGCGATCCACCCGCAGTCGTGGCATAGCAGCGCCGGAGCGAAGCCGCGGCGGTTGAGAAACAGGATCACCTGGTTATTAGCCTGCAGGTGCTGGCGCATCCGGCTGATTAATGCCGGGGAGAGACCTGCCTGCAGCTGCTGGCCTTTAAGATCGAGGACGTGCTGGTTAGCCGGGCGCGCGTTACCTGCCCGCCGGGTGAGGCGCAGCATTCGATACTTCTTCTGCCGAACGTTGTGCAGGGTCTCCAGCGCGGGCGTGGCCGAGCCGAGGATAATCGGGATCTGCTCGCTGTGGGCGCGGTAGACCGCCAGATCGCGAGCGTGGTAGCGCCACCCCTCCTGCTGCTTATAGGAGCTGTCATGCTCCTCGTCGATCACAATGACGCCGAGGTTTTTAAACGGGGTGAACAGCGACGAGCGGGTACCGATCACAATCGCCGCCTCGCCGTTTTTGGCTTTCAGCCAGCTGCTCAGGCGCTCGCTGTCGTTCAGGCCCGAGTGCAGCACCTCTACCGGGGCGTTAAACCGCTCCCGGAAGCGGGCGATGGTCTGCGGCGTCAGGCCAATCTCCGGCACCATCACCAGCGCTTGCTTGCCCTGGGCAAGAATGTTCTCCAGCACGCTCAGGTAGACCTCGGTCTTCCCGGAGCCGGTCACGCCCGCCAGCAGCCAGGCGGAGAAGGTATTGGCCTCGCTGTGAATGGCCCCCACGGCCGTCGCCTGCTCGGTGTTGAGGCGCAGACGCTCGCCGCTGACGGCATAGCCTTCGCGCCAGTCGCGGGGCGCAGGCGTTTCGCTGTTAAGCTCGCACAGGCCTTTGCTGCGCAGCGCCTGTAGTGCCGCATCGTTAAATTCCAGATCCGCGACCTGATGCCGCCAGATTTTTCCCTGGCGCAGGGCGGAGAGCGCCTGCTGCTGCTTTGGCGAGCGCTTCAGGCTGTTGATATCCACCGCCTGGCCCTGCTCTGTCGCAAACCAGTACCAGAGCGGTGCGGCGCTGGCGGGTTTCCCCTGGCGCAGCAGCACGGGCAGGGCGTGAAACAGCACGTCGCCCAGCGGATGATGGTAATACTCCGCCGCCCACAGCAGCAATCGCCAGACCGAAGGAGAGAACACCGGCTCGCTGTCCAGTACCTCCACCACGCTCTTTAGCTCGGCCAGAGGCAGTTCGCTGCTGTCGCTTACCGAGACCACGACGCCCACCCGCTGCTGCTTGCCGAACGGCACGCGCACGCGGCAGCCCGCACGGGCAGACAGATCGGCGGGCAGCAGATAGTCAAAGGTGCGGGGCAGCGGGACGGGTAGGGCAACGTGAGCAACGGGCATTTTTTTATCCATGCACTTGAAATTGGCGGGATAGTATACACATTGTGAGAAGGCAGATGCGGATCTGTTTGCATATGGCGGTTAATTTCTGTATGATTCGCCGCCTTTGGTGTTGCATTCTGCCGCCAGAGCTTAAATTAATTATCTCGCATGGTGTCCGGCGTTAGGGCTGGAAGAGCGATGCGGCCTTAACTGAGGTTTCTCCCATGAAAAAAGGTATTCACCCGAATTACACTGCGATTACTGCAACCTGTTCTTGCGGTAACGTGATCAAAACCCATTCAACCGTGGGTCACGATCTGAACCTGGACGTGTGCGGCGCATGCCACCCGTTCTACACTGGCAAGCAGCGTGACGTTGCTACCGGTGGCCGTGTTGACCGCTTCAACAAGCGCTTCAGCATCCCAGGCAGCAAGTAAGAATCCGCTGCTTAGAAAAAACCGCCTTCGGGCGGTTTTTTTGTGCCTGAATTTTGCGTCAGCCGCCACCCGGCGTATGACAACCAGCAAAAAGGGGCCGAAGCCCCTTTTCTATTAGTATTCCCATGTGTCCGGGTCGATGCCCAGCTCGCGCATGATAATCTTCGCCTCTTCAGGGATTTCATCGCTGCGCTCTTTGCGCAGGTCTTCATCGTTCGGCAAAGGCTGGCCGGTGAACGCATGCAGGAACGCTTCGCACAGCAGCTCGCTGTTTGTGGCGTGACGCAGGTTGTTGACCTGACGACGGGTACGTTCATCGGTGAGGATCTTTAACACCTTCAGAGGAATGGAAACCGTAATTTTTTTTACTTGCTCACTCTTCTTACCGTGCTCAGCGTAGGGGCTGATATATTCGCCGCTCCATTCAGCCATGAGATACCTTAATCCTCTTTCTCATTAATAAATGGCCAAAACCCGACTAAACGCAGGGACTGGGCCGTAATCTCGCGTAGTTTACCGTAGAGACGCCACCGTGACACGGAGTATTGGCTCCGGGGATGTGCGCTAATGCAGATAATTTTAACGGTTATTCTCAGTTTGCTCAATCTATACGCAAAGAAGTTTAGATGTCCAGATGTATTGACGTCTATCGTCACAATGCTATTCTGTGGCCTGATTTTTCATCCATTAAGCCAGGAAGCCTTCACATGACGCGTAAACAGGCCACCATTGCAGTGCGTAGCGGATTGAATGATGACGAGCAGTACGGCTGCGTTGTCCCGCCGATTCATCTCTCCAGCACCTATAACTTCACCGATTTCAACGAGCCGCGCGCGCATGACTACTCCCGCCGCGGTAATCCAACGCGTGATGTCGTCCAGCGTGCGCTGGCGGAGCTGGAAGGCGGAGCGGGGGCCGTGCTGACCAATACCGGCATGTCCGCTATCCACCTGGTGACCACGGTTTACCTGAAGCCTGGCGATCTGCTGGTGGCCCCGCACGACTGCTACGGCGGCAGCTACCGTCTGTTTGATAGCCTGGCGAAGCGCGGCTGCTATCGCGTTCTCTTTGTCGATCAAAACGATGAGCAGGCCTTAAAGGCGGCGCTGGCTGAACAACCGAAGCTGGTGCTGATCGAAAGTCCAAGTAATCCATTGTTGCGCGTCGTGGATATTGCGAAAATCTGTCAGCTGGCACGCGAAGCGGGTGCGGTGAGCGTGGTGGATAACACCTTCCTCAGCCCGGCGCTGCAAAACCCGCTGGCGCTGGGGGCGGATCTGGTGCTGCACTCCTGCACCAAGTACCTCAACGGCCACTCCGACGTGGTTGCGGGCGTGGTGATTGCCAAAGAGGAAGCGACCGTCACCGAACTGGCATGGTGGGCGAATAATATTGGTGTAACGGGCAGCGCGTTTGATAGCTACCTGCTGCTGCGCGGTCTGCGTACGCTGTCGCCGCGTATGGAAGTGGCCCAGCGAAACGCTCAGGCGATCGTTGAGTTCCTGAAGACGCAGCCGCTGGTGAAGAAGCTCTATCACCCGTCGCTGCCGGAAAACCAGGGCCACGAGATTGCCGCCCGCCAGCAGAAAGGCTTCGGGGCGATGCTGAGCTTTGAGCTGGACGGCGACGAGCAGACCCTGCGTCGTTTCTTAAGCGGCCTGTCGCTGTTTACGCTGGCGGAGTCGCTGGGTGGAGTGGAGAGTCTGATCTCCCATGCCGCGACCATGACGCACGCGGGCATGGCCGCCGAAGCACGCGCCGCTGCTGGCATCTCCGAGACGCTGCTACGCATCTCGACCGGTATTGAAGATGGTGAAGATTTAATTGCCGATCTGGAAAATGCATTCCGGATCGCAGCCAAGGGGTAAACATGAGTGTGATTGCGCAGGCAGGGGCGAAGGGTCGTCAACTGCATAAGTTTGGTGGTAGTAGTCTGGCGGATGTGAAGTGTTACCTGCGTGTCGCCGGTATCATGGCGGAGTATTCGCAGCCTGGCGATATGATGGTGGTCTCGGCCGCCGGCAGCACCACCAACCAGTTGATCAGCTGGCTGAAGCTCAGCCAGACCGACAGGCTCTCTGCGCATCAGGTTCAACAGGCGCTGCGCCGCTACCAGTCCGAGCTTATCAGTGGATTATTACCCCCTGAGACAGCCGATGGGTTAATCAGCGAATTTATTCACGATCTGGAGCGTCTCGCGGGCCTGCTCGACAGCGGCGTTACCGATGCGGTCTATGCCGAGGTGGTCGGCCACGGCGAGATCTGGTCTGCGCGCTTGATGTCCGCCGTGCTTAATCTGCAGGGGCTGAACGCCGCCTGGCTCGACGCGCGGGAATTTTTACGCGCCGAGCGCTCTGCTCAGCCGCAGGTTAACGAAGGCCTCTCCTATCCGCTGCTGCAACAGCTGATGGTGCAGCACCCCGGCAAACGGCTGGTGGTGACCGGCTTTATCTGCCGCAACGATGCGGGAGAGACCGTACTGCTGGGCCGTAACGGCTCTGACTACTCGGCAACGCAGATTGGCGCGCTGGGTGGCGTCTCTCGCGTGACCATCTGGAGCGACGTGGCCGGGGTCTACAGCGCCGACCCGCGTAAGGTAAAAGATGCCTGCCTGCTGCCGCTGCTGCGTCTCGACGAAGCCAGCGAGCTGGCCCGTCTGGCCGCGCCGGTGCTGCACGCCCGCACGCTACAGCCGGTCTCCGGCAGCGATATCGATCTTCAGCTGCGCTGCAGCTATAACCCGGAGCAGGGCTCTACGCGCATCGAGCGCGTGCTGGCTTCCGGGACGGGCGCACGCATCGTCACCAGCCACGATGATGTCTGCCTGATTGAGTTTCAGGTACCGCCGAGCCAGGACTTCAAGCTGGCGCATAAAGAGATCGACCTGATCCTTAAGCGCGCCCAGCTGCGTCCGCTGGCGGTAGGCGTGCATACCGACCGCAACCTGCTTCAACTCTGCTACACCTCTGAGGTCGTCGACAGCGCCCTTAAGCTACTCGACGAAGCCGGGCTGCCGGGCGAGCTGCGTTTGCGCCAGGGGCTAGCGCTGGTGGCGCTGGTTGGCGCGGGCGTGTGCCGTAACCCACTCCATAGCCATCGTTTCTGGCAGCAGCTGAAGGGCCAGCCGGTAGAGTTTATCTGGCAGTCCGATGACAGCATTAGCCTGGTGGCGGTGCTGCGCGTGGGCCCCACTGAAAGCCTAATCCAGGGCCTGCACCAGTCGCTGTTCCGCGCCGAAAAGCGCATTGGCCTGGTGCTGTTCGGCAAAGGCAACATCGGCTCGCGCTGGCTGGAGCTGTTTGCCCGCGAGCAGAGCGCGCTTTCCGCCCGCACCGGCTTTGAATTTGTGCTGGCGGGGGTAGTGGACAGCCGCCGCAGCCTGCTGAGCTATGAGGGGCTGGACGCCAGCCGCGCGCTGGCCTTCTTTAATGACGAAGCGGTAGAGCATGAAGAGGACTCCCTGTTCCTGTGGATGCGGGCGCACCCCTATGACGATCTGGTGGTGCTCGACGTCACCGCCAGCGAGCAGCTGGCCGATCAGTATCTCGACTTTGCCAGCCACGGTTTTCACGTTATCAGCGCCAACAAGCTAGCTGGCGCGAGCACCAGCGACAAGTATCGCCAGATCCACGATGCCTTCGAAAAAACAGGTCGTCGCTGGCTCTACAATGCCACCGTAGGCGCAGGCCTGCCGGTGAATCATACCGTGCGCGATCTCATCGACAGCGGTGACTCGATCCTCTCTATCAGCGGCATCTTCTCTGGAACGTTGTCGTGGCTGTTCCTGCAGTTTGATGGCACCGTGCCCTTTACTGACCTGGTCGATCAGGCCTGGCAGCAGGGGCTGACCGAGCCGGATCCGCGTGTGGATCTCGCCGGTAAGGACGTCATGCGCAAGCTGGTGATCCTGGCCCGTGAGGCGGGGTATGACATCGAGCCGGATCAGGTGCGCGTTGAGTCGCTGGTGCCTGCCGGATGCGAAGAGGGATCGGTGGATCACTTCTTTGAAAACGGCGACGTGCTGAACGAGCAGATGGTGCAGCGTCTGGAAGCCGCGCGTGAGATGGGCCTGGTGCTGCGCTACGTGGCACGCTTTGACGCCAACGGCAAAGCGCGCGTTGGCGTAGAGGCGGTGCGTCCCGAGCACCCGCTGGCGGCACTGCTGCCGTGCGATAACGTCTTCGCCATTGAGAGCCGCTGGTATCGCGATAACCCGCTGGTGATCCGTGGCCCAGGCGCGGGGCGCGACGTTACCGCAGGCGCTATTCAGTCAGACATCAACCGCCTGGCGCAGCTGCTGTAGTGAATATTGAGCCCCTCTCTGCCAGGAGAAGGGCTTTCTACCTTTGACATGCACTTTTTTCATCTTCCCTGAATATTCCTCACCTATAACCGCGATATTTCTGTTGACGTTATCCAGCTTTTACGTCATTTTGGCATCTGGACGTCTAAACGTATAGAAGTTCACACGACAACAACCAAGACATGCGATTGATGAGGTAAGGTATGAGCTTTTTTCACGCCAACCAGCGGGAAGCCCTGAATCAGAGCCTGGCAGAAGTGCAGGGGCAGATTAACGTATCCTTTGAGTTTTTCCCGCCGCGCACTAGTGAAATGGAACAGACCCTCTGGCACTCCATCGATCGCTTAAGCAGCCTGAAACCGAAGTTTGTCTCGGTCACCTACGGCGCAAACTCCGGCGAGCGCGACCGCACGCACAGCATCATCAAGGGCATTAAAGATCGTACCGGCCTTGAAGCCGTGCCGCATCTGACCTGTATCGACGCATCCCGCAATGAACTGCGCGCTATTGCCCAGGATTACTGGAACAACGGTATTCGCCACATTGTGGCTCTGCGCGGCGATCTGCCACCCAATGGCGGTAAACCAGAGATGTACGCCGCCGATCTGGTTGCGCTGTTAAAAGACGTTGCCGATTTTGATATCTCTGTGGCCGCCTATCCGGAAGTGCATCCAGAGGCCAAAAGCGCCCAGGCGGATCTGCTGAACCTGAAGCGTAAAGTCGACGCCGGTGCGAGTCGGGCCATTACCCAGTTCTTTTTTGACGTCGAAAGCTATCTGCGTTTTCGTGACCGCTGCGCGGCCACTGGCATTGATGTCGAGATTATTCCCGGCATTCTGCCGGTCTCTAACTTTAAACAGGCGAAAAAGTTTGCCGACATGACCAACGTGCGTATTCCGGCCTGGATGTCGCAGATGTTTAACGGCCTCGATGACGATGCCGAAACCCGCAAGCTGGTGGGGGCAAGCATCGCTATGGACATGGTGAAGATCCTGAGCCGCGAAGGGGTAAAAGATTTCCACTTCTATACCCTGAACCGCGCTGAAATGAGCTACGCTATCTGCCACACGTTGGGCGTACGTCCCGCGCTGTAAAAACCGCTTCGGCGGTTTTTTATTGTCCAATTGATTCGGGTGATGAATGCCATTGTCAAAACCCATATCTGCCACTTAATTACTAATAAAAACAGACGGATTTAACTATTAAATCTGTGGATGAATTCAACTATCTCTTATCAAGAGTGGTGTATATCGTAGCGGTAACACCATATTGGGAGCAGATAGATGAGTGCATCAGACGATATCCATAACACACTTTCCACAGGCAAATGTCCGTTTCACCAGGGCGGTGCCGACCGCAGCGCCGGAGCGGGGACAACCAGCCGTGACTGGTGGCCGAAACAGCTCCGCGTTGACCTCCTGAACCAGCACTCAAACCGCTCTAATCCGCTGGGCGACGATTTTGACTACCGTAACGAATTCAGCAAACTCGACTACTCTGCGCTGAAAGGCGATCTCAAAGCGCTGTTAACCGATTCACAGCCGTGGTGGCCTGCCGACTGGGGCAGCTACGTCGGTCTTTTCATCCGTATGGCATGGCACAGCGCGGGGACCTACCGCTCTATCGACGGTCGCGGCGGTGCGGGTCGCGGCCAGCAGCGTTTTGCCCCTCTCAACTCATGGCCCGATAACGTCAGCCTGGACAAGGCGCGTCGTCTGCTGTGGCCGGTTAAGCAGAAGTACGGTCAGAAAATCTCCTGGGCCGATCTCTTTATCCTGGCCGGTAACGTGGCGCTGGAGAACTCTGGTTTCCGCACCTTTGGTTTTGGTGCCGGACGTGAAGACGTTTGGGAGCCGGATCTGGACGTTAACTGGGGCGACGAAAAAACCTGGCTGAAGCATCGCCACCCTGAAGCGCTGGCAAAAGCACCGCTGGGCGCAACCGAGATGGGTCTGATCTACGTTAACCCGGAAGGTCCGGACCATAGCGGTGAGCCCATCTCGGCCGCCGCCGCCATTCGTGCCACCTTCGGCAACATGGGGATGAATGACGAGGAGACCGTGGCGCTGATTGCAGGCGGCCACACGCTGGGCAAAACCCACGGCGCGGCGGCGGCGACGCACGTTGATGTCGATCCTGAAGCCGCGCCTATCGAAGCGCAGGGTCTGGGCTGGAGCAGCAGCTACGGCAGCGGCAGCGGTGCGGATGCCATCACCTCCGGGCTGGAAGTGGTCTGGACGCAAACGCCAACTCAGTGGAGCAACTACTTCTTTGAGAACCTGTTCAAATATGAGTGGGTGCAGACCCGCAGTCCGGCAGGCGCGATCCAGTTTGAAGCGGTTGATGCCCCGGAAATTATTCCCGATCCTTTCGATCCGGCGAAAAAGCGTAAGCCCACCATGCTGGTGACCGACCTGACGCTGCGTTTCGATCCGGAGTTCGAGAAGATCTCCCGTCGCTTCCTGAACGATCCGCAGGCTTTCAACGAAGCCTTTGCCCGGGCCTGGTACAAGCTGACGCACCGTGATATGGGGCCAAAAGCGCGCTACATCGGCCCGGAAGTGCCAAAAGAAGATCTGATCTGGCAGGACCCGCTGCCACAGGCGATCTTTAATCCGTCTCAGGACGATATTGCCAGCCTGAAGGCTGAGATTGCCGCCTCCGGCCTCTCGGTAAGCGAGCTGGTGTCGGTAGCCTGGGCTTCTGCCTCTACCTTCCGCGGTGGCGATAAGCGCGGCGGCGCAAACGGAGCGCGTTTAGCGCTGGCTCCGCAGCGTGACTGGGAGGTCAACGCAACGGCGGCTCGCGTCCTGCCGGTGCTGGAGAGCATTCAGCGCACGGCAAACAAGGCGTCGCTGGCGGATATTATCGTTCTGGCCGGGGTGGTCGGCGTTGAGCTGGCAGCGAAAGAGGCGGGCGTGGCGATCGAGGTGCCGTTCGCACCGGGTCGCGTGGATGCGCGTCAGGATCAGACCGATATCGACATGTTCGAGCTGATGAAGCCGATTGCCGACGGTTTCCGTAACTACCGCACCGAGCTGGATACCTCGACCACCGAGTCGCTGCTGATTGATAAAGCGCAGCAGCTGACGCTGACCGCACCGGAAATGACGGCGCTGGTAGGTGGCCTTCGCGTGCTGGGCGCGAACGTCGACGGCAGCCAGCACGGCGTCTTTACCCAGCGCGTAGGCGTCCTCAGCAATGACTTCTTTGTTAACCTGCTGGATATGCGTACCGAGTGGAAGGCGACTGATGATAGCGCTGAGCTGTTTGCGGGGCGGGATCGCCTGAGTGGCGAGGTGAAATATACCGCTACGCGTGCTGACCTGGTGTTTGGCTCTAACTCCATCCTGCGTGCGCTGGCGGAAGTGTATGCCAGCAATGACGGCCACGAGAGGTTTGTGAAGACCTTCGTCGCCGCCTGGGTGAAAGTGATGAATCTTGACCGCTTCGATCTGCGCTAAACCCTAAATATGAAAATCCCCGCTTATGCGGGGATTTTTTTGCCCGGCGGCGCTACGCTGGCACGGGCCTACAAAAGAAACTCTCCTCTATGAATGCCTTCTTCTTCATCTTATTGCGCTGCATCTAAAAGAAAGACCCCTCGAGAAAGTAAGATATACCCATCATTTTCGATGGAGAGTCTTATGGCGAAGGGAGATGACGCCTTGCAGGATGCGATCGGGTTTTACACTCATTGGATCTATAGCATTGCCAGTACTGGGCAAAAAATCAGGCAGGAAAAGTGGGATCGTCCATTGTTTACCTATCTGCTAACCAGAAAGCAATTCAACCAGCTTAATGTCATTTGTAAGGTAAAAGGATGGCCGCATCAGACATGCCAGGGTATCACGATCTATCCGCGTCACATCCAGCATATACTGGCATCGCGCGCTGGAGACGGGCTGAACTGGGTACAGGTAGCAGAGCTAATTAGCGCATCGTTTAGCACGTGCAGCGAGATTGCTCTCAATAAAGACCGAAACATGCAGAGCGTGATGTTGAATGCTTCCAAAAGGCTGTCGAGTATTAAAGGGCAGGCATATTACGGCATGGCAATTTTGCAGGTCTCTAAAAATGATTTGGCCCCGGTAACTGCGTATCACGCAACCGAGGCCAAGATCAAAGCTATTAAGAAAAAATAGCATGTAATGAATGAAGGTACGCCACCCTGGACGACTCTCCACAACTTAATGCGAATAAATCCCTTGTCCAGCGTTCTCCTCATCGGTCCGCTTTTCAGCGGTCTGCATGGCATCGGCGATTTTCCATGCGTCACTCATTACGGGATCCAGTGTATTGCACAATACAGTTCTATTCAACCACTGGTTGTGTGCCTTTTTAATTACTGAGCTGGACGTCCAACGGCAGGGCGTCATAGTCATGCAGGGCGTTTTTCTTGTACGGGTTACCAATCCAGCGCGTGGCCTGCACAAACTGCGGGCTGGTGATTGACCGGGTGGGATCAAAGCCATCGTAGCGCAGCCCTGCCAAATCGGACCAGGTATGGATCAGCTGTGAGCTGCTGTACTTGCGGTCAACGTCGGCAGCCAGGTCGCGCGGGTGCGTCTCCTGCCATGACGGCGAGGTCCACAGAATAAACGGGATGGTATACATATGCCGCGTCGGGGCCTCTTCATTGCGCCCTTGAATGTTATGCGGCGGCGTATCGTAGACCTCTTCCCCATGATCGGAGAAGTAGAGCAGGAAGCCGTTGGGATCGGTGGCTTTATAGTCGTTAATCAGGCTAGCCAGCACGTGGTCATTGAAATGGTTAGCATTATCATAGGCATTATACGATGCCAGCTGCTCCGGGCTTAAGCCTGCTGGTGCGCCCTCGGTTTTGCCATCAAAGGTGTTCCACTGTTCCGGGTAGCGATACGCGTATTTGATATGCGTACCCAGCAGATGCACGATAATGAACTTCTTCGGTGCAGGATCGGCCAGCACCTTCTTAAACGGTTCCAGCACGTTGGTGTCGTACTCGCGGGCGCTCTGGGTGCGCTGCTGGTTCATATAGAACTGCTTATCCGTCTGCTGCGAGAACACCGTCAGCATGGTGTTGCGTTCGGTCATGGTCTGCTGGTTGGTGATCCAGAACGTCTTGTATCCGGCCTGCTTCATCAGGTTCATCAGCGACGGTTTGGTCAGGTAGAGATCCGGGTTTTTCTCGTCGGCAAAGGTCAACGCCTGCTGCAAAATCTCAATGGTGTAGGGGCGCGACGTCACCACGTGGTTGAAGACGGTCAGGTTCTTGTCGGTTTTATGCATCTTATCTAGCTCCGGCGTGGTTTCACGCGGGTAGCCGTAGAGGCTCATATGGTTACGCTGCGTTGACTCACCTATTACCAGCACCAGCGTGCGCGGCGCGCTGCCGGAGCTGTCCTGCAGGTTCGCCAGCGGCGGCAGAGCATTGTTGCTGCTTAACAGCTTGGTCAGGCTCGCCAACTGATGGCGATACTCGACGTAGCCCGAGACAAACTGCCACGGGGCGGCGGGCTCAAGGCGGCCTGAGAGGCTGATCAGCGCCCGTTTAACGCTCTTCTTCTGCATCAACACCTTATGCGCGATCGGGTTAACGATCAGCCCGTAGAGGATGGCAACGCAAACCAGCCAGCGCCACGGCGTCGGCACCGTGACCGGACGCAGGCGCGTCCACAGGAAGATAGCCACCGCCGTATAGCCCAGCGCCACCAGCACCAGCTTCAGGCTGAAGTACTGGCTCAGAAATTCGCTGGCCTCGCTGGTGTTGGACTCAAACATGACGTACAGAACGCTCTGGGAGAACTCCTGCCCGTAAATAACGTAATAGCCCAGCGCGGCGAGCGAGGGGAGCCACAGAATGACGCCGATAATGGCTGCCGTCGTACGGATCCGTCGCGGAAAGAGCAGCAGCGGAATAAGCCACAGGGAGCTAAACAGCAGGGAGTCGCGCAGGCCCACGGAGCCGCTGTAGCCGGTGATAATAATGGCGACCTGCAGGACGGAAGAGAAGTAACAGACGAAAAGCAAGGCCCACAGTAAGGCCTTCCAGCTAAAAGCAGCCTTGGCCGGGGAAGATGTAGAGAGCATAACAGAAACGTGCCTTATCAAAGTCGCTGGAGTAGCGCGCAAAGATTAAGCAGGGTTGCTTAAGTTAACCTTAACGAGGCGGGGGATAACGTAAATAGCCGCTTCCCCCGCCCGATTGCGGGGGAAGCGGAGAAGGACAAGATTAACCGGTGTTACGCATACCGGCCGCGACGCCAGCGATGGTGACCATCAGGGCCTGCTCAACGCGTGGATCCGGCTCCTGACCTTGCTCTTCCGCCTGACGCGAGCGGTGGAGCAGCTCGGCCTGCAGCACGTTGAGCGGATCGGTGTAGATGTTACGCAGCTGGATGGACTCGGCGATCCACGGCAAATCGGCCATCAGATGCGAGTCGTTGGCGATGGCCAGCACCGCCTTGATGTCCTCTTCCAGCAGCTGACGTAGCTCACTGCCCAGCGGCCACAGCTCCTGTTTAACCAGGCGGCGGTCGTAGTAGTCCGCCAGCCAGAGGTCGGCTTTGGCGAAGACCATCTCCAGCATTCCCAGACGCGTAGAGAAGAACGGCCAGTCACGGCACATGGTCTCCAGATCGCTCTGTTTACCCTCTTGCATCACCTTTTGCAGCGCCGCGCCCGCGCCTAACCAGGCAGGCAGCATCAGGCGGTTCTGCGTCCAGGCGAAGATCCATGGGATGGCGCGCAGGGACTCCACGCCGCCGGTAGGGCGACGTTTTGCCGGACGCGAGCCGAGCGGCAATTTGCCCAGCTCCTGCTCCGGCGTGGCGGAACGGAAGTAGGGGACGAAATCTTCATTTTCACGTACGTAGCCGCGATACATCTCACAGGAGATATCCGACAGCTCGTCCATGATGTGACGCCACTCCTCTTTCGGCTCCGGCGGCGGCAGCAGGTTGGCTTCCAGAATGGCGCTGGTGTAAAGCGACAGGCTGCTAACGGTGATTTCCGGCAGACCGTACTTGAAGCGGATCATTTCCCCCTGCTCGGTCACGCGCAGGCCGCCTTTCAGGCTACCCGGCGGCTGGGAGAGCAGCGCCGCATGGGCCGGGGCACCGCCGCGGCCAATGGAGCCGCCGCGACCGTGGAACAGCGTCAGCTCAATGCCCGCTTTTTCACAGGTCTTGATTAACGCATCCTGTGCCTGGTACTGCGCCCAGGAGGCCGCCATCACGCCTGCGTCTTTCGCCGAGTCGGAATAGCCGATCATCACCATCTGCTTGCCCTGAATAAAGCCGCGATACCAGTCGATATTCAGCAGCTGGGTCATCACGTCGTTGGCGTTGTTCAGGTCGTCGAGGGTTTCAAACAGTGGCGCAACCGGCAGGGCAAAGGTAATTCCGGCCTCTTTCAGCAGCAGGTGCACGGCCAGCACGTCGGACGGGGTTTTCGCCATCGAGATGACGTAGGCGGCAACGGAGCCCTGCGGCGCATCAACAATCGCTTTACAGGTGTTGAGCACTTCACGGGTTTCGTTGCTTGGCTCCCAGCTGCGCGGCAGCAGAGGGCGCTTAGAGTTCAGCTCGCGGATCAGGAAGGCCTGCTTGTCGGCTTCGGACCAGCTTTCGTAATCGCCAATGCCGAGATAGCGGGTCAGCTCGCCTAGCGCTTCGGTGTGGCGGGTGCTCTCCTGGCGAACGTCGATACGCACCAGCGGCACGCCAAAGCACTTCACGCGACGCAGGGTGTCCAGCAGTTCGCCGTTGGCGATAATGCCCATGCCGCAGGCCTGGAGTGATTTATAGCAGGCGTAGAGCGGCTCCCACAGCTGTTCGTTCTGGCTGATCAAGCCCGCTGGCTTCGGCAGGCGCTGGCCCTTCAGGCGCGCTTCCAGCCAAGCCTGGGTCGCCATCAGCTGGCCGCGCAGGCCTTTCAACAGGTAGCGATACGGCTCGCTGGCGCCGGCTTCGCCAACCAGCTCGCTCAGCTCATCGGTACACTCCACCATCGACAGCTCGGAGATGAGCACCTGAATATCTTTCAGGAACAGATCGGTGGCTTTCCAGCGGCTCAGCAGCAGAACGTGGCGGGTGATCTCTGCGGTGACGTTCGGGTTGCCGTCGCGGTCGCCGCCCATCCAGGAGGTGAAGCGCACCGGGACAAAATCCACCGGCAGCTTATAGCCGAGGTTATCCTCCAGCTGCTCGTTTAGCTCGCGCAGATAGTTCGGCACCCCTTCCCACAGGCTGTTTTCCACGACCGCAAAGCCCCACTTGGCCTCGTCAACCGGGCTGGGACGATGCTTGCGGATCTCATCGGTGTGCCAGGACTGGGCGATCAGCTGGCGCAGACGGCGCATCAGCTGGTGGCGTTCGTAATCGGCAATCTCTTTATTATCCAGCTGCTTGAGGCAGTTGTTGACCTCTACCATCTTGTGGATCAGGGTCCGGCGGGTGATCTCTGTCGGGTGCGCGGTCAGCACCAGCTCAAGCGACAGCGACTCCACCGCTTTTTTAATGATGCCTTCATTGAGATCGGGCTGATCCTTCAGCTTTCTGAGGGTGCGGGCAATCACTTCCGGGTTGCTGGCCGCTTCGCCCTGCGGCGAAATGCTGTGGTACTGCTCGGCGGTATTCGCCAGGTTCAGAAACTGGCTAAAGGCGCGGGCGACCGGCAGCAGCTCGTCATTCGACAGATTTTGCAGCGTGGTGAGCAGCTCCTGGCGGTTGGCTTCGTTGCCCGCGCGTGAGGATTTAGACAGCTTACGGATCGTTTCGACGCGATCGAGAATGTTCTCCCCAAGCGCCTCTTTGATGGTCTCTCCCAGCAGCTTGCCGAGCATACTGACATTACTACGCAAAGCGGAATATTGTTCGTTCATGTTAACCCAGACACCCCATCTCAATTATAAATGTCCTGTATCTGAAATCTGCCGGACATTTTTCTCAGTTGTTCTTTATAAAGCCACGTAAAACCCCGTGCGTCAATTGCGGCGAAATCGGTTCAGCAAACGAATAAACGTGCGTAATTTACGAAATTTAATTCGCTTTAAAGTAGATAAGTAGAACTTATGTTAACGGCGATGTTTTACCCTCTCTCGTAAGAGAGGGTAGCGTGTTTAGTGCCAGCAAAAGTGGTGCACGACCTGGGTAATCAGCTCCCGGGTAGGCTTGATAAAGCGCGTCTCAAGGTACTCATCCGGCTGGTGGGCCTGGTTGATCGAGCCAGGGCCGAGCACCAGGGTTGGGCAGAGCGTCTGGATAAACGGCGCTTCGGTGCAGTAGTTCACCACGTCGGTCTTGGTGCCAAGCAGCTTTTCCACGACCTGAACCAGCTGGTGATCCGGCGGGCATTCATAGCCTGGGATTGGCGGATGCAGCTCGGCGACGTTCAGACGTCCCGGCCAGCGCTCGCTCACCGGGGCCAGCGCGTCGTTCACCAGGCCGTTGAGATCGTTCAGCGTCATGCCCGGCAGGGGACGAATGTCCATGTGCAGCTCGCAGCAGGCGCAGATACGGTTTGAGGCATCGCCGCCGTGCAGGCTACCGAGGTTCAGCGTCGGATAAGGTACGGTGAAGGCCTCAAAGTGATAGCGCTCTTTCAAAGAATCACGCAGCTGCATCAGGCGGCCAATGGCGTCGTGCATTAGCTCAATGGCGTTGACGCCGCGCGCCGGATCGCTGGAGTGACCCGACTGGCCCAGCACCCGTACCGCCGTAGAGATATGGCCTTTATGGGCGCGGATCGGCTGTAGCGAGGTCGGCTCGCCGATGATGGCGCAGTCCGGGCGAATAGATGCGTTCTCAGAGAAGTAGCGCGCTCCCGCCATGCTGGTCTCTTCATCGGCGGTTGCCAGAATATAGAGCGGCTTTTTCAGCTTGGTCACGTCTACGTCACGCAGCGCATCAAGAATAAAGGCGAAAAAGCCCTTCATATCCGCCGTGCCGAGGCCGTAGAGCTTGTTGTCATGCTCGGTCAGGGTAAAGGGATCGCGGGTCCAGCGCCCATCGTCGAAGGGCACCGTATCAGTATGCCCGGCTAGCAGCAGGCCGCCTGCGCCCTCGCCAATGCTGGCCAGCATGTTGAATTTGTTGCGCGTGTCGGGTACGGGTTGGATCTCTACGTTAAACCCGAGGTCGCCAAACCACCCGCCAAGCAGATTGATTAAAGACGCATTGCTCTGATCCAGCGATTCTTCCGTCGCGCTGATGGACGGCGTGGCTATCAGGGCGCGGTAGATCTCGATAAATGGCGGTAAATTCATTTTCATTGTTGACACACCTTAGGTCGTGATAGTATCAATATTCATGCAGTAAATGTGAATAAAAATACATTAACGTTGAGCATAAAGGAACCCGATGTTGAATACGCTGATTGTAGGCGCTAGCGGTTATGCGGGCGCAGAGCTTGTAAGCTACGTGAATCGCCATCCTCATATGACCATAACCGCTTTGACCGTGTCAGCGCAAAGCAATGATGCAGGAAAATTAATCTCCGATCTGCACCCACAGCTGAAAGGTATTGTCGACCTGCCTCTGCAGCCGATGTCCGATATCAGCGAGTTTGCTGAGGGTGTCGACGTGGTGTTCCTGGCGACCGCCCATGAGGTCAGCCATGACCTGGCCCCGCAGTTTTTGGCGGCGGGCTGCATCGTGTTCGACCTCTCCGGCGCGTTCCGCGTTAACGATCCCGCTTTCTATGAAAAATTCTATGGCTTTACCCATCAGCACCCGCAGCTGCTTGAGCAGGCGGTGTACGGTCTGGCGGAGTGGAGCGCTGACAGGCTGAAAGAGGCGACGCTGGTGGCTGTACCGGGCTGCTATCCGACGGCAGCGCAGCTGTCGCTGAAGCCGCTGATCGACGCCGGGCTGCTGGATCTCAATCAGTGGCCGGTGATCAACGCCACCAGCGGCGTCAGCGGTGCCGGGCGCAAGGCGGCCATTTCAAACAGCTTCTGTGAAGTGAGCCTGCAGCCGTACGGCATTTTTAACCATCGTCATCATCCAGAGATCACCACTCACCTCGGCACGAATGTGATTTTTACTCCGCATCTGGGCAGCTTCCCGCGTGGGATCCTTGAAACCATTACCTGTCGCCTGAAGCCGGGCGTGACCAAAGAGCAGGTGGCGGGCACGTTTCTGCAGGCCTATGCCGATAAGCCGCTGGTGCGCCTCTATGATAAAGGTGTGCCGGCGCTGAAAAACGTGGTTGGCCTGCCGTTCTGTGATATCGGCTTTGCCGTGCAGGATGAGCATCTGATCGTCGTCGCCGCGGAAGATAACTTACTCAAAGGCGCTGCCGCCCAGGCAATGCAGTGTGCAAATATTCGTTTCGGCTACCCTGAAACGCAGTCTCTTATTTAAGGTGTGATGATGAATCCATTAATTATCAAACTCGGTGGTGTACTGCTGGATAGCGAAGAGGCGCTGGCGCGTCTGTTTACCGCCCTGGTTAACTATCGCGAATCGCATCAGCGTCCGCTGGTGATCGTGCACGGCGGCGGCTGCGTGGTGGATGAGCTGATGAAGCAGCTTAACCTGCCGGTGACCAAGAAAAATGGCCTGCGCGTGACCCCTGCCGACCAGATCGACATTATTACCGGCGCGCTGGCGGGCACCGCCAACAAAACGCTGCTGGCCTGGGCGAAGAAGCATAAGATTGCCTCGGTGGGCCTGTTCTTGGGCGACGGCGACAGCGTCAAGGTCACCCAGCTTGATGACGATCTGGGCCACGTGGGTCAGGCGCAGCCGGGTTCCCCGGTGCTGATCAACTCTCTGCTGGCGGGCGGTTTCCTGCCGGTGATTAGCTCCATCGGCGTAACCGACGAGGGTCTGCTGATGAACGTCAACGCCGACCAGGCAGCGACGGCGCTGGCGGCAACGCTCGGCGCGGATCTGATCCTGCTCTCCGACGTGAGCGGTATTCTGGACGGCAAGGGCCAGCGCATCGCCGAGATGACGGCGGCGAAAGCCGAGCAGCTGATCGATCAGGGCATTATTACCGACGGCATGATCGTCAAGGTCAACGCCGCGCTGGACGCCGCCCGCACGCTGGGCCGCCCGGTGGATATCGCCTCCTGGCGTCACGCGGAGCAGCTTCCGGCGCTGTTCAACGGCACGCCGATTGGCACACGCATTTTAGCGTAAATTTTTATTGAATGACCGTAGGCCGGGTAAGCGCAGCGCCACCCGGCGGAACTAACGAATAAAGGAACGATGTTATGGCACTTTGGGGTGGGCGTTTTACACAGGCAGCGGATCAACGGTTCAAACAGTTCAATGACTCTTTGCGCTTCGACTACCGCCTGGCCGAGCAGGATATCGTCGGCTCTGTGGCCTGGTCCAAAGCGCTGGTGACGGTGGGCGTACTGACCGCCGATGAGCAAGTGCAGCTAGAAGAGGCGCTGAATAACCTGCTGGAAGAGGTGCGTCTTAACCCGGAGCAGATCCTGGAGAGCGATGCCGAAGACATCCATAGCTGGGTGGAAGGCAAGCTGATCGATAAGGTTGGCCCGCTGGGGAAAAAGCTGCACACCGGCCGTAGCCGTAACGATCAGGTGGCAACCGATCTGAAGCTGTGGTGTAAAGACACCGTGGCCGAGCTGCTGGCGGCAAATCGTCAGCTGCAGGGCGCGCTGGTTGAGACCGCGCAGGCGAACCAGGATGCCGTGATGCCGGGCTATACCCACCTGCAGCGTGCGCAGCCAGTGACCTTTGCTCACTGGTGTCTGGCCTACGTTGAGATGCTGGCCCGTGACGAAAGCCGCCTGCAGGATGCCCTGAAGCGTCTGGACGTTAGCCCGTTGGGCTGCGGGGCGCTGGCAGGAACGGCTTATGAGATCGACCGCGAGCAGCTGGCGGGCTGGCTGGGCTTTGCCAGCGCGACCCGTAACAGTCTCGATACCGTATCCGACCGCGACCACGTGCTGGAGCTGCTCTCTGACGCCTCTATCGGTATGGTGCACCTGTCGCGCTTTGCGGAAGATCTCATCTTCTTCAACACCGGTGAAGCGGGCTTTGTTGAGCTCTCCGACCGCGTTACTTCCGGCTCCTCGCTGATGCCGCAGAAGAAAAACCCGGATGCGCTGGAGCTGATCCGTGGCAAATGCGGTCGCGTGCAGGGCGCACTGACCGGCATGATGATGACCCTGAAAGGTCTGCCGCTGGCCTATAACAAAGATATGCAGGAAGACAAAGAGGGGCTGTTTGATGCTCTTGACACCTGGCTGGACTGCCTGCACATGGCCGCGCTGGTGCTGGACGGCATTCAGGTGAAGCGTCCGCGCTGCCAGGAAGCGGCGCAGCAGGGCTACGCTAACGCCACCGAGCTGGCGGACTATCTGGTCGCGAAGGGCGTGCCGTTCCGTGAAGCGCACCATATTGTCGGTGAAGCCGTTGTGGAAGCCATCGCTCAGGGTAAACCGCTGGAGGATCTGGCCCTGGTCGATCTGCAAAAATTCAGCAGCGTGATTGGCGACGACGTCTATCCGATCCTCTCCCTGCAATCCTGTCTGGATAAGCGCGCGGCGAAAGGTGGCGTATCACCAACGCAGGTCGCTCAGGCCATCAACGATGCCAAAGCCCGCCTGATTTAATCACGCCGTAGCAAGAGACGCCGGGCCCGTGCCCGGCTTTTTTTTATACAAAAAATGGCATGCAGGGTCAGAGAGTGCTTGATAGGGATAATCATTGATTGCTATTCTATCTATCGCCATGAACTATCGTGGCGTCGGAGGATGAATAATGAATATTCGTGATCTTGAATACCTGGTAGCGTTAGCCGAACACCGTCATTTCCGCCGGGCGGCCGACTCCTGTCACGTTAGCCAGCCCACGCTCAGCGGACAGATCCGCAAGCTGGAAGATGAGCTTGGCGTGATGCTGCTGGAGCGTACCAGCCGTAAAGTGCTGTTTACTCAGGCTGGCCTGCTGCTGGTAGATCAGGCGCGCACCGTATTGCGCGAGGTCAAAGTGCTCAAGGAGATGGCAAGCCAGCAGGGGGAGGCCATGTCTGGACCGCTGCATATTGGCCTGATCCCGACCGTTGGACCCTACCTGCTGCCGCAGATTATTCCGCTGCTGCACCAAACTTTCCCTAAGCTGGAGATGTATCTGCACGAAGCGCAGACGCAACAGCTGCTGGCCCAGCTGGACAGCGGCAAGCTGGACTGTGCCATTCTGGCGCTGGTGAAAGAGAGCGAAGCCTTTATCGAAGTCCCGCTGTTTGATGAGCCGATGATGCTGGCGATCTATGAGGATCACCCGTGGGCGAACCGCGACCGCGTACCGATGGCCGACCTCGCCGGTGAGAAGCTGCTGATGCTGGAAGATGGCCACTGCCTGCGCGATCAGGCGATGGGCTTCTGCTTTGAGGCGGGTGCAGACGAAGATACCCATTTCCGCGCCACCAGCCTTGAAACGCTGCGTAATATGGTCGCTGCTGGCAGCGGCATTACGCTTTTGCCCGCGCTGGCCGTGCCGCCCGAGCGCAAGCGCGACGGGGTGATCTACCTGCCGTGCATCAAGCCGGAGCCGAAGCGCACCATTGGCCTGGTGTACCGTCCGGGATCGCCGCTGCGCAGCCGCTATGAGCAGCTGGCAGAGGCCATCCGTACAACAATGGATGGCCATTTCGACAAAGCGTTAAAAGAGGCGGTTTAAGCCATTTAGCGCGGCTACCCGATAGGCTTCCGCCATGGTTGGGTAGTTAAAGGTGGTGTTAACGAAGTACTCGATGGTGTTACCGCCGCCTTTCTGCTCCATAATCGCCTGGCCGATATGAATAATTTCGGCCGCGCGCTCACCAAAGCAGTGGATCCCCAAAATCTCTTTCGTCTCGCGGTGGAACAGGATCTTCAGCGTTCCGACGCTCATCCCCACAATCTGTGCCCGCGCCAGGTGCTTAAACTGCGCCCGACCCACTTCATAGGGCACCTTCATTGCGGTGAGCTGCTGCTCCGTTTTACCGACCGAGCTGATCTCCGGAATGGTGTAGATCCCGGTGGGGATATCTTCCACCAGATGCGCCGTCGCCTCGCCTTTGACCATCGCCTGAGCAGCAATGCGGCCCTGATCGTAGGCGGCAGAGGCCAGGCTTGGGTAGCCGATAACGTCACCCACGGCGTAGATATGCGGCTGCGCGGTCTGGTACATGCTGTTGACCTTGAGCAGTCCCCGTCCGTCCGCGTCCAGACCGACGTTGGCCAGCTGCAGGCTATCGGTATTACCGGTACGTCCGTTGGCGTAGAGCAGGCAGTCGGCCTTAAGCTTTTTGCCTGACTTCAGGTGCATAATCACCCCGTCGTCCGTGCCCTCAATCTGCTCATACTCTTCGTTATGGCGGATCACGACGCCGTTGTTCCAGAAGTGGTAAGAGAGCGAGTCCGACATCTCCTGATCCAGAAACGCCAGCAGGCGATCGCGGGTGTTAATCAGATCGACTTTGACATCCATTCCCCGGAAGATCGACGCGTACTCACAGCCGATCACCCCTGCACCGTAGATGATCACATGGCGTGGCTCATGCTGCATGCTGAGGATCGAGTCGCTGTCATAAACGCGAGGATGGGCAAAGTCGACGTCCGCCGGATGGTAGGGGCGAGAGCCGCAGGCGATGACAAACTTCTCTGCCGTCAGCGTCTCTACCGTACCGTCATGGCACTCCAGCGCCAGCGTATGCGCATCAACAAAGTGGGCATCGCCCTGCAGAATTTCACAGCGGTTACGCTCGTAAAACCCCTGGCGCATGCGCGTCTGCTGATTGATAACGCTGTCGGCGTGGTTGAGGATGTCGGCAAAAGAGGAGCGCAGAAGGCGGGAGTGGTCGCTGTACAGAGGGTTTTGATTAAATTCGATAATCCGACTGACCGCGTGGCGAAGCGCCTTCGAGGGGATGGTGCCCCAGTGGGTACATCCGCCGCCCACGTTATGGTATCGCTCAAGGACAGCGATCCTGGCACCTTGTTTCACCAGCCCCATGGCAGCACCTTCGCCACCGGGACCGGAACCTATCACTATTGCATCGTAATCGTAAGTGTGTGGCATGGTAGGGCTTACCTGTTCTTATACATAAAAACAACATAATACTAACATCGTTAAGGGCATAACCCAATTATCGCTCTGTTTTTTTGCCGTGCTATTTTTTTATTCTGCTTGCGCGCGCATTAACGTCATTAATGGTGCAACAGCTTGTAAACAATCTTTCATAAAGAATCATTCATAAAGAATCATTCACAAAGCCAGGCAAACCGATTAGCTTATCTCTGGTATAGTGCCAGCAGGCCTTTGGAAGGATTCAGACATTGTGATGGGCGTTAGAGCGCAACAAAAAGAACGAACCCGGCGTTCGCTGGTGGAAGCGGCATTTAGTCAGCTAAGCGCTGAGCGTAGCTTTGCCAGCCTGAGCCTGCGCGAAGTGGCGCGCGAGGCGGGCATTGCCCCAACGTCATTCTATCGCCATTTCCGCGATGTCGATGAGCTTGGCCTGACCATGGTCGACGAGAGCGGCCTGATGCTGCGCCAGCTGATGCGCCAGGCGCGCCAGCGCATTGCCAAAGGCGGGAGCGTGATCCGCACCTCTGTCTCTACCTTTATGGAGTTTATCGGCAATAATCCCAACGCGTTTCGCCTGCTGCTGCGCGAACGTTCAGGCACCTCCAGCGCTTTTCGTGCTGCCGTAGCCCGCGAGATCCAGCACTTCATCGCGGAACTTGCCGACTATCTTGAACTCGAAAGCCATATGCCGCGGTCGTTCACCGAGGCACAGGCCGAAGCGATGGTCACCATTGTATTTAGCGCCGGCGCAGAAGCGCTGGACGTGGGTCCGGAGCAGCGCAGGCAGCTAGAAGAGCGCCTGGTGCTGCAATTGAGGATGATTTCGAAAGGCGCTTACTACTGGTATCGCCGTGAGCAGGAAAGAATGTCGCACCAACCCGATGAGTGAAGGACGAGTAATGAAACAGTCAGGTCAAGATAAAGGTACGTTACTGCTGGCGCTGATCGCTGGCTTATCGATTAACGGCACGTTTACGGCGATTTTCAGCTCGATTGTGCCGTTTTCGCTGTTCCCGGTTATCTCGCTGGTGCTGGCGGTCTACTGTCTGCATCAACGCTATCAAAATCGCACCATGCCGCTGGGGCTACCGGCGCTGGCCGCCGCCTGCTTTATCTTAGGCGTGCTGCTCTATAGCGCAGTAGTGCGGGCTGAGTATCCAGCCATTGGTTCTAACTTTGTCCCTGCCGTACTGTCAGTGGTGCTGGTGTTCTGGATTGGCTACCGCATGCGTAACCGCAAGTACGAGCTGACAGAGTAGATGAAGAGTTAGGACTCTGAAGTAGGCCGGATAAGCGTAGCGCCATCCGGCGTTTTCAGCAGGCGATAGGTTTATTTTCTGGTCAGCAGCACCCCGCACTCCATATGGTGCGTGTAGGGGAACTGATCGAACAGCGCCAGGCGTTCAACCTGATGCGTCTGGCTGAAGGTCTCGAGGTTCTGGCACAGCGTCTCCGGATTGCAGGAGATGTACAGAATACGCGGGTAGGCCTGCACCATCTTCTCCGTTTCGCTATCCAGGCCGCTGCGCGGCGGATCGACAAAAATCGTCTCGCAGCGATAGCTCTTCAGATCGACACCCTGCAGGCGGTTAAATTCACGCACCCCGTTCATCGCCTGGGTAAACTCCTCTGCCGCCATGCGGATAATCTGCACGTTGTCGATCTGGTTGGCGGCGATGTTGTACTGCGCTGCTGCCACTGACGGTTTAGCAATTTCGGTTGCCAGCACGCGATCAAAGTTGCGCGCCAGCGCCAAAGAGAAGTTGCCGTTGCCGCAGTACAGCTCCAGCAGGTCGCCGGATGACCCTGCGGTCACGTCCAGCGCCCACTCCAGCATCTGAATGTTCATCGCCGCGTTAGGCTGGGTAAAGCTGTTCTCTACCTGACGATAGATCATCTCCTGGCCCGCCACCGGCAGGCGCTCGTCGACGTAGTCCCGATCCAGCATCACCTTGGTTTTGGTCGCCCGCCCGATGATATGCACGTCCATGCCCTGCGCCCGCAGCGTAGTGCGCAGGGCCTGCGCCTCGGCCTGCCACGCCTCGTCCAGCTTTTTATGGTACAGCAGGGTCACGATGGCCTGACCGCTAAGGGTGCTCAGGTAGTCGATCTGGAACAGCTTGAAGCGCAGGACATTATTACCCCGTACGCTGTCCATTATTGCAGCCATTAACTGGTTGATCAGGGCGCTGGCGGCTGGGAAACTCTCTACACGGATCCGGCTTTTGGTCTGCTGATCGAAGATGATGTGGTACAGGTCATCTCCATCGTGCCAGATACGAAACTCGGCCCGCATCCGGTAATGGCTTACAGGAGAGCGAAACACCTCCGGCGCAGGCGCGGAAAAGGGCGTCATCATCTCTTGCAGACGGACCACTTTTTCGGCCAGCTGAGCGTCGTACTGTTCTATCGGGAGGTGTTCGGGGGTCATGATGCGTCCTGAGTGAAAATAGATTACGCGGGGATTGTAGGGATTGCGTGCGTATTGTCCAGCCCAGCGTTTTTACTTTTCTTCTCTTAGCAGTCTGGACATCTATAAGTACCTACAGGTAGCATCCACGCTCCGGTCCTGTGAGTTAAAAGGGAATCCAGTGAAAATCTGGGGCTGACGCGCAGCGGTAAGGAGAGTTGGAGTGATAGCGAAAGCAGACACTGCCGCAAGGCGGGAAGTCATCACTCTGGAAAATCTCCAAGCCCGAAGACCTGCCGGTATACGTCGCATTTGGCTTTCATCATCGCGTGCTATTGATGGGGCCTGCGGCATCCTTCTTATATTGTGGATGCTTTTACAATGATAAAAAAAGCTTCGCTGATGACGGCGCTCTCCGTCACGGCATTTTCCGGCTGGGCGCAGGACAGCAATCCGGACACGTTGGTCGTTACCGCAAACCGTTTTCAGCAGCCGGTAAAAACGGTGCTGGCACCGGTCAGCGTTGTCACCCGCCAGGATATCGATCGCTGGCAGTCAACCTCCGTAACCGATGTGATGCGTCGTCTACCTGGCGTAGATATCTCGCAGAACGGCGGTATGGGGCAGATCTCTTCTCTTTATGTGCGCGGCACTAACTCCAGTCATGTGCTGATCCTGGTCGATGGCGTACGCCTCAACCAGGCTGGCGTCAGCGGCTCGTCCGATCTCAGCCAGTTCCCGCTGGCCTTAGTGCAGCGTATTGAATACATTCGTGGCCCGCGCTCGGCAGTGTACGGCTCCGACGCTATCGGCGGGGTGGTGAATATCATCACGACGCGTGAGAAAAACGGCACGACGCTGTCGGCAGGCATCGGATCCAAAGGCTATCAGAACTATGAGGCCAGCACGCAGCAGGATCTGGGCGACAGCACCCGTGTGACGCTGGCGGGCGACTACACCTATACCAAAGGCTTTGATATCGGCGCTGAAGGGAACACGGGTGGCCTGGCGCAGCCCGATCGCGACGGGTTTATGAGCAAGACGCTGTACGGTGCGCTGGAGCATAGCTTCTCTGAAGAGTGGAGCGGCTTTGTACGCGGCTACGGCTATGACAACCGTACCGACTACGAAGGCTACTACAGCAGCTTCACGCCTGACGTGCTGGTGGATACGCGCCAGCTCTACAGCCAGACCTGGGACGCGGGCCTGCGCTTTAACGGCGATATCTTCCGCTCTCAGCTGCTGACCAGCTATGGCCACAGCAAAGATTTTAACTACGATCCGCATCTGGGCCGCTACGATTCCAACGCCACGCTGGATGAGATCAAACAGTACAACGTACAGTGGGCGAATACCGTTGACGTCGGGCAGGGCAACGTCGGGGCAGGCATCGACTGGCAGAAGCAGAGCACCGAGCCGGGAACCAACTACGTTACCGACGGTTACGATCAGCGTAACACTGGCGTCTATCTGACTGCGCTGCAGCAGCTGGGTGACTTCACGCTGGAAGGCGCGGTGCGTAGCGATGACAACTCGCAGTTTGGCCGTCACGGCACCTGGCAGAGCAGCGCTGGCTGGGAGTTTATCGAAGGCTATCGCTTTATTGCCTCCTACGGCACAGCGTATAAAGCGCCGAACCTCGGCCAGCTGCATGGCTTCTACGGCAATGACGATCTCAACCCGGAAGAGAGCAAGCAGTGGGAAGGGGCCTTTGAAGGCCTGACGTCGGGTGTGAACTGGCGCGTCTCCGGCTACCGTAACGACGTAGACAACCTCATCGACTATGACGATGGCGCGATGAAGTACTACAACGTGGGCAAGGCGCGGATTAAAGGTGTGGAAGCGACGGCATCCTTCGATACCGGCCCGCTAGGACACAGCCTGAGCTACGACTATGTCGATTCACGTAATGCGGTGACTGACGAGCCGCTGGCACGCCGTGCGAAGCAGCAGGTGAAGTATCAGCTCGACTGGCAGGTCTACGATCTGGACTGGAGCGTAACCTATCACTATCTGGGCACGCGCTACGATACGGACTACACCACCTATCAGCGGGTCAAGATGGGTGGCGTCAGTTTATGGGATGCAGCAGTGTCGTATCCGATCACCTCACAGTTCACCGTTCGTGGTAAAATAGCTAACCTGTTCGATAAAGATTACGAGACAGTTTATGGCTACCATACTGCAGGACGAGAATACACCGTCTCTGGCAGCTACACCTTCTGATCCACGACCCACCGTGCTGGTGTTTGACTCCGGCGTCGGTGGGCTATCCGTCTATGATGAGATCCGGCGTCTTCTGCCGGACCTCCATTACATCTATGCGTTTGATAACGTTGCCTTCCCGTATGGGGAGAAGTCAGAAGCATTTATCGTTGAGCGCGTGGTGGAGATTGTCACCGCCGTTCAGGCCCGCTATCCGCTCTCTCTGGCGGTGATTGCCTGTAATACGGCCAGCACCGTCTCGCTTCCTGCTCTGCGCGAGAAGTTCGGCTTCCCGGTGGTAGGCGTTGTGCCCGCCATTAAGCCTGCGGCACGCCTGACCGCCAACCGCGTTGTTGGCCTGCTGGCAACCCGCGGCACGGTAAAGCGTCCTTATACGCACGAGCTTATTCAGCGCTTTGCTAATGAATGTCACTTTGAACTGCTGGGCTCGTCTGAGCTGGTAGAGATAGCCGAAGCGAAGCTGCATGGCGAACCGGTCTCTCTCGACAGATTACGCCGTATTCTTCGCCCGTGGTTACGGATGGCGGAGCCGCCGGATACCGTTGTCCTCGGCTGCACTCACTTCCCGCTTCTTCAGGAGGAGCTGCTGCAGGTGCTACCGGAAGGAACGCGGCTGGTGGATTCCGGCGCGGCGATTGCTCGCCGAACGGCATGGCTGCTTGAGCATGATGCACCCGATGCTAAATCGGCTGATGAAAACATCGCTTACTGCATGGACGTAACGCCGGAGACTGTACAATTGCTGCCCGTTTTGCAGCGATACGGCTTCAAATCGCTTGAAAAACTGGCAACGGATAGCGGGTTTGCACAAAAAAGAGACGCTTGAAAGATTTTTTGAAATTAGCTCTTGTCAGCCCGGAATAACTCCCTATAATGCGCCTCCACTGACACGGAACAACGGCACGCAAGCCGCCGGGTCAGAAGGACTTCTCCGGAAGTTCTGACAGAGAAAAGCGAAAAATAAACGCTTGACTCTGGAT
>NZ_BBMZ01000024.1 GCF_000759795.1 Pseudescherichia vulneris NBRC 102420
AATACGATATTCACAATCAGCCCGTTGCCCGGTTTGCCTGCTTCGTAGCGCCATTTACGCATCGCCGATTTCACTTCACGCTCAAACATATTTGATGGCTGGGCGGAGAGGATCTGCACGTTATCCACGCGACCGTCAGCGGTGACGTCAAACTTCACCCGTACGCGACCTTCAATGCGCAGCGCCTGGGCGCGGGCCGGATACTGCGGCTGGCTGCGTGCCACCGCGCGCGGGCCGCTCGGCACGGACGCCACCGGTTTGCTGGTCGCCGGTGCGCTGTTGGTCAGCGGGCGCGACGGCGCGGTATTGGTCAGTGGCGCAGATGGACGCGTCTCTACCGGGCGAACGTCACGCTTCGGCTGCTCAACCTTCTTCTCAACCTTTTTCTCCGGCTTCGGTTTAGGCTTCGGCTTCGGCTTGGGCTTCGGTTTTGGCTTCTCAATCACCACCGGTGCTTCTTTAGGCGGCTCGGGGATCGGCTCTGGCTCCGGCTCCGGTTCGGGCTCTACCACCGGCTCCGGCGGAGGCTGTACCACCTGCGGCGGCTCCAGCTCGGCAGGCGTAACCATCGTGACGGCAATAGGCTGCGCGGGAGCGGGCATTTCAATAACCTGATGTACTGAGGTGTAAAGCAGGGTCGCCACAACAGCACCATGAATACCAACAGACAGCAGCGTCGGCCAGGGAAAGCGGCGAGGTAGATCAAGGGTCATTGCAGTCATAATCGTTTCAGTTGAAAAACCATGCCCTGATTTTAAATGCAAATAGCAATCATATTCAATAAGCCATCACATCTATCGCGCATTTTAGCCGTTGCGGTCAATTTTCTTGGTTCAGTTTTGGCTTTTCAGGGCGCTTAAAATCAAGAGGGTAGCGTGCGGCCTGCAAGGTGTGTTAGCGTCCTGGAGTCATTTTATCATTTAAGGAACTCTACTCGTGCTTTATGTGATTTACGCTGAAGATATTGCCAACTCACTTGAAAAACGTCTCTCTGTGCGTCCGGCGCACCTGGCGCGCCTGCAGCTGCTCAGCGACGAGGGTCGCCTGCTGACGGCGGGCCCAATGCCTGTGGTAGACAGTAACGATCCGGGCGCGGCTGGGTTTAGCGGCTCGACGGTGATTGCGGAGTTTGAATCGCTGGAAGAGGCAAAAGCCTGGGCGGAAGCCGATCCTTACGTGGCGGCGGGCGTTTACCAGACCGTGTCGGTTAAGCCATATAAGAAAGTTTTCTAGTCTCAAAGAGTGAGGGCACCAAAACGTGCCCTCAGACGATCTCAGTACGGGGTAATAGCGAACAGCAACGCGTTGCGTTGGCGGTTCAGCACGCACTTTCTGATAGAGTGGATGCGCATATTACGACGCGACTGGCCTTCCAGCCAGCGGGCTTTGCGGCGACTCGCCTGACGAAGCATCCGCCAGCGCCCCACTTCCGTTCTACTACGCTTCATGACAGCAACTCTGCTAATAACGAAGGCATCATTATAGACCCTTGCCGACGCCGCACCAGCGCTTTCTCCGCCGTTTTTATTTGCCAGATGGATGCTTATGCGTACACTCAGTGTATGGCGTACTGAAAAGGATTTTTTTAACTATGACAACCTTCTACACCGTTGTGAGTTGGCTGGTCATTTTAGGATACTGGCTGCTGATTGCCGGGGTCACATTACGCATCCTGATGAAGCGCCGCGCCGTCCCTTCCGCTATGGCCTGGCTGTTAATCATCTATATTCTGCCGCTGGTGGGGATTATCGCCTATCTCTCGTTCGGTGAGCTGCATCTTGGCAAGCGACGGGCTGAGCGCGCGCGCGCCATGTGGCCCTCCACCGCCAAATGGCTCCACGATCTTAAAGCCTGCAAGCATATCTTTGCCGAAGAGAACAGCCCGGTGGCCGCCTCGCTGTTTCAGCTTTGCGAGCGCCGCCAGGGTATCGGTGGCGTCAAAGGGAACCAGCTTCAGCTCCTGACCTCCTCTGATGATGTGATGCAGGCGCTGATCCGTGACATCCAACTCGCTCGTCATAATATCGAGATGGTGTTCTATATCTGGCACCCCGGCGGGATGGCGGACCAGGTCGCCGAGTCGCTGATGGCGGCCGCCCGGCGCGGCGTTCACTGTCGGCTGATGCTTGATTCAGCCGGTAGCGTGACCTACTTCCGCAGCCCGTGGGTCGCCATGATGCGCAACGCCGGTATAGAGGTGGTGGAAGCGCTGAAGGTGAACCTGATGCGTGTCTTCCTGCGGCGAATGGATCTGCGTCAGCACCGTAAGATGGTGATGATTGATAACTACATCGCCTACACCGGCAGCATGAACCTGGTGGATCCGCGCTTTTTTAAGCAGGACGCGGGCGTTGGCCAGTGGGTTGATCTGATGGCACGCATGGAGGGGCCGATCGCCACCTCCATGGGCGTGGTCTACTCCTGCGACTGGGAGATTGAGACCGGCAAACGTATTCTCCCCCCGCCGCCGGATAATAACGTCATGCCGTTTGAGCAGGCCAGCGGCCACACTATCCATACCATCGCCTCCGGCCCCGGCTTTCCAGAAGATCTGATCCACCAGGCGCTGCTGACCGCGGTTTATGCCTCGCGGGAATATCTGATCATGACGACGCCCTACTTTGTGCCGAGTGACGATCTGCTGCACGCTATCTGTACCGCTGCCCAGCGCGGCGTGGACGTGAGCATTATTCTGCCGCGCAAAAACGACTCCCTGTTAGTGGGCTGGGCCAGCCGGGCCTTTTTCAGCGAGCTGCTGGCCGCCGGGGTAAAAATTTATCAGTTTGAAGGCGGCCTGCTGCATACCAAAAGCGTGCTGGTGGACGGTGAGCTGAGCCTGGTAGGCACGGTAAACCTCGATATGCGCAGCCTGTGGCTCAACTTTGAAATCACGCTGGTCATTGATGACGCCGGTTTTGGCGGCGATCTGGCGGCGGTGCAGGATGACTATATCTCCCGCTCCCGGCTGCTGGATGTTACGCGCTGGCTGAAACGTCCGCTATGGCAGCGGATTGTCGAGCGACTGTTTTACTTCTTTAGTCCGTTGCTGTAAAACGTGCCCATTAGCGATTAAACCAGGGTGTAACTATGGAAATGGATCTGAACAATCGCCTGACTGAAGATGAAACGCTTGAGCAGGCCTACGATATTTTTCTTGAGCTGGCGATGGATAATCTCGATCCCGCAGACGTGATCCTTTTTAACCTCCAGTTTGAAGAGCGCGGCGGCGCGGAGCTGTTTGATCCGGCCGAAGACTGGCAGGAGCATGTCGATTACGATCTGAACCCGGACTTCTTCTCGGAAGTGGTTATTGGCCTGGCGGATACCGACGGAGGTGAAATCAATGATATCTTCGCCCGCGTGCTGCTCTGCCGCGAGAAAGACCACAAGATCTGCCACATCCTGTGGCGTGAGTAATCCCCCTGGCGCGGTGAACGCCGCGCTACGTCTCTTCTACCGTCTCTCTTGTGGGTGGGTTTCTTCTGGTTGGGGCAGCCGTTCCCCGCAGCGCATGCAGTAGTGCGCCTCCGCGTTATGATCCTGCAGATGGCAGCGCGGACAGCGGCGGGCACGCTTTCTCTGCTGAAGTTCGTTGCTCATCTGCGCCGTCAGGATCCCCGTTGGGATCGCTATCACCGAGTAGCCAATTAAAATCAGCACCGAGGCCACAAACCGTCCGGCAACCGAGTGGGGCGTAATATCGCCGTAGCCAACTGTCGTTACCGTCACCACCGCCCAGTAGACCGCCACGCCCAGGCTGGTAAAGCCGCTCGCCTCCCCTTCAATGGCGTACATCAGCGCCCCGGCCGACACCATCACAATACCAACAAACGCATAGAACAGAATGAGCTGGTGGCGGGCATTGATAACTGCTCGCCACAGGCTGTGCAGCGCTGGCATATAGCGTAGCAGCTTAAGGATCCGCAGCACGCGTATCGCGCGCATCGCCCGCCAGGCGAAGAAGTAGTGGAGAGCCAGCTCGGGCCACAGCCACAGCACGTAAAGCGGCAGCATAGTCGCCAGATCGATAACACCCCAGAAGCTAAAGACGTAGCGTACGGGGCTGGGCCAGGCGATAACCCGCAGAATGTACTCAAGGGTAAAGATGAGGGTAAAGCCGATCTCAAGCCAGATAAAGAGATGCCACTCCTGCGGCATAAAGGTCAGCTGGCTGCCCATGCTGGATTCAATAAAGATCGTGATAACGCTCAGCAGCGCCAGCAGGCCGCACAGGGCTTCAAAGCGGCGACCGGAGCGGGTCTGCTGATCGAACAGGCGGCGGAAGAGCGTCTGGCGCAGCGAAAAAGATCGGTTGGACACGGGTAATCCTCGCAACGAAAAAGGGCTGGCGTCATGCCAGCCCTGCGGGATTATAGCGGGTCAACCTTAAGACAGGAAACGGCGTGGCGGAAGCTACCCTCCAGCACCGGACGCGTCTGGGCGCACTCCGGCCCGGCAATCGGGCAGCGGGTGCGGAACACGCAGCCGGACGGCGGGTTGATCGGCGACGGCAGCTCCCCCTCCAGCAGTTGGATCTGCTTGTTCTTCTCCAGATCCGGATCGGGAACCGGCACGGCCGACATCAGCGCTTTGGTATAAGGGTGCAGCGGATTGTTGTAAACCTCGTCATAGGTTCCCAGCTCTACCGCGTGGCCCAGATACATCACCAGCACGCGATCGGAGATGTGCTTCACCACCGCCAGGTCATGGGCGATAAAGATCAGCGACAGGCCCATCTCGCGCTGGAGCTTCTGCAGCAGGTTCACCACCTGCGCCTGAATCGACACGTCCAGCGCGGAGACCGGCTCGTCACAGATGATCAGCTTTGGCTCAAGGATCAGCGCCCGGGCGATGCCGATACGCTGGCACTGGCCGCCGGAGAACTCGTGCGGGTAGCGGTTGACCAGGTTGGGCAGCAGGCCAACCTTCATCATCATCGCTTTTACCCGGTCACGCACTTCCTGGCGCGGCATCGTCGGATGATAGGTACGCAGCGGCTCAGCAATGATATCGCCGATATTCATTCGCGGGTTCAGCGAGGCCAGCGGATCCTGGAAAATCATCTGGATATCGCTGCGCACGTTGCGCCACTCGTCCGGCTTCATCCCCAGCAGATCTCTGCCCAGCCAGGCGACTTTACCGTCGGTGGCCTTTACGAGACCGATAATAGCGCGGGCAAAGGTGGATTTGCCGCAGCCGGATTCGCCCACCACGCCAAGGGTCTCCCCTTCGTAGAGGCGCAGGGTAACGCCATCAACCGCCTTCAGGGTTTTGGCAGGCTGCCAGAACCACTGCTTGCCGTCTTTGATATCGAAATGCACTTTCAGGTCGGCAATTTCGAGCAGAACTTTTCTCTCTTCGGTCTGGGTAGTCATACCAGCTCCTCCACCGGCTTAAAGCAGGCGCGCAGGCGGCCTGGGGCAAACTCCTCCAGCGGCGGCGCAGTGTTGCAAATTTCCATCGCGTACGGGCAGCGCGGCTGGAACGGGCAGCCTTTCGGCAACCGCAGCAGGTTCGGTGGGTTCCCCGGGATCGTCAGCAGAGACTCCCCTTCCGCATCCAGACGCGGTACGGCGTTCAGCAGGCCGATTGAGTACGGGTGGGCAGGCTGATAGAAGACGTTGCGCGCAGCACCGTACTCCATGGTACGGCCCGCGTACATCACCAGCACCTTATCGCAGATGCCTGCCACGACGCCGAGGTCATGGGTGATCATAATGATAGCGGTATTAAACTCGCGCTTCAGCTCGTTGAGCAGGGTCATGATCTGCGCCTGCACGGTTACGTCCAGCGCCGTGGTCGGCTCATCGGCGATCAGCAGCTTCGGACGGCACATCAGCGCCATGGCGATCATCACGCGCTGACGCATCCCGCCGGAGAACTCATGGGGATACATGCGCATGCGCTTACGCGCTTCCGGCATTTTCACCGCATCAAGCATCTTCACCGACTCTTCAAACGCTTCGGCTTTGCCCATGCCTTTGTGCAGCATCAGCACTTCCATCAGCTGCTCGCCGACGCGCATGTACGGGTTCAGCGAGGTCATCGGATCCTGGAATATCATCGAGATCTGCTCGGCACGCAGCCGGTTCAGCTCGCGCTCCGGCAGATTGAGGATCTCTCTGCCGTTGAATTTTGCCGATCCGCCGATCACGCCGTTGGCGGCCAGCAGACCCATCAGGGCAAACGCCGTTTGCGATTTACCGGAGCCGGACTCACCCACGATCCCGAGGGTCTCACCGGCGCTGAGGCTAAAGTTGAGGTCGTTGACCGCGGTCACGTCCCCATCCGGCGTTTTAAAGGTCACCCGCAGGTCGTGGACATCCAGCAGAACGTTAGATTGCTGCTGCGCCACCGACGGCGATGAGGTTTCAATTATGCTCATTAACAGCACTCCTTAACGATCTTTCGGGTCGAGGGCATCACGCAGGCCATCGCCGATAAAGTTAAAACAAAACAGGGTGACGACAAGGAACACCGCCGGGAACAGCAGCAGCCACGGCGACACTTCCATCGAGTTTGCGCCATCGCTGAGCAGCGCGCCCCAGCTGCTGAGCGGCTCCTGAGTACCAAGGCCGAGGAAGCTCAGGAAGGACTCAAACAGGATCATGCTTGGCACCAGCAGCGAGGCATACACTACTACCACGCCCAGCACGTTCGGTACGATATGACGCACCACAATGCTGGCCGTCGATACGCCACCGACCTGCGCCGCCTCGATAAACTCTTTGCGCTTCAGGCTCAGCGTCTGGCCGCGCACGATACGCGCCATGTCGAGCCAGGAGACCATCCCGATAGCCACAAAGATCAGCAGGATGTTTTGACCAAAGAAGGTCACTAGCAGGATCACAAAGAACATGAACGGGAAGGAGTTGAGGATCTCCAGCAGGCGCATCATCACCGAGTCAACTTTGCCGCCAAGGTAGCCAGAGAGCGAACCATAGAGCGTGCCGACGATGACCGCCACCAGCGCGGCGGCGATGCCGACCATCAGGGAGATACGGCCGCCGATAGCCACGCGCACCAGCAGGTCACGCCCTGAGGAGTCGGTGCCGAAGTAGTGGCCGGAGGCCATATCCGGCGCGTTGGACATCATGCCCCAGTCGGTATCGAAATAGGTAAACTGCGACAGCAGCGGGGCAAAGGCGACGAACAGGGCGATCAGCACCAGTACCGCAAGGCTGGTTACCGCAGCACGGTTGTGCATAAAGCGGCGACGCGCGTCCTGCCACAGGCTACGCCCTTCGACTTCCAGTTTCTCACTGAAGTTTTCCAGCGCCTCGCTGTTTTTCTTACTTAACATCATGGCGTACCCCAGCGTTAGTAACGGATTTTCGGATCGATAACGGCATAGAGCACGTCCACGATCGCGTTAAACAAAATAGTCAGCGTGCCGACCAGAATGGTCAGGCTCAGCACCAGGGAGTAGTCGCGGTTCAGCGCGCCGTTAACAAACAGCTGGCCGATACCCGGCAAACCGTAGATGGTTTCGATAACCATCGAGCCGGTGATAATGCCGACAAACGCAGGGCCCATATAGGAGAGCACCGGCAGCAGCGCGGGCTTCAGGGCGTGCCGCAGGATGATCCGGCGCAGCGGCAGGCCTTTGGCGCGGGCGGTACGGATGAAGTTAGAGTGCAGCACTTCAATCATTGACCCACGGGTGATACGCGCAATGCTGGCGATATAGGCCAGGGAGAGCGCCACCATCGGCAGGATCATAAATTTTGGCGCTCCGCCGTTCCAGCCGCCACCTGGTAGCCACTTCAGCGTAATAGCGAAAATAAGCACCAATAGCGGCGCGACCACGAAGCTGGGAATAACTACCCCGGTCATCGCAAACCCCATGACCGTATAGTCCCATTTTGTATTCTGGTTAAGCGCGGCAATAACGCCTGCCGCAACGCCGAGCACCACGGCGAGGAAAAAGGCAGCCGCGCCTAATTTCGCCGACACCGGGAAGCTGGAAGCCACCAGATCGTTGACCGAATAGTCTTTATATTTAAATGACGGCCCGAAATCACCGTGCGCCAGCTGTTTCAGATAGCTGAAATACTGGGTCATGATCGGATCGTTTAAGTGATATTTCGCTTCAATGTTCGCCATCACTTCCGGCGGCAGCGCGCGCTCGCTGGTAAAAGGACTACCCGGCGCAAGACGCATCATAAAGAAGGAGATCGTAATAAGAATCAGGAGTGTCGGAATAGCTTCCAGACAGCGACGTAAAATAAATTTCAACATTGCCCGTACCTTCTGGCCTGTGCCTTATACACGTGACGTAAGCACGCCTGTGTATGCAGTGCGATAAAATAAGACACGATGGGGCAGTGCGACGCCGCGTCTTAGCACGGTTACGCCCTGCCCCACATATTGCCATTAATGTTTGATAACGTAGAGATCTTTACCGTAGACGTTATCCATTGGGTCTTTACCGGTATAACCACCAACCCACGGCTTCACCAGACGCGCGTTCACGTAGTAGTAAACCGGCACGATCGCCGAGTCTTTGCCCAACTGCTGCTCAGCCTGATCGTACAGCTCGCTGCGTTTCGCTTCGTCGCTGGCTTTTACGGCATCGGCCATGATGCGGTCAAACGCCTCGCTCTTATAGTGCGCGGTGTTCATTGAGCTGCCAGAGAGCATGGTGTTCAGGAACGAGGTCGGCTCGTTATAGTCAGCACACCAGCCGGCACGGGCCACGTCGAAGTTACCCTGATGACGGGTATCGAGGAAGGTTTTCCACTCCTGGTTCACCAGCTTGACGTTTACCCCAAGGTTTTTCTGCCAGATTGAGGCGGCGGCAATAGCCAGCTTCTTGTGCAGATCGGAGGTGTTGTACAGCAGGTTGAAGGTCAGCGGCTTGTCTTTAGTATAGCCTGCTTCAGCCAGCAGTTTTTTCGCTTCTTCGTTGCGTTTTTCCTGCGTCCAGCCGAACCACTCCGGCTTGGTCAGCTTCGCACCGTCGGTGTACGGCGGAGTGTAGCCATAGGCAGGCAGATCGCCCTGCGCTTTCACTTTGTTAGCAATGATGTCGCGATCCAGGCCCAGCTTCAGCGCGGTACGGATGCGCGCATCGGTAAACGGAGCTTTCTGGTTGTTGATTTCGTAGTAGTAGGTACACAGATACGGGTCAACGTGGACTTCCTGCGGGATCTCTTTTTTCAGCTTCTGGAACAGCTCGATCGGCAGGTTGTTATAGGTCATGTCAATCTCGCCGCTGCGGTAGCGGTTCACGTCCGTCACTTCGGAGGAGATAGGCAGATAGGTAATTTGATCGAGAACGGTTTTGCCGTTATTCCAATAGTTGGTGTTACGCACCATCACAATACGTTCGTTAACCACCCAGTCCTGCAGTTTAAACGCGCCGTTGGTAACGATGTTCGCTGGCTGGGTCCACTTTTCGCCAAATTTTTCGATGGCGGCTTTATTTACCGGGGACATCGCCGGGTTAACCAGCAGCTTATAGAAGTAAGGTACCGGCTCGCTCAGAGTGACTTCCAGCGTATGGTCATCAATTGCCTTAACGCCCAGCTCGCTCGGCTTCATTTTGCCGTCGATGATCGCATCAACATTTACGATATGGCCATATTGCGGATAGCTTGCATAAGGCGAGGCGGTATTCGGATCTACCAGACGCTGCCAGCTATAGACGAAATCCTGGGCGGTCACAGGTTCGCCATTGGACCATTTCGCATCTTTACGCAGATGGAAGGTCCAGACTTTAAAATCTTTATTATCCCAGGATTCGGCAACGCCCGGAACGGGGTGGCCGTCAACCGGAGAGGTAATCAGCAGGCCTTCAAAAAGATCGCGGCTGACGTTGGATTCGGGTACCCCTTCGATCTTATTTGGGTCGAGCGACTGCGGCTCGGCACCGTTATTTCGGATCAGGGTTTGCTTCTCTGCCAGTTGAACACCTGCAGGTACATCTGCCGCCATGGCAACGTTACCCGCGATTAGCGCAGTCAAAATCCCTGCCGCTACCAAGCTTTTTTTTGTGATGATGGACATTGTGTTGGTACTCCACTCATTATAATTACTGGCTTTTGTGCCAGCCTGTTTCATTCCCCCGAGGGGTTCCTTTACGGTGCAGGAGCTTTTGCATCCGCAAGGTTATACTGCTTGCTATCACCGACTTTTATTATTACTGGCTGCTCATGGCGGCAGCCTTGCGTCGATTCTTTACCGCCTCCCCTGTTTGAGGCGTCTCTTATATCCTGATGAGGATCATATTTGAAAATGATTCTCATCTGCATTTATTCTTTTACAACGCAATCTGCTGCAAATAGTGGCCCGGAAAGTATCAAATGCATTTATCGTCCGCCAATACAATTTGCAAATTTGTTAAGCAATTCTCTTTTACACGATGCGGCAGAGTCTGGTTGAATCCCAGGCTGATTGTTTTTTACACAAAAACGTAACAAGCGCGCATTTTCTAGCACATTCATCTGTGTGGGTGATTAATTTACTAATATCATTTCGATAATCCCACAGCAAGCCCCAGCGTATCATGTGAGTAAAATAACAGGAGGAAAGGGGTAAATGTAAGCAAACGTGTCAAGGAAGGAAGTTCAACGTGCTGATTATTAAAGCTTTAACTCAGCCAGCATGATTTATTATGAATGCGTCGTTTTTCAACTTAAGTTATATGTTTTACTAATAATGATGAAAAGAAACGGAGCAGGATGCTCCGTTCAGGATGACATTTTTCGAATGAAAGTAATCAGTGCAGTAAGCCGGGGAAAATGGCTTTGATTCCGGTAACGATAAACTCAATGCCCAGCGCCATCAGCAACAGGCCCATGATACGGGTAATGACGTTAATGCCGGTCTGGCCTAATAAACGCACCAGCCAGGGTGCAATACGAAACAGTCCCCAGCAGCAGAGCGCAAACAGGGCAATGGCGATGGAAAAACAGAGCAGATGGGGCCAGCTGTGAAAACGCGTTCCCCAGACAATGGTAGAGCTGATCGCCCCCGGCCCCGCCATCAGCGGTAGCGCGAGCGGTACTACCCCGATGCTTTCGCGAATGGCCGTCTCTGACTTCTCCTGTTTGTTCTGCTTATCTTCCCCCAGCTTGCCGCTGATCATCGACATCGCAATCGTTACCACCAAAATGCCCCCGGCGATACGGAAGGAGTCTATAGAGATGCCAAACAGTTGCAGGATGGTGCTGCCCAGGAAGAGCGAGGTGAGCAGAATAATGGCGACAGAGACGCTGGCCGTCAGGTTAGTTTTGTTTCTTGCCGCCGCTGTCTGGTAACTGGTCATGCTGATGAATACAGGAATGATCCCGACCGGGTTAACTAACGCAAAGAGCCCAATAAAAAACTTCATGTAGGTCGGAAAATCAAACAACGACTGGATCACGGTAAACTCCGCAAAGAATCAACGCCGAAGGCAAAATTTTAGCGATTAAAAAAACCATGCTAAAGATACGCCTAATATCAGCATACTTCACCACAAATATTCTGAAAAACGGGTGAGATAACGCATGTTATTTAATTGTAGAAAGTATGATAGCTTATTTCTACTCCATCCCTGAAATTATTAACATTTGATACAAATGAATAAAAAGAGCCAGCTGAAAGGTGTCAGCTTGGACTATTTTTGATCTAGATCACGTAATCACTACTCAGAAGTGAGTAACCTTGTTTACGCCGCCAGGGAGAAAAAAAGTATCAAACGGTATGATGCTGAGGCGAGGCTCTTTTAGTAAATCATGGGTGCAGGTGTCGTTGATAAGTTCTTGTTTTTGATACGGTAATGCAGGCTGCCACGGGTCTTACTATACTGTTCTGTTGATCCGTTGAGCAACTGATTTACTAAAAGAGTTTAACATTATCAGGAGATCATTATGGCCGTTACTAACGTCGCTGAACTTAACGCACTCGTTGAACGCGTGAAAAAAGCCCAGCGTGAATATGCCAACTTTTCTCAAGAACAAGTTGATAAAATCTTCCGTGCCGCCGCTCTGGCTGCCGCCGATGCGCGAATTCCTCTCGCTAAGCTGGCCGTTGCAGAATCCGGTATGGGTATTGTGGAAGATAAAGTGATTAAAAACCACTTCGCTTCTGAATACATCTACAACGCCTACAAAGATGAGAAGACCTGCGGTGTGCTTTCTACTGACGACACCTTTGGCACCATCACCATCGCCGAACCTATCGGTATTATCTGCGGTATCGTTCCGACCACTAACCCAACCTCTACCGCCATCTTTAAGTCGCTGATTAGCCTCAAGACCCGTAACGCGATTATCTTCTCTCCACATCCGCGTGCAAAAGAGGCAACCAACAAAGCTGCCGATATCGTTCTGCAGGCCGCTATCGCAGCGGGCGCACCGAAAGATCTGATTGGCTGGATCGACCAACCTTCCGTAGAGCTGTCTAATGCGCTGATGCACCACCCGGATATCAACCTGATCCTCGCGACCGGCGGTCCTGGCATGGTAAAAGCGGCATACAGCTCCGGTAAACCGGCTATCGGTGTAGGTGCAGGTAACACCCCGGTTGTTATCGACGAAACCGCCGATATCAAACGTGCTGTCGCCTCCGTGCTGATGTCTAAAACCTTCGATAACGGCGTTATCTGTGCTTCCGAGCAGTCGGTTGTGGTGGTTGATTCCGTCTATGACAGCGTGCGTGAACGTTTCGCCAGCCACGGCGGCTACATGCTGCAGGGCCAGGAGCTGAAAGCCGTTCAGGATATCATCCTGAAAAACGGCGCGCTGAACGCAGCTATCGTGGGCCAGCCCGCAGTTAAAATTGCTGAACTGGCGGGCTTCACCGTACCGTCCAGCACCAAAATCCTGATTGGCGAAGTCACCAACGTTGATGAGAGCGAGCCGTTTGCGCACGAAAAACTCTCCCCGACGCTGGCAATGTACCGCGCAAAAGATTTCGAAGACGCCGTCGTTAAGGCTGAGAAACTGGTCGCCATGGGCGGGATCGGCCATACCTCCTGTCTCTATACTGACCAGGATAACCAGCCGGAACGCGTCTCCCTGTTCGGCGAGAAGATGAAGACGGCTCGTATTCTGATCAACACCCCAGCCTCTCAGGGTGGTATCGGTGACCTGTACAACTTCAAACTTGCCCCGTCCCTGACCCTGGGCTGCGGCTCATGGGGTGGTAACTCCATCTCTGAAAACGTAGGTCCGAAGCACCTGATCAACAAGAAAACCGTTGCTAAGCGAGCTGAAAACATGCTGTGGCATAAACTTCCGAAATCAATCTACTTCCGCCGTGGCTCCCTGCCCATCGCGCTGGATGAAGTGATTACCGATGGTCACAAACGTGCACTGATCGTCACCGACCGTTTCCTGTTCAACAACGGCTATGCGGACCAGATCACCTCCGTGCTGAAAGCAGCTGGCGTAGAAGTAGACGTGTTCTTTGAAGTTGAAGCTGACCCAACCCTGTCCGTTGTGCGTAAAGGCGCAGAGCTGGCGAACGCCTTCAAGCCTGACGTGATCATCGCCCTGGGCGGCGGTTCCCCGATGGACGCAGCAAAAATCATGTGGGTCATGTACGAGCACCCGGAAACCCACTTCGAAGAGCTGGCGCTGCGCTTTATGGATATCCGTAAGCGTATCTACAAGTTCCCGAAAATGGGCGTGAAAGCAAAAATGGTTGCGATCACCACCACGTCCGGTACGGGTTCTGAAGTTACGCCGTTCGCCGTGGTAACCGACGATGCAACCGGTCAGAAATATCCGCTGGCAGACTACGCGCTGACGCCGGACATGGCTGTGGTTGATGCCAACCTGGTGATGGATATGCCGAAATCACTCTGTGCGTTCGGTGGTCTGGATGCGGTAACTCACGCGCTGGAAGCGTATGTCTCTGTGCTGGCGTCTGAGTTCTCTGACGGTCAGGCTCTGCAGGCTCTGAAGCTGCTGAAAGAGAACCTGCCGGCGTCCTACCATGAAGGGTCGAAAAACCCGGTTGCACGTGAGCGCGTACACAGTGCGGCTACCATCGCGGGTATTGCGTTTGCTAACGCCTTCCTGGGTGTTTGCCACTCTATGGCGCACAAACTCGGCTCGCAGTTCCACATTCCGCACGGCCTGGCCAACGCCCTGCTGATTGGCAACGTTATCCGCTATAACGCGAATGATAACCCAACCAAACAGACCGCCTTCAGCCAGTACGACCGTCCGCAGGCTCGTCGTCGCTACGCAGAGATTGCTGACCACCTGGGCCTGAGCGCACCGGGCGATCGCACCGCAGCGAAGATCGAGAAGCTGCTGGGATGGCTGGAAAACATTAAAGCCGAACTGGGTATCCCGAAATCTATCCGCGAAGCAGGCGTACAGGAAGCTGACTTCCTTGCACATGTGGATAAGCTCTCTGAAGATGCCTTCGATGACCAGTGCACCGGCGCTAACCCGCGCTACCCGCTGATTGCCGAGCTGAAACAGATCCTGCTGGATACCTACTACGGTCGTGAGTATAAAGAAGGCGACGCTGCACCTGCGCAGGTTGACGTTGCTGTACCGGTAAAAGCAGATAAGAAAGTGAAAAAACCCGCTTAATTTATCTCGCTAATAAAAACCCGCCTGATGGCGGGTTTTTTTATGGCCTCAGCGGCGCGCTAAGGCTCTTTTCAGCTTAACCACTACCTACCCACGCACCCGACGCTGAATCGCTGTCAGAGAGCCTTCTACGAGCGCCTCTTTGTAGTGCTTGCGGCACACCGAGACATAGCGCTCGTTGCCGCCAATGACCACCTGCTCTCCCTCATTATAGGGACGCCCATCCTGATCGAGGCGTAATACCATGCTCGCCTTACGGCCACAGAAACAGATGGTTTTTAACTCGACCAGCTTATCTGACCACGCCAGCAAATAGAGACTGCCGGTAAATAGCTCGCCGCGGAAATCGGTTCGTAGCCCATAGCACAGCACGGGAATATCAAGCTTGTCGACAATTTCAGAGAGCGCGTAAACCTGCTCACGCGTTAAAAACTGGCTCTCGTCCACCAGCACGCAGTGGACAGGCTCTTGCGCATGCTCATCGCGGATGTCGTCAAACAGCGAGGTGTGTTGGTTGAATAATTTCGCAGGTGAAGAGAGGCCAATACGTGAGCTGACTTTTCCACTACCGAAACGGTTATCAATTTCAGCGGTGTAGACCAGCGAGCGCATCCCCCTTTCCTGGTAATTGTAGGAAGACTGCAAAAGCGCCGTTGATTTGCCGGCGTTCATTGCCGAGTAGTAGAAATATAGCTGTGCCATTGGCCTGGAGATCCCAATCAAGATGTAATTTTAAACGCGCGGATTGTAGCATAATTTGCTCAGCGAACATGCGTCAGGACAGCAGCGAACCTGTTAATGGTAATCCTTACATCTTGCCGTGATATACACATTTTATAACATTTATGAATGCCGTAGCCTGGGTTAGCTGGCTGAAGGCTTCCCGCTTTATCTCTATCCCCCAAGAGGCGCTAGCTTTAGGCCTTGTGGCTTTTTAACTTAGGTTACAGAAAATATTAGTAATTTAAGCTCAACAGGCTTATGTAAGACTAATAAGAAAGGTTGATATTTATCCATCTCAGCTATAGTACCGCCAGGATTAATCGAAAATGCGCGATTAGATTTCTCCCTTAATCTAACCCTGAGCGTACCAGGGGTAATGCGTTGGATAACCTTTGTATGACCGGTCCGCAGCATGAAAATTTAAGATTACGGTATTAATAAAAGCGTCAAATAACGCGTAATTTTGAATTCCTTACATTGACAGGTATTGCACAACTCAAATTATCGCTCTATTATTAGCTCAACAAACCACCCATTATAAGTTTGAGATTACTACAATGAGCGAAGCACTTAAAATTCTGAACAACATCCGTACTCTTCGTGCACAGGCAAGAGAATGCACTCTCGAAACGCTCGAAGAAATGCTGGAAAAATTAGAAGTTGTTGTTAACGAGCGTCGTGAAGAAGATAACGCTGCCGCAGCTGAAATTGAAGAGCGTACGCGTAAACTGCAGCAGTATCGCGAAATGCTGATTGCTGACGGTATTGACCCGAACGAACTGCTGAACAGCATGGCAGCCGCCAAAGTCGGTACTAAGGCTAAGCGTGCAGCACGCCCGGCTAAATATAGCTACGTTGACGAAAACGGCGAAACTAAAACCTGGACCGGCCAGGGCCGTACACCAGCCGTTATTAAGAAAGCCATGGACGAGCAAGGCAAACAGCTGGAAGACTTCCTGATCAAGGATTAATTCCTCGCCTGCTGTAAAAAAATCCCGCTACGGCGGGATTTTTTATTGCTGCTAGCGCAACGCCTGCTTTAACTCATGTTCGCACTTAGAAACAACTAGCAATAAAAAAGCCGGAGATAGTCTGTAGGTAACAGCGATATCTCCGGCCTGCGTCAAACGGCGTTCAGAAAGACCTTACTTAGTAAGACCCATCTCATTTTCCAGCCAGCTCTTAAATTCTTCACCCAGCGTGTTATGACGAATACCGTATTCGACAAACGCCTGCATATAGCCCAGCTTATTGCCGCAGTCATGGCTCTTACCTTTCATATGGTAAGCTTCAACGGTCTCTTTCTCGATCAGCATATCGATACCGTCGGTCAGCTGGATCTCATCCCCTGCTCCCGGAGGCGTTTTCGCCAGCAGAGGCCAGATTTCAGCACTCAGGACGTAACGGCCTACTACTGCGAGGTTAGAAGGTGCAACGTTAGCCTTAGGCTTCTCAACCACGCCAACCATTGGTACGCTTTCACCCGGTTTCAGATCCGCGCCTTTGCAGTCTACCACGCCATAAGCGGTCACATCTTCTACAGGCTCAACCATAATCTGGCTGCAGCCGGTTTCATCGAAGCGTTTGATCATTTCTGCCAGGTTATCCTGGGAGAGATCGGATTCATATTCATCAAGAATAACGTCAGGCAGAATAACGGCAACCGGCTCATCACCGACAACCGGATGCGCACACAGTACCGCGTGGCCTAAACCTTTAGCCAGCCCCTGACGCACCTGCATAATAGTCACGTGCGGTGGGCAAATAGACTGTACCTCTTCCAGCAGCTGGCGCTTAACGCGTTTTTCCAGCATGGCTTCCAGCTCAAAGCTGGTGTCGAAGTGGTTTTCGATGGAGTTTTTAGATGAATGAGTAACTAAAACGATTTCCGTAATACCCGCCGCAATACATTCATTTACGACGTATTGAATTAAGGGTTTATCAACCAGCGGCAGCATCTCTTTTGGGATAGCTTTCGTGGCGGGCAGCATCCGGGTACCTAATCCTGCGACCGGGATAACTGCTTTTGTTACTTTTGAATTAACGGCAGCCATTTAAAATCTCCTGGACTGTTCAAACTAGAACACGTTCGTCAATGAATAGTGCATTGAGTATATCAGTATCAAACTGTGAGCCTGGTCTGAATTGAACTCATTGACATGTAATTAAGACAATTACCTATAAGACTATCCTGATGGTAGCACCCGAGTCGTTTTTGCGGTAAAGCAAAATGGCTGACCCGGTGCGATCGCTCATTCCGCAGACAACATTAAGCGTAAACGTCCGCCCATTCCCCACACCTGACACTGCCACTCTTCACAGCGCTGGCTAATTTGATTTAGGTAAGCATTACCCAGCGTGCCTAACGGCACCCCGCTGTTAATCTGTACCTGTTGCTCGCTGGTATTCAGCGTTGCGTTAAGGCCGGCGGAGACTAATATCAAATTTTTGAGTTCGCTGTGGTAATAACCCACCAGCAGAGGAAACTGGCCGGGTAAATTGGCTTGGCGCAGTAATTGATTAACCTGCTTTAACAGCGCACCCAGTTCAGGCAAGCGTTGACGCTGCTGAGAGAGCTGCTCTTGCAGCAGGCCATTGAAGAGAGCACGTAATAACAGTGCGGCTAAAACACCGTTATCACCGGCGCGTGTCACATCCAGACAATAAAAGGCGAGGTCGTGATCGGAGAGGGGTGCAATATCTAACACCAGGCCAGGCTGATCGGCGGCAACGAGCTGACGATAATTAACGCGGCACTGGGACATGACCTGCTGAACGGGAGGCTGTAATTCCTGTAACAGCTTGGCGGCTGCATGGGGATCGCTGACTAACGCATCCCAATCCTGAAACAGCCGCTCCTCTTCCTCTACCCGGGAATTAAACATATTGGGATAGAGGCAGGCCAATACGGTCTCACGCAGGCGAGCAAAATCTTTTACCGGCTTGAGCAACACATCCTGCACGCCGAGACGAAGCGCCTTGGCAATGTCAGCCATATTCTCCGTTGCCGAAATCACGAGGATTGGCGTTTGATCGCCTTCATTGCGCAGATGCTCCACCAGCTTAAGGCCGTTCATCCGCGGCATTGCGATATCACAGATCATCAGATCTGGTTTGACCCTGGCAAACATCTCAAGCGCTTCCACTCCGTCACCTGCAAGGGTGGTGGATGCCCCAAGAGACAGAAACCAGGAGTCCAGCAGTGAGCGGAAAACGGGTTCGTCTTCAACGATTAACATATGTTTTCCGGCCAATGGCTGCGTCATGTTCTCTCCCCTGCCTTACGATAGTTCAATAGTGGCACGCTATTGCGACTACCGCCTGTCAGATTTTGCTTCAAAAAGCGAAAAACCAAGTACTCAAACATTTTATGTGCACCAAGTGGTTACAATTCGCCCAGTACCCTCACTCGTCCTGCTGAAAAACAGCAATACGCGCTGCCGCACACCAGGCCGGCAGAAAAAACAGGACAAATAGGTTTCATCAGGATCCAAGGCCCATCTGGCGCGTTATGGCAGTGATATACCATACGTAAGTGACTGAACCAGAAACGTCGTGATGCCAAAACATCGCGGCGGCCAAACGCCTCTCTCAGCGCTGCACGCCACCTGCCTATGCCGAAACGTACTAAATTTTTGACCTTATGACCAGTCCTGGAGAATATATCCTCTCCCAAACCCTGCTAGCATAGCGTCATCGTCATCGCTCAGTTAACATAGTGCTGTAAAGGCGCAGCTGCGCGCTTATTTATTCAGGATACCTATTTTGTCAAACCGTTGTCCCTGCGGTAGCGCACTGGAGTATAGCCTATGTTGCCAGCCTTATCTGTCTGGAAAACAGATTGTGTCCAATCCTGGGCAGCTTATGCGCTCGCGCTATACGGCATTCGTGGAAAAGCGTGCTGACTATCTGATCCAAACCTGGCATCCCTCCTGTGAGGCTGCAGCCTTCCGTCAGGAGATCGAATCCGGCTTTGCCGGAACCGAGTGGTTGGGCCTGACTCTGTTTGAAGAGGCTGAAGGCAGCCACAGTGGTGAAGGGTTCGTCAGTTTTGTGGCTCGCTTTAGTGAGAAAGGTAAAACGGGCGCCATTATCGAGCGCTCCAGGTTCTTAAAAGAAAACGGCCAATGGTATTATATTGATGGCACGCGACCACAGTTTGGCCGTAACGATCCCTGCCCCTGTGGCTCGGGCAAAAAATTTAAAAAGTGCTGCGGGCAATAAACCCAGCGGTACCTCATAGCAAACACGTCAAGGATTTACCCGGCAATGCATTCATTACAACGAAAAGTTCTGCGTACTATCTGTCCCGATCAGAAAGGGCTTATCGCACGCATCACCAATATTTGCTACAAGCACGAACTGAACATTGTGCAGAACAATGAGTTTGTCGATCATCGTACCGGGCGCTTTTTTATGCGTACCGAGCTGGAGGGCATCTTTAACGATGCGACGCTGCTGGCCGATCTCGACAGCGCCCTGCCTGATGGTTCTGTGCGGGAGTTAACCCCTGCCGGACGTCGCCGCATCGTGATCCTGGTGACCAAAGAGGCCCACTGCCTGGGCGATCTGCTGATGAAGGCCAACTATGGCGGCCTCGACGTAGAGATTGCGGCGGTGATTGGTAATCATGACACGCTGCGCACGCTGGTAGAGCGTTTTGATATTCCTTTTGAGCTGGTGAGTCATGAAGGGCTGACCCGTGAAGATCACGACGAGAAGATGGCCCAGGCGATTGAAGCCTACGATCCAGACTATGTGGTGCTGGCGAAATATATGCGCGTGCTGACGCCCACCTTTGTTGCCCGCTTCCCGAATAAGATCATCAATATTCACCACTCATTCTTACCGGCGTTTATTGGTGCTCGTCCTTATCACCAGGCCTACGAGCGCGGGGTGAAGATCATCGGTGCCACCGCGCACTATGTGAATGATAATCTGGACGAGGGTCCGATTATTATGCAGGACGTGATCCACGTCGATCACACCTACACCGCCGAAGATATGATGCGCGCAGGCCGCGACGTTGAGAAGAACGTGCTCAGCCGGGCGCTGTACGAAGTTCTGGGCCAGCGGGTATTTGTCTACGGCAACCGGACGATTATTTTATAATCCTGCATTGAATGAATTGGTTAGCATTAATGCGTTACGCATAAAAAGCATGCAAACGGTTCATCTCTTTGAAAGGAATGCTTTACAGCGGCGCGTCATTTGATATGATGCGCCCCGCTTCCCAAGGGAAGCAGGCCAGTACCAGCATTACCCCGTGGTGGGGTTCCCGAGCGGCCAAAGGGAGCAGACTGTAAATCTGCCGTCATCGACTTCGAAGGTTCGAATCCTTCCCCCACCACCATTATTCGCCACAGCAGTGTGGTAAATCCGATGAGTTAAGCTGACATATGCACTTATCGGGGAAGGGTAAGAACCTTTGACTAAGGTTCGACTCGAGCGACAGCGAGAGAACGTTGCCATCAGGCAACGGCCCGAAGGGTGAGGAGCGAAGCGACGAATAATCCTTCCCCCACCACCATCTCTACAAGCAATATATTACCCCTGGTGGGGTTCCCGAGCGGCCAAAGGGAGCAGACTGTAAATCTGCCGTCATCGACTTCGAAGGTTCG
>NZ_BBMZ01000023.1 GCF_000759795.1 Pseudescherichia vulneris NBRC 102420
GAATAAACAGTATTTGGAGTTGTAGCTGGGATATGGTTACAAAAAACACATTTCTCGTGCCTTTATATCTTCTTGATTTGAATGGCTACTTTTCTATAGCCACATAAACAACGAGCTTTTTTTGTGGCCTTTAGCGTGACATACCCTGCTTAACGTTCAGATGAATAATGCCGCTGTTACGCGGCATAGGGGGACAGTTACGCAGCTTTTTCTTTAGCAGCACACATCTCCGGCAGGTTGGCCCGCACCAGCGCCTCAGCGAACGGCGGCGGTACCGCGTTACCGCAGCGCGCAACCTGTTTGTCTTTGGCGTAACGGGTTCCCATGTAGTCGCGGTCGATGATGTACCACTCCGGGAAGCCCTGGGCAGCATAGAGTTCGCGCGGCTGGAGCATGCGCATACCGATATCGACTATGCGGTAAACCACGCCGCTGATCGTCACCAGGCCATCGCAATCCGCGCCGCAATACTCCCGCAGGAACGCCAGCGTTTGATCCGCGCGCTGCTGGTCATACGCTTCAACCGCCAGGGTGGTTTTTACCTCTCCTACATGCAAGCCGCCTGCGGTTAACCCTGGTGCAGGCGCGTCAACTACCCGGCCATCCTTGCAGGTACCACGTAGCATCACCAGGTGCGAGGTTAGCAGGCCATGATGATCGGTGGTGGTGACCGTGTGGGCCGGTTCGTCCAGAGCCACACCTGCGCCCTGGTAGTTGCCCCCGAAATGCTTGACCAGATTCGCTGCGACCATAGCGAATTTATTGCCGCCAGCCGTCACAGTGCCCAGCGGGTTATTCATCTGCAGCACGCGAGGTGCCTGGCCGGGGCGCTCGCCATAACCCATCTGGATCAGCGTCGGGCACACCAATTGCGATTTTCCCCCGCCGCCCGCGGTAACCGTCGCGCTCGGCTCGTCCGCGCGATGGCCGATGCTGGCACCGAACTGGCGTGCGACAAACGGCGCGAGCTCTGCTTCAACCAGCCCTAGTGCGTGACCATTGCCGCCCGGGCGCGCCGACGTGCCTGCGGTTACGGTTGGTACCGGATCTGTGACTGCCTGCCCCGTTGCGCCGGTACGGAATTTCGTCAGATGCGGTACAGCGATAGCATAACCGTGCGTTTTGGTGATTGTCTGCAGCGGCTCCGCCAGCGACTGGCCCCGGAAACAGTCGTATTTCGTCTGGTTACTGGTGTGGTTGCACTTAACGATAAACGGCGAGGCGCTATCCAGCACGAACCTTTGAATGCCGCGCGCTATGCGTTTGAGGGTGTTCTCTGCCAGTGCCTTTTTGCGGTCAAATATGGACGGGGCCGGGATTGACCAGTCGATACATTCCGCCGCAGTGCGCCACGGTTTGAGCTTGCCGCTCTGCACCGCTGGTGTTTTGGGGTCTCCGTGGGTCGGCTCCGGCCAGACGATAGGCTTCCCGTCTCTGCGCATAACGACAAACAGCCGTTTGCGGATAGTCGGCGCGCCGTAGTCGCATGCTCTAAGTTCACGAAACTCGACAACATACCCCAGCCCTCTAACCAGCCGTGCCGCATCCTCACTATCCAGCGGAATGTTTAAAAACTCACAGCATTCGACCAGCGCAGGATGGTTCGGATCAATACCAGTAGTTAACATGCCGATAAACGCCTGGAAGGTTTCACCAACCCTAGCAGGATCAGGACGCATCTCTCCAGCAAGCAGCGGCCCCCAGGTTTTGAACTCTTCCACATTCTCTAATTTCATGACCCGTGGCTCTACATCCAGCCCCCAACGCAGAACAACCCAGGCAAGGCCACGGATGGCTTTCTCGACGGGTTTTGCGCCTTTTGCCTTAGAGAAGTGCCTGCAGTCCGGGCTAAACCATGCCAGCGCTACTGGACGGCCGGCAGTCGCTACTTTTGGCTTTACCTCGTACACGCTCTCGCAGTAATGCAGCGTGTCCGGATGATTGGTGCTGTGCATCGCCACTGCGTTTGGGTCATGGTTAATCGCAATATCCACGCTGCGCCCGATGGCCATCTCGATCCCGGTGCTGGCCCCGCCGCCCCCGGCAAAGTTATCAACGATAATTTCTCTCACGCGTATTTCTCCATGGCAGTGGCCAGCGAACGGGCGGCGGTGATGATCGACGGTACTGGCATTTTTTCGAGCCACATCCGGTTGATGTGATGCTTCAGGCGGTGCTGGTGGTGCGCCGGGAGATCCCCGGCGTTTTCAACCTGTGCGTAAACCAGTCCCACCTCGGCAGGCCAGACTGTTTCCGACACGTCCACCAGCAGCAGACGCTCCAGCTCGATGATGCGGCTGGTAGCGTATTGCAGAAGGGGATCCATCAATCCTTCTCCTCAACACTGACGCCAGCTACCAGAAGCGCATGCTCAACATCAAAACTGCTGAGCCAGTCCCCGCCATCTTTAGGCACCATCACATGCCGCTCACCCTCGTTAATAGGATGACCCGCTCGTATTACATAGCCCTGCGGCAGCTTAACGGTGAGTGTCCGCGCCTCCAACTCAGCAACGCGACGTTCTGCGCGCTTCAGCGCGGCCAGCACAGTAGATATTGCAGGGGTATAGCGCCAATATATTGCGCCGGGACCAGACGTTGCAGCCTGTAACTCGGTCTTAGCCTTTTCGATTTTCATGCTGCATCCTCCGTAGCCGACTCACCCGGTAATTTCGCATTCCCTTTGGCGATCACTTTCTCGAGACTTTGAAAGATCCCCCGAAGACGCTGAATCTCTGAATCCTGCGCAAGCCGGTAGCTGGCCTCGTTGATCGCTCTGGTGAGTTGATTCACTGTTGCATCAGCGGAAAGCCCCAGTACTTCAGCCAGTTCGGCTTGCGCCCGGTTGAGGCTTTCGGCCTGCCGCAACATGCTTTCACTGTGCCAGCGCGCTTCCTGCTCGGTCTGCTGGAATACCTCAGCCCGGCGTTTTTCCTGCTGCTCAATAGCCGATTCGAGTCGGGTTTTTGCGCTGTAGGCTTGAGAAACCAGCCTGGCGATCTCTTCCCCATGCCGCTGGGCCAGCTGGGTTTCATGGACGTATACTGGTGCAGTGCGCATAGATAACCGGGTGCGCTCAGTTTCACGGCGGATCCCGTCAATGACCAGTTTCACCCAGGCATCACGGGGCAGCGTGTCGATCGGGCGCATAGTTGGCCCTTTCATCGTATACCAGCCGCCTTCCTTGCGAACCATCAGCCCGCAGCCTTCAGGGATGTCGGTCTTTTTGAGCATCCCATCGGGCACAGCGAAGACCACGGCGCTGGCGTACGCGAAATACTTTGTGAATTTACCGGCGGTCACATCAGCGCGGAAATCTGAAACGGAAACTTTGACCTCGTAGACTACCGGGCAGAACTTACTGAATGAGCACGGCAGTGCATAGACGTCCGGGCGCGCGGTACCGCTTGGGCCTAGCTGCATGTCTTCCCAGACAATACGAGCGGTATTCTGGCGAAGGTGCTCAGCCAGATCGTGAGCCAGTGCGTTGTGATCCCATTTCATGGCTGTACCTCACCGGCGCGCAGCTGCTGTGCATACGCAGTAGCCACTGATTGAAATTTTTCGTAAAACACTACCTGCCGATCAAAAAATCCGCCGGCCTGGCATTGCGCGTGGGTCCGGGCCATTTCCTTGGCAAAAAGATCGACTCCTTGCGCCTTCAATTCGACAATAGCCGCCTCAGTCGCTGGCTGCCGAAGCACCTCCAGTGCGTCGAACAGTAGCGCGGAGGCCGGGTTCAGCGATTTCTGCACAGGCTTAATGCCGCTGGAGCTGTACTGCCAGACCAGCTGCCCGATGATTTCGGCGCGGGCCACGTTGTCCGCCGTCAGCGCCGCGCACTTGGCTTCCAGTGAAGCAAACTTATCAGCCACTGATTTCGGTCCATCTTCGCCGCAAGCCTGCATCATGGTTGTTTCCCATACTCTTTCAGCTTGTTCAGACGCATCACGCTGTTTGACCGTTTCGCGCAGCGCAGCTGTTGTGCAGTCAAGTCGTTCGGCCAAGCGAGACATCATTTTTGCGATGTCGATGATCGCCGTGTCGCTGCTCATCGCCTTAGCAAACTCATGACCCACAGCGATCAGCTCTTTGTTGTTCAGTGATTCACTCATGCCCGTGCACTCCCAAAAATTTTATGAATTTTGTAGCCCTGCCAGTTCTGGCGGCAAATGTCCGCAATGGACGGCCGTGCTGATGCTTTGGCTGCTTTGGCTTGCGGTTTTGCTTTTGCCGCTGGTTTTGCTGGTGCTGGCGGCGCGGCTGGTTTAGGCCGCTTGATGTTGAACTCCCCGTCGGGCACCAGCGTAAAAACCGGGTGATGCGGCTCGCCTGCGCGGAGAACCACAGAGCGCCGGATTAGGTGCAGCAGGAGGTTGTGTGCTTTCTTGCAGTCGCATCCCAGCAAGGCCTGCACCTGACGCGGGGTGACGGTCTGGTTTTCGCGTAGGTAATCGACGATCGCCCAGAGTGATTTGCTGGCCATGATCACGCCCTCCCCCTTTTGAGACCGAACTTCTCCCGGATCTCCTTCACCCGTAACATGTTCTGCTCGCGTGTCAGCGGCTTGCCACCCAGCACAGGGAGACGGGCAACCGGTTCGGGAAGCTCTTCACCGTGACGGATACGCTTGATTATCTTCGACAGCTCATCAGCTGCTTTGCGGTTTAACTCCATATCGCTGAGGCCCGCAGAACGCATCTGCTGGTACAGCGTGGTAACCAGCCAGTAACAGGCCCGGAATTTCACGGTGTGAGGCGTGATGCCATGATCCGGCCACGGGTAGGACTCAGCGTCGTGGTAGCGGCTCCGGTTTCGGCAGTATTCGTACACCAGCGAAACGAGCTCATTCTGGTCAGGCAGCCCGAGAGCGGCACTATCCTCCGCTTTGCACCAGGCGACAAACTGTCCCGGTGATGGCAGGAATGGTTTTTCCTGGCGACGGGCAGCGCGCATACCGGCGTTGATTTGTTCCAGGGTGGTGATGCCGTTTTCTTTGAAAGCCCACAGCCACTGGCGGCGCATTTCGTCCAGGTCTTCCTGGCTTTTGCTGGCCAGCAGGGGGAACGTGGCGCGCAGCTGGCGGAACAGCTCATTAAAAATCTCTGCCGTTTTCGCCATCTGCTGCCGTGGCAGTTCGTCCTGCAACTCTGGCAAGCCGTGAGCCATACGGCGCATGTTTTCGCGATCGAAATCGTGCATACGTTCAGCAATGTTTTTCATCAGAGCACTCCGTTAATCCAGTCAGTGTTGTCCAGCGCGCCTGTGCCAGCTTTGGATTGCGCTTGCCCCGGGTTACGCTGACGCTGGAGGCTCAGCGTGTCCCACTTGGCGCGGAGCTTTGCAGGCGAAAGGATGTTCGTATGCCAGAACGCATCTTTGCTGGCCCACAGGAAGAGCTCGCAGATCTCGCGATGGCTACGGCCGTCGAGGTCGCGCATCAGGCGTACGTCGTTAGCCCAGGCAGCCAGAACGGGTTTCTTCGGGAAGGGTTTAACTTTTTCAAGCAGAGCGAGGATCCACTCAGCGCATTGCTGATCTGCTGCTGTACCCCACTTGGTGAAATTGGGGGTGTAAATCACTGCATCAGGATGAGCTGATAAAAAAGCCTTCAGGCGGTCGTCTGAGGATTCGCCAGAATTCTCTGACGAAGATCTTTTAATATTGTTATTGTTATAGTCTTGGGTGACTACCGTTTCCGGGAAGGTTTTTCCCGATTTCGGGAAGGATTTTCCCGTTTTCGGGAAGAGTTTTCCCGTTTTCGGTTTGTCTAAAATCCAGGCTGAAAGGTCAGTATTTATACCGACAATTTTCATCACGCCCTGCTTGTTACTGAAGATAATTCCACGCTCAGCCAGAGAGCTGATCGCATCAGAAACATGGGTATCTGCCAGCCCGGTCAGGCCAGAAATTACGGTATTCGTAACCCGGTCCTGCTTCTTGTTCCATCCGTAGGTCAGCCAGATCACCGCTTCAAGGCACTGCCATTCACGCCCTGACATACGCAGGCGCGGCTTCAGCTTCTGAATCTCGTTGGCGATCCTGGTGTACCCGTTGGACAGGTCGGCCATAGGACCTCCTGCTTGCTCGGTTTTCATCGGAAAATTGATAACTTCAGCCATGTTTGGCATACTGTTCTCCGCAATTACGCTCAGTTTTTGCACCCGAAAGCCGTTGGTGTTCGCGCACCGCGGCTTTCACCATTTTCAGACCTGTCATACTCCCCCCAGCATTGTTGAAACCATGGTCATCAGCGGTCCGGCCAGATCTGGCTCAAGACGAAACATAGCCACGATCCCCTCGCTCATTTCTTTAAGCTTCTGATGTCTTGGCGCGTCTAACAAAATGGCCCGCTTCGCCTCGGCAACCTCCTTCTCGGCATGCGCCAGCCTCGTTATTTTGCAGTCTCCACCCACCAGCGAACCGCGATGCTCCAGCGGCAGAACAGCCAGAATAGCGGGCGTCAGCTGGCGAACCCGATTCCGGCACTCGTCCGTATCGAAACGGTTATCGAGCCAGCGGAACAACTTCTGTCGGGCGCGGCTGATATCTGCCGGAAACTCGACACCCTCCCCGCCGCAGCTGCGCCACTGATCCACGATGTGAGCAGCAACGACGTCCTGCCCGGCAACCGCTGCCCAGGCGCGGACGGCGTCGCGAATATCGACATGGTTCGGCTCTTTGGCTTGAGAGCGATTTATCATCGCTGCCTGCAAAAAAGGGTTACTCTGCTGATATGTAATTGTTTGCATAGTTAAAGCTCCCGTTGTGGTAAGCCGTCGGTTGGGTTGGGATAGATATCGCTGCGGATTTCATGGGGAGTGATTTCCCACTCAAGCAATTTGCAGATTGGCAACACACGATGAGCAGGAACCTCATGGTTTAACCAAAGGCTTACAGCCTGTGACGTAGTGCCAAGCTTTTTCGCTATTTCGGTTTGGGTCATCACAGCGCAAACTCGTTGTTTTATAGATTTTGTCATATCAAGACCTCAGTGATTGAAAACCAAGATTACAATATGAAAATAATTTTTTCAATGATAGTTGAAAATTATCTTTGCAATGCGGAATGAAAGGCTACCTTGTAGAATGGAAGACATGAAAACTGCACCTCATGAAGCGTTTGCCTACCGGCTCCAGCTCGTAAGAGATGAGTTCGGATGGAACATGTCAGATATTGCCAGGAGAGCGATGGTTACTCCCCAGGCGGTTCAGCAGTGGGCGAAAGGTGAATCAGCTCCGAGAGGAGATAGGCTGAAACGCCTAGCTGCTGCCACTGGAAAACCGGAGCATTGGTTTTTCATGCCTCCAGAAGCTGGTGATAGTGGTCTTAGCGCGGTCACAGCTCCCCGGCAGTTAGATGAGAAAGAAACAGCCTTGCTTGCATTGTTTAATCAAATGCCTGAAGCGGAAAAGTTACGCCTTATTGTCCACGCTAAAACCACCCTCCAGCAACTAGACCTACTCAAGGATGATGTGTTGAGCATCATTCAAAGCATTCAGAAGTAACCGCCCACCCCTTTAATTTCAATGCAGTCGCCTAGCTGGCTGCATTCTGCCGCTTCAAATTGAAAATATTTTTTTCATTTCGCTTGTCAATTACAAAACTTATTTGTATTGTTAGCCCATCGACAACACGCGCAGCGTTGTCAGGTTAAATAAACGTTCTGACGCCGGGAAAGACCGGGGAAATGTGATGGCAACTACCAATCAGGCAGTACCAAACAGCGGGAAGGCAGTTCCAATGCGCAACCAGCGCACCGGCGCAGCTTGGCTCGTCTCGTTTAATCATATCGAAGGCATGTACTGGCACGAGCCGCAGGGCAACCTGCGCCACATTCGCCGCCCGTATGCCGCCCGCAACATTGAGCCGCATCTGGTACCGGCGGGGACGCACTGATGAATACGTTATTCGCGTTAGTGCTGACCGTGGGTATGACCAACGGCGATTTTCAGGATGCGGTGCTGGGTGTGTATGAAAACGAGCGCCAGTGTGAAGCGGCAGCCGTTGAGCAGCAGGTGGCAGGCAACTGTTATCCGGTGGAAAGAATTGTCCGCGCCGATGAAGTGCCGGCCGGTACCACCGTCCATTTATGAGGAGTTGAAGATGTGTAACTCGACCAAATGCTCGTACTGCCGCATGCCGATTGAGGAAGGGAAAGAAGTTAAAAACACCCTGCTCTTCATTCGCGGCGCGCAACTGGCCCGCGAGCAACGCGATTACTGTTCTGTTCGTTGCGCTTCGTACGACCAGATGGCCCACGAAAGCTAACGTAAACCCGCGCAAGGCGGGATCTACGTCCGGTGCCACCGACCAAAGTACACCGGAATTTTTACCAAACCAAAACAACACCCAATGGGCGCTATCTCTGGCCCGGGGATCTTACATCCAAAAAAGAGGATCCGACATGGAATTTTTCTACTTAATCAAAGCAACGCAGAAGTCAGGGAAACCTGACGGCGTTATCTGGTTCAGTGCCAAAACCGAAGCACGCGCCGCCCTGACGCTCGACGTTGAGCTGGAAGAAGCTGGCATCGAAACTGGTCGCGGTAAGGACTATGGCAAGCCGATCCGTACTGATTTCCCGGTGGTCAATGATCTGCCGGAAGAAAGTACTGTCGACTTCACCTGGTGCGATCGCTATACCCTGGACGACGATGGCCGCACGTGGTCACCGGTCCCGGGCGAAGCTGGCGCAGCTGCTGCGCCGGTAGTAAACGTGGAAACCCAGCCTACCCAGCCTGCCGCGACCAATGTGGATCTCCGCCCGCTGTCTCGCCTGCGTCTTATCCAGCGCCTCATCGCGCACCTTATCCATGATACCGAGCTGGACCAGATCACTCTGGAGCAGCACATCGAGATCGGCTTTATGGAAGGCAACGGCGAGGGCTGTTTTGTTAAGGGATTGCTGCTGGCCATTGCAGACACCCCGGCAATCAAGGAGCTTTCCGCGCATGTGGAATGGAAGCTTATCAAAGCGGTTAAAGCTGTGTTCCCTCAGGATCATACTCACGAAGCCGAACGAATCGCCCACTTCGTTAAAGACTGGGTAGCGGCTGAAACCAGCGAACGCGCCCTGTTGGTGGAAGGCTGGCTCAGCGGCAAGCTGCCAGCCCCCCAAAAAAACGCCACCAGCATGCCAGTCGAATCAGCAGGATCCGCAGACATGGAGGATGAAAATGATTTCGGCAAGGATGACGGGTGGACTTCTATTCGTGAGCTCTCCTTGCCTCAGCAGATTGTTGCCGCGTGGATGTTTGACCAGCAGCACATTGACCCTCAGCAACTGAACGAAGTCAAAGAAGCGGTACAGGCTAACAACAGTGAAACCTTAAGCATTGTTGTTGCCGCGCTAACTGATCCGGCGGTAGTAAATCTTACTGGTGGGGTAACGGCAGGGGTGATCCGTGCAATCCGGCAGGTATGGCCAGAAGACTATCGCGACAACATGACTGCAGATCTGGTGAGACAGTTTACCTGCGCGTACACCACTGCCACAGAGGAGGGGCGAAACCATGTCGTTCAGTCATGGATCGAGAGCCAACAAGCTCTGATGGAAGACCCTGAAACCGCTGATGATGCCGCGTCTGGTCATCAGAACTATTCATACAATCAGCGTGTGCTGGGAACCTGGTTATTCGGCCTGTTCAACGAGCTGAGCGCCGAACAGTCAACCGAGGTCACCCGTATCAGCCTGGACATGGATGCTTCCTACCCGCAAAACGTGCTGCTGGCATGCCGCAATGAGCAGGTTCGCCAGCTACAGCATGTTTTCCCCGAAACCCTGGCAGATTTGTTTTCCGATACCCAGTCTGTCTGGCCAGTCGACGGCCCGGCACCGCAGCTGGCGCAGCTGGTCTCGTTCTTCAAAGAGTGGATCGACGCATATAACAACAATTCCTCTATCACAGCCCCGGGCAAAAAAATTGACCGTGATGGCGTCACTGCTAAGTGGCTCAAGAAAGCAGGCAAAACAGCCATCCAGCGCACTGACACTGGCACCAATGCTGGCGGCGGGAACCCTACCGATCGCAATCCGGATCTGAAACATACGCTCGACACTCTCGATATTGAAATCGCGGCCGCCCTGCTGCCCATGGATTACAACATCTACGAGATCCCGGGTGGCGTGCTACGCCGTGCGAAAGAAATCATCGCCAACAAAGAAGAACCCTGGAGCTCCTGGAGCACTCAGCTGCGCAAGACGCCGGGCATTCTGGACTTTTCCCGTGCTGCCATTTTCGTTCTGATCCGCAATGCGCCTGAAGGCATCCATAACGAGACTCCAAAGCTAATTAGCTACATCGCGCAGAACGGCAAAGAAGTGGCGTTCATCCCTGATACAGGGAGCGACGACAGCGAAGCGCGCTGGCAGGCTGTTGAATCGCTGCTGATCCCCCCTGCTGCTGCGCCAGCTGAAGCTGCACAGCCCGAAGTTAAGAGCCTCGGCGGCGGCGTGTTCTCTATCGATGGTCTGCTGGGTGAAAAAACAAACCCGGTCATCAAAACCCCCTCAAATGAAGTCGCAAAACAGGAAGTGGAGAGCGTCGTACATGTGCAGATGGAAGAGACTGACCCGGGCAAAGTCGAAGCTGGTGATGCAGTATCAGCGGTCGAAGGCGCTGATGCAGCTGCTGCGCAAGCAGGCGGTGTAAACCCGGCGGATATTCTCGCCGCCGCTGCCCCCGAACTGGCGAGCAACGTTGCCGCTGATCTGGACCAGATTATCGAACCTCTGAACCAGGATGAGCCGGAATTACCTCAAACCGAACCGGAAACGCCAGTAATCGAACCAGAAGCGGACATTCCTGAGCCAGAGGCTGCCGCGCAACAGTGGCCAGCCTATTTTGAGCCGGGCCGTTATGAAGGGCTACCGAACGACGTTTACCACGCCGCGAATGGCATCAGCAGCACGATGGTGAAAGACGCCAGGGTTAGCCTGATGTACTTCAACGCCCGCCACGTCACTAAGACCATAGCGCGCGAACGTTCCAAAGTCCTGGATATGGGCAACCTGGTGCATGCGCTGGCGCTGCAGCCGGAGACACTGGCCGCCGAGTTCAGCATCGAGCCGGAGATCCCGGAAGGTGCGCTCACCACCACGGCGACGATCCGCGCCAGCATCGACGAGTACAACGTCAGCCTGCCGCCGCAGCTGAGCGCTGATGATATCAAAGCACTGCTGGAGGCCCATAACGCCACCCTGCCCGCGCCGCTGCCGCTGGGCGCAGCAGTAGACGAAACCGCAGAAAGCTATATGGCGCTGCCGGATGAGTTCCAGCGCATCGAGGCCGATAAGAAGCAGACCGCTGCAGCTATGAAGGCCTGCATCAAAGAGTACAACGCCACCCTGCCCGCTCCGGCGAAGACCAGCGGCAGCCGTGACGCGCTCCTCGAGCAGCTGGCGGTCGTTAATCCTGACCTGGTTGCACAGGAAGCGCAGAAGCCCGCGCCGCTTAAAGTGTCTGGTACCAAAGAGGATCTGATTCAGGCGCTCAAGGCGGTCCGCCCGGATGCCGTATTCGCCGACGAGCTGCTGGACGCCTGGCGCGAAAACCCGGAAGGCAAGGTGCTGGTAACGCGCCAGCAGCTGGAAACCGCGCTGGCTATCCAGAAAGCACTGCATGCGCACCCGACCGCCGGGAAGCTGCTGCAGCATCCTGATCGCGCCGTAGAGACCAGCTATTTCGGCATTGACGAAGAGACCGGGCTGGAAATCCGTGTGCGCCCTGACCTTGAGCTGGACGTGGATGGTGTCCGTATAGGTGCCGACCTTAAGTCGATCTCTATGTGGAACATCAAGCAGTCAGGTCTGCGGGCGAAGTTGCACCGTGAAATCATCGATCGCGATTACCACCTGAGTGCCGGTATGTACATGGAGACGGCAAGCCTCGACCAGTTCTTCTGGATCTTCGTCAATAAGGACGAGGATTACCACTGGATTGCCATCGTAGAGGCGTCCCAAGAGCTGGTAGAGCTGGGCATCCTTGAATACCGCACGACCATGCGCGCCATCGCCAACGCTTTCGATACTGGCGAGTGGCCAGCGCCGATCACTAACGACTACACCGACGAACTCACCGATTACGATCTGCGCCGCCTCGAAGCGCTGCGCGACCAGGCATAAGGGGAAATGACAATGTCTACAGTAATTTCTAACACTGAAAATAAAACGCAGATGATCGACAACATTTCAATACTGACCAACGGCGAGTTGTTCGAGCGCCTCCGGACCTTATCGGCAGTCATGGCGAACAGCGGCGCGTTTGTACCAGAGCATTTTCGTGGCAAGCCTGACGCATGCATGGCAGTGGTAATGCAAGCTGCTCGCTGGGGTATGGATCCATTCGCCGTGGCTCAGAAAACGTTCATCGTCGGGAATAGCGGCGTACTTGGTTATGAAGCTCAACTGGTCAACGCTGTTGTTACGAACATGTCTCCCACAAAGGGCCGTCTGCATTTTGAATGGTTTGGTGAATGGGAAAACATCGTTGGCCGGTTTGTTGAGAAAACTAATGGACAGGGAAAAAAATACATCGCGCCTGGCTGGAATCTGAAAGATGAGGCAGGTGTGGGTGTCCGCGTGTGGGCAACCATGAAAGGCGAGGACGAACCCCGTGAACTCGTTCTGATGTTGTCTCAGGCTCAGGTACGTAATTCAACACTTTGGGCAAGCGACCCCCGCCAGCAGCTGGCTTATCTGGGAGTTAAACGCTGGGCGCGCCTTTACTGTCCCGATGTGATTCTTGGTGTATACACCGCAGATGAAATCGAGGAGCGTCAGGAAAAAGTAATCAACCCGGCGCAGCAGCAGCGTGTCACTTTGGGCGAAATTACCCGCGGCGCTCCTGAGGCAACCACAAGCGCACAGGAATCCGGTACCAATATTGACGTGCTGGCCGACGAGTTCCGTGATCGCATCGAGGGTGCTCAGTCGGTGGACCAGGCCAAAGCCGTGCGGGTGGATATCGAAGCAGCCAAAGCCACTCTCGGATCGGCGCTATTCACTGAGCTGAAAAACAAAGCCGTTCGGCGCTACTACCTGGTCGATGCCCGCAACAAAGTAGAGGCGGCCATTAACTCCCTGCCCCAGTCCGGTGAGCCGGATGCTGCTGAGCAGTTTGCTAAAGCCGAGCAAACACTGGCTGCAGCCAAACGTAACCTTGGCGACGAGCTGTATAACCAGTTCGCCATTACCCTGGACGATATGAAGCCGGAATACGTGAGCTGATAAGGGAGGCGGGAGGGGCAACCCTCCCGGTAACAAGATGAGCGAGAAACAAACCCGCTGGACCAATGAAGAGCTGAAGCTACTGCTAACCCACAATAACCAGCAAATCGTCGAGCAGACCGGCCGGTCGCTGACCGAAGTAGAGGACCGCCGACTGCTGGCGAATATAGAGCGGAACTGCTGGGACGTATTGGATCCGGAGCGTGCTGAATGAGGCTGATTAACCGAAGCAGGAAGGACTCCCCACTGGCGCGTCGGGCCTGTGACGCCGCACTGGCGAAGCATGTCGAGCGGTTCGGCGATTACGCCAGCCGTGCCACCCGTAGCGAATACACGGTGCAGGTGGACGGAGCCAAGATAAAGGTCGAGGTGGAAAACCGCAGCACCAGCTACGTGGCCACGGCGATCACCGGCGCACGACGTCTGCGCCGCCTGGCCGGTCGGATGTCTTGATATCGAAATATCATCAACGTGCGATCAGCATAGTTATACTCGTGCTGATCGCCAGGTACTGCATATGGCACAAGTAATTTTCAATGAAGAGTGGGTTGTTGAGGAAAGGCTCACTGCCAGAACGGGCCTCGATAACCGTCAGATCGAAAAATATCGTCAAGGGTGTTGGATTGAAGGCGTGCACTTTAAACGCGTCTCTCCATCAGGGGAAAAAACATTGCGCGGCATTACCTGGTACAACTACCCCAAGATCAACCAAATGATTCAGGATGCATAGGATGTCAGATTTGCCCAAGGGCGTGGAGATAAGAGGTCAAAGCATCCGGATCTGGTTCATGTATAAAGGTAAGCGTTGTCGCGAAGTACTCAAGGGGTGGCTTGTCACCCCTGCAAATATCAAAAAAGCAGGTCAGCTGCGTATGCTGATCGTTAGCGAGATCAACCTCGGACAGTTCAATTACCGCTCGCGTTTTCCTGACTCTAAGCAGGCGCAAGCCGTACAAAAAACGCTCATTATAAACACGTTTGGCGAGCTTGCTGATGCCTGGCTAAAAAATCGTGAAATTGAGCTCTGCGCAAACACGCTGCGTAAAACAGGCTCGCAGATATCAACGCTTAAAGTAGTCGTAGGCAAGAGCACAGTCATCAGGGAGATTAGCTATAACGATGTGCTTCGCTACCGCAGTGAGCTACTGCATGGCTCAACCCTGTATCCTCTGGACAGGCGCTCAAATAAAATCGGGCGCACTGTGCGTACGGTCGATAATTACATCTCTTTGCTTTGCTCTCTTCTGCGCTTTGCCTATAAGTCTGGATTTACTGAGAGCAAGGCATTTGAAGGCGTCAAGAAGCTACAGAAGAGCAACACCAAACCGGATCCTCTGATGCGAGAGGAATTTGCGAAGCTAATGTCAGCTTTGAGCGGCCAGAGCCATAATATGTGGAAGTTCGCGGTGTATTCCGGGCTCAGGCATGGTGAACTCGCCGCGCTTGCATGGGAAGATATCGATCTCAAGGCGGGTACGGTAAACGTCTCCAGGAACCTGAATACCCTGGGGATGTTTGGGCCACCCAAGACGCAGGCAGGCTTCCGGACACTGCAGCTTCTAACGCCAGCGCTGGACGCCCTGAAAGAACAAAAGAAGCTGACAGCCGGGTTTCCTGAAACAGAGATCGTTTTCTATCATCGAGAATACGGCCTGACGGAGAAGCAGCAACTTCGTTTCGTTTTTATGCCCCGGCCAGCAAAGGGAAAGCAGAAGCCGTATTATTCATTGTCCAGTATCGGGTCAAGATGGAACGCCAGTGTAAAACGTGCTGGCATTCGTCGCCGTAATCCGTACCATACACGCCACACATTTGCATGTTGGCTTTTGTCCGCAGGCGCAAACCCGTCTTTTATAGCCAATCAGATGGGGCACGAAAACGCGCAGATGGTTTACGAAATATACGCGTCCTGGATTGAAGATCTGAACACTGAGCAGGTGGCCATGCTTAACGATAAGCTCGCGTTTTAATTCGTTTTGTCCCGTCTATGCCCCATTGAAGATTTGAGTGATTAATAAATGTCGCAAAATCAAGAAGTTAACAAGAAAGAGCAGTACAACTTAAACAAATTGCAGAAGCGCCTGCGCCGTAACGTGGGCGAAGCCATTGCCGACTTCAATATGATTGAGGAAGGCGATCGCATTATGGTGTGCCTCTCCGGCGGTAAGGACAGCTACACCATGCTGGAGATCCTGCGCAACCTGCAGCAGAGCGCGCCGGTTAACTTCTCGCTGGTGGCGGTAAACCTCGACCAGAAGCAGCCGGGCTTCCCGGAGCATATTCTGCCTGCCTATCTGGAGCAGCTGGGCGTCGAGTATAAGATTGTCGAAGAGAATACCTACGGCATCGTGAAAGAGAAGATCCCCGAGGGGAAAACCACCTGTTCACTCTGCTCACGCCTGCGTCGCGGCATTCTCTACCGCACCGCAACGGAGCTGGGCGCGACTAAAATCGCCCTCGGCCATCACCGCGACGACATCTTGCAGACGCTGTTCCTGAACATGTTCTACGGCGGGAAAATGAAAGGTATGCCGCCGAAGCTGATGAGCGATGACGGCAAGCATATTGTCATCCGTCCCCTGGCCTACTGCCGTGAGAAGGACATTGAGCGTTTTGCCCAGGCCAAAGGCTATCCGATCATCCCTTGCAACCTGTGCGGCTCCCAGCCGAACCTGCAGCGCCAGGTGATCGCCGACATGCTCCGCGACTGGGATAAGCGCTACCCAGGCCGCATCGAAACCATGTTTAGCGCCATGCAGAACGTGGTGCCGTCGCACCTGAGCGATATCTCGCTGTTTGACTTTAAAGGTATTACTCACGGTTCGGAAGTAGTGGACGGTGGCGATCTGGCGTTTGACCGTGAATCCATTCCTATGCAGCCTGCGGGCTGGCAGCCGGAAGAGGATGAGACGCCGCTGGATGCCCTGCGCCTCAACGTAGTGGAAGTGAAATAATACGATGGCTCTCCGGTAGACGATCGCCGGAGAGCCTGATTTCTGCCCTTCTCTGCCCTACTTCAGCAGCATGACCCGGCAGCTCTTGCCTTTGATCTTACCGCTCTGTAGCTGCTTCCACGCCTGGCGAGCAACGCTCTGCCGCACCGCAACATAGACGTGTGCCGGATGCACGGTGATCTTGCCGATATCCGCCCCGTTTAATCCCATATCACCAGTCATCGCGCCCAGCACGTCTCCCGGACGCATCTTGGCTTTTTTACCGCCGTCGATCACCAGCGTTGCCATCTCTGCTTCCAGCGGCACAACCTTGACGTTGGCGGGCGCGTTGAGCCAGTTCAGTTTGATCTGCAGCATCTCGGCAAGAATATTGGCGCGCTGCGCCTCTTCCGGGGCGCAGAAGCTGATGGCCAGGCCGCTGTTACCGGCGCGAGCGGTACGCCCAATGCGGTGCACGTGCACTTCCGGATCCCATGCCAGCTCGTAGTTCACCACCAGCTCAAGGGATTTAATGTCCAGGCCGCGGGCGGCGACGTCGGTGGCTACCAGCACGCGGGCGCTGCCGTTGGCAAAACGCACCAGGGTCCGGTCGCGATCGCGCTGCTCAAGATCGCCATGCAGGGCCAGCGCCTCCTGGCCAGCGTCGTTCAGCGCGTCACACACCTCCTGACAATCCTTTTTAGTATTGCAGAACACCACACAGGAGGCAGGCAGATGCTGGCTGAGCAGCTTCTGTAGCAGGCCAATTTTACCGTGGCGCGAGGTTTCAAAGAACTGCTGCTCGACGGCAGGCAGCGCATCAACGGTGTCGATCTCGATGGTCTGCGGCGAGCGCTGAACGCGGCCGCTGATCGCCGCGATGGCTTCCGGCCAGGTAGCGGAAAAGAGCAAGGTCTGGCGCGATGCAGGCGCAAAGCGGATCACCTCGTCAATGGCGTCGCTGAAGCCCATATCCAGCATCCGGTCCGCTTCATCCATCACCAGCGTTTGCAGAGCATCGAGGTTAACAGTACTTTTTTGCAGGTGATCCAGCAGGCGGCCCGGCGTGGCAACAATGATATGCGGCGCGTGCTGCAACGAGTCGCGCTGTGCGCCAAAGGGTTGACCGCCGCAGAGGGTCAGAATTTTGATATTCGGCATATAGCGCGCCAGGCGGCGCAGCTCGTTTGCGACCTGATCCGCCAGCTCACGGGTTGGGCAGAGGATCAGAGACTGGGTCTGAAAGCGGCTGGCATCAATATGTTGCAGCAGACCCAGGCCAAACGCCGCCGTTTTACCGCTGCCGGTTTTTGCCTGCACGCGCACATCCTGACCGGCAAGGATCGCGGGCAGCGCCGCAGCCTGCACGGGCGTCATGGAGTGATAACCCAGCTCGTTAAGATTATCGAGCTGGGCTGTGGGCAGGGTATTGAGTGTTGAAAAAGCGGTCACAATATTTTCTCGCGGTAAAAGGCTACGTCAGCAGGCGCGTATCCTCTCAGATCTGCCTCTTTAACGCGACATTTTAATCGGCTCCTCGTTAGGCGGCGGATCGGGCAACGGCTGCGGACGGGGAATAGGCTCGGGAACCGGGACCGGATCGGTCGGTACGGGATCGGCAGGCAGAGAGTCAGTGGGATTCACTAAGGTAAGGCCGGACATGTTTACCTCCTGGTGTTGGCATCGCTCTCTTTAAGGGTAGAAGCTGATGAACAAGAGGCAAAAAAAAGCCGACTATTATAAGTCGGCGTCGTACGAATCAATTGTGCTATGCAGTAATTCAAAAAAGGAAGTAAGACAATATGGAGCGCAACGCCCATCGCTTGACGTTGCATTCACCTGCGAGAGAGATATTGCCCTGATTCGCCTTTTTATTTATTGATTTCGCGCAAGTAAAACGGCGTTTCTATGTTCATATTTTGTTAAAAATGTGAAATTTTACAGCCATTTACTGCGATGCAGCCACCACGTAACTCCGCCGATCAGCACCACCAGCATCAGGCAGAACAGCGGGAAGCCCATATGCCACTCGCCGCCGGGGATCCCACCCAGGTTCACGCCAAACAGGCCGGTTAAAAAGGTGCTGGGTAAAAAGACCATTGCCATCAGCGACATGGTGTAGCTTCTGCGCGTCAGCGACTCCTGCATCACCTGGGTAATCTCATCGGTCATGACGGCGGTGCGGGCAATACAGGCATCGATTTCATCCAGGCCACGTCCCAGCCTGTCGGCGATATCCTGCATCCGGCGACGCTGATCGTCATTCATCCACGGAAAACGCTCGCTGGCCAGCCGGGCATAGACGTCGCGCTGGGGAGCCATGTAGCGGCGCATTACGATGAGCTGCTTGCGCAGAAGAGCAAGAAAACCGCGCGGCGGGATCTGCTGATCGAGCAGATTATCTTCCAGGTCGATGATCTTATCGTGCAGCTCTTCAATAAACTCGCTGGCGTGATCGGTTAGCGCGTCGCAGACGTCCACCAGCCAGCCGCCGCAGTCCACCGGCCCGGTACCCTCCTCCAGATCCTTGACCACGTCGTCCAGCGCCAGCACTTTTCGCTGGCGGGTAGAGACAATAAGCCGCTCATCCATATAGAGACGCATGGCGACAAGCTGATCGGGACGCTCGTCAGTGCTGCCGTTGATGCAGCGCAGCGTGATTAACGTCCCTTCGCCCATACGGGTAACGCGCGGGCGCAAGCTTTCACCAGCCAGCGCATCACGTATGTTATTAGGCAGCAGCGGCGTGGATGCCAGCCACTGGGCGCTCTCCGGCTGGGTATAGTTGAGATGCAGCCAGCACGGATGGGCACCGTCAATAACGTCGTCATCCCCCAGCGGCTTTACGCCACCCTTGCCATCCAGCAGCCATGCAAAAACCGCATCCGGCACGTTAACGTCCGATCCCTTAATCGCCTCCACGGCTCCTCCACATTTAGCACGCTAATAGTGACAGTCTAGCCGGGCGGCGAAAGTAAGTAATCTGAAAATTAGCCATTGCACTGAATTTGCAGGGGAAAAGGTGAGTTTTCCGCAGGTGCAGAGCCTGCCAGGCGGAAGTTGCGCGTTCTGCCTTGCAGCTCAATCACCTGACGCTTAAGGACGTCGGAGGATCCAGCCAGCTCGTCGACCATCGTGGCGTTGCTTTGCGTGACGCGCTCCAGCTCGGAGAGCGCCTGGGTGATCTGCGCGATTCCCTTTTCCTGCTGTAGCGTCGCCACGGAAACTTCATCCATCAGCTTGCTCAATACACCGGAGCCGGAGACGATCTCAAGCATGTTCTTTTCTGCTTCATCAACGATGGTGACACCCTGGGATACGTTTTGCGCGGTAACGTCAATCAGTGATTTGATGCTTTTTGCCGCCTCGGCGCTGCGGTGAGCAAGATGACGCACTTCACCGGCCACCACCGAGAAGCCTTTACCGTGCTCCCCTGCCCGCGCCGCTTCTACCGCCGCATTGAGCGCCAGAATATTCGTCTGGAAAGCAATACCGTCAATCAGGGAGATAATTTCCGTCATCTGTCGCGCGCAGTCGGTAATGGATTGCATATTGGCCGCCACCTGCGTCATCAGCTCGCCCCCCTGACGTGCGCAGCGGGTCGCCTCGCCTGCCTGCTGGCTGGCAAGCTGGGTATTGCCCGCGTTATTTTTGGTGCTGGCCGCCATCTGCTCCATGCTGGATGCCGTCTGGATAAGCGCCGCCGACTGCTCTTCGGTCTTTACCGACAGTTCAGTACTGCGAGCAGCAAGCTGTTCAGAGAGATCCATCGCGGACTGGGAGGAGGCACGAATTTCACGCACCAGCGTGGCGATGTTGCTGGCGAGGCTGTTAATGCCGGGGATCAGTCGTCCTGCGCAGTTGTTGCCAAACTCAGGGATCGTCGCAGACAGGTTGCCCGCCGTGACGTCATCAATACTCTTTTTCACCGTATTAATAGGCGAGACGAGATAGTTCGTCAGGTATAGCCACATAAATGAAAGGGTTAAAACAGATACCGTGCAAATTAGCAGTAGCAGAGTGCTATTTTTTGTGAGAACTATCACTAATATATTCATTAGCCCAAATGAAACAAGCAGGGATATCATTATGAACGTGCGCACACTCATATTTCGGAACATAAAAAGCACCATTGTACATCAGCAGGAGATAGCCGTTTTATATCATCGGAAATAGGCTTTTTCACCACTATTTTTCATAGTTATTATGTTTGCCGTTAAGTGATACCAATTTGTAGAAGAGCGGAATTTTACTCTACCAATACCCATTAAATCAGATTTATCGATTAAACAGAGATTCAACCCGCTCTATTTTTCAGCAAAATATATCATACAGAGCAACCTTAAGATTTCTTAATAATAAGAAGAAATCACTAGCCTAATATAGAGTGTAGCCAGGCTTAAATCAGTCGATAGATGGATATATGAGCGATGCTGAGGGGGTAAGATTAAGGCAAGATAGATTAACGGTGACAACACCTTGAAAAAATAACTTTTTAATATTTTATTTATCAGCAGTATGGTAGGCAGGAAAACTTAACGTTAATCGTATACACAGCAAAAAAATAAAAAAGTGGGAAACCAATGATGATATGTCATCTTGAACAATTGAACATTTTAGCAACGCCTGTCTGGATCGTTGCGCCGGAAAGTGAAGAGCTCATCTTTGCCAATCACCAGGCGCAAGCGTTATCAGATGGGGCCTCTGTGGTGGCCATGCGCAGCGGCGAATTTTCTGCCGTAGCGCACCGACATCTCACCCGCTATGCCACTAGCTTGCAAAACGGCGACGATATTGTTGAGGTCTGGTCTCTACCCGCAGGTGATGAAACCCGGACGCTGAGCTGCAGGCTCTCCACCGTGGCGCTTGAGGAGTATGGCAACGTCATCGTCGTGGAAGGTCTGACGCCGCGCGGTAACGCAGGCCTCAAGGCAAGCCGCTCGGCCGCCTATCGACCGCGGAAAAACGGTTTTTACGCGCGCTTTTTTTACACGACATCCGCGCCTATTGTCCTGGTCGATCCCGCTCGGGAAGGGCAAATCGTTGATGCCAATCGCGCAGCGATACGCTTCTATGGCTACACCTATGAAACGCTCTGCACTATGTTTATCTGGCAGATCAATACCCTGGGCCGAAACGTGCTGCCGATTGTCGCGGAAATTGCCCACCTGCCAGGGGGGCATAAACCCCTTTCTTTTACTCACCGTCTCGCCGACGGCACCACCCGAGACGTGCAGGTGGCGGTCGGCCCCGTCGAAATTTATGGCGAACGGCTGATACTCTGTGTGATCCACGATATGAGTGAGCAAAGAAGCCTTGAGCAGGCTTTGGATAATGCCGAGCGCCGGGATCCCCTTACCCGTTTATTCAATCGTCGCGAGGCGGTTCGGCAGCTTGAGAAGCAGCTTCCGGCGTCCAATGATTTCAGTTTGTTGCTGGTAAATATCGATCGCTTTAGAAGTATTAATCAGCGTCACGGGCACAAAAAGGGAGACGAGGTGTTGATCTACCTTGCTCAGATGCTCAGCGCCTCTGACCGTAGCGTTGTCTTCCGCTGGGATGGCGAGGAGTTTTTACTGCTGCTGCCTGACACCACGTTAAGCACGGCAATCACCGCAGCAGAGGATCTCCGCGCCGAGGTAGAGAAGATGGCAATACCTGATATCCCACCGCTGACCGTTAGCGTAGGCATCGCACACTATCAGGCCGAGGAGAGCCTGGACTCGCTGTTCCAGCGTGTTGATGCGGCGTTATATCAGGCAAAAAACAGAGGCCGCAACACCGTGTTTGCGGCCTGATCGTTTATGCGACACGCAGAGATAGCTGTTTTCAGGGGAGCTGGCTGTAGGCCTCGTCGCTGACCGGTTCCAGCCACTCGTTTGATGCCCCTTCGGCAGGAACCGCCACGGCAAGGTGCGCGAACCAGCTATCGTGCGCCGCGCCGTGCCAGTGTTTCACCCCCGCCGGGATATTCACCACATCGCCAGCCTTTAGCTCGCGGGCTGGCTCGCCCCATGCCTGATACCAGCCTCTGCCGCCAGTTACCAATAGGATCTGACCGCCCTTGTGATGGATATGCCAGTTATTACGGCAGCCAGGCTCAAACACCACGTTGCCGATATTGACCCCCTCGGTAGTGAGCATCGTCAGATAGCTGGTGCCGGTGAAATACTGGGCATAGGCTTCGTTCTTCTCCCCGCGCGGGAAAACGCCGTTGCCCTCAAAAGTCTCGTTCATGTTTGCTCCATTCGTTGTCATCGTGATGTATAGAATGAGTATAACGAGGTACGCCAGGCGCGATTAGAGGGCAAACCAGGGACGGGCTTATGAGTAGCGCTCATAGATAAGGCCCGTCCCTGTGACGTATTACACCTCTTCCCGTAGCTTCATGGTTTTATTGAGCATGGCGCTGCGCTTACCGGACCTACAGTCTGCGTCGTTATTTCAGGCCGCTATCAGCGACTTTTCTCATACACCGTCATGGTGAATTCAATCGCATCGCGGGTGTCATTGATATAGGCATGGGGTCTATCCGTTCTCGCCACCGCCGAGCAGCATTCGTGAATGGCGTAATCACGCCCGTCGACCCGTAGCGTTAGCTGCCCCCGGTTAACAAACAGCAGCTCGCAGGTAAAGAGGGGCAGCCCGCCGTCGAGTCACAGGAGCCGGGGGAAGTAATCTGGCGTGACGACATGGGTGTGACCTGTCGCCGCTGGAACTGGCGTCAGGGCGTGCGCACCCGCCTGAGCGCATCCGGTCAAGAGATGTGGTTTATTCTGGAAAGCCTGCCGGAAATGCCCCTTGATGCACTGCACGCCGCCGGCAAGATGCTTACCGACGGCCTGACGCAGATGATGCCTGGTTTGTCGTTTGAGACCACGCTAGTGAGTATCTAATCCTATTCCGGCTTGATGTTCTGGTTCATCCGGAACAGGTTCGTCGGATCGTACTTATTCTTCAGCTCTACGAGTCGATCCCAGGTCGCACCGTAAGCGAAGGCGATGCGGTCGGTCTCATCATGGGTAAGGAAGTTAATGTATGCCCCGCTGCTGGCAAAGGGTTGTGATTTAACGAAGAACTCCCGCGCCCAGGCGATGCAGCGCTCATCCTCGGTGGCTGACTCCCAACGCCCATGCACATTCATCACGTAGTTGGCATCGCGGTTTGAGTAGGCCATTGCCTCGGGCGCTACGCTGCCTGCCTGGCCGCCAATCGTCCCGATGAATATCTCACACTGCGGCGACGGCAGTTTGGCTACAAACTCGATGATAGCATCGATAACCCCGTCGCTGAGCTGCGAGAAGTTATGCGATTTCCAGTAGTTACGCGCCCCTTTTGCCAGCAGCGGATCGAATGCCTGCTGCCAGTTGACGTAGGGCTGGACGCCGATGTGCTCGCCGAGCACCGTGCCGAACCCGCGCAACGGCGCGATCAGTTTCTCGCCTTCGTGAGGATCGCCCGCATAGCACAGGGCGAGCGCGACCATCTCTTTGCCGTGAACGTCCTCAGGTAGAAAAGGCAGCGGAGGGGCTTTGCGCGTGACCAACCAGACGTTGAGTTCATCCGGCATTGTCTCGGTGAAGCGGGCGAACTGGGTGATAACCTGCTTTGCCTCAGCAAAGGGAAAGACAATAAGTCCGCTCAATACGTCCGGTCCGACGGGATGAAGCTGAAATTCGAAGCGCGTCACCACCCCGAAGTTGCCACCCCCGCCCCGCAATCCCCAAAAGAGATCCGCATTTTCCGTTTCGCTCGCATGCAGCTGGCGGCCATCCGCCGTAACGACCTCTACAGAGAGCAGATTGTCTATGGTCATGCCGTATTTCCGACTCAGCCAGCCGAAGCCACCGCCGAGGGTCAGGCCCGCCACACCCGTGGTCGAATTGATGCCCAAAGGCGTGGCAAGAGCGTGAACCTGCGCTGCCTCATCAAAATCGTTCAGCGTGCAGCCGGGCTCGACGCTGGCCCGGTGGGTATTGAGATCTATGAGCACTTCCTTCATCAGCGCGAGGTCGATCATCAGACCGTCGTCGCACACCGCATTACCCGCAATGTTGTGACCGCCCCCGCGTATAGAGATGAGGAGATTTTGCTTGCGGCCAAATTCGATGGCCTGGACGACATCCTCCGCCGACGTGCAACGAGCAATCAGCGCAGGTCTGCGGTCGATCATAGCGTTCCAGATCTGGCGCACCTCGTCGTACTCCTCCTCGTCAGGAAGGATCACTTTCCCCTGGAAGTGCGTTTTAAACTCGTCGATATTGTGCCTTGGTAACTCATTCATGATTGTCTCCTGGATGTAGATATACCTACCAATTATGGTGGGTTCTTCCCACGACCAGGAGAGTTTGCAGGGGAGTTATTGAGGAGTTTGTTAAGCTGGTCATAATCAGCTTCGGCACGGGGCCACGCCTCTTTCCAGGGTTGCGCGTCTGGAGCAGGAAAGCGGAGAGGGTTCGGTGATCGCCTGAGCGATCACCTTTAGTATGATGACAGTAACATGGAATGACTGACAGGCTCCTCGGCCTGGCATTTTTTACTTCTTACATAGCGCTACTGTTCATATAGCTATTGCGGTTTTGCTCGAATCTTTTTCTGATCAAACTATTGAGATTCACCATGTCAGGATTAATTGAAGCATCTGGGCCTGAGGCCCGCATCGTACTTACTGCCTGATACTGGGAACTTATTGCATTTGCTTCAGGTGCATGGCTTTCCTTAGACTGAGGCCATTTCCCTGTGTCTTCCACTCCGTTGTCTCTGACTACGGATAATTTATGGAACTCTTCTGCAGGAATAACCATTTGAAGGGTTTTTTGGGTAAGTTTAATATTTTCTTGTGCCATAGTACTTCTCTCCTGCTCGTCCTCAATTGCTGTGAGCATTGATAGATCTGAACCGGCCATGCCATTCCATTGGGCGTGCTGTAACGGTTGATTGCTATAAACCTTCAGCATTACTGGTTTTTTTTCATCAGGGAGTTCTGGTCTGGGTTGAGTGGAAGGTGAACTAAACATGCTCCAGATGCTATTCGTAACTCTTGCGAAGAGGGACGGAGGCGCTGCCGCTCGGCCAACGCCTCTGGGGTCTGCAGAGCCTTCGGCAAGTGCTCTGTCTTTCGCAACATAGAAACCTTGCCCAATTTGTCCGTGGGGAATTTTGTCAACATCCAACCCATGTTCGATGATGTTTCTTGCGGAAGCTTCATTTGTACCGTGATAGCCAATAAATTCTGCGCCTTCGCCATGTTCCTGTTCTGACTCTAAGGCCTGAAGATTGGGAGCACTGACGCTTCTTGTCAGTCTGTAGTCGCCATAACGGTGATAATCAATTGCCGGCTCGGGTTTACTCTCCTTAAACTCAGTATCTGATACTGCAGTGGGCATGCGTCCATCATTATCAATAAAGCGCAACGGATTATTTCGGACCATACGGAAAAGATTCAGACCATCAATCTCCCCTGAGGGATCGGCACTTATCCATCGACATAGCCACGGTGCATAGTAACGGTGCCCGTAATAGTACAGCCCCGTTCCGTCACGCTCCCTGCCCGAGTAACGCACCACCTTGTACTCCGCTTCCACCTCACTGCGTGCCGACCACACCGCCGTGCCGCCAAACGGATAATACTCTTCCCGACTAATAATCTGCCCTTTACCGTCCAGCTCCAGCGCCAGTGAACCAATGTTATCATCCACGCTCCATCGCACCTGGTCGTTATCTATGCCGTCCGGTTTCCCCGTCACCCAGTGCAGCACACGGATATCCGACCGTCCCGCCTGCCCGTTCAGCGCATGTAGCTCTTCCGTCACCGCCCCCGCCGTGACCGTGCTGCCGCTTACTGTCTCCTGCCAACTCCGCCGCAGCTCCAGCCCCGTCAAATAGCGCACCTCATCCACATTCCACAGTCCCGTCCCGCTGTTTACCAGCGTCCGCGTCTGCTTGCGGACCCGGCTACTGCCGCTGTACTGATAAACTTCCCGGTCGTTCTGCCTCATATCCGTGCTGCTGCGAGTGACCAGCGTTACGCTCTGCAGTTGGTTGTTTCCGTTCCAGACCAGACCGTTTTGGGTTGCGCTACCGCTTCCTGACGGTGGACTCCCTGACTGAAGCTGCAGCAGGTTGCCGTTACTGTCGAACCAGCCGGCTACCTCGTCTGCCGTCTGTGCCCCGCCGTCATTTTTCTGTACGCTGCGGTTTGACGTCGTCTCCATCGTCATTGCCCGCGTGAAGCTCCCGGCTCCGGCGTGTGTCAGCGTCTGCAGGTTGCCGCTGTCGTCATAGCGGTACGTCCGGGTATAGTTCACATACTGGCTGCTATCCATCTGTGCCATTGCCGGCAGGCTGGCGTACGGCATCACTGTGCTGGTCGCGTTCTTCCGGCCGGTGGCGCTCAGAAGCTGGTAAAGCGCATCATAGCTGAACTCCCGTATCCCGTCCGTTGCCTGGTTACAGTAATAACGCGACGCCACCGTTCTATCGCTCACGGAAATAACGTTGCCCGTATTGTCGTAACCGTAGCCCAGCAACTGCAGCACCGTAGTGTCTGCGCGCTGCGCCGTGATGGTCGACAGCCACTGCGTCTCTGGCTCATAGGTGTATGTCGTGGTCACCCCGTTGCCAGCGACCTCCTCCATAACCTGACCCATTGCGTCCCATGTCACGCTCTCCAGCAGCGTCTGTGGGTTTCCCCCTGCCAGCGTCAACGTCTGCTGGCTGAGACGCCAGTTCACGTCGTAGCGCCATCCCAGCTGATGTCCTTCGGCATCTGTCTGACTTAAAAGAGCGCCTCGCGCGTCTGCCATCGTGGTGGTCGTGTAGATCGTCGTCTCCAGCAAGCCCTGCCGGTCCACCTCCGCATCCGGCCAGTCCGGCAAGGTCTCTGCCGAGGCCAGGCACTGCTGCGCCCCGCTCAGTAGGGCCCCGCTCAGCCCCACGGCACTGACTGCCAGCAACCCGCCGTCGTTATAGTGGGCCACACGGACCCCGCGCAGGTTGTTGTCCTGCGAACCATCATCCTGAGCACCGTTGTCGCCATACTCATTACGCCAGCTCACCCGTACCTCGCCACCGCTCAACTGCTCACTACCGCTCTGCGGGCGTCCCAGTTCATCATACGTCAAAGTCTGCACAGTGCCCCGACCGTCGGTCATCCACATCGGCCGGCTCGCCGCATCAAACAAAGCCACCTGCCAACCGCTGTCAGTGCTCTCCCGTCTCAGTACTTCGCCTGCCAGCGAGGTAATGCTGCGCAAGTTCGCCGCAGCCGTATTGTCGGTCGACCAGGTGGCAAACAGGCGCGGGTCACGGTTCTGGAGTACCCGGCTGTCATCGCTAATATGATGGTGGTCAACCAGCAAATAAAGCGGATCGGTTGCCAGATTACGATTCCAGTTTAGAGCGCGTATCATTACACCCCGATTATCGGTGACGCTGACTACCGGCGTACCAGTGGCAAAAATTGGACTGCTCATAGCTCACTCCTTCAGACAAGCCTTATGGGTTATTTTATTTGCCGCAAATACTCTCTGCCGCTGAAATTTAATACAATCATCAATATTATTAATCAATTGATTTTTATGCATTTTTTATGATATCAATAACCCGCGAGAGAGATTGCTTATAAGAGCATATCAATGACCGTTTATTGTAAATTCAGGTATGCTAAGATGTGATATCTACGGATATCTAGAAAGGTAATGGCAAAAATATAATAAGGATACGTGTTGTTTTTATCCGCTACGTAATTAAAAAAATATGGCTTCATGTGAGTTGAACAATGCATAACGACCTACAACGTGTGCTCATCATAGGGAATAGCGGCTCGGGAAAAAGCTGGCTGGCTAGGCAACTGGCAGAAAAGTTCGCTATTCCCGCCACCGACTTAGATAACCTTAATTGGGAACCCGGCGGCTACGTTAAAGCTCGAGCAAAAGAGGCTGTTTTGAAGGACGCGCTGACGATTGCGAGTGAAGCGCGCTGGATTATGGAAGGCGTCTATGGCTGGATTGCTGATAACGTTTTGCCCTACGCAACGCATATTATCTGGTTGACCCCTGCTCCCGCCGAATGCGTAGAGAACATCAAGGCCCGAGGAGTACGAAACAACGGTTCCGCTGCGGATTTCGCGGCGCTTCTGGAGTGGTCAGCCGCATATGAGACGCGAGCAGGATCGAGCAGCTATCAGGGACATCTGGCGGTGTTTGCAAAAGCCAGCTCGGCACAGTCGATTAGACTGTCCAGCCGTGATGAGATGATGAGTTTTTTGAGCGCATTTTAATAATGGATGCAATAGCTAATGAGTCCGGCGATACCGGACTCATCAAAGAGATAGTCTCTTGTACATTATACTTTTTGCGAACTATTACATAAGCCGCTTGCCAGTTGCGTAAACACCGCAATAATTTTCGGCAGGGCCTTCTCCGGCTCGTTGCTGGCCGCTATCCAGAGCGCGGCATTCATCGCAGCGCTGTTTAACATATGCGCAGCGGCCTCGGCATCTACGGCTTTAAGCAGGCCGCGCTCACGCATTTTTTCAACCGTCTGGCGGGTGGCGTCAAGGCAGCTGATCTGCCCGGGCCACTGAGCGGGATCGCCCAGAAACGCCGGGCCATCAAGCAGCACGATGCGCCGCACCTCGGGATCCAGCGCCATCTTGATATAGGCGACGCCTTCAGCCAGCAGCCTTTCCCAATCGTCGCTGGCATGAGAGGCGTCAGCCTTAGCCCGCTCTGCCATTTCCCCATCAATCTGAGCAACAACGGCGGCCAGTAATCCTTTTTTATCACCAAAGTTGTGATAGAGCGCGCCACGGGTAAGCCCAACGCTGGCGGTTAACTCATCCATGGATGACGCGGCGTACCCCTTCTCAGCAAAGGCTCTCCGCGCTGCCGCGATCAGTTTTGCGCGGTTCTCTTCCATCGTTTCGCTGCGTCGTTTGACAACCATACCTTCTCCATATTCATTTGACATACGCCGCGTATGTGTGATTAATTTGACATACGCGGCGTATATTAAACCATATATCCGTGCTGTGCTTTACGTTTTTCACCTTGAACAAAGTAAAGGATACCCTATGATTCAGCGCGAACCGATTTTCCCCGCCAGCCGCCATGCGCTCTATGAAGAGCACGGCTATTCTGCCGCGATCCGCTCCGGCGATTTGCTCTTCGTGTCCGGCCAGGTGGGAAGCCGCGCCGATGGCACGCCGGAGCCGGATTTTGCTGCTCAGGTGCAGCTGGCGTTTGATAACCTGAAGGCGACGCTAGCAGCAGCAGGCTGTACCTTTGAAGACCTGATTGATGTCACGACCTTCCATACCGACCCGCAAAATCAGTTTCCCACGATCATGCAGGTCAAACAGGCTATTTTTCCGCATCCTCCCTATCCAAACTGGACAGCCGTTGGCGTTACCTGGCTCGCAGGCTTTGATTTCGAGATCAAGGTCATTGCCCGCATCCCTGGCCGTTCGTAGCGTGTCACGTAAACGAGGAGAAACGCTTATGTCATTCGATCCTATCCTGTTAATGGGCGGTTCCGGCGCTATTGGTCATCAGACCGCTCGGGCGATACAGGCCATTTATCCTGATGTTCCTCTGCTTATAGGGGGACGCGATCTTAGTAAAGCTCAGCGCGCAGCGGCAGAAATGGACCATGCGCAAGGTGTTGTCATCGATACGGCCTCTGACGATCTGGATCTTGGCGAGCAAAACGTCAGCGCGGTGGTCGTTCTCTATAAGGATCACACCCTCGCCAGCCTCCGCTTCGCCCAGTCACGCGGCGTACCACATCTCAGTATCTCGTCGGGCATATTTGAGATAGCCCCGGAAATCGCCAGCTTTATGCATGCCCCGACCGCCTCGGCGATCGTGCTGGGCTATGAGTGGCTGGTGGGTGCTACCACGGTGCCTGCCCTCCATCTGGCGAAATCCTTCAGTCAGGTAGAGGAAATCCGCATTGGTGCGCTGGTTGACGAGCACGATACCGGCGGTCCGGCGGTGGCCGCTGATTTTGAGCACCTGAATCACCTCCTGCCTGCGGCGCTTACGCGCCGGGATGGCAGCTGGATCTGGCGCGAGGGCGACGATGCCAACGCGGTTTTCGCTGCGCTGGACGGCACTGAAATTAACGCCACCGGCTTTTCCTCAATCGACGTGACGGGTCTGGCAGCCGCTACCGGCGCACGCAGCGTGCAGTTCAACCTGGGCCAGGGGGTGAGTTCGAGCCGACGTAAAGGCGGCGCATTATCAACGGAGATCGTGCTGGATATGTCTGGTCTGGACCACGCTGGACAGGCGCTTCGCACCCGACACGCGGTCGTGCATCCGGGCGGCGCGGCACCGCTGACGGGAATGGGGATAGCCTTGCTTCTTGAGCGGCTGATCGGATTGGATGGCAAGCCGCCGGTTGTCCCTGGCCTCTATTTCCCGTGGCAGATCCTGGATGCATCGCGCTATCTGGCGCGTCTGGCACAGGAGGGCGGAGACGTTCTGGAGCTGCCTTCGTCCTAAACGCCACGTTTGGATCAACCACCGGCGAGCTGCCCCTTCGCCCGCCGGTGCCCTTTTCTACCGCTGTTACTGTTACGGGTTTTCCCCCACTACCTTGTTAATGGCTTCGGCACCACACCGATCGTCAGACTCTGCGCCCCCGGTTCCCGCCATGCCAACGGCACCAATCACCTGACCGCGATAGTTAACCGGTACGCCGCCCCCAAGCAGCAATAATTCGTTAACGGTATTGAGGTTAACGGAGTCCGGTGATGACTGAGCCTTAATGGCAAGCTGTTTAGTCGGCGTTTTGGTCGATAGTGCCGTGAAGGCCTTACGCCACGCGGCCTGCGTATTATGCGGCCCCACGTTATCATCCCTCATCAGCGCAACCAGGTTTCCGCCACGATCCACGACGGCCGCGACCCCCTGACGATGCATACCATGGCAGATCGACAGTGCCTCGGTGACCAGCTTACTGCCAAGCTCCTGCGTCATGTCATAGACAGCCGCTGGCTGGGCCGAGAGAGCTACGCCCGGAGCAGCAAGCAGCATGGCGAGGGACAGGGCAGCGATAGGCTTTTTCATCTTTTATTCTCCTGAGTTAATCACCCTGCTGTTATACCCGCCCGGCTCTCCTGACTACCTGACAGGAGGATGACAATCTTGTCATCTGGCGTGGAAAAAGGCGTGCGCATTGCGATACGTCGCGCAGAAAGGGAGGTTTGGCCTAACATGATTAAGTAGGCCATCACACATAACCGAGAGGAAAATATGAAAGTTCATCATCTTAACTGTGGGTGTATGTGTCCGGTGGGCGGCGCTCTATTTGATGGTTTCAGTAAAGGTATCTTTGCCCATCTGGTATGCCATTGTCTGCTCATTGAAACTGACCGGGACGGGCTGGTGCTGGTCGATACCGGGTTTGGACGGGACGATGTCCGCCAGCCGGAAAAACGGCTGTCAGGCTTTTTCCGGGTAATGAATAATATTCAAAGGCGGGAAACGCTGACTGCCCGTTCGCGTATAGAGGCGCTGGGGTTCAGGGCAGAAGATGTTCGCCATATCATTCTTACCCATCTTGATTTTGACCATGCGGGTGGGCTGACAGATTTTCCTGGCGCACGTATACACCTGCTGCAAACAGAGATTGACACGGCACAGCAGCGGCACAGCTGGCTGGCACGCGAGCGCTATCGGCCCGGCCAGTGGAGCGGCAGCTCGGGCTGGACAGGCTATCAGCCCCAGGGAGAAAAATGGTACGGCTTCGAGGCGGTTACGGCGCTGCAAGGGTTGCCACCGGAAATCCTGCTTGTCCCGCTGGCAGGCCACACCACAGGGCATGCGGGTATTGCCGTAAGCCAGCCAAACGGGTGGTTACTGCATGGGGGTGACGCTTGGTTCTACAGAGGCGAAATGGACCTGCAAAAACCTCACTGTACGCCCGGCCTGCGTTTTTACCAGTGGATGATGGCGATGGATAACGGCACAAGACACCGGACGCAACAGCAATTACGGGACCTGTTTGGTCGCTATAAGCAAGAGATCACCTTCTTTTGCAGTCATGATGCCAAAGAGTTACAGGCCTTTAGCAGCGAGAATACGCGTTAAGTTGCTGGCGCGTAAACCGCGCCAGTCCTCATCAGTGCGCCACGATATACATCGTCCGGGTGTAGGCGACGTCCTCGGGGTTATTGATCGGATAGCCCTTCAACCACGGCTTGATCAGACGCCCGTTGGTATATTGATAAATCGGCGCGATAGGTGCTTCGCGCGCCAGAATCTTCTCGGCCGCATTGTAGTCCGCGTTGCGTGCTTTGGCGGTCGGCTCCATCGCCGCCTGCTTCATCACCTTGTCATAGGCCGGATCGTTGAAGCGGGAGATGTTGCCACTGTGGGTGGAGGTCAGTAGCGACAGGAAGGTGGATGGCTCGTTGTAATCCCCTACCCACGAGGCACGGATCACGTCGAAGTTGCCGGTGTTGCGGCTGTCGATATAGGTCTTCCACTCCTGGTTTTGCAGCTTCACGTCCACGCCGAGGTTTTTGCGCCACATCGACGCCACGGCAATGGCGATCTTTTGATGGTTCTCAGAGGTGTTATAGAGCAGAGTCAGCTTCAGCGGGCGGCTCGGCCCATAGCCCGCCGCCTGCAGCAGCGTTTTAGCCTGCACGTTCAGCTCGGCCTGGCTCAGCTGCTCTAATTCTGACGGATCGGGCGTAAAACCTGCCGTCACGTCAGGGGTAAACCGCCAGGCAGGCTTCTCTCCGGTTCCCAGCACCTTCTCTGCCATCAGGCGGCGATCGATGGTCATGCTCAGCGCCAGGCGCACGCGGGCATCGGCCGTCGGGCCTTTCTGGGTGTTAAAGGCATAGTAGTAGGTGCCCAGCTGCGGCGGGGTATAGACCTGGTCAGGGATATCCTTGAGCAGCTTCTGATAGAGGTTTTTCGGGAAGGACTCAGTGATATCGATATCCCCTGCCAGATAGCGCTTGGTTGCCGCTGACTCCTGGTTAATGGGAATAAAGGTGACGGATTTAATCACCGTTTTGCCGTTATCCCAGTAGTGGGCGTTAGGCTCCAGCACCAGCTTCTCGTTGACCACGCGATCCTTGAGCACGTAGGCCCCGTTACCCACCAGCTTGCCCGGCTGGGTCCACACCTTGTCGCTCTCGACGTTGGCTTTTTGCACCGGGTAGAAGGCAAAGCTGGCGGCCAGATTAGCAAACCAGGGCAGCGGGTTATCGAGCTGTACGCGCAGGGTGTGCGGGTCAATTGCCGTCACCGCCAGCGTGTCCGGCGTGGCTTTGCCATCAATGATGCTCTGTGCATTGCCGATGCCTGCCAATGCGGCAAACCAGGCAAAAGGCGATGTAGTTTTCGGATCGACCAGCCGCTGCCAGCTGTAGACAAAGTCCTGAGCGGTGACCGGCGAGCCGTCTGACCAGCGGGCGTCTTTGCGCAGGGTAAAGGTCCAGCTGCGGTTATCGCTGGTACTCCATTGGGTCGCCACGCCAGGGACAATCTCCCCCTTCTCATTCTGGTTTACCAGCCCCTCATAGAGATCGCGGATCACCTGAATCTCCGGCAGCCCCACGGCTTTAGCAGGGTCAAGGGTGGCAGGCTCATCTTTAATATGGCGCACCAGCGTCTGCTGCGCCGCCAGCTTGGTTCCGGCAGGTACGTCCGCAGCAAAAGAGGGTGAAGAGAGACCGCATAGCCACAGCGCAGCGCAAAGGAGGGAGACGGGATATTTCATAAGATGACCCTATAGCAAAAGCCCAGAGAAAAGATGGGATAATTATTTGTTTTCGCATGGAGAAATGCAAACGGCTTAGCAAGATAAGGTGATATTTACTGCCTCGCTCGCATCCTGAATGAAACAATTTGAAAAGCGCTGTGCTTTGCCTAACACTTTGTTTATCGCCCGTCTGAAAGGATTGCTATGACCGCCTCACGCCCACGCGCCGAACGGGGCGCTTTTGCTACCGGAATAGCGCACTATGGCCACTCGCGACTCGGTGCGCCGCTTGTCTGGTTCCCCGCCCCCGTTCCTTCCAGAGAGAGCGGGCTGATCCTCGCCGGTACCCATGGGGACGAGAGCGCGGCGGTGGTCACCCTCTCCTGCGCGCTGCGTACCCTTGAACCTGACCTGCGCCATCATCACGTCGTGCTGGCAGTGAACCCCGATGGTTGCCAGCTTGGTCTGCGGGCCAACGCCCAGGGGGTCGATCTCAACCGCAACTTTCCCGCCGCCAACTGGCGAGCCGGGGAGACGGTCTATCGTTGGAACAGCGCCGCCAGCGCCAGGGACGTGGTGCTGATGGCTGGTGATGCGCCGGGCTCTGAACCGGAAACGCAAAGCCTGTGCCAGCTTATTCACCGCCTGCACCCGGCCTGGGTTGTGTCGTTTCACGATCCGCTGGCCTGCATTGAGGATCCCACGCAAAGCCCGCTGGGACACTGGCTCGCCGAGGCGTTTGCCTTGCCGCTGGTGCGCAGCGTTGGTTACGAAACGCCGGGTTCCTTCGGCAGCTGGTGCGCAGATATTGGCCTGCACTGCATCACCGCCGAACTCCCCCCGATCTCAAACGACGAGGCCAGCGAGCGCTATCTGCAGGCGATGACGCGCCTGCTGCGCTGGACGGATCAGAGGTGAAGCTGGCCGGTGCTGAACCGCAGCGCCGGGTCAACATCCACCGCCAGCCAGGTCGGGCCATCGAGATCGGCAAAGCGTGCCTGGGAGACCAGCGGCAGCGCCGCCGCGATCGCCCGGGACGTGCAGAGCATGCAGCCCAGCATTAGCCCAAACCCCTGGGCCTGCGCCTCGCTGGCCAGCGCCAGCGCCTCGGTCAGGCCGCCGGTTTTATCCAGCTTGATGTTGATCATCTCATAGCGTCCGGCAAGGGTTTTCAGACTGCTGCGGGCGTGGCAGCTCTCATCGGCACAGATCGGCAGCGGGTGGATGAAGTTCTCCAGCGCCGCGTCATTGTTAGCAGGAAGCGGCTGCTCAAGCATCGCTACGCCCAGATCCGCCAGCAGCTGACAGCGCGCCGCCAGCCCTTCGCTGTGCCAGGACTCGTTGGCATCCACAATCAGCGTGGCCTCCGGCACGGCGGTACGGATCGCCACCAGCCGCTCGCTGATTAAACGGTCGTCAAGCTTGATCTTTAGCAGCCGCGCGCCCTTCTCCCACAGCGCCGCCGCACTGGCCGCCATCTGCTCCGGCGTCCCAATCACTACCGTCTGCGCCGTGGTGAGATCCGCCGGCAGCGCCACGCCCAGATGCTCCTTAAGGCTGACGCCCAGCCGACGAGATTCAAGATCCCACAGGGCGCTGTCAACGGCGTTGCGCGCGGCTCCCGGTGGCAACAGGGACTGCAGCTGCTGCCGGCTAAGGCCGTTCTCCAGCTGTGGCACAATGGTCATAATCTGGGCAATCACCGACGCATCGCTCTCGCCATAGCGTGGGTAAGGCGTGCACTCTCCACTCGCCTTTATCCCCTCTTCTTCCAGCTCAACGACCACGACCCGCGCCTCGCTGCGGCTGCCCCGAGAGATGACAAACGGCGAATGCAGGGGCCAACTCTCTTCATAGACCTTAACTGTTCTCATTCCTTGCTCCTTTAACGGAATGTTAAAAGTATAGTGTTGAAAAGCGGGACAAAAATAGGTTTGCCGTGATTAAGGCCGATCACGTACACTAGCGGCGACGTTAACTATATGTAAACAGGAAGATATTCATGTCACAAACCGTTCATTTCCAGGGCAATCCGGTTGCTGTTGCTGGCACTATTCCGGCAGTGGGTAGCAAAGCACACCCTTTCACTCTGGTCGCGAAAGATCTGACCGACGTTACGCTGGCGCAGTTCGCGGGTAAGCGCAAAGTGCTTAACGTGTTCCCGAGCATCGACACCGGTGTTTGCGCAGCTTCCGTGCGTAAATTCAACCAGCTCGCCACCGAAATGAAAGACACCGTGGTACTGTGCATCTCCGCCGACCTGCCGTTTGCCCAGTCCCGTTTCTGCGGCGCGGAAGGCCTGAGCAACGTGATCACCCTGTCGACCCTGCGTAACGCCGACTTCCTCGAAAACTACGGCGTAGGCATTGCCGACGGCGCACTGAAAGGCCTGGCCGCGCGTGCGGTCGTGGTTATCGACGAAAACGACACCGTCGTATTCAGCGAGCTGGTGAACGAGATCACCAACGAGCCAGACTACGAGGCTGCCCTGCAAGCGCTGGCCCAGTAAGCGTAGCTGCATTAAAAAAGAGCCTTCATCACTGAAGGCTCTCTTGTTTTACTCCTCGCCCTTCTTCTGGCTCAGACCATACTCTCGCAGCTTATTGGCAATAGCGGTGTGCGACACCCCCAACCGTTTCGCCAGCTTGCGCGTGCTGGGATAGTTGCGATAAAGCTGAATCAACACCGATCGTTCGAAGCGGCTAGTGATATCGTCCAGCGATCCCTCCATCGCCTCTTCCCCGACCGCGACGGTTCCCGCATCGTAGTCCGGCAGCAGAATGTCCTGTGGGCGCAGCTCGTAGCCTTCCAGCTGGGTTAGCGCACGGTACACCGCGTTTTTCAGCTGACGCACGTTGCCCGGCCAGCTGTAGCGGGTCAGGACGTTGCTGAGATCGGTTGAGAGTTTGGGGCGCGGAACGCCCTGTTCGTCGGCAAAGCGGGCCACGAACAGCTCGGTCAGCGGCATGATGTCCTGAGGACGATCGCGCAGCGGAGGCAGATCCAGCGTCAGCACGTTTAGACGGTAGTAGAGATCTTCCCGGAAAATCCCCTTCTGTACCAGCTCCACCAGATTTCGCTGGGTGGCGCAGATCACCCGCACGTCAACGTGAACCTCGTGATCCTCGCCGACGCGGCGGAAGGTGCCATCATTCAGGAAGCGCAGGAGCTTCACCTGCATGCGCGGCGACATCTCGCCAATCTCATCCAGCAGCACCGAGCCGCCGTTGGCCTGCTCGAAGAACCCTTTTTTACCTTCCGGCGCATGGCCAAACAGCTCGCTCTCTACCGCATCCTCAGGGATAGAGGCGCAGTTCAGGGCCAGGTAGGGCTTGGCCGCACGCGGGCTGGCAAGGTGGCAGGCATGGGCCAGCAGATCTTTGCCGGTGCCGGTATCGCCAACAATGAGCAGCGGCGCGCTGAGCATGGCCAGCTTGCGTGCCTGGTCGATGACGTGGCGCATTTTTGGGCTGGCAGCCACGATCTGATTGAAGGCGCTGGCGTCCTGGCTGACCAGATCCTGTAGCTGGCGGCCCATGCGGATCGTCGATCGCAGCATCACCACTGCCCCGGTCAGCAGCGGATCGCCGGCCTCGCCTTCGAGGTGGACCGGGGTGATCTCCATTAAGAAGTTCTGCCCGGTGATGACCACGTGTTCGTGGTGCGAGGCCTGCGGATTGCCCTCCAGCCAGCGCTGGAAGTTAAAGCCGTTAATCAGCTGGGGCGCAGTGTGGTTGCGAAGCCGGGACTGGTTCTGACCGAAGAGCTGGCAGCTGGCCTGGTTCGCCAGCTCAACCTTGCTTTTCATATCCAGGGAGAGCACCGGCTCGGGCAGCGCCTCCAGCAGCGCGCTCATGGCGCGATGTTCACGCTCGGAGGGCATCCATAGGACGGTGCGCACGTCGGTCACGCCGGAGATGCGGCGAATTTCAGCCATCAGGCTGCTGAAGTCATTAAAATCCAGTTCAGCAAAATTGAGGTAGATCCGGCCGATGGGGTCGATCTCGATGCCGCGTAAATCGATACCTCTGAGCACCAGCAGATCCAGCAGCTCGCGGGTCAGACCAAGACGGTCTTCACAAAAGACTTCAAGACGCATGGGAGTTGCCACCCTTAAACAGTCAACGTATCTAAGAATGATAAGACACTTATCGGCAGTCAGGAAGCTATCTGTCAACAATTATTGACAGAGCGGTGGAAAACCCACCGCCATGGCGTAAAGATAAGCGGTCAGTCACGTTTTTGTGTGCCGCTGCGCTGCATATTGGCCTTTAGCTCGCCGATAAGCTGGCGGCGGAAATCGGCCAGCCGGGGTTTATCATCCTCCAGCCAGGGCAGCGGACGGCATAACTCCATTGCCTTGATGCCGAGACGTGCGGTAAGCAGTCCGGCACCGATACCCTGCGCGGCGCGAGCGGAAAGCCGGGCGGCGAGATCCTGCGACAGCCAGTCCATGCCTACCTCACGCACCACTTCGCTGGCCCCGGCAAAGGCGATATTGAGCAGCACCAGGCGAAACAGCCGCAGGCGACTAAAGTAGCCAAGCTCGATGCCGTAGAGCCTGGCGATGCGGTTAATCAGCCGCAGGTTGCGCCAGGCAATAAACGCCATGTCGACCAATGCCAGCGGGCTGACGGCAATCATCAGCGTTGAGCCCGCCGCCGAGAGGCTGATTTCGCGCCGGGCTTGCGCATCCACCACCGGCTGCACCAGCCGGGCATAGAGCGTGACGATCTCCCGGTCGCTTTGCGTCTCATGGATGGCGGCATACCAGCGCTGCAGGGCAGGATGGGCCTGATCGATACCCGCCTGGCGAGCCAGCCTCTCGCAGAAATCGCGCCCCTTGCCCGTGCCGTGGCTGTGCAGCAGCAGGCTGGCCTCGTCACGGGCCTCAGCGCGCTGGCGCAGCCGCCACAGCCGTCGCCACTCCCCGGCCACGGAGCCTACCCCCGCGCCGACGATGAGCGCCCCCGCAGCACAGCCACCCAGCGCTACCCAGTCGTGGGTTTGCCAGGCGTCCATCGCCCACTGCACGCCCTGCCCGACCACGCTGACGCCAAACAGCGCCAGCCCGGCCAGTACCATTGTGCGCCAGAGGCTGCGCCGGGGCCGCAGCGCCGCCTCGACGCTCGCTTCCGGCTGCGGCGTGTCGGCCAGTATCTCTTCAGCCAGCAGCGGCGTAAACTCTCCTGCCTCGGCATCGCTAAACGCCTGCGCGGCCTTAAACTCTTCACGCACCGGCATTGCAGGCTGTTCGGTAAAATCGACGCGTGGTTTGATGGGCTCGTTCATCGCAGCTTATCTCCCAGTAAAAATTCCAGCGCCGCATCAAGACGAATGTGCGGCATCGGCGTATCCACGTCCATCACCCGCGGACGAAAGGCCTCAAACTGAAAGCCCTGCTTCTCCCAGAACGCCTGTCCCGGCAGCCGGGCGGGAACATCGCCTGGATAGACCGTTAGCGGTTTGCCATCGCTGAGGCGATCCCCACGCAGCGCCGGGATTTTATCACCATTGACGTCCACCAGGCCGCTCTCCGTGGCCTGCACCGCCGCCAGCCCCAGGCAGTCGATATCGATCCCCTCAAAGGCGGCGTTTTGCCAGGCGTCGGTGACCAGCTGCTGAAGCAGAGAGACCATATTGGCATGCTGATCGACGGTAACGTGATCGGCTTTGGTGGCAGCGAACAGCAGTTTGTCGATAACCGGCGAGAAAAGGCGACGAAACAGCGTCCGCTGCCCGTAGTGAAAGCTCTGCATCAGCTGGGTAAGCGCGAGGCGCATGTCGTTAAACGCCTGCGGCCCGCTGTTGAGCGGTTGCAGACAGTCCACGAGTACGATCTGACGATCGAAGCGCAGGAAGTAGTTTTTATAGAACCCTTTGACTACGTTTTCACAGTAGTAGTTGAAGCGCTCGCGCAGCATTCCGGCGTTGCTGCTCTTATCCGCCTGGGCCAGCTTTGCCTCGCCCGTATCGTCAACGTCCGGCCATGGGAAGAACTGAAGCGCTGGCGCACCGGCCATCTCGCCCGGCAGTATAAAGCGCCCCGGCTGGATAAAGTGCAGCCCCTCGGCCTTACACTGATGCAGGTACGCCGTCCAGGCATCGGCAATCTCCGCAAGCCGGTTTTCATCGGCCGGAGCCAGCGGATCCAGCCCGGCGCAAAGCTGACGCCAGCGGACAGACCACTCTTTTCGGTGACCCTGTAACATACCGGTCATCTGTCGCGACCAGCTGGTATAGTCCTGCGCCAGCATGGGCAGATCCAGCAGCCACTCGCCGGGATAGTCAACAATCTCTAAGTAAAGGGTGGCGCTGTCGGTGAAATGGCGCAGCAGGGAGTCATTCGAGCGGTAGCGCAGCGCCAGGCGCATCTCGCTGACGCCGCGCGTCGGCGTTGGCCACGTCGGTGGCGTACCGTAGAGCTGGGCAATGCCCTCATCCCAGGTAAAGCGCGGGGTCCCAAAATCACGCTGCGGCACCCGTTTTACGCCCAGCAGGCGCTCCTCGCGAACCGCGCTGAAAAGCGGCAGACGTGCGCCGTTATGAATATTCAAGAGCTGGTGGACCATCGCGGTGATAAACGCCGTTTTGCCGCTGCGGCTCAGGCCGGTAACGGCGAGACGCAGATGCCGGTCGACGCCGCGATTAACGAGGGCGTTAAGCTCAGATTTAAATCGCTTCATAGCCATCCTGTTTTGCCCTGAAGTGAAAGATTCGATAGGAGAAGGAGTATAAGGCGGCAGGCGCAGTGGGATCTATGCCCAACAAAAGCAAGCGGCGCAAAGGTTGCGCCGCCAGAGAATCATTTCATGTTGCGCGAGACGCGCATCGCGAGGCGTTTAAGCATCGGCTCCAGCGCCAGCGCCAGCAGCATTTTCACCGGACGGCGTGCCACGGATTTGATTGCCCAGCCCGCTACGCCCGCCGGGCCGTAGCGCAGCGCGGTCAGCAGCACCAGCTTGCCTGCAATCTTTAGTGCCGGTTTGGCTTTTTTGCCGGTCTGTTGCCATTTGCTATTCATCATTTACCTCGTTAGGTCGTTATATCAGAGCTGACGGAAACGGCTGCGCAGCGAAAACGTATCGGAGGTGACGTAGCGCTCCATCTCGCGTAGACGCTTCTCGCCTGATGCCAGCTCCGCGTCCACCGCATTCAGCAGTTCACTGCTGGTCGGTGCCGCTTCGCCATCCATTTGCCCCTCCGGCATCGGATCGAGCACGAAGGTGAGAATGATGTAGGCGAGCACCACAAAGAAGAACAGGCCAAAAAGCATTGCCAGCACCGTAATCAGGCGCACCAGCTTTACCGGGACGTCAAGATAGTGGGCAATCCCGGCGCAGACGCCTTTCACCATCCCCTGCTGGGGAATTCGCCACAGTTTTTTATTAAAAAATTCATTCATTAGCGATCCCTCCAGTTCGGGTGCTCTGCATCAAGAATAGCTTCCAGAGAGGCTATCCGCTCGCGCATCCGTTTTGCTTCGTCGTTGAGCTGGGCCAAGCGCTGCTGCTCGCTTTGCGAAAGGGCATCGCGACCGCTGCGGTTGTTGTAGTGCAGCCACAGCCAGACCGGCAGGACAAACAAAACAAACAGAGTCAGAGGAATAGCCAAAAATAGCGCGCTCATGTGTACTCCTTACAGATGAGGGGCGGCGTAAACGGATGCCGCCCGGTAGTGTTCATCGTTTGTTATTATTGAATATCTTGTTTCATTTTGGCTTTCAGCTGAGCCAGCTGCTCGCTGATTTCATCACTCGCTTTCAGCTCGGCAAACTCCTGATCCAGCGACTTCTGCTTGCCAAAACCGTGGCTCTCCGCTTCGGCTTCCATCTGGTCGATACGACGCTCGAAGGATTCAAAACGAGCCATGGCTTCGTCCAGCTTGCCGCTATCCAGCTGACGGCGCACGTCGCGGGAAGAGCTGGCAGCCTGGTGACGCAGGGTCAGCGCCTGCTGACGCGCACGGGTCTCGCTGAGTTTGTTCTCCAGCTCGCCAATCTCTTTTTTCATGCGGGCCAGCGTTTCATCAACCAGAACAACTTCCTGCTCAAGGGTCGTGATAATGTCGGTCAGCTTCTGTTTTTCAATCAGGGCAGCGCGGGCCAGATCCTCTTTCTCTTTACGCAGCGCCAGCTCGGCCTTCTCCTGCCATTCCGCCTGCTGAGCGGTAGCCTGTTCAATACGACGCGACAGCTGTTTCTTTTCGGCCAGCGCACGTGCAGAGGTGGAGCGCACTTCAACCAGCGTGTCTTCCATCTCCTGAATCATCAGGCGTACCAGTTTCTGCGGATCTTCTGCCTTCTCCAGCAGAGAGTTGATGTTGGCGTTCACGATGTCGGCAAAACGAGAAAAAATACCCATAATGTAATCCTCATATTTTATGTAATCGGGCTAAGCCCTGCTGCTAACTTAATACAAGACCCGTGCCAACTTTTTATCTTATTGATTAGTAGAGAGTTGATTAATTTTACCGCTGCGTAATTTTGGACTACAGTGGTGAATAACACTAACTAATGGCGAATTTCATCATGGCGGAATACAAGGATAACCTTCTCGGCGAGGCCAACAGCTTTCTGGAAGTGCTGGAGCAGGTTTCACGCCTCGCCCCGCTGGATAAGCCAGTGCTGATTATTGGTGAGCGCGGAACGGGCAAGGAGCTGATCGCCAACCGCCTGCACTTTCTCTCTGGGCGTTGGGACGGACCCTTTATCTCGCTAAACTGCGCTGCCCTTAATGAAAACCTGCTGGACACCGAACTGTTTGGTCATGAAGCCGGGGCCTTTACCGGGGCGCAGCGTCGCCATCCCGGCCGCTTTGAGCGCGCTGACGGCGGCACGCTGTTCCTCGACGAGCTGGCTACGGCCCCGATGCTGGTTCAGGAGAAGCTGCTGCGGGTAATTGAGTACGGCGAGCTAGAGCGCGTCGGCGGCAGCCAGCCGCTGCAGGTTAACGTCCGGCTGGTATGCGCCACCAATGCCGATCTGCCTGAAATGGTACGCGACGGCACGTTCCGCGCCGATCTTCTCGACCGGCTGGCCTTTGACGTGGTACAGCTCCCGCCGCTGCGCGAGCGCCAGAGCGATATTATGTTGATGGCAGAGCACTTCGCGATCCAGATGTGCCGCGAGCTGCGGCTGCCGCTATTTCCAGGCTTTACCGAGCGTGCCAGGGAGACGCTGCTGGACTACCGCTGGCCGGGTAATATTCGCGAGCTGAAGAACGTGGTGGAGCGCTCGGTCTACCGCCACGGCACCAGCGAGGTGGCACTGGATGAGATTATTATCGATCCTTTTCAGCGCACCGCCTCTCCTGAGCCGGTTGCAGAGGCGCTCTCTGGCATGCCAAAGCTGCCGCTGGATCTGCGCCAGTTCCAGACCGTGCAGGAGAAGACCTTGCTGGAGGCCGCGCTACAGCAGGCCAAATTTAACCAGAAGCGCGCCGCAGAGCTGCTGAATCTGACCTACCATCAGCTCAGGGCGCTGTTGAAAAAGCATGGGCTGTAGCCGCAGTACGTAGGATCGGCAGAACAAAAAAGAGGCTGCCAGCCTAAGCTGACAGCCTCTTATAAAGGCGCTCGCGATGCCCGGCAACATCAGCGCTGAAAAGGCGGGGTTCCCCCCGCCTCCAGGTTGCTACTTACCGGATTCGTAAGCCATCGAAGCAGCCACCTCTCTGCTCCCATCTCTGTAGCGAATTTCACACAGCGATTTTCGCGTCAGCCAGGTGAATATCAACAGCGTTAAACAGACAATTAATATGCACCAGATGAGAGCATTCCATGGCAGCTTCATAGCCTTCTTCTCCTTGCCTTGCGGCGGGTAAACGGCTACTCTGATGTTGACTAGACATAGAGTCGGCCTCGTTGGTTTATTGAAAAATGACCTTCGGGGCTTTCTTCTTTCTGCCTCACCACATCTTTATCGCTTCAACGTTATGAGGCAAAAAGCCTCAAGCGCCACGGCTATTCTACGCTATCTGTTTTTAGCCTGTTGCGGCGCACGCCGCATAACGTACCGGTAGCTTAATTACTTATCTGCCGACATCTGCTGGGCGGATTTTAGATGCTGCTCAACGACCGGCGTATGCGCGTCGGCCAGAGCCTTCACGTCCGGATCCTTGATCATCTTGGCATCACTTTGCAGCTTCGACAGCACCATCTGGTGATCTTTGGTGCCGGCGTTTTCCATATACATTTTGTCAAATGCGTCGCCGCTCTGCTTTTCCAGATTGGCGGCCATGGCCTTATGCATGGCATCCGGCTCAGTCGGCAGCGCCACCCCTTTTTGCTGGGCCACCGTCTGTACTTTGGTTAAGGCAGCACCGTGATCGTCAACCATCTTCTGAGCGAAGGCTTTGACGTCGCTGCTTTGAGCCTTGTTCAGCGCGATTTTGGCAGCGGCGATTTCATTGATATTGGCCTGCGCCATATCCTTCACCGCTTTTTCGTCCCCGGCGCTAAGTTTGGCGTTCGATCCCGTCTGACCTACGGCATCTTTCTGCGCAGCGCTAGGCTGCGTCTGAGCTTGAACGCCAGCAGTACTGAACATAGCGACGACTGCTGATACGGCGAGTAGCCCTTTCAAGGTTTTGCTCTTCTGCATGTTGTTCTCCTGATGACCATGGGTAGGGTAGGTATGAGGTAATTAACCGTGCGCAGTTTCTTCTGTAAATAACAACTGCAATGGTCAGTTCAGTATAGTGGAACAATGATTTAAGGCAGCAGATTAAGCCAAAGTCCTAATCGGAGGGGGTCAGGAGATGCGGGGTTAAAGACAGCCGCCCCACGGCAAGCTGTCTTCGTGGCGTTACTTCTTATTAAGCATCGATTTCAGGTCAGCGAACGGATTGTAGGTTGCCGCACCCACATCCTTCTGTGCGTCCTCTCCCGCAACGACGGTTGTACCGTACTGATCGGCCTCGGTATATTTCGAGTGTTCATGATCGTGGCAGTAGAGGCACAGCAGTTCCCAGTTGCTGCCGTCCGGCGGGTTATTGGTGTGGTCGTGATCGATATGATGCACCGTTAACTCGCGCAGGTTCGAGTAAACAAACTCGCGTGAGCAGCGCCCGCAAACCCACGGATAAATTTTTAATGCTCTCTCCCGGTAGTCTGATTCCAGACGAGCATAGTTCTTAGGAATGATAGCCATAGCAGGCAATCCTTACGGTAACGAAAGTATGCCCCTATAGTATGCCAATGCGCGACGCTCGCCAATCACTGATGGGAGGCCGGGGCGTGCTTACGGCAGACCTCCAGCACAAACTGCCGCAGCCAGCGGTGCGCCGGATCGGCCTCGGCTCGCGGATGCCACATCTGGGAGAGCGTAATGCCAGGCACCTTTATCGGCAGTTCAAACATGCAATATGCCGCGGCAGGCTGATGGATAAGAAACGAGGCGGGGATCAGCCCCACCAGATCGGAGGCCTGCACCACCGCCAGCGCAGCGGGAAAGCCCGGTACGACAGCAGCAATAGTACGCTCAAGACCCCGTTCAGCCAGGGCCTCATCCACCGGTCCGGCGGTGCGTCCCTTACGAGAGGCGATCACGTGGGCATGCGCCAGATAGTCGCTGATGCCCACTTCCGGCAGCGCTGCCAGCGGATGGCCAGGGCGCACCACGCCAACAAAGCGATCTCGAAACAGCGCCTGAATGCGGATCTCCGGCCCCATCTCACCCAGCACGCCCACTTCGAGATCGACCAGCCCTTCACGCAGCGCCTTTGCGCTCTTTTCCGCGCGGGCCACAAAGCGCAGACGCACGTGCGGGGCGCTCTTCGCCGCCGCCACAATCAGCGTTGGGCCAAAGGCCTCAATGAAACCCTCGTTAGTGCGCAGCACGAACGTGCGATCCAGGGTCGACAGCGCCAGCCCGGCCGGAGAGGGTCGCAGCAGCGCCAGGGTTTCAAACAGGGTGTGCTGCGTGCGTTCGCGAATAGCCTCAGCATGCGGCGTTAACACCATGTGGCGGCCAGCACGCACCAACAACGGATCGCCGATGGCTGAGCGCAGACGGCTGAGCGTACGGCTCATCGCCGATGCGCTTAACCCTAAACGACGCGCAGCCCCCGCCACGCTGGCTTCAGCCAGCAGCGCGTCGAGAGCGATAAGCAAGTTCAGATCGGGTGCGTTCATGCCTGTATCTTACTCTGCCCGTTTGGTTTGAGGGAAGGCGTCCGGTGCAGGTTATTACTGCAAACGCTGCGTCTTCCGCCCGGTCTCATCCCTGCTTACGCTGTTCATATTGCATAAACACATATAACAGAGGTGAACAGCATGGCGCTTTTTTCTTCAGAACCTGGGGATGAAGGTTTAGCCGGGCGCGAACGGGCCCTGGCGATGGGTGCGGTGATGACCAGCACTACCATGGCCGTGTTTGACGGGGCCATCGTCAACGTTGCGCTGCCGCCCATCGCCCATGCGCTGGCGGTGCCTGCACAGTCCACCGTATGGGTCGCTAATGGCTATCTGCTCTCGGTCGCGATGACGCTGGCCATTTTTGCCGCGCTTGCCCGCCGCGTTGGCTTTCGCACCCTGTTTGCCTTCGGCCTGAGCCTGTTTACGCTGGCCTCGCTGGGCTGCGCCCTCTCCTCTTCGCTCTCGGCGCTGACAGGCTGGCGCATCGTGCAGGGCGTTGGCGGGGCCGCGACCTTGAGTATTGCTCCAGCGATCCTACGCTCTGTTTTCCCGACTCGCCTGCTGGGTCGTATTCTGGGCCTTCACGCCCTGCTGATCGCCGCCAGCACGGCAGTCGCCCCGGTGCTGGGGGGCACGCTGCTGGCCGCCCTGAGCTGGCAGTGGCTGTTTGCCATTAATATTCCGCTGGGAGCGATCGCCTTAACGCTGACGCTGCAGGCGATCCCCCGTAACAGCACGCCCGCACACGAACCCTTTGATATCGCCGGGGCAGCGCTGTCAGCGCTGATGCTCGGCGGATTAATTATGGCGGCAAACGCCTTCTCCCGGCCCGGCTCGGCGCAAACGCAGCTGTGGACGGCGGCAGGCTATGGTGGCGTGGCGATGGCCGCCGGGCTGCTGTTTATCTGGCGTCAGCGTCGTGCGCCACGGCCGCTCATGCCGCTGGCGCTTTTTGCCTCGGCGCGCTTTTCACTGGCTGCCCTCACCTCGCTGGCCTCATTTGTCAGTCAGGGGATGACGTTTATTGCTCTCCCCTTTCTGTTTCAGAGCGTATACGGGTATAGCGTCTTTACCTCGGCGCTGCTGTTCACCCCCTGGCCGCTGGGGATTATGCTGGCCGCGCCCCATGCAGGTCGTCTGGCCGATCGCTACCCCGCCGCGATAATTTCTACGCTGGGTTTGGGGATTTTTACGCTGGGGTTAACGCTGCTGGCGCTGCTGCCAGACCAGGCTCAGCCCTGGGATATTGGCATTCGCAGCCTGGTTTGCGGACTCGGCTTCGGCTTTTTTCAAAGCCCCAACAATCGTGAAATGCTGGCAAACGCCTCGCGGGAGAACAGCGGCTACGCCTCCGGCGTGCTGGCCATTATGCGTACCTTCGGCCAGTGTCTGGGCGGGGCCTTAGTGGGCGTCATCCTGGCGGTTTTAGCGCCCGTTGGCGATCGGGCGGCGGGCGCGGTTCGCCTGAGCCTATGGGTTGCGGTACTGGCGACCGTGCTGGCCCTCCTTTTTAGCTTAAGCCGCATACGAAAACAGCCTGATTGATGACTTTTACGCCGCTTACCCGCAGACATTTTTACGTGACCCTGTTAAGTGCGATACACTTTGTAAATCGGTCTTACAGCTAAAGAAATTATGCGCCTGATTATATCTTCCCTGCTCATGGCAGTCGGCCTGTTAAGCGGACACGTTCAGGCTGCGCCTGCGGGTCCCGCTACGGCGGATATTCGTGATAGCGGTTTTGTCTACTGTGTGAATGGCCAGGTTAATACCTTTAATCCGCAAAAAGCGAGCAGCGGCCTGATTGTAGATACCCTGGCAGCCCAGCTTTACGATCGTCTGCTGGACGTGGATCCTTACACCTATCGTCTGGTGCCCGAGCTGGCGGAGAGCTGGGAGGTGCTGGATAACGGCGCGACCTACCGTTTCCGCCTGCGAAGCAACGTCGCCTTTCAAAAAACGCCGTGGTTTACGCCAGGGCGGGCACTTAACGCCGACGACGTGGTCTTTAGCTTCCAGCGCATTTTCGATCGCCACCACCCGTGGCATAACGTCAATGGCAGCAGCTTCCCCTATTTTGATAGCTTACAGTTCGCCGACTCGGTAGAAAGCGTACGCAAGCTGGACAGTCGCACGGTGGAGTTTCGCCTGAAAAAGCCGGACGCCTCGTTTCTGTGGCATCTGGCGACGCACTACGCCTCGGTGATGTCTGCCGAATACGCAGACCAGCTGGCTAAGCGCGATCGTCAGGAGCTGCTGGATCGCCAGCCGGTAGGCACCGGCCCGTTCCAGCTTGCCGAGTACCGCACCGGCCAGTATATCCGCCTCCAGCGCCACGCGCAGTTCTGGCGCGGCCAGCCGCTGATGCCGCAGGTGGTGGTCGATCTCGGCTCCGGGGGAACCGGGCGGCTATCGAAGCTGCTGACCGGCGAGTGTGACGTACTAGCGTGGCCTGCCGCCAGCCAGCTGACAATTTTACGCGACGATCCGCGCCTGCGTCTGACCCTGCGTCCGGGGATGAACATCGCCTATCTGGCGTTTAATACCGACAAAGCGCCGCTGAATAACCCCGCCGTGCGACATGCGCTGGCGCTGGCGATCAACAACCAGCGCCTGATGCAGTCGATCTATTACGGCACGGCAGAGACCGCCGCCTCGATCCTGCCCCGTGCCTCCTGGGCCTATGACAGCGAAGCAAAAATCACTGAATACAATCCGGAAAAAGCCAAGCAGCAGCTGGCCGCGCTGGGGCTGGAGAACATGACCTTACAGCTGTGGGTGCCGACCAGCTCGCAGGCGTGGAACCCCAGCCCGCTGAAAACCGCTGAACTGATCCAGGCCGATATGGCCCAGGTCGGCGTCAAGGTGATGATTGTTCCCGTCGAAGGGCGGTTCCAGGAAGCGAGACTGATGGATATGAATCATGACCTGACCCTCTCCGGCTGGTCGACGGACAGCAACGACCCGGACAGCTTCTTCCGCCCGCTGCTGAGCTGCGCCGCCATTGAGTCACAAACGAACTTTGCCCACTGGTGCCGCCGGGAGTTTGATACCATATTGCAGAAAGCGCTGACCTCCCAGCAGCTGGCGTCGCGCATTGAAGCCTACGATGAGGCGCAGACTATCCTCGCTCGCGAGCTGCCGGTGCTGCCGCTGGCCTCTTCCCTGCGCCTGCAGGCCTACCGCTACGATATTAAAGGTCTTGTCCTGAGCCCGTTCGGCAACGCCTCGTTTGCCGGCGTCTCGCGTGAACCGCAAAAAGAAGAGGTGAAGCAACCATGATCATCTTTACGCTGCGCCGCCTGCTTCTGCTGCTGGTCACGCTCTTTCTGCTGACCTTTGTAGGTTTTAGCCTGAGCTACTTTACCCCCCACGCGCCGCTGCAGGGCGCATCCCTGTGGAACGCCTGGTTCTTCTGGTTCAAAGGGGTGCTGCACTGGGATTTCGGCGTCTCCAGCATTAACGGCCAGCTGATCTCCGAGCAGCTCAAGGAGGTCTTCCCGGCCACCATGGAGCTCTGTATTCTTGCCTTTGGCTTCGCGCTGGTGGTGGGCATCCCGGTTGGTATGATGGCCGGTATTATGCGCGGTAAATGGCAGGATAAGCTGATCAGCGCCCTGGCCCTGATTGGCTTCTCGATCCCCATCTTCTGGCTGGCGCTACTGCTGACCCTCTTCTTCTCGCTGACGCTGGGCTGGTTGCCGGTATCAGGCCGCTTCGATCTGCTTTATGAGGTGAAAACGGTCACCGGCTTTGCGCTGATTGACGCCTGGCTGTCGGAGTCGATATGGCGCGAAGAGATGATCATCAGCGCGCTGCGGCATATGGTGCTGCCGGTGCTGACTCTGGCGGTCGCGCCGACCACCGAGGTGATCCGCCTGATGCGACTTAGCACTATTGAGGTGTTTGAGCAGAACTACATCAAGGCCGCCGCCACGCGCGGGCTATCGCGCCTGAGCATTCTGCGTCGCCACGTGCTGCACAACGCCTTGCCGCCGGTGATCCCCCGTCTGGGCCTACAGTTTTCCACGATGCTGACGCTGGCGATGATCACTGAAATGGTCTTTAGCTGGCCGGGACTGGGGCGCTGGGTGATCAATGCCATCCGCCAGCAGGACTATGCGGCTATTTCCGCCGGGGTGATGGTGATTGGTGCGCTGGTCATTATTGTTAACGTTCTCTCTGACATTCTGGGCGCGCTGGCGAACCCTTTGAAACATAAGGAATGGTATGCCCTCCGATAACGTCTATAACGAGAAGCAGACCCCCGGCGCGCTGCGCACGGTCTGGCGCAAGTTCTATGGCGATACCACCGCCATGATTGGTCTGTACGGCTGCGCCGGGCTGGTGCTGCTGTGTCTTTTTGGCCGCTGGTTCGCGCCCTACGGCATCGATCAGCAGTTCCTCGGCTACCAGCTGCTGCCACCCTCGTGGTCGCGCTATGGGGACGTCTCCTTCTTCCTCGGCACGGACGACCTTGGCCGGGACGTGCTTAGCCGCCTGCTCAGCGGTGCGGCACCAACGGTAGGCGGCGCGTTTGTCGTGACCCTGGCGGCAACGATCTGCGGCCTGGTGCTGGGTGTCGTGGCCGGGGCAACGCACGGCCTGCGTTCGGCGGTGCTGAACCACGTGCTCGATACGCTGCTGTCGATCCCCTCCCTGCTGCTGGCCATTATCGTGGTGGCCTTTGCCGGGCCGCACCTCTCCCATGCCATGTTTGCCGTCTGGCTGGCACTGCTGCCGAGGATGGTACGCTCGGTCTACAGCATGGTGCACGACGAGCTGGAGAAAGAGTACGTGGTCGCCGCGCGGCTGGACGGCGCGACGACGCTCAATATTTTGTGGTTTGCGGTACTGCCGAACATGACCGCAGGCCTGGTGACCGAGATCACCCGCGCGCTCTCAATGGCAATCCTCGACATAGCCGCGCTGGGCTTTCTCGATCTCGGTGCGCAGCTGCCCTCCCCGGAGTGGGGAGCGATGCTGGGCGACGCGCTGGAGCTGATCTACGTCGCGCCCTGGACAGTGATGCTGCCGGGGGCGTCGATCATGGTAAGCGTTTTACTGGTTAACCTGCTGGGCGACGGGATCCGCCGTGCGGTCAATGCGGGGGTGGAATAGTGCCACTACTTGATATTCGTAACTTGACCATTGAGGTCAAGACTGGCGAAGGCTGGGTAAGAGCCGTCGATCGCGTTACGCTGACCCTTGCCGAAGGCGAAATCCGCGGTCTGGTGGGCGAATCCGGCTCGGGCAAAAGCCTGATAGCCAAAGCCATCTGCGGCGTAACCAAAGATAACTGGCGGGTCACCGCAGACCGAATGCGCTTCGACGACGTCGATCTGATGCGCCTCTCGGCGCGCGAGCGGCGGAAAATCCTCGGCCATAACGTGTCGATGATTTTTCAGGAGCCGCAGTCCTGTCTCGATCCGTCGGAGCGCGTCGGTAAACAGCTGATGCAGAACATTCCGGCCTGGACCTATAAAGGCCGCTGGTGGCAGCGCATGGGCTGGCGGAAACGGCGCGCTATTGAGCTGCTGCACCGCGTCGGCATTCGCGATCACAAAGATGCGATGCGCAGCTTCCCTTACGAGCTGACGGACGGCGAGTGCCAGAAGGTGATGATTGCCATTGCGCTGGCGAACCAGCCCCGCCTGTTGATCGCCGATGAGCCGACCAACGCCATGGAGCCGACCACCCAGGCGCAGATTTTCCGTCTGCTGACCCGGCTCAACCAAAACAACAACACCACCATTATCCTGATCAGCCACGACCTGCAGATGCTGAGCCAGTGGGCGGACAAGATCAACGTGATGTACTGCGGCCAGACCGTGGAGACCGCGCCGAGCGAGGAGCTGATCGCCACGCCGCATCACCCCTATACCCAGGCGCTGATCCGCGCTATTCCTGACTTTGGCAGCGCCATGCCGCATAAAAGCCGCCTGAACACGCTGCCGGGGGCGATCCCACTGCTGGAGCATCTGCCAATTGGCTGCCGTCTCGGGCCGCGCTGCCCCTACGCCCAGCGTAAATGCATTGAGCGTCCCCTGCTGGCCGGACCCAAAAATCACCTCTTTGCCTGTCATTTCCCGCTGAATATGGAGAAAGAGTGAGATGATCGACACCCTGCTGGAAGTACGCAATCTGAGTAAAACCTTCCGCTACCGTACCGGCTGGTTCCACCGCCAGACGGTAGAGGCAGTAAAGCCGCTGAGCTTTACCCTGCGAGAGAAGCAGACCCTGGCGATCATCGGTGAGAACGGCTCCGGTAAATCAACGCTGGCGAAGATGCTGGCGGGCATGATCGAACCGACCACTGGCGAGCTGCTGATTGACGATAGCCCCCTGCACTACGGCGACTACTCGTTTCGCAGCCAGCGCATCCGCATGATTTTTCAGGATCCCTCAACGTCGCTGAACCCGCGCCAGCGCATCTCGCAGATCCTCGACTTTCCGCTGCGCCTGAATACGGATCTGCCGCCTGAAGCGCGGCGGCAGCGGGTGATTGAGACCCTGCGCATGGTTGGGCTGCTGCCGGATCACGTCAGCTACTATCCCCATATGCTGGCTCCCGGCCAGAAACAGCGTTTGGGGCTGGCCCGGGCGCTGATCCTGCGTCCAAAGGTGATCGTCGCGGATGAGGCTCTGGCGTCGCTGGATATGTCGATGCGTTCGCAATTAATTAACCTGATGCTGGAATTGCAGGAGAAACAGGGTATCTCTTATATCTACGTGACTCAGCATATCGGTATGATGAAACATATTAGCGACCAGGTCATCGTGATGCACCAGGGCGAAGTGGTCGAGCGTGGCAGCACCGCTGACGTGCTGGCCGCCCCGCTGCATGAGCTGACCCGACGCCTTATTGCCGGCCATTTTGGCGAGGCGCTGACGGCGGATGCCTGGCGAAAAGACCGCTAGCGCCACATGTTTGCTGCGCAGCTCGGTTCAATGACCGAGTACCCCTCCCGTTCGGGAGGGGTCTTCCCCGCTGTTTATGCTTTTCTGCTATTTATTATCACCTAACAATATTTTTCCCCTCGTTAGCGTTACGCCAGGATATTGATCGCCATTTTGAGATCAAGGAAAGCCCATGGAACAACGCCGTTTTTCCGGCAAAGGCCACTGGTATCATGAGACCCAGTCGAGTACCGGCCAGGCACAAGCGCTACCGTTAGTTCCCGAAGCCGCCACCGTCACCGATCGTTTTCTACTGGATCTTGTGCTACCTGAAGAGGTCATTGCCCCGTGTCAAGGCTGGCTGGAGCCTGCCCGAGCGCTCTACGACCGGCTCTTTCCCCGCAGCGTCAGCGTTAGCCGCCAGCGCACCTTCAGCGCCTACGATCGCCTGAGCACGGCCCTTACGGTAGCCCAGGTTTACGGCGTCCAGCGCCTGTGCAATCACTACGCCGCCCGCCTTGCGCCGCTGCCCGGCCCCGACTCCTCCCGGGAGAGCAACTATCGCCTGGCGCAGATCACCCAGTACGCCAGACAGCTCGCCAGCTCCCCCGAGGTGATCGACGCCAGGGCGCGGGAGCAGCTTGAAGAGGTGGGACTAACGACCTGGGACATCGTGCTGATGGATCAGATTATCGGCTTTATTGGCTTCCAGGCGCGGGTCATTGCAGCGTTTCAGGCTCTACTCTGCCAGCCCGTACGCTGGCTGCCTGGGATGGAGATGCAGCAGGATGCTGCCGCCGAACCGTTTAGTCGCCCTGAGAGCCGCTGGACACCGGGCCTTGAGCGCGTCGAGCCACACCTCGCCAGCTCGGCCCAGCTGGCGTCGCTGGCCCAGTGGCAGCCGCTGCCGGCCCTGCAAGCACTGACGCCGGTGCTGGCCCACGAGCACCTTCTGCTTAACGCCCTGGGGGAGATCGTACAGAGCGATCTGTGCGCCACGCTCGATGCCGCACTGGTGAACCTGGTAGCCCTGCTGACGGCGCGGATTAACGGTAGCCTGGACTGCTTTAACACTCTGGCGACGTCTGCTCTACCCGACGCGCCGATCGCGGCATTGCGCAGCGGCGAACGGGCGTTAAACAGCTGGAGCCAGGCCGATCCGCAGGCGCGGGCGGTTATCCAGGCCGTACAGCTTTTGACCCGAGCGGCAGACCGCTTTAGCGCCGCTCAGTTTACTCCCCTCGTTGAACAGGGGCTTTCTCCTCAGCAGGCGGTGAATCTGCTGGCGTGGAGCGGCCTGTGCGGCTGGTTGAATCGTCTTAAAATCGCGCTGGGCGACACGCATTAGCGCGAAACAGCGCTTGAAGCGCCACCCAGAATCGCGTAAAACTGTCAGCCGCTCTTATGGCCACGAAAATATAAAATTATGTTCCAGGACAACCCGCTGCTAGCGCAGCTTAAACAGCAACTGCATTCCCAAACGCCGCGTGCGGAAGGTGTCGTTAAAGGCACCGAAAAAGGTTTTGGCTTCCTTGAAGTCGACGGACAGAAAAGCTATTTCATTCCGCCGCCGCAGATGAAGAAGGTAATGCATGGTGACCGCGTGATCGCCGTGATCCACAGTGACAAAGATCGCGAATCCGCCGAGCCGGAAGAGCTTGTCGAGCCGTTTCTGTCGCGCTTTGTCGGTAAGGTACAGAGAAAAGATGACCGTCTCTCTATCGTACCTGATCATCCGTTGTTGAAAGAGGCTATCCCCTGCCGGGCCATGCGCGGCGTGGAGCATGATTTTAAAGAGGGCGACTGGGCAGTAGCCGAGATGCGTCGCCATCCGCTGAAGGGCGATCGCGGCTTTTACGCCGAGCTGACGCAGTTTATTACCTTCGGTGATGACCACTTCGTTCCGTGGTGGGTGACCCTTGCCCGCCACAACCTGGAGAAAGAGGCACCGAACGGTGTGGCAACCGAAATGCTGGATGAAGGCCTGGAGCGTGTCGATCTTACCGCGCTGGACTTTGTCACCATCGACAGCGCCACTACCCAAGACATGGATGATGCCCTGTTTGTCGAAACGCTGGCTGACGATAAGCTGCAGCTGACCGTCGCCATCGCCGATCCCACCGCGTGGATCGCCGAAGGCAGCAAGCTGGACAATATCGCCAAAGTACGCGCTTTCACCAACTACCTGCCGGGATTCAACATCCCGATGCTGCCGCGCGAGCTGTCTGACGACCTCTGCTCTCTGCGTCCGCAGGAGGTCCGTCCCGTGCTGGCCTGCCGCATGATCATTGCCGCTGACGGTACGATTGAAGAGGATATCACCTTCTTCGCGGCGACCATCGAATCCAAAGCCAAGCTGGCCTATGACGAGGTCTCAGACTGGCTGGAAGGCAACGCGGGCTGGCAGCCGCCGTCAGAGGCGATTGCCAACCAGATCCGCCTCCTGCACCGCGTCTGCCTGAGCCGCAGCGCGTGGCGTACCCAGCATGCGCTGGTGTTTAAGGATCGTCCGGACTACCGCTTTGTGCTGGGTGAAAAAGGCGAGGTGCTGGATATCGTGGCCGAGCCACGCCGCATTGCTAACCGCATCGTCGAGGAGTCCATGATCTCCGCCAACATCTGTGCGGCACGCGTTCTGCGCGCTAAGCTGGGCTTCGGGATCTATAACATTCACCTCGGCATCGATCCGGCGAATGGCGAAGCGCTGGCCGCGCTGCTGAAAACGCACGGCATGCACGTCGACGCCGAAGAGGTGCTGACCCTCGAAGGCTTCTGCAAGCTACGCCGCGAGCTTGATGCTCAGCCTTCAGGTTTCCTCGACAGCCGCATCCGCCGCTTCCAGTCTTTTGCCGAGATCAGCACCGAGCCGGGTCCTCACTTCGGTCTGGGTCTGGATGCCTACGCGACCTGGACCTCACCTATCCGTAAGTATGGCGATATGATCAACCATCGCCTGCTGAAAGCGATTATCAAGAACGAAACCATTGCCCGTCCGCAGGATGATGCAACGGTGCAAATGGCCGAACGTCGCCGTCTTAACCGTATGGCGGAGCGTGACGTGGGTGACTGGCTCTATGCGCGCTTCCTGAAAGACAAAGCCGCCACGGATACGCGCTTTGCCGCAGAAATTATCGATATCAGCCGCGGCGGTATGCGCGTGCGTCTGGTGGATAACGGTGCGGTCGCGTTTATTCCGGCTCCGTTCCTGCACGCCGTGCGTGATGAGATGGTGTGTAGTCAGGAGAGCGGCACGGTGACGATTAAAGGCGAAACCGTGTATAAGGTTAGCGATGTGATTGATGTCACTATCGCTGAAGTACGCATGGAGACGCGCAGCGTTATTGCCCGCCCGCTGGCCTAATTATCTCCCTGCCCTGTCGGCCTCGTGATATACGAGGCCGACAGCATTTTTGCCCTTCCCTTCATGTAATAAATATTCACTAATTCTGGTTTTTAGCTGAAGCAGAAATATTATAATATCGCCTGTAAAAACAGTGTGTTCCGATACTAACCGTGTGGCTTTGTCGATCTTAACGTCGTCGAATTTAAAATGGGTGAACGTAGCGCGTCGAGTGGGACAGGAGGAAGCATGAAAGAGGATTTGGATCAAAAGGGGCTGTTTCGCTATCTGGGCTCAAATAGCCCATTTTGGCGACTCTCTGCCGACAGCAATACGCTACACCTTGCCACCAGTGAAAATGCCGAAGCCAGCCAGACGATAACGCTTAACGATGAGCAAGCCGAGCAGATCCGGGCGATGACGGTGATTACCTCCAGCGTGACCACCACCCTACCGCTCCTGGACCGGAAGGTGACGCTGCATCTGGTTGGCCGTAAAACCGGTAAAACAGAGTGGACGGGTACCGCCTCCTCCTGGAATGATACCTCATCCCTCGCCCAGGATTTAGTCGACGGCTTCTCCTTTGCCGAACAGGTGGTGTCTGAAGCACACTCGGCAATTGTTATTCTCGATCGCCACGGCAATATTCAGCGCTTTAATCGGCTATGCGAGGAATATACCGGGCTGTGCGAAACAGAGGTTATTGGCCATAACGTTTTTAAATTATTTATGAGCCGCAGAGAAGCGGTCGCGTCACGGCGTAACATCGCTAACTTTTTTCTGAGCGGTAACGCTTACGAAGTTGAACGCTGGGTTAAAACCCGAAAAGGACAGCGGCTGTTTCTCTTTCGCAATAAATTTGTCCACAGTGGCAGCGGTAAAAATGAGATATATATTATCTGCTCCGGAACGGATATTACCGAAGAGCGCCGTGCCCAGGAGCGTCTGCGCGTGCTGGCCAATACCGACACCGTCACCGGCCTGCCTAACCGCAATGCCATCAACGAGCTGACGAGCGACGCCATTGCGAAACGCGGCGATAGCCAGGTAGGTATCGTCTATCTCGATCTCGATAATTTTAAAAAGGTCAACGACGCCTACGGTCATATGTTTGGCGACCAGCTGTTGCAGGCGGTGGCGCTGGCTATTTTAAGCTGTCTGGACGAAGGCCAGGTGCTGGCAAGGCTGGGCGGCGACGAGTTTATCGTGCTGGCGACCAAAACCTCGCAGAGCGCGCTTGAGGCGATGGCATCCCGGATCTTAACCCGGCTGCGCCAGCCCTTCCGTATTGGGCTTATTGAAGTCTACTCGGGCTGCTCGCTGGGCATTTCGCTGGCACCCCAGCACGGTAAGGATCGAGAGACCGTGATCCGCAACGCCGATACCGCTATGTACACCGCCAAAGAGAACGGACGCGGTAAGTTTTGTGTCTTTACCCCAGAGATGAACCAGCGTGTCTTTGAGTATCTGTGGCTCGACACGAACCTGCGCAAAGCGCTGGATGATAACCAGCTGGTGATCTACTACCAGCCCAAGGTGACCTGGCGCGGCGAGATCCGCAGTCTGGAGGCGCTGGTGCGCTGGCAGTCGCCGGAGCGCGGCCTTCTCGCCCCGACGGAGTTTATCTCCTATGCCGAGGAGTCTGGCCTGATCGTCCCGCTGGGGCGGTGGGTGATGCTGGACGTGCTGCAACAGATTGCCAAATGGCGCGACAAGGGGCTAAACATGCGCGTCGCGGTGAACCTCTCCGCACGTCAGCTGGCTGACCAGACCCTGTTCAACGATCTCAGGCAGGCGCTTAGCGATCTTGATTTTGAATACAGCCCGATTGACGTTGAGCTAACCGAAAGCTGCCTGATTGAAAACGAAGAGGTCGCCCTGGCGGTGATTGAGCAGTTTAGCGCCCTTGGCGCGCAGGTGCATCTCGACGACTTCGGTACCGGCTACTCGTCGCTGTCGCAGCTGGCGCGTATCCCGATTGACGCCATCAAGCTTGACCAGTCCTTTGTGCGCGACGTGCACAAGCAGTCGGTTTCGCAGTCGCTGGTTCGGGCGATCGTCGCCGTGGCGCAGGCGCTGAATTTACAGGTCATTGCCGAAGGCGTTGAGAGCGCCAAAGAGGATGCGTTTCTGACGAAGAACGGCGTCAACGAACGGCAGGGATTTCTGTTTGCTAAGCCCATGCCCGCCGCCGCCTTTGAGCGTTGGTACAAGCGTTACCAGACGCGGAAAATGCGTTAGCCACTAATTAATACCGTTTGCTTATGCTTTTTTGAGATTTATTTTTTTCTCCTTCTCTTTTTACACTATTTTTAGCATCATTAAATTTATTACCCTTTCAATCAGGAGTGACATGATGGCTGACATCGACGCAAAGCAACTGGCAGCACGGATCGATACCGTGCTCGATATTCTGGTTGCGGGTGATTACCACTCTGCCATTCATAATCTTGAAATTCTGAAGGCGGAGCTTCTGGCGCAGAACGATGCTGAACAGGCTCAGGGGCAAAACTCGCCTAAAACGCCGTGGGAAATTTAATCGCGATGAATTCCCGACAACAAACTATTTTGCAGATGGTGATTGATAAAGGCCGGGTCAGCGTGACCGATCTGGCTAAAACAACCGGCGTATCGGAAGTGACTATCCGCCAGGATTTGAATACGCTGGAGAAGCAGAGCTATTTGCGCCGCACCCACGGCTATGCGGTACCGTTGGAAAGCGACGATGTTGAAACCCGCATGCTCAATAATTTTGCCCTGAAGCGCGAGCTGGCGGAATTTGCCGCCTCCACGGTGGAGCCGGGTGAAACCATATTTATTGAAAACGGCAGCAGCAATGCGCTGCTGGCCCGTACCCTCGCTGAGCAGAAAGATATCACTATTATCACGGTGAGCAGCTATATTGCGCATCTGCTTAAAGAGACCTCCTGCGACGTGATCCTGCTCGGCGGCATCTATCAGAAGAAAAGCGAAAGCATGGTGGGACCGCTGACGCGGCAGTATATTGCGCAGGTACACTTCAGCAAGGCGTTTATTGGTATTGATGGCTGGCAGCCTGAGACCGGTTTTACTGGCCGGGACATGATGCGCGCCGACGTCGTCAATGCCGTGCTCGAAAAGGGCTGTGAAGCCATTATTTTGACCGACAGCTCAAAGTTTGGGGTGGTTCATCCCTACCCGCTTGGACAGCACCACCCTTTTAACAGGGTGATCACCGACGACAAGCTTAACGCAGCCACCCAGCGCGAGCTGGAGCAGGCTGGCGTGCATGTCGATATTGTGAAATCTCCCCGCACGCGCTAACGCTTTTCTAGCCCATGAAAGTGGGCTATCTCCCTCATCTATGAGACTTTTCTGACGATTCAATTAAGACTTTTTACCTGTCTGTTCAACAGGCAAGAAGTAAAATTATGTTCAGCGATATAACAGGATGTAACTACCGCCTCGCTTCAGTTGAGCGTGGATACCAGTAACAACTGTGTAACATAATTTACGGAAAAAGACTTTAGCGTGTCATAAGCGCACTATACTTAAAGAGATTTCTTTCCGTGAATCGAAATTTCAGGAGAAAGTATTATGATGTTATCAAGCAAAAAAGCAGCAACTGTCGTACTGGCTGTTACACTGGCAATGTCTCTGAGCGCATGTTCCAACTGGTCTAAACGCGACCGCAACACCGCTATCGGTGCCGGTGCAGGTGCGATCGGTGGCTCTGTTCTGACCGATGGCAGCACCCTGGGTACGCTGGGTGGCGCAGCGGTTGGTGGTATTATCGGTCACCAGGTCGACTAATAATACGACGTAGCAGGTCTTTCAAGGATCGAAAACGCGTTCTGATAACGCCGTAATACTTTCTTGCAGATCTGAATGACGCAGTACGCAATATAAGGCCACGGCACCGCCGTGGCTTTTTATTACTTCTTAGCCGCCCGCCAGTTTGACCTTCATGCCTTTGGCTTCCAGCAGCGTTTTAAGCAGATCGCGTTTGTCGCCCTGAATTTCGATGACGCCCTCTTTCACCGATCCGCCACAGCCACACTTCTTCTTCAGCTCGGCAGCCAGCTTATTCAACGCCTCATCGTCGCCCTCGACGCCGGTAATCAGGCAGACACCCTTACCTTTACGCCCGCTGGTTTGCTTTTGAATGCGCACGATGCCATCACCTTTTGGCCGCTCAGGCGCAGCTTTAGGCTCATCAATACGCCCGGTTTCGGTGGAGTAGACTAAACGGCTGTTACTGTCCTTCATTATGCCTCCAGCTTCAGGGACGCATTGATTTCGCTGAGGGTCTGGGCAGGATCGGCTGACTGGGTGACCGGACGACCAATCACCATGTAGTCAACGCCCGCCGACAGCGCCTGCTGCGGCGTCATAATCCGACGCTGATCGCCCACGTCGCTGCCTTCAGGACGGATCCCCGGCGTTACCAGCTTAAACGCGTGCCCCAGCTCGCTCTTGAAGCGCACCGCCTCCTGCGCAGAGCAAACCACCCCATCCAGGCCACACTCTTTAGTCAGGCGCGCCAGGCGTTCGGCATGCTCGGCAGGCGTGCTGGTGATGCCCAGGTCGCGCAGATCGCTGGCCTCCATGCTGGTCAAAACCGTCACGGCAATGAGCAGCGGTGCATCCTTACCAAACGGCACCAGCGCCTCGCGGGCGGCGCTCATCATACGTGCTCCACCGGAGGCGTGAACGTTGACCATCCAGACGCCAAGATCGGCCGCAGCGGCGACCGCATGGGCTGCGGTATTGGGAATATCATGAAACTTCAGATCGAGAAACACGTCGAAGCCGCGCTGATGAAGCTCGTGCACGAACTGCGGCCCAAAACGGGTAAACATCTCTTTGCCTACCTTCAGGCGGCAGTCGCTGGGAGCGATGCGATCGACAAACGCCAGGGCCAGATCGCGACTGGCGTAGTCGAGAGCAACCACAACGGGAGAGTGGCACAGAGATGGGGAAGAAGATGAAGCAGTAGACGTCATGACCAGACCTTCTTGTTGATGAGCACGCGCGGGCGCAAAAGGATAAACGGGCAGCATTCTAACTGCGGGAGGAGGAAATTGACAGGGCCTATTTTTTGCTGCCTGGCTGATTCGGCGCGGTGCTGACTGGAGACTGTGTCTATTACAGTATGTTGTAACTAAAGTGAGGCTTTTTTTTAAATTACTGACCGTCGAGACCGCGAATTGGCTTCACCGTTGACCACGCCCGACAGGAAGGACAGTGCCAGTACATCGTGAAGGCGGTAAAACCACACTTCTGACAGCGGTAGCGCGGCTTGCTGCGGATCTGCTCCCCGACCATGTCACGCAGCGCCATCAGGCTCTCTTTCGCCCGCCCCTCTTCGGCGTCGTGCAGGTGGTAATCCATCAGCTTATGGAATACACGCATCGTTGGATGCCGCTGGAGCTGACGAGTGACGGTTGCCTGGGCCTGATCCTGCCCTTCACGCTGATCGATAATCTCTGCCAGCATCAGATCGGCGGTCGCACCTACGTTCTCCTCAACGCAGCGGGTAAGAAACTCTGCCCACTCGTCGTTTTTTCCGAGCTGGAGGTAGCAGGTCTGCAACATCTCCAGGGTTTCGCTGACCAGCTCTTTATCCTGGTCGATCACCCGCAGCAGACTCTCCATCGCTTTGGCGTAATCACCTTTGGCGATCAGCACGCGACCAATCATGATAGAGACACGAGGGCTGGTGCGATCGGCCGCAGCCCCTTTTTTCAGCAGCGCCATCGCGCGGTCCATATCGTCATTACCCATCTGCTGCAACGCAAGCTCGCAGTAAAAATGGGCAATTTCGCCGCGCTGTTTATCCTTACCAAGCTTGACCAGACGTTCAGCAACGTCGATCGCTTTCTGCCACTCGCTGGTGGCCTGATAGATCTGCAGCAGCTGCTGTAACGCCCCGATGCGAAAATCGGTTTCGTCCACCAGCTGATTAAACATATCTTCGGCACGATCGTACATGCCCGCAGCCATATAGTCGCGGCCCAGCTGCTGAACCGCCAGCAGACGCTGGTCATAGGAGAGCGAGGCGCTCTCCATCAGGGTCTGATGGATGCGGATAGCGCGATCCACCTCGCCCCGGGAGCGAAACAGGTTCCCCAGGGTGAGATGCGCCTCAACGGTGCCGGTATCCTCTTTAAGCATATCGAGGAACAGGTCTACCGCCTTGTCCTGTTGGTTACTCAGCAGGAAGTTGACGCCGGCCACGTAGTCACGCGACAGCCGGTTGGCCTCATCCTGCTTTGTTTGTTGCGCACTTCTGCGTCCCATATACCAGCCGTAGGCGGCTGCCACGGGTAACAGCAGAAACAACAGCTCCAGCATAGCCTGTTATTCCTTGACGACCGGCGTCGTTGCGGTGGTGACCGGAACGCTATTCGTTGTAGAGGAAGTCGTTGCAGGGGCAGTCGTTGTAGGCACAGCCGTTGCGGAGGCGGACGTTGCAGGGGCAATTTGCTGTTCAAGGCGCTTAATCTTCCGCTCTGCCCGCGCCAGAGAAACCCGCACGCGCAGCCAGAAGAGACCGCAAATCAGCCAGCCGATAGCAAAGCCTGCGGCGAACAGAACCGCCAGCAGCGTAGAGATACGATACTCCCCCTGCGCCAACAGGTAATTGAAGGTCACCTGCTGATCGTTTTGCGCACCCAGAGTGACGGAAACGACAAAGATTGCTAACACCAGTAAGAAAATGAGTAGATATTTCACATTACTTCCCGTTATGTGGCTTAGGGCGAATAAATTCTGTTCAACCTGCTGCATCCAGCCTTATAAACTACCATTTTCGCGCAGCGGACGAAATGGAAAACCGTGACATCCAGATGATGTAAGGCCAAAAAGCAGAAATTCAACGCTATGTGGCCTTACTCATTTTTCTCTTCACGCTGGGCTATCTCGATATCTTCTTTCACCGGCGGCGTCAGTGGCCCACAGAGACGCTGTGCAAGCCAGGTCGCCAGGGTGACCAGAATACCAGAGATGAGCGTCGCTACCGCCAGATCCTGTGGCCAGTGCATGCCCAGCAGCAGTCGGCTGCCCATGACCAGTACGGCCCATACCATCAGCACAACGATAGTAAGCGTACGGCGACGGGGCCATAGCAGGCCCACGGCCAGCAGCGCCCAGCTGGCGGCAAACATCGTGTGGCCGGAGGGGAAGGCAAAGCCGGTCTCTTTCTGCCAGTGCTTACGTAAAAACTCCGGCACGTTGTCCTGCTCGGTAAGCTGCTTCTGCACCAGGGCACCGCGCTCCTTACGTTTTAAAGTGTAGAACTCATCTACCGGAATTTGGTGCGTTTTTTCGAGCCAGACCACAAATGGACGTGGCTCCTGAGCAACCGTTTTAACCCAGGATTTAACCCCCTGGCCAATCACGATCGCCACGCCAAGAATGGTAAACAGCGTCAGTGCCGCCTTCAGGCGAAAGCGTAAACACCACAGGAACCAGCCGCATAACACGACGTGGGTAATGATGCCCCAGGGCTGGGTAACCGTTTCGGTGATCCAGTAGAGCATTTGAAGCCAGCCGCTGTGGCCCCCAGGCTGCCAATGCCAGCCGAAGAGCAATACCAGCAGTGGCATGATCAGCAGAAGTCCCGTTCCGGCGGCGATCCGTCTTGCGATTGAGAGCATTTTCTTTCCCTTTCAATTAAGTGACACAATAATAACTGAAAAATAACAAGTTCGGCGGATTTGACGGATTTGTGCGTTTAATCTTTGTAAGCCACGGTGGCGATTAGTGAAGTCGCGCGCCTTGTGGCAAAATAGGGACAGACAGAAAGCCTGAAGGCTACGGGCACAGAAAGTGCCAGCTTAATCTGGAGAATCACATGCAGCTTAAACGTGTGGCAGAAGCCAAACTGCCAACCCCCTGGGGCGACTTCCTGATGGTGGGATTTGAAGAACTGGCAACCGGACAGGATCACGTTGCTCTGGTCTATGGCGATATTTCCGGCCAGACGCCGGTGCTCGCTCGCGTCCATTCGGAGTGTTTGACCGGCGACGCCCTGTTCAGCCTGCGCTGCGACTGCGGTTTTCAGCTTGAGGCCGCCCTCTCCCACATCGCTGAAGAGGGACGGGGGATCCTTCTGTACCATCGTCAGGAGGGGCGCAACATTGGCCTGCTGAATAAAATTCGCGCCTATGCCCTACAGGACCAGGGCTATGATACCGTTGAGGCCAACCACCAGCTGGGCTTTGCCGCCGACGAGCGTGACTTTACGCTGTGCGCGGACATGTTCAAGCTGCTGGGCGTGGATGAGGTGCGACTGTTAACCAATAACCCACGCAAAGTAGAGATCCTTACCGAGGCAGGGATTAACATCGTTGAGCGCGTGGCGCTGATCGTGGGGCGTAACCCTAACAATGAGCACTACCTTGATACCAAGGCGGCCAAAATGGGTCATCTGCTGGGTTGATGGGTAAGAGAAAGCGCCGGGTGGCGGCATACGCCTTACCCGGCCTACAAGACTCTGTAAGCCGGGCATGGTTGAGTTACAGCATATTGCGGATCACGTAGTGCAGGATCCCGTCATTCTGGTAGTAGGTTAGCTCGGTACCGGTGTCGATACGGCAGCGGCAGTCAATGGTCTCCTGACTTCCATCCACCCGCGTTAACCGCACTGGAATAGTCGCGCCTGGCTTGAGCTGGGTCAGATTATCAACGTCAATCTTCTCCTCGCCCGTCAGCCCCAGCGTTTTACGCGTCACCCCCTGCGGAAACTCCAGCGGCAGGATCCCCATACCAATCAAATTCGAACGGTGAATACGCTCGAACGACTCGGCAATGACGACGCGGATACCCAGCAAACGGGGGCCCTTGGCCGCCCAGTCACGGCTGGAGCCTGACCCGTACTCTTTACCGGCAACGACCGCCAGCGGCGTCCCCTCTTTCTGGTAACGCATGGCCGCGTCATAGATAGAGATGACTTCGCTGCCCGGCAGATGCCGGGTCATCCCGCCCTCAATGCCAGGAACCATTTCGTTACGAATACGGATGTTGGCGAAGGTGCCGCGCATCATCACTTCATGGTTACCCCGACGTGAGCCATAGGAGTTGAAATCCCCGCGTTCGACCCCGTGGCTTTGCAGGTAGCGCCCAGCCGGGCTGTCCGGTTTGATACTGCCCGCTGGCGAGATGTGGTCGGTCGTCACCGAGTCGCCCAGCATCGCCAGGATCCGTGCCCCGTGAATATCTTCAACCTGCTTCGGCGTCGCCAGCATCTCATCAAAGAACGGTGACAGGCGGATGTAGGTGGAGTCATTCTGCCAGTTATAGGTATCAGAGTGGTCGACCTCAATCGACTTCCACTCATCCGAGCCTTCAAACACTTCAGCGTACTCTTTGCGGAACATGTCGGTTGAAACATGCTCAACGGCGCGGGCAATCTCATTGCCCGACGGCCAGATATCCTTCAGATAGACCGGATCGCCTTTTCTGTCATGGCCGAGCGGATCGGTGGCCAGGTTGATATTCATGTTCCCGGCGAGCGCATAGGCCACCACCAGCGGCGGCGACGCCAGCCAGTTGGTCTTCACCAGGGGATGAATTCGACCTTCAAAGTTGCGGTTACCCGAGAGCACCGCCCCGACGGTTAAGTCGCCTTTTTTAATCGCCTGCTCGATAGGATCGGGCAGCGGACCGGAGTTACCGATACAGGTGGTGCAGCCGTAGCCTACCAGGTTGAAGCCCAGCTCATCGAGCCAGGGGGTAAGCCTGGCCTGAGCCAGATAGTCAGAGACCACTTTCGAGCCGGGTGCCAGCGACGCCTTCACCCATGGCTGACGTTTCAGCCCCAGCTCCACGGCCTTTTTCGCCAGCAGACCCGCCGCCATCAGCACGCTCGGGTTAGAGGTGTTAGTGCAGGAGGTGATCGCCGCGATAACCACTGCCCCCTCCGGCAGCTCATATTGACGCCCGTTCATCGAATACTCGACTGCCTGGCGATCTTTCTGGGCGTGGTTCAGCTCAAGCTCTGAGCTGGCGGTAAACGCCTTTGGCACGTCGCTGAGAGGCACACGATCCTGGGGACGTTTCGGCCCGGCCACGCTGGCCTCTACCTCCGCCATGTTGAGTTCGAGGGTGCTGGTAAAGACCGGTTCATCGCCGGAATTACGCCACATCCCCTGCGCTTTGGTGTAGGACTCCACCAGCGCCACCTGCTCTTCGCTACGGCCGCTGAGGCGCATATAGTTGAGCGTAACGTCATCGATAGGGAAAAAGCCGCAGGTCGCGCCATATTCCGGGGCCATGTTAGCGATGGTTGCACGATCCGCCAGCGGAAGGTGATCGAGACCGTCGCCGTAAAATTCAACGAATTTACCCACTACGCCGTGCTTACGCAGCATCTGGGTCACGGTCAGCACCAGGTCGGTAGCGGTAATGCCTTCGTTAAGCTTGCCGGTCAGCTTAAAGCCAACTACGTCGGGGATCAGCATAGAGACCGGCTGGCCGAGCATTGCGGCCTCGGCCTCGATGCCGCCGACGCCCCAGCCCAGCACGCCAAGGCCGTTGATCATGGTGGTGTGCGAGTCGGTGCCCACCAGTGTGTCCGGATAGGCGACCCACTCTTTATCCTGCAGTTCGCTCCAGACCGCTTTCCCGAGGTATTCGAGGTTTACCTGATGGCAGATGCCAGTCCCCGGCGGCACGACGCTGAAGCGGCTGAATGCCTGCTGGCCCCAGCGCAGAAATTGATAGCGCTCATGGTTGCGCTCCATCTCCAGACGGACGTTCTCTTCAAAGGCGTCATCGTCACCGAACTGATCCACGGTAACGGAGTGGTCGATCACCAGATCGACGGGTGAGAGCGGATTGACTTTTGCGGTATCGCCGCCGAGGCGTTTAACCGCTTCGCGCATGGCGGCCAGGTCAACTACGGCTGGTACACCGGTGAAGTCCTGCATCAGCACCCTTGCCGGGCGATAGGCGATCTCCCGGTCGGCATGGGCAGAGTGTAGCCATCCGGCTAACGCACGAATATCCTCTTCGGTGACGGAATCCTCATCCTGCCAGCGCAGGAGGTTTTCCAGCAGTACTTTAAGTGACTTGGGTAAGCGGGAAATATCCCCAAGTGCCTTTGCGGCCAGCGGCAGGCTGTAATAGTGCCAGGTTTTGTTCTCTGCCTGCAGTGTATCCTTACTGGCTTCGCGTAGGGTAGACGACATAAGCTCCTCCTAATACAGAGTATTGATACCCTGACTGGTATCAGGGTCTGTATTAAAGATAACACAAACATGCCGTAACGTTTTGATAACAACCCAAATCGCTAAATCGCGTGCTTTTCAGGGTGTCAGATCGTAAAAAACCTCGCCGGAGCGAGGTTTCAAGGAGGCAGGATGACCGCTATTTTTTGGCTTTATCGTCAGCAAACGATTCAATAAACGCCTTCTGCGCCGCTGTAAGCTGCCAGCCCGCCGGGATCTGCACCGTCGTCTGGCTCTCGCTTACGTGAGGATGTTTAGGGGACCGGCAGCGGTCCTGAACCGGATTTAACCGCTCGGTAATTGCCATAGGCTTAACCCCAGAATTTCCAGATAACCAGCGCCACAACTGCCCAGAAGAAAGCCGAACCGAGAAATACCGCTAGCCACGCTTTACGCTTAAGCGCGAGATCCCTTTGCGGTTCTTCACTTCCTGCTGGCATTGCTAACCTCACACAATCGACATCGCTTATCATATTGACACCGAACAATAGGTTTAAGTAATCATCACATAGGACAAATCCTAAAGAAACTTTAGCCTAAAATCCAGCGAATTTACGAATCATTTCGAGTGAAATATTCGATGTTATGATCGCGAAGAGAGAATTGTAGAAGGTAATTTGCGCTGCGCCACCTTAGCGACTACTTTTGTCGCCTTTCTGTTACTTTTCCGGCAGCTTTATATCGTGGAACATGGCTTCAATATCCTCGTTCGAACGCAATGCGACGGCGGTATCGACAACGTCACGGGTAAGATGCGGAGCGAAGCGCTGGATAAAGTCATACATGTAGCTGCGTAAGAAGGTGCTGCGACGGAAACCGATTTTGGTCGTGCTGTGGCTGAATACGCCCTGCGCATCCAGCTTAACCAGGTCGGGATCGGAGATAGGATCCACCGCCATGCTGGCAATCACCCCCACCCCCAGTCCAAGACGGACGTAGGTTTTGATCACGTCGGCATCGGTAGCGGTAAAGACAATGCGCGGCGTCAGGCCAGCACGGTTAAACGCGGTGTCCAGCTCGGAGCGGCCGGTAAAGCCAAAGGTGTAGGTGACAAGCGGATATTGGGCCAGCTCTTCAATGCTCACTGACTGCTTGCCCGCCAGCGGGTGATCCGGCGTCACTACGATAGAGCGGTTCCAGTGGTAGCACGGGAGCATCACCAGGTCGTCATAGAGATGCAGCGCTTCGGTAGCAATGGCAAAGTCCGCGTTGCCCTTAGATACCGCCTCGGCAATCTGCGTTGGCGAACCCTGATGCATATGCAGGGATACGCGCGGGTAGCGCTCAATAAAGCCTTTGATCACGTTAGGCAGTGCGTAGCGGGCCTGGGTATGGGTGGTCGCCACGTACAGCGATCCCTTATCCGGCCAGGTGTGCTCGCCGGCAACCGATTTTATCGCCTCTACCTTGGAGAGCACCTCGCGGGCGATGCGGATGATCTCCTGCCCGGCAGGGGTGACCTGAGTAAGATGCTTACCGCTGCGGGCAAAAATCTGGATCCCCAGTTCGTCCTCCAGCATACGAACCTGCTTACTGATCCCGGGCTGAGAGGTGTATAGCCCTTCGGCAGTAGATGAGACGTTAAGGTTATGGTTGACCACCTCAACAATATAGCGAAGCTGCTGTAGTTTCATGACGGACCATCCGATTTTGCGCACACGGCATCGTCTAAGACGATTTAATAATAAGAGAGGAATTAGCTATAACCACTATATCATTTATATCTACAGTGTATAGATATGAAAAAAAAATAATAATGTCGTTATAAGAAAGGGCCGGATAACCGGCCCTTTAAGGAGACAACAGCGGGCTTATTTCTTCGCTTCTACCCATTTGCCATCAATAAAGAAGGCGGACCAGCCGGTGGCTTTCCCCTCTTTCTCGGAGGCAACGTACTGCTGCTTGGTCTTGCGGCTAAAGCGGACCATGGTCTTGTTACCGGCAGGATCCTGCTGCGGCGCATCGGCCAGATAGCGCAGCTTCTCCGGCAGGCGATCGCGGAAGCGGTACAGCTCTTCCACCAGCGGCGCACGGGTTTCGCGCGATTTCGGGAAGGTGTTGGCCGCCAGGAAGACGCCCGCTGCCCCATCGCGCAGCACGAAGTAGGCATCTGACTTCTCGCACGGCAGCTCCGGCAGCGGAACCGGATCTTCCTTCGGCGGTGCAACTTCACCACTACGCAGGATCTTACGCGTGTTTTTACAGTCGTCGTTGGTGCAGGCCATGTACTTGCCGAAGCGCCCCATTTTCAGGTGCATTTCAGAACCACACTTCTCACACTCGACGATCGGACCGTCGTAACCTTTAATGCGGAACTCACCCTCTTCGATCTCGTACCCGTCGCAGGTGGGGTTGTTACCGCACACGTGCAGCTTGCGTTTCGGATCGATGAGGTAGCTGTCCATCGCCGTGCCGCACTTCACGCAGCGGCGTTTCGCACGCAGAGCGTTGGTTTCAGCATCATCACCCTCCAGCACGTTGAGAACTTCGTTCTCCGGTACCAGGTTGATGGTGGTTTTGCAGCGCTCTTTCGGCGGCAGGGCGTAGCCAGAACAACCGAGGAAAACACCGGTACTCGCCGTGCGGATCCCCATTTTCCGTCCGCAGGTCGGGCAGTCAATGCTGGTCAGCACCATCTGGTTCGGGCGCATACCGCCCTCCTCCGGATCCTGCTCGGCCTTCTCTAGCTGCTTGGTAAAGTCGCTGAAGAAGTTATCCAGCACGCCTTTCCATTCGGTTTCGTGGTTCGCCACCTGGTCAAGGCTGTTTTCCATCTGGGCGGTGAAGTCGTAGTTCATCAGCTCGCGGAAGTTCTCTTCCAGACGATCGGTGACAATCTCCCCCATCTTCTCAGCATAGAAGCGACGGTTCTCCACCCGCACGTAGCCGCGATCCTGGATGGTCGAAATGATCGACGCATAGGTAGACGGGCGACCAATGCCGCGTTTTTCCAGCTCTTTGACCAGTGAGGCCTCGCTGAAGCGCGCCGGCGGTTTGGTAAAGTGCTGAGCCGGGGTCAGCTCGATCAGCGACACCACGTCGCCTTTGTTGACTGGCGGCAGGGTGCGATCTTCATCGTTTTTACGCAGCGCAGGCATCACTTTGGTCCAGCCGTCAAAACGCAGCGTACGACCGCGCGCCTTGAGGCGGAACTCGCTCGCTTCCACGGTCAGCGTCGTAGAGTCGTACTGGGCTGGCGTCATCTGGCAGGCAACAAACTGACGCCAGATCAGCTGGTAGAGCTTCTGCGCGTCGTTTTCCATATCCTTCAGCGACTCAGCCACCACCGCCACGTCAGAAGGACGAATCGCTTCGTGCGCTTCCTGCGAGTTCTCTTTGTTGGAGTACTGAATCGGGCTCTCCGGCAGGTATTTCTTGCCGAAGTTGTCGGTGATATAGCTGCGGGCCATGCTCACCGCGTCCTGGCTCAGGTTAGTTGAGTCAGTACGCATATAGGTAATGTGTCCCGCTTCATACAGACGCTGGGCCATCATCATGGTTTTCTTCACGCCAAAGCCAAGACGGGTGCTGGCCGCCTGCTGCAGCGTCGAGGTGATGAACGGCGCGCCCGGCTTGCTGCTGGTCGGCTTATCTTCCCGATCGGCTACGGTATAGCGCGCTTTCTCCAGCAGGCTAACTGCCGACATGGTCTGCTCGCGGTTAACCGGACGGAACGGCTTGTCCTGCTGGTGCGTGACCTGCAGCGCCAGCGAGTCACCGGCTGGCGTCGCCACGTTGGCGTCCACTTCCCAGAACTCTTCCGGCACGAAGGCTTTGATTTCACGCTCGCGCTCGACCACCAGCCGGACGGCAACGGACTGCACGCGACCCGCAGAGAGACCACGGGCGATCTTTTTCCACAGCAGCGGCGAGACCATATAACCCACAACGCGGTCCATAAAGCGACGCGCCTGCTGGGCATTAACCCGGTCAATGTTCAGCTCGCCCGGCTTTTCGAACGCCTGGCGGATCGCATTTTTGGTAATTTCGTTAAATACGACGCGGCTGTAGCGCGTCTCATCGCCCCCGATCACTTCCCGCAGGTGCCAGGCAATGGCTTCCCCTTCGCGGTCAAGGTCGGTTGCGAGATAGATATGATCGGCTTTTTCGGCCAGCGACTTCAGCTCAGAGACCACTTTCTCTTTGCCGGGGAGCACTTCATAGCGTGCATCCCAGTCGTGCCATGGGTCGACGCCCATACGATTGACCAGCGCGCCACGTTCATCCTTTTTGGGCTTTTTAGCCGTTTTGGTGGAGGCAGAGTCAGCGCTCTTTTTGGCGGCTGAGCCACTGGTCGGCAAATCGCGGATATGACCGACGCTGGATTTCACCACGTAGTCACTACCCAGATACTTATTGATCGTTTTGGCTTTTGCCGGGGACTCAACGATAACGAGAGCTTTACCCATATTCACCTTTACCTAATTTGATTCTTCCAGGAATACGCCGCACGTTGACTCACCATCCCCTGGCGACGTGCCTCAGATATAGCGGCGACGTCACGGGATATCAACCCCTTTTCATAACCAGACGCTGAAATTAAGACTTCCAGGTGACTGAGTTAACAGGTTTTTCCGCGTCTGGTGGGATGAGAACGACGAACTTAAGGTCGAATGTCAAGCAAATCTGTTGCCAGATTGACGAAAGCGCACACTCTACCTGATAAAATTTGTTACGCAACTTTATTAGCATGCAAAAACGGATCGCGCCAACGGCGGAATGGGGTAAAAGCCCTCTTGATAACAGGGAAAATTTGCCCCATTTGTCCCCCTGGACGTAGAATATCGACAACGTTTATGGAGGTAACTATGCAAGAGTCAGTTCTACCGATCGATCGTCAGTCACTGCTGGCGAAAGCGAATGAGATCATCCGCGAGCATGAGGATTATGTGCAGGGTATCGAAGCCACCAACGTCACCGAACGTAACGGCATTCTGATTTTCAGCGGCGACTATTTTCTTGATGAGCAGGGTCTGCCTACGGCGAAGAGTACGGCGGTGTTTAACATGTTCAAACATCTTGCCCACGTACTGTCAGAGAAATATACGCTGGCGGAGTAAACAGAGCGAGGCATTGCGCCTCGCTCCTCTATTATCACCGTTTACAGCAGCGGCTTTTCACCGCGCTGCCACCAGCGCAGCAGCAGCCGGTCGGCGCTCTCGGCCGCGCTGCTGGTAAAGCGATCCATTAATTTCTTGCGGCGAGTGTAACGAATGCCGATCACCTCGAACTCCTTGATCAGGCCAAGCAGCAGCTCGTCGCTGGTGCCCACCTCATCCACCAGCCCCTTCTCCTGCGCCTGTACGCCGTACCAGTGTTCACCGGTAGCCACGGACTCAATATCTAATGAAGGACGCATCTGCTTAACAAAGGATTTGAAGAGATCGTGGGTCTCATTCAGGCTTTCGCGGAACTTCTGCCGCCCCTCTTCGGTATTCTCCCCAAGCAGGGTCAGCGTCCGTTTATATTGGCCGGCTGTATGCAATTCAATGTCGATATCTTTGCTTTTCAGGAAGCGGTTCAGGTTAGGGATCTGCGCCACGACGCCAATCGACCCGACAATGGCAAAAGGTGCGGCGACAATCTTGTCCGCCACGCAGGCCATCATATAGCCACCGCTGGCTGCCACTTTGTCTACGGCAACGGTGAGCGGAATATTTTTATCACGCAGGCGCTGCAGCTGGGACGATGCCAGGCCGTAGCCGTGAACCACGCCGCCAGGGCTCTCAAGGCGCAGCACCACGCGATCCTCAGGCTTAGCGACGGTGAGCACGGCGGTGATCTCTTCCCGCAGGCTGCTGACCTCATGCGCATCCATACTGCCTTTGAAATCCAGCACATAGGCACGCGCTTTCGTGGCGGTAGCGGGTACGCCCAGCTTGGCGCTGGCCTTTGCCTCTTTGGCCTCCTGCTTCAGGCGCTTCTTCTGCGCCTTGTGCCACAGCTTCTGCCGGTGTGTATCGAGCAGGGAGACCGAAAGATCCTCCTGCATCTCTTTATACTGCTCGCTCAGGTTTGTGACGCGAAGCTCCCCGCGCTGGCGTTTGCGCTGCGTCAGGTTCACGATAAGCATCGCCACGACGGCGATGGCAATCACCACCGTCACAATCTTTGCTAAAAACAACCCGTATTCAGATAGTAATTCCACGCGTCCCACCTTGGTTACATCACTTAACGTAAAGGCCAGTGTACATGACCCCGCCCACATCGTCTTCTGCCGTCGTGCTAAGTTAGACGCCATCCTGCTGATTTTTTTGCTCTGTAAGAAGTTGAAAAGGTTCAAAGCATCAATGCAGGAGCTTGACGATTGAATTACGCGGCAGATTAAGGCATAAAGCCCACAAGACCCGATCCTGTGAAATGACGCCTGGATGAACGAGAGCGCAAAGGAGAAACCGTGCACTACCAGCCAAAACGAGATTTATTAGAGAACCGCATTATTCTGGTGACCGGTGCCAGCGACGGGATTGGCCAGGAGGCCGCCCTGACCTATGCCCGCTATGGCGCAAAAGTGATCCTGCTCGGCAGAAATGAAGAGAAGCTGCGCGGCGTGGCCCAGCGCATCGAGCAGCTCGGCGGCAAAACCGCCCGCTGGTATACGCTGGATCTCGCCACCTGCACGCCGGCGCAGTGCCAGCAGCTGGCGGCACAGATTGATGCCGCCGTTCCCCGCCTTGATGGCGTCCTGCATAACGCGGGCATGCTGGGGGATATCTGCCCGATGGATCAGCAGAAGCCTGAGGTCTGGGAGCAGGTGATGCAGATTAACGTCAACGCGACCTTCTATTTGACCCAGGCGCTTCTTCCTTTATTACTCAAGTCAGAGGCCGGCTCGCTGGTGTTCACCTCCTCAAGCGTAGGCCGTCAGGGCCGCGCCAGCTGGGGAGCCTACGCGGTGTCTAAATTTGCCACCGAAGGCATGATGCAGGTGCTGGCCGAGGAGTATCAGAGCAAGCACCTGCGGGTTAACTGCATCAATCCCGGCGGCACGCGAACGAAAATGCGTGCCAGCGCGTTTCCGTCGGAAGATCCACAAAACTTAAAGACCCCGGCTGATATCATGCCGCTCTACCTATGGCTGATGGGTGATGACAGCCGTCGCAAAACCGGCATGAGCTTTGATGCTCAGCCTGGACGCAAACCGGGGATAGCACAATGAGTGAAGAGCGTTACCAGCAACGACAGCAGAAAGTGAAGGATCACGTGGATGCACGCGTGGCCGCCGCCCAGGACGAGCGCGGGATTATTATCGTCTTTACCGGCAACGGCAAAGGCAAAACCACCGCCGCCTTTGGCACCGCCACCCGCGCGGTGGGCCACGGTAAAAAAGTGGGCGTGATCCAGTTTATTAAGGGTACCTGGCCTAACGGCGAGCGCAACCTGCTGGAGCCGCACGGCGTGGAGTTTCAGGTGATGGCGACGGGCTTCACCTGGGACACGCAGAACCGCGAGGCCGATACCGCCGCCTGTCTGGCGGTATGGGAGCATGCCCAGCGGATGCTGGCAGACGAGACGCTGGATATGGTGATCCTGGACGAGCTGACCTACATGGTGGCCTATGACTATCTGCCACTGGAGGTAGTGCTGAGCGCCCTGCAAGCGCGTCCGGCCCAGCAGACGGTAATTATTACCGGTCGCGGCTGCCATAGGGATATTCTGGAGCTGGCCGATACGGTGAGCGAGCTACGTCCGGTTAAGCACGCTTTCGACGCGGGCGTGAAGGCGCAGATCGGGATTGACTATTAAATAAAAAAGTTCGTAGGCCGGGCAAGGCAGAGCCGCCGCCCGGCATAACAGATCGAAAAAGGGGCCGAGGCCCCTTTTTTTATGCTTTGCTGTTACGCGTGCTGGAGCGGCGGTTTCCGCTTGCAGGACGTCCGCTGGCCGGACGCGCGCTGCCGGTCTGAGTATGACGCTTGACCGCCCGGCGGATCTGGTTAGCCTTCATACGACGACGGTCTTTCTCTACCGCTACCTTAGATTCGGTTTCTGGCGTTAACTCCACCAGCTCGCGCAGATAGTTCGTCTGGGCCAGGTCCAGTTCGGTATAGCCCCCACGCGGCAGCCCTTTCGGCAGCAGAATATCACCGTAGCGGACGCGGATAAGACGGCTCACCTGCACGCCAACGGCTTCCCACAGGCGACGAACCTCGCGGTTACGCCCTTCAGTCAGGGTGACGTTATACCACTGGTTGATACCCTCACCGCCGCTGAACTTGATAGTTTTAAACGCTGCCGGACCGTCTTCCAGCTGCACGCCACGGGAGAGATCGCGGAGCTTGTTCTCTTCGACCTGACCAAATACGCGCACGGCGTATTCGCGCTCGACTTCACGGCTCGGGTGCATCAGGCGGTTAGCCAGCTCACCGTCGGTGGTGAACAGCAGCAGGCCGCAGGTGTTCACGTCCAGACGGCCAACGGCAATCCAGCGTGCGCCGCGCAGCTTCGGCAGACGATCGAACACGGTCGGACGCCCTTCCGGATCGTTACGGGTGCAGAGTTCACCTTCTGGTTTATAGTAGGCCAGCACGCGACAGATCTGCTCAACGGACTCTCTAACAGAGATAAGATGGCCGTCAATACGGATCTTCAGGCCTGGGATAACCTCAACGCGGTCGCCGAGGGTTGCGATTTTTCCGTCGACGCTGACGCGCCCGGCTGCAATGATCGCTTCGATTTCACGGCGGGAGCCGTGGCCAGCGCGGGCCAGCACTTTTTGTAATTTCTCGCTCATGGCGGTTCCTTCAGGTGTCGCCTTCACAGGCGTCTGGATAGGTGCAAAGCACACTCTATTTCTTGGGCGCACATACTACACGAAAATCAAATGGAATACTGTAGCGCCCCAGGTTAATTTTTAAGCACCGGATAGCTGTAGCAGCGCTTAATCACGAGCAAGTGACCGTACTCTCAATCAGTCGTACAACCATCTTCCCGCTTTTGCCGATTGGATAAACATATCAATAGTGAAATCGGGAACATCCACCGGTTCAGGCTTTTTGAATGGGTTCCATGAGAATTTAACGTTGGGATAGTAAGTCTCAAGATGAAAATTAGACATATCGACGTTGAACTCCTTCGAATAGTCTTCAATCAACTCCTCAAAATCATCCTGATCTAACTGCACATCGAAGTGAATGCTTGATTCTGCTGAGTAGGTATCGTATTTCTTTTTTCTGAATAGGTATGAACCACTACGGATAGTGAACATCTCAATTATTTGTTTTTCAATATCTTTTACCATAGCTTGTCGTTGCCCCGTGCGATGGTATTGTATTCAGTTATTGAGTTATAGATGATCTGTGATACTGATAAAATTTGCAGCAATCCAGCCGAAACTCGTTCGTCATAGCGCCAAAATTTGCGGCAGACTCTACCGTCCCCTTCCCTATTTTTTAGGCACACAGACCGCACAAAAACCAAATAAGACACTGTAGCGCCCCAGGTTAATTTTTAAGCACTAGGGCGCATTGCTTATACGCAGGGACCTTTGGCGCAGCCGTAGGCCATGATAAAGGGAAATGCCGGGATAATCAGCGGGATCCAGAGCGGGTTGATACCCCGCGTTTTGTCGTTAATGCTGACGGTTATCGGCGGATCGAGCTTAACGTAGCCGTCATCCATAATGTAGTTGCGTGACAGGCCAGAGTAGCCGCTGGCCTGGAACGTCACGACCCACTCCTGCGGATTGGCAGTCGGCTGGGCGTTGTAGTCGCGTTGCAGTATCTCTTTTTGTCCTGGTTTAAGCCGATCTATGCGGATAAAGGTGTTGTACTGGGCATTGACCTTGTCGTCATTGGCCTCGAAGTTGACCGTCATACCGCGCACCGCATCCCCATAGTCGCGCTTAAGTACCAGCCAGCGATCATACAGGCTACGGGTGCTCGCCCCGCTAAAGGAGTAGGTATACTTCTCGCCTCGGGCCAACAGCACATTATCTCCAGCTTTGAAGTAAACGATCTTCTCTGTTTCAGGCAGCTTCGGCGAACTCACGGTACAGCCGATCAGCATAACCAGTGCAAACAACACTCCTGCGGGCAGGGCAAGCCTGCCGGTCCCTTTAAGCATCGTGCTAACTCCTACAGGAACGGCTTCACATCGCCTACGCCTTCGCGGATCACTTCCGGCGCGTCATCGGTCAGATCGACCACCGTGGTGGGCTGCTGGCCGAGATAGCCGCCATGAATGATAAGCTCCACGTGTTTTTCCAGGCGATCTTTGATCTCTTCGGGATCGGACTCGGTGAATTCGCTGCCGGGGAGCATCAGCGAGGTAGAGAGCATCGGCTCGCCGAGGGTTTCGAGCAGCGCCAGCGCGATAGGGTTAGACGGCACGCGCAGGCCAATGGTTTTGCGTTTTTCCTGCAGCAGGCGGCGCGGAACCTCTTTCGTTCCTTTAAGGATGAAAGTGTAGTTGCCCGGCGTATTGTTCTTGATCAGGCGGAATGCCACGTTGTCCACAAAGGCGTAAGTCGACAGCTCGGAGAGATCCCGGCACATCAGGGTAAAGTTGTGCCCATCCGGCAGCTGGCGAATGCGGGAGATACGCTCCATCGCCCCTTTATCTTCGATTTTACAGCCCAGCGCGTAGCCGGAGTCGGTGGGATAGACGATCACCCCGCCCTTACGCACAATCTCCACGGCCTGGTTAATCAGGCGCGGCTGGGGATTATCCGGATGAATATAAAAAAACTGACTCATACTTCCCTCTCATTATGTTGAGGCTGTTCCCACAGCTGCCATACCGCTTCTACGCCTGCGGGCAGCCACAGTTTGCGACCCAGCTCGATCCACGGGCAGGGCTGGTGAAAATCCGAGCCCTGCGACGCCATCAGACCAAACTGTTGTGCATACGCAGCAAGCTGGGTGCGCTCGTTAGGGGCCTGCTGGCATTGGGCGACTTCCATCGCATCACCGCCCTGTTCGGCAAAGTGTGCCAGCAGTCTTTTCAGCCATTTAGCGCTCAGATCGTAGCGTCCGGGATGGGCCACTACCGCCTTGCCGCCAGAATGATGAATCACATCAATAGCTTGTTTTATTGTACACCACTGGGGCGGAACGTATCCGGTTTTACCACGCGCAAGGTACTTTTTAAACACGCCTGCTACGTCGCTGGCCTTGCCGCTCTCGATGAGGAAACGGGCAAAGTGGCCACGGGTCACCGCCCCGCCATTAGCCAGACGCAGCGCCCCTTCCCACGCGCCGGGAATATGCGCTTTCTCAAGGCGCTCGCCAATCTGCATGGCGCGTGCCTGACGACGGGCCTTCTGCTCTTCAAGCAGCGTCACCATCGCCGGATGCGCAATGTCGATATTGAGGCCGACAATATGGATTTCGTGGTTCTCCCAAAGGGTAGAGATCTCCACGCCGTTAATCAGCGTCAGGTTCAGGCCTGCGCGCAGGATCTCCGCCTGGGCGGCGGGTATAGCCGAGGTCGTATCATGATCGGTGATAGCCAGCGTGCCCACGCGCATCTCGACTGCGCGATGAACGAGTTCTTCCGGGGTGAGCAAACCGTCTGAGGCCTGAGTGTGAGAGTGAAGGTCGTAAATAATGGCGTAATTCGTGTCGCTCAAAGCGGCTCCAGTAGGGTATATCTCATTTAGGACTCTATCATAACGTTTACGCAGCGAATTCTGAAATGAGGGGTTGACTTTATTCTCTTGAACCAGTTAACTAGTACGCAAGTTCACACAACGAGGTATCTGAAAATGTTCAAACACTTTACGCTTATCCGCTGGTGGCACTCCTCCTGAAAACGGGCGGTGAGCGAGCGTTTGCCTCAAGCAGACAGATACCCCGGCCCGCCAACTGAGCGGGCTTTTTTTTGAACAGAATAACGATCGGATGAGAATGACTATGCCAATGCCAAAACCTGCACTACAGCTTCTCACAGACCACGCCGCGTACCGGGAGAACCCGACCGCCCTGTTTCATCAGCTATGCGCGGATCGTCCGGCAACGCTGCTGCTGGAATCTGCCGATATCGACAGCAAGGACGATCTCAAGAGCCTGCTGCTGGTCGACAGCGCGCTGCGCATTACCGCTTTAGGTGACACTGTCACTATTCAGGCATTGACGGCCAACGGCGCGTCGCTCCTGCCGCTGCTGGATGCCGCCCTGCCCGCTGGCGTAGAGAACATCGCCCGCCCGGATGGCCGCGTTCTGCACTTTCCAGCGGTGAGCAACCTGCTGGACGAAGACGCCCGGCTCTGCTCGCTGTCAGTTTTTGATGCCTTTCGCCTGCTTCAGGAGCTGGTCACCGTCCCGGCTGAAGAGCGCGAGGCGATGTTCTTTGGCGGCCTCTTCGCCTATGACCTGGTAGCCGGTTTTGAGGATCTGCCTGCACTGGCGCAGGAGAATGGCTGCCCGGACTTCTGCTTCTACCTGGCCGAAACGCTGCTGGTTATCGATCACCAGCAGCAGCAGACCCGCATTCAGGCAAGCCTTTTCACCCCTTCCGACGCTGAACAGCAACGCCTGACCCAGCGCATCGCCGAGCTGCGTCAGCAGCTCAGCCTGCCTCCCGCCCCGCTGCCGGTAGAGACGGTGGCGTCTATGCGCTGTGAATGCAACCAGAGCGACGAGGAGTTCGGCGCAGTGGTACGCGAGATGCAAAAAGCCATCCGCGCCGGAGAGATCTTCCAGGTCGTGCCGTCCCGCCGCTTCTCGCTGCCCTGCCCGTCGCCGCTGGCGGCCTACGACGTGCTGAAGAAGAGCAACCCCAGCCCCTACATGTTCTTTATGCAGGATAACGACTTTACCCTGTTCGGCGCGTCGCCTGAGAGCTCGCTGAAGTATGATGCACAGTCGCGCCAGATTGAGATCTACCCAATTGCTGGAACGCGTCCGCGCGGTCGCCGGGCCGACGGCTCGCTGGATCGCGATCTCGACAGCCGTATTGAGCTGGAGATGCGTACCGATCATAAAGAGCTCTCCGAGCACCTGATGCTGGTTGACCTCGCCCGCAACGATCTGGCCCGCATCTGCACGCCCGGCAGCCGCTACGTTGCCGACCTGACCAAGGTCGATCGCTACTCGTTTGTGATGCATCTGGTCTCCCGCGTGGTAGGCGAGCTGCGCAACGATCTTGATGTGCTCCATGCCTATCGGGCGTGCATGAATATGGGCACCCTGAGCGGTGCGCCAAAGGTCCGCGCCATGCAGCTTATCGCTCAGGCAGAAGGCACCCGTCGCGGCAGCTACGGCGGCGCGGTGGGCTACTTCACTGCCCACGGCGACCTCGATACCTGCATCGTGATCCGCTCCGCCTACGTTGAAAACGGTGTCGCCACCGTCCAGGCGGGCGCGGGCGTGGTGCTGGACTCTGTTCCGCAGTCTGAAGCCGATGAAACCCGCAACAAAGCCCGCGCGGTCCTGCGCGCCATTGCCACCGCACACCACGCTCAGGAGACGTTCTGATGGCTGACATTCTGCTGCTCGATAATATCGACTCGTTTACCTATAACCTTGCCGATCAGCTGCGCGCCAGCGGCCACAACGTGGTGATCTACCGTAACCATGTCCCAGCCCAGACGCTGATTGACCGCCTGGCAACCATGGAGAACCCGGTACTGATGCTCTCGCCGGGCCCCGGCGCGCCCTCTGAGGCGGGCTGTATGCCCGAGCTGTTAACCCGCATGCGCGGCAAGCTGCCGATCATTGGTATCTGCCTCGGCCATCAGGCAATTGTTGAAGCCTACGGCGGCTACGTCGGCCAGGCCGGAGAGATCCTGCACGGTAAAGCGTCAAATATTGAACACGACGGCCAGGCGATGTTCGCTGGGCTGAGCAACCCGCTGCCGGTGGCGCGCTATCATTCGCTGGTGGGCAGCAACGTGCCTGCCGGACTGACCATCAATGCGCATTTCAACGGTATGGTGATGGCGGTGCGTCACGATGCCGATCGCGTCTGCGGCTTCCAGTTCCACCCGGAGTCCATTCTGACCACCCAGGGCGCTCGCCTGCTGGAGCAGACCCTGGCCTGGGCGCAGCAGAAGCTGGAGCAGAGCAACACCCTGCAACCGATCCTGGAGAAACTCTATCAGGCCCAGACCCTGAGCCAGCAGGAGAGCCACCAGCTCTTCTCGGCGGTGGTGCGCGGCGAGCTGAAGCCAGAGCAGCTAGCGGCGGCGCTGGTAAGCATGAAGATCCGCGGCGAGCATCCGAACGAGATTGCCGGGGCAGCCACCGCGCTGCTGGAGAACGCAGCGCCCTTCCCGCGCCCGGACTATGCCTTTGCCGATATCGTTGGCACCGGCGGCGACGGCAGCAACAGCATCAATATCTCCACCGCCAGCGCCTTCGTCGCCGCAGCCTGCGGCCTGAAGGTGGCGAAGCACGGCAACCGCAGCGTTTCAAGCCGCTCCGGCTCATCCGATCTGCTGGCGGCGTTTGGCATCAATCTCGATATGAACGCGGATAAATCCCGTACCGCGCTGGACGAGCTGGGGGTCTGCTTCCTCTTTGCACCGAAGTACCACACCGGGTTCCGCCACGCGATGCCCGTACGCCAGCAGCTCAAGACCCGCACTCTGTTCAACGTGCTGGGGCCGCTGATTAACCCGGCCCACCCGCCGCTGGCGCTGATTGGGGTCTACAGCCCAGAGCTGGTGCTGCCGATTGCTGAGACGCTGCGCGTGCTGGGCTATCAACGGGCAGCGGTGGTGCACAGCGGCGGCATGGACGAAGTCTCTCTGCACGCCCCGACGCTGGTTGCCGAGCTGAACAACGGCAATATCAGCAGCTACCAGCTGGAGGCCACTGACTTTGGCCTGACGCCCTATCGCCAGGAGGCGCTGGCAGGCGGCACCCCGGAAGAAAATCGTGACATTCTGACGCGCTTACTACAAGGTAAAGGTGAAGCCGCCCACGAGGCCGCCGTCGCGGCAAACGTGGCGATGCTGATGCGTCTGCATGGGGAAGAGAATTTGCAGGCCAACGCGCAAAAGGTTCTGGACGTACTACGCAGCGGTGCTGCCTATGACAAAGTCACCGCACTTGCGGCAAGAGGATAAGTAATGGAAACCGTTTTAGCGAAAATCGTCGCGGATAAGGCGATTTGGGTCGCCGCCCGAAAACAGCAGCAGCCGCTGGCCAGTTTTCAGAGCGAGATCGTGCCCGCCACGCGCAGCTTTTACGATGCTTTGCAGGGTGCGCGCACGGCGTTTATTCTCGAATGTAAAAAGGCCTCGCCGTCAAAAGGGGTGATCCGCGATGACTTCGATCCGGTGCGGATCGCGGGCATCTACAAACACCATGCGTCGGCTATCTCCGTGCTGACGGATGAGAAATATTTTCAGGGCAGCTTCGATTTTCTACCGCTGGTGAGCGCCGCCGCGCCGCAGCCGATCCTGTGTAAGGATTTTATTATCGAGGCCTACCAGATCTACCTGGCGCGCTACTACCAGGCGGACGCCTGCCTGCTGATGCTCTCGGTGCTCGATGACGACCAATATCGCCAGCTCGCCGCCGTGGCCCACAGCTTGAAGATGGGCGTGCTGACCGAAGTGAGTAATGAAGAGGAGCTGGAGCGCGCTATCGCCCTCGGGGCTAAGGTGGTGGGTATCAACAACCGCGACCTGCGCGATCTCTCTATCGATCTCAACCGCACCCGCCAGCTGGCTCCCCGTCTCGGCGCGGGCGTCACGGTGATCAGCGAGTCGGGGATTAATACCTATGCCCAGGTGCGCGATCTGAGCCGTTTCGCCAACGGCTTTTTAATCGGATCGGCGCTGATGGAGCAGGACGATCTCGCCGCCGCCATCAAGCGCGTGCTGCTGGGCGAGAATAAAGTGTGTGGGCTGACGCGTCCCGAGGATGCGCAGGCCGCGTTTGAAGCCGGGGCCCTCTTTGGCGGGCTGATCTTCGTCCCTGAGTCCCCGCGCTGCGTGAGTGATGCCCAGGCCGATACGGTCATTGCCGCAGCGCCCCTGCGCTACGTGGGCGTCTTCCGTAACGCAACCGTCGGGGCGGTGGTAGAGAAGGCAGAGCGGTTCCAGCTTGCTGCCGTCCAGCTGCACGGTGCGGAGGATCAGGCCTATATTGATACGCTGCGCGCCGCGCTGCCAGCTCACGTCGCCATCTGGAAAGCGCTGAGCGTCAGCGATACGCTCCCGGCCCGCAATCTCAACCACGTTGACCGCTATCTGTTTGATAACGGCCAGGGCGGCACCGGCCAGCGTTTTGACTGGTCCCTGCTGGCCGGAGAGACGCTGGACAACGTGATGCTGGCCGGTGGCCTCGGCGCAGATAACTGCGTCACGGCGGCGCAGGCGGGCTGTGCCGGACTCGATTTTAATTCAGGTGTGGAATCTGAACCGGGTATTAAAGATGCCAGCAAGCTGGCCTCGGTTTTCCGTACCCTGCGTGCCTATTAAGGAATCTGTAATGACAACTTTGCTCAATCCCTACTTCGGTGAATTCGGCGGCATGTACGTTCCGCAAATTTTAATGCCCGCCCTGCGCCAGCTGGAAGAGGCCTTTGTCAGCGCCCAGAAAGATCCGGCGTTTCAAGCTCAGTTCACCGATCTGCTGAAAAACTATGCCGGGCGTCCGACCGCGCTTACCAAATGCCAGAACCTGACTGCCGGAACAAACACCACGCTCTATCTCAAGCGCGAAGATCTGCTTCACGGCGGCGCGCACAAAACTAACCAGGTGCTGGGCCAGGCGCTGCTTGCCAAGCGCATGGGCAAAACCGAGATCATTGCCGAGACCGGTGCGGGCCAGCACGGCGTCGCCTCCGCTCTCGCCAGCGCCCTGCTCGGCCTGAAATGCCGCATCTATATGGGTGCTAAGGACGTGGAGCGTCAGTCGCCGAACGTGTTCCGCATGCGCCTGATGGGTGCAGAGGTGATCCCGGTCTATAGCGGCTCGGCTACCCTGAAAGATGCCTGCAACGAAGCGCTGCGTGACTGGTCCGGCAGCTACGATACGGCCCACTATATGCTCGGCACGGCGGCAGGCCCGCATCCGTTCCCGACTATTGTGCGTGAGTTCCAGCGCATGATAGGTGAAGAGACCAAAGCGCAGATCCTCGAAAAAGAGGGTCGCCTGCCGGATGCGGTGATCGCCTGCGTCGGCGGCGGCTCTAATGCCATCGGCATGTTTGCTGACTTTATTGAAGAGAGCAGCGTGGGACTGATCGGCGTCGAGCCGGCGGGTCACGGGATTGAGACCGGTGAACACGGCGCGCCGCTGAAGCATGGCCGGGTGGGCATCTACTTCGGCATGAAGTCGCCGATGATGCAGACCGCTGACGGTCAGATTGAGGAATCCTACTCCATCTCCGCCGGGCTCGATTTCCCGTCCGTGGGGCCGCAGCATGCGCATCTAAACAGCATCGGTCGTGCGGACTACGTCTCGATTACCGATGATGAAGCGCTGGCGGCGTTCAAACTGCTGTGCCGCAGCGAAGGGATCATTCCGGCGCTGGAGTCCTCACATGCGCTGGCCCATGCATTGAAGATGATGCGCGAAAATCCAGAAAAAGAGCAGCTGCTGGTGGTTAACCTCTCTGGCCGCGGCGACAAAGACATCTTTACGGTTCACGATATTTTAAAAGCACGAGGGGAGATGTGATGGAACGTTATGAGCAGCTGTTTACGCGCCTGCAGGAACGCAAGGAGGGAGCGTTTGTTCCCTTTGTTACCCTGGGCGATCCCTCTCCCGAACAGTCGCTAAAGATTATCGATGCGCTGATTGAGGGCGGTGCCGACGCGCTGGAGTTAGGGATCCCCTTCTCCGATCCGCTGGCCGACGGCCCCACTATCCAGAATGCCACCCTGCGCGCCTTTGCTGCGGGCACCACCCCCGCCCAGTGCTTTGAGATGCTGGCCGCGGTACGCCAGAAGCACCCGACAATCCCTATCGGCCTGCTGATGTACGCCAACCTGGTATTCAGTCAGGGTATTGATGAGTTTTACGCTAAATGTGAAAAAGCAGGCGTTGATTCAGTGCTGGTGGCGGACGTGCCGGTAGAGGAGTCAGCCCCGTTCCGTCAGGCAGCGATGCGCCATAACGTTGCGCCAATCTTTATTTGCCCGCCAAACGCCGATGACGATCTGCTGCGCCAGATTGCCTCCTACGGACGCGGCTACACCTACCTGCTCTCCCGCGCTGGGGTAACCGGCGCAGAGAACAGCGTGGCCCTGCCGCTACAGCATCTGGTTGAGAAGCTGGCTGAGTACCATGCTGCCCCGCCGCTGCAGGGCTTTGGTATCTCGACCCCGGAGCAGGTGAAAACCTCGCTGGAGGCAGGCGCAGCCGGGGCAATTTCCGGCTCCGCCATTGTGAAGATTATTGAGAATAACCTTGATAAGCCCGTTAAGATGCTGGACGAGCTGAAGGCGTTTGTACAGGGTCTAAAAGCGGCGACGCGAGTAAGCTGATTCATCAGGGTGAGAAACCGGCTTCTTCGGCCAGTTTCTCACCTGAATTCGTGGATCAGAAGCGGTAGCCCGCAGAGAACATAAACACCCACGGATCGAGACGCGTATCGACCGTGTTCTGCACCCCATTCGCCTTAAATTTCACGTCGGTATCGATATCCATGTACCACACCGAGGCGTTAATCAACCAGTCCCGGTTGATCAGGTAGTCTAGCCCCACCACGCCCGCCGCGCCCCAGGAGTCGCTCAGGCTCAGGTCAGAAAGGTTTGCCGCTTTACCGGTATCGTTAAATTTTTCATTAAAGAAGGTGGTGTAGTTCACGCCTGCGCCAATATAGGGACGGACTTTGCTGCTGCTGTCACCGAAATACCACTCGGCAACCAGGGTTGGCGGCAGGTGCTCAACGGTGGCAATGTTACCCGTCGGACCGGTGCCGACATGGTGACGGAACGGCGTGGCGGCCAGCAGCTCGATGCCGACGTTCTCCGTTGCCATATAGGTGAAAGTCAGGCCCAGCTGGGTGTTGTTACTGACGTTAAACCCGCCCAGACTGCCCAGCACGTTGTCGGATCCTTCGGTCGGTCTTACCGTCGCCGAACCCGCACGCACAAAAAACTCGCCCGCGTCATGGGCATAGGTCCCAGCTGAAAATGCGCTTAACGCCAACGCTACCACCGCTAATTTTTTCATTCTTTTCCGCTCCATTGATATGGTTATTGTTTATGGCGCGGTGAATATACCTACATTGAAGTACAAAGTGATCTAACGCAGATCACATTTAACCCTGTAAAGTAACATTCATTGATCTGGATTAATTTTCCTTAATCATCAGGGCGCTAACAGTATGGGTGTAGATCAGTTTTCCGGATAAGACTGTTTTACAAAGCTATGCTTTTCCATACACGGGAGAGTGCTGCCACTGCGACGCTAACCAGGTTACAATCGTCAGCAAATTAATACCGGTTTACTCAAGGAGAGTGCATGTCTATCACGGCGAAGTCCGTTTACCGTGACACGGGAAATTTTGTTCGCAATCAGTTCGTCACCATTTTACTGATCGCCTTATTGTGTGCGTTTATCACGGTAATGCTTGGCCACGTTTTTTCACCCAGCGATGAGCAGCTCGCCATCCTGCGTGAGGGTGACAACCTGTCCGGTAGCGCCGGGCTGTTTGAACTGGTGCAAAACATGACGCCGGAACAGCAGCAGGTGCTGCTGCGCGCCTCTGCCGCCTCAACCTTTTCCGGGCTGTTTGGCAACGCCATTCTGGCGGGGGGGATGCTGCTACTGCTTCAGCTGATTTCAGCGGGCCATCGCATAAGCGCGCTGCGGGCGATTGGGGCCAGCGCTCCGGTACTGCCAAAGCTGTTTATCCTGATTTTCCTGACCACCTTTATGGTGCAGATTGGCATCATGTTTATCGTGGTCCCGGGCGTTATCCTGGCGATCCTGCTGGCCTTTGCGCCCGTGATGATGGTGCAGGATAAAATGGGCGTCTTTCAGTCGATCCGTAACAGTATGCGTCTGGGCTGGGGCAATATGCGCCTGGTGGCTCCGGCGGTGATGGGCTGGCTGCTGGCAAAAACCCTGCTGCTGATGTTCGCTCCCAACTTTGCCGTCTTGACGCCAACGGTGGGGGCTATCGTGGCCAATACGCTGAGCAATTTGATCTCGGCGGCGCTGCTTGTTTATCTTTATCGTCTTTATATGCTGATCCGCCCTTAACATCCCGCAGCCTGCTTAACCGACAGGCTGCATCTATTACGGAATCGAAGAATGAAGCAGTTTCTTGATTTTTTGCCGCTGATTGTATTTTTTGCCTTTTATAAGCTCTATGACATCTACGCCGGAACGGCAGCGCTGATCGTGGCGACGGCGGTGGTGCTGATCTACAGCTGGGTGCGCTATCGCAAAGTTGAAAAAATGGCGCTGGTGACCTTTGTGCTGGTAGCGGTGTTTGGCGGACTGACGCTCTTTTTCCATAACGACGAGTTTATTAAATGGAAAGTGACCGTAATCTACGCCCTGTTTGCCGGTGCGCTGCTGTTTAGCCAGTGGGTGATGAAAAAGCCGCTGATCCAGAGCATGCTGGGTAAAGAGATCGCCCTGCCGGCAACGGTATGGTCAAAGCTCAACCTCGCCTGGGCGCTGTTTTTCATTATCTGCGGACTGGCCAATATCTATATCGCATTCTGGCTGCCGCAAAATATCTGGGTTAATTTCAAGGTGTTTGGCTTAACTGCTCTGACGCTGATCTTCACCCTGCTGAGCGGCCTCTATATTTATCGCCACCTGCCGCAGGAAGATAAGTCCTGATGACCAATACAAACGAAGCAGCACAGGGCGAGCTGGTATTACGCACGCTGGCAATGCCTGCCGATACCAACGCCAACGGCGATATTTTTGGTGGCTGGCTGATGTCGCAGATGGACATGGGCGGCGCGATCATGGCCAAAGAGATCGCCCATGGCCGCGTGGTCACCGTCCGGGTTGACGGCATGACCTTCCTGCGTCCGGTTGCGGTGGGTGACGTGGTGTGCTGCTATGCGCGCTGCGTTAAACGCGGTACGACCTCGGTAACCATCAACGTTGAAGTGTGGGTGAAGAAGGTCTCTTCAGAGCCCATCGGCCAGCGCTATAAAGCCACCGAGGCGCTGTTTATCTATGTGGCGGTAGACAGCGAAGGCAAGCCCCGCGCCCTTCCCCCGCAAGCATAAAAAAAGCCTCCGAATGGAGGCTTTCTTATTACGGCTAACCTGCGGAATTAGTCCACCGACGCCCCGCCGTTAAGACGG
>NZ_BBMZ01000022.1 GCF_000759795.1 Pseudescherichia vulneris NBRC 102420
AAATACCTAACTGCGTAATACCGCGCCCGCATACCCTAACTGCCGCCACGCCTCATACACCACCACCGACACTGCGTTAGACAGGTTCATGCTGCGGCTGTCCGGCATCATCGGGATGCGTATCTTCTGCTCTGGCGGCAGCGCATCGAGGATTGTCGCGGGCAGGCCGCGCGTCTCGGGCCCAAACATCAGATAGTCTCCCGCCTGATAGCTCACCGCGCTGTGTGCCGGTGTGCCCTTGGTGGTGAGCGCAAACAGGCGCTGCGGATTTTCCGCTGCCATAAACGCCGCGTAGTCAGCGTGACGCTGCACGGCGGTGAACTCATGGTAATCCAGGCCCGCCCGGCGCAGACGCTTATCGTCCCAGGTAAAGCCCATCGGTTCGATAATATGCAGGCGGAAGCCGGTATTGGCGCAAAGACGAATGATATTCCCGGTATTCGGCGGGATCTCCGGTTCAAATAAGACGATGTTCAGCATGGTGCCCCCTCAATAACGCGGGGCAGCATAGCAGACTTACGCGTAAATTACGCCGCGTCGCCGGTCTTCACCGGTTCAAATACCGACTCGTGCTCAACGTTCTGCACCAGCAGGTCGCGGGTGATCTCCTTAATGGATTTCGCCCCGGTCAGGGTCATCGCCACGCGCATCTCTTTCTCGATCAGGTTCAGCAGGTTGGCGACGCCTGCCTGGCCGTGGGTCGCCAGCGCGTAGAGGTAGGCCCTGCCCAGCAGTACGGTGTCCGCCCCAAGAGCAATCATTCGCACCACGTCGAGACCGTTACGGATCCCGCTGTCGGCCAGAATAGCGATGTCGCCCTTCACCGCATCGGCAATCGCTGGCAGCGCCCGGGCGGAGGAGAGTACGCCATCCAGCTGGCGTCCGCCGTGGTTCGACACCACAATCCCGTCCGCACCAAAGCGCACCGCGTCGCGGGCATCTTCGGCATCAAGGATCCCTTTGATCACCATCGGGCCGTCCCAGAATTCGCGGATCCACTCCAGGTCCTTCCATGAGATAGAGGGATCGAAGTTGTTTGCCAGCCAGCCAATGTAATCTTCAAGCCCGGTCGGCTTACCGAGATAGGTCGAGATATTCCCCAGATCGTGCGGACGACCATGCAGGCCCACGTCCCATGCCCAGCGGGGATGGGTTACCGACTGCCAGTAGCGGCGCATGGCCGCGTTAGCACCGCTCATGCCAGAGTGCGCATCCCGGTAGCGCGCGCCCGGCGTCGGCATATCAACGGTAAACACCAGCGTCGAGCAGCCCGCCGCTTTCGCCCGCTCCAGGGCGTTGCGCATAAAGCCGCGATCGCGCAGAACGTAGAGCTGGAACCACATCGGACGCTTCAGGGTAGGAGCCACCTCTTCAATCGGGCATACCGAGACGGTGGAGAGGGTAAACGGAATACCCTTCGCATCGGCGGCGGCGGCGGCCTGCACCTCGCCCCGGCGGGCGTACATGCCGCACAGCCCTACCGGCGCAAGGGCCACCGGCATGGAGAGCTTTTCGTTAAACAGCGTGGTCTCCAGGCTCAAATCGGCCATGTTCTTCAGCACACGCTGGCGCAGGGCCACCTGGGCGAGATCCTCTACGTTGCGGCGCAGGGTATATTCCGCGTACGCGCCGCCATCGATGTAGTGGAACAGGAAAGGGGGCAGGATGCGCTGAGCCGCTGCGCGGTAATCACTGGCTGCAGAAATAATCATGCGTTGTTCTCCCTGGTAGGGTCGGGATCGCCCGGCAGGCGGGTGATGCGCGCCTGACGAGCCTGATCTTCATCGAATTGTTTAATGGTGGTATGGACAAACCCCAGATGCGCCATCATCGCCTTGCGCGCGGCCTCGGCGTCGCCGACCAGAATAGCGTCGAGCACCGCTTGGTGCTGTTCAGTAAGCTGGGCAAACACCGGTGGAACCTGATACATGCGCTGGCGGCTCTGCTTAACCGACGACTGCAGCAGATCGAAGAAGCCGCGCATGGTCTGTAACAGCACCACGTTATGTGACGCTTCGGCGATCGCCAGATGAAAGCGCACGTCGGCCTGCGAGGCGATGTCCGGATCTGTGCTCTGGGTCGCTTCGTAGCAAACACGGAGTTTCTCTTTATCGGCATCGGTGGCGTGCATCGCCGCGTGCCAGGCGGTGCTGGCCTCAATAGCGTGGCGGGCCTCTAGAATATCGAAGCTGTAGTCGGGGTCGTGCTCCAGCAGCGTTTTCAGCGGCTGGACAATATTTTGCTCAGACCAGTCGTCGTGCTGCCAGCGCACAAAGGTGCCGCCGCCGCGACGACTCAGCAGCACCCCTTCGTTGACCAGCGTAGCCAGCGCTTCGCGCAGCGAGTTGCGCGATACGCCAAGCTGCGCGGCCAGCTGACGCTCGGCGGGCAGCTTCATGCCCGCCTCCAGCTGCTGCTCTTTTATCAGCGCCCGCACGCGAGAGGCGATCTCGTCGGGGAGGCGTTTAGGCATAACGATCACGGGATCATCCAGGTTAAGACGTAGGCCTGTAGGGTGGTAATAATCCCCACCATGCAGGTGAAAATCAGGCTGTGCTTCACGGTAAAGCGGAACAGATCCGACTCTTTACCCACCAGCCCCACCGCCGCACAGGCAATGGCGATGGACTGCGGAGAGATCATTTTCCCGGTCACGCCACCGGTGGTGTTGGCCGCAACCAGCAGCACGTCCGAGACGCCAATCTGCTGCGCGGCGGTCGCCTGCAGGGCAGCGAACAGGGCGTTCGATGAGGTATCGGAGCCGGTAAGGAACACGCCCAGCCAGCCGAGGAACGGCGAGAAGAAGGTAAAGGCGTGTCCGGTATGGGCTAACGCCAGCGCCAGCGTCGAGGAGAGGCCGGAGTAGTTAGAGATAAAGGCGAAGGCCAGCACCATGCCGATAGAGTAGATAGGCAGGGCCAGCTCCTTCAGCGTGAGGGCGAAGGTCTGCACCGCCGCCGCGGGCTTCATACGCAGCCAGACAATCGAGAGCAGGGCGGCAAACAGGATCGCTGTACCGGTGGCCGAGAACCAGTCGAACTTATAGACCGCCGCATAGGGCGTTGCCGCGTTAACCACCGGCGGCATGCGGGCCACCAGCTTATCCAGGTACGGGACCGAAATGTTGATCACCATATCGTACAGCGCCCCGCCTGGTGCAAACAGGGCTTTGAACGGCGGTACGCTCCACAGCGTTACCGTGGCGGTAAGGAACAGGAAGGGCGACCACGCCTTGATAATCTGGCCCGCGCTGTAGCGGGTGCGCGCCAGGCTCTCATCGACCTGAGAAGCACCTATATCACCGAAGCGGAAGATGCGCACCGGCTGCCAGCGTTTCAGGAACAGCGTCAGACAGACCAGCGACACCAGCGAAGAGATGATATCTGGCAGCTCAGGACCGATAAAGTTAGAGCTCAGGTACTGGGCGATGGCGAAGGAGCCACCCGCCACCATCACCGCCGGCCAGGTCTCTTTAATGCCGCGCCAGCCGTCCATAATCGCCATGATCCAGAACAGCACGATGATGGTTAAAAACGGCAGCTGACGACCCACCATCTGGCCGATCTCGAAGCTGTCCAGGCCCGTGACCTGTCCAGCCACCAGAATCGGAATGCCCATCGCGCCGAAAGCGACCGGTGCGGTATTGACGATTAGGCACAGCCCGGCGGCATACAGCGGATTAAAGCCCAGCCCCACCAGCAGCGCAGCGGTGATCGCCACCGGCGCGCCAAAGCCCGCCGCCCCTTCAAGAAACGCGCCAAAGGAGAATCCAACAATCAGCATCTGTAGGCGCTGGTCCGGCGTAATAGAGAGAATGGACGAGCGGATAATGTCGAACTGCCCGGTCTTGACCGAGATTTTGTAGACGAACACCGCGGCAATAATGATCCACGCAATCGGCCATAGGCCGTAGAAGAAGCCGTACACCACCGATGCCATGGCGCGATCAACCGGCATTTTGTAGAAGAAGAGCGCTACCAGCAGGGCGATGGCGACAGTGTATGTCGCGGCAAGGTAGCCCTTTAGCTTGAGCTTAATCAGCGCGAAGAAGAAGAACAGGATCGGCAGAGATGCGATTAGGCTCGACAGCCAGATATTGCCGGCCGGATCGTAGTTTTGTTGCCACAGGCTCATTGCAGGTCTCCTGGGGACCTAGCTGGCCGATCGGCGGTGAGTCTGCGCTCATCTCTGCGTCACGGTCAGTGTAAAAGTGGTCCAGCCAATTGGGTTGTGTAGGGTTTATGACAACAAATGGTTAACCAGATGTTATGTTTCAGCAATGAGTTTGTAAGTGGAAATCGTGGAAATGTGAAGTGTAGGGCGGTTGGTCTAAGGATTGGTAGGACCAATTTGGAGAGCTGAGGCCGGGTTGATTAACCTGCTGCCCTATTGCTGCTGAGTTTGTTATGCAGACGAATAATGCCCTTGCTCATAGGAAATCCCTTTCAGTAGTAATAGAAGTAATCAGTCCAGGTTTTTCGTCGAGAGGGCATTTCCCGAACATTAGTTGCTGGGGGATTCCCTTTTTGCTTTTTTAAGCGATCTTTGGTCAGTTTTCTGAGATCAATACGTTGCGGATCAGCAAACCCTAATGTGGTAAAAATATTTTCAGCAAGGAGAATTACAGCCCCTGGTTGCTTTATTGTTTTCCATGCAGCACGACAAAAAGCCAAAAATAACATCCCGGCCCAAATCGCGGCACAAAAAGCGATAAACTCTGGGTCCATGCCTTTAAAGGCAAATACGATTAGAATGATCAAAAATATGCTTGAGATCATCGGCATTCCATATATCAAAGCAAACCGAATATCGGCTTTTCGCCCACGACAACAACGAGGGGTCATAGATAAGGTCCGTAGCTCCGGCAGCATGATGGCGTACACCACATAGTGATCACCTTGTCCCATTACAGCCATTTCAATGAAATCACCAGGTTGAGCATTTGTTTTTCCCAGCCACCCATGAAAAGGAATGCCGTTAATCTTGCCACGAACAAAATCACAGGCATCATCCTTCCGAATTTTGCTTTGCCCCGTGACAACTGAACCAGCAGCATTTCCTGTTACCGCAAGTAAGAGGCTACCCACCTGCTCACTTGCTTCCTGTTTAGCAAATCCTTGAGGGTCATATTCGCGATCGGTGAAATAGCCAATCACTTTCTGCACGCTAAACTCTTCCAGCATTCCACTGACCTTGAACAATGGCTGGCGAGGTGGTAGCTCTGGCGGTGGTGGTTCCGTTGCCAGAATTGCGTTCAACTGAGTTATCTCAGCAAGCGCTTGCTCGTTCTCCCGTTCAAGTTTTAGAGGATCACATTCGTCAGGATGCTCAACCGCCCATTTGTTGTTAACTTCAATGATTGTTTCGCAATGGCTTTTCTTACGCCTGATTTCATCAAACGCAATAAACTCTCCCGAAAATTTCCTGTCCTTTGTCATAACACAGCCCCCAGTGCTTTTTGATATTCTTCTTGCTGGTTGTCATACTCCTTGTCACGAGGCTTTTTGGGGCCCAGTTGCCAGGTGCTCTTCAGTTTGTCATCAGGCTCCAGTCCGAATACGCCTTCCCGACACCATTTCTGCAAATCGTTGCCAAAGTAGTAAGTGATGAGTTGTTCGATTAGGAACATTCCAATCATGACTTCCCAACTGGCAAGGAAACCAACGATTCTTGCAACTGTAGCCTCGGCAAGAGCATCAGTCATAGCTCCCAAAACGGCACCATTCAGTGATGGAATCTTCGCCAAAACTTCCAGAAGCCCTCCTAACGACTTCAGTGCAACACCAGCATCAACTCCAACTTTCCCAACGTTAAGTCCAACAAAAACCCATCGTCTATGGTCGGAATTCCATTCAGAGGAAAGATCTCCCGAATCCAGAACCAGATTAACCACCGCTGCAGCCGTCCCGGCACTTGTCCCCACAAACTTCACGCTTGTGGGTCCGGCTCCATTCCGAATTCCGTTTTTAACTGCCGGTTCAATAATCTCCGTGGCTGTGCTGAGTGTCCCAAGGAAAGCAGACGCTATCTGCGCATGGCTTTTCGAATCCCCTTTGCTCTCCTGTAGCTGATTTTTGAATTCCAGCCCGTTAAAGAACAATGCCAGCAACTTGATTCGTGCCCCTTTCAGGGCACTTTCGCCTTCAGCACCCTGGGCAAATTTGTCAAAATCACTCTGATAGCGGCTTCTAAGTTTCCGCCGTTCAGCCGCTCCCGAATACTTCATATCCTCCAGGAGCTGTCTTCTGAACGCATCGCCATCCTGTATCTGCCCGACAGAAAGCTGCACCGCATTGTCAAACGACACACCGGACACCACCTGAAACAATGATTTCGTCAGCAGCTCGTTCATCCCGTCCAGGCTTTTACTCAGGCGGGTGAAATTAAAGAAGCGGTCGCCAAACGTGCTCAGGCGACGGTCGCAGTACAGCATCATCCGCGAAAACGAGGAGGACGGCGTGGCAGGTCTTTCCAGCAGTTCATTAGCCTTGTCGTAGGCTTCCGTCAGTTTTCCTGCCAGCGGCGCAACTGCCGCCAGAAATGACGCTTCATCTGCTTTCTCTGTTTTGCCGTGGCTCTTCGCCAGACTTTCCAGATAAACAGTCATCTCAGCTATCACATCGGGGTTATTGAGCAGCAGCGAGCGCCAGACCAGGTTGCTCTCGGATTTCGCGGAGTACTGGTTTATCAGGCTGTCCAGCCACTGTGCACCGGTATCGGTCAGGTTCAGCGAGGCCAGCGCGTAATCCACAGTTTCGCGATAGCTCAGGTTGTCTTCCACACTCGTGGAGTAAAAATCCTGGCTGCAGGTGATAAACGAAGCAGACTCAAGCCAGGCTATACGCAGGCTGTGCAGGGCTTCCATCCGGGTGGCAATGACCTGACAAAACTGTTCATAGCAGGCGTTGAAGGCATTTATCTTGTCGTGATTCAGTCCTGCATCATATTTTGCCCAGCTGGTCGCCAGTGTCTCATTACCCGCCTGTTCTGATGACAATTGTGCCCGTCGCAGCAGGTCATTCAGTACCAGCTGACGCTGCGCGTCGGCTCCCGGAACGACGTCTGCGCCGGAGACCTTATCCATGCCGTAATTTACAGTGCTGCTGAAGGCATCCAGCGTGTGCTTTTCTGCCAGTGCTTTTTCCATCTGCCGGATTTGATTACGGGCACCAGCCAGTAACTGCATGCTCATAAACTCAATCGACAGCTCATCCAGCCAGCCCGCGTGCAGGGCGGTCATATCATCACTGAATCCCGCCAGTTCATGGGCTATACCCGATGCATCCTCCAGCGCCACCACCAGCTGGGTAATCGGTTTGTCGTAGCGGTTAACTCCGGTGCCCTGTTTCTGCATCGCGTCTATTGTCCGCTCCGCCTGCTCACAGCGGCGTCGGCTCCACGGGGTCAGGGTCCCCTGCACCCGTACCGCGCCCTCGTCAAAATAAAACCACGGGGCACAACTCTCTGTACGACTGATGCGCCGCACCGGCGGGTTATACGGCAGCGTCAGCACCGGACAGGCAGGGCCGGGCATCATGTAGTCGGCTATGTCATTCAGTACCTCAACGCTCGCCTGTGCAACACGCTGTTCGTTAGCGGGGGTGGTCCACTGCCAGTACTCCACGCACTGCATCCGTTTCCTGCGGGCGTTCGCATCAGAAGCGTAGCGATCCAGCGTACCGGTCCGCCATTTGGCCGGGGTGAATGCAATCCAGCAGTTGCCTTTCAGCGCTGCCGTGCTGAGGATGAGCATTTCCAGACTGGTCGGGTTATGGCACGGCATGGTGCAGTCTGATTTTTTCTGCGGCTGCGCATACGCCGCTGTGGGCTGTTTCCACAGGCTGCCGTCCTCCGCCACCGACCAGCCTTCCCACTGACGGTTACTTTCGTAATACACATACACAAAGCCCTGACGCAGGGCGCGCAGCAGGTAGTCATAGCCGTCCCCTTCCGGAAACGGCGTGTCCGGTTTCGCCCAGGCCGGCACGCTGGCCGACAGCCCGGCAGGCACTACGGCATAACGCACCGGCAGTATTGCCGGGCCGGATATCTGGCAGTGCGGACAGGGTTTCGGCCCCAGAGGGGATGTATTCATCTGCGTTTCCTTGCTGCAGTTTTATTATAGGTATACATGTCATGGCCGATAACCCACCGGGTTGTATTTCCTGAAAAACCTTGGTCTGGCATTAACAGGTGCAGGAAATATGATTAATTCTTTCGCCGGGTTCTTTTTACATGTTCTCTGTATTAATAGCTCATTATGTGGAAGCATAATTTCCGTGAGAGCTTATGCTTGTTTAAAAAAAGATCAACACAATAAAGTGTAATAAAATTTAATAGTGAATTGGTTTTTTGTGTTTTGCGATGCGTTATGACGTGAAATGAGCACCTGTTAAAAGGATAGATGTGCGGCGAAACCGCAAAGCTGACTATTTATTATTGCTGGCAGAAATGATTTATACTTTAATCAATCATAATTAGTAATGTATTTCTGAATATTAAAAACACGGTCTGAATAAGGGGAAATATGCTTATTCTCGCAAAAATAAGCACGCATTGGTGTTGCGAAAAGCGGTATTGCCGGGCAGGCGTAGCGCCACCCGGCAAAAAATCAGAACTCGGTCTTCGCGAAGCCGGTCATCTCTTTCAGGCCCATCTCGCGGCCCAGGGCGGTCATCGGGTGCACTACCACCAGCCCGCGTGCGCTCTTCTTCAGCTTGCCCATATCGGCCTGCTCTTTTTTAGTAATCGCTCGACGGAAAGGCAGATCCATCAGCTTCTGCGCCTCTTTGCTCAGCTTCTGACCATGCACTTCGCGCAGGCGAGTAATCTCCGCTTCCAGCGTCTCTTTCTCTTTTTCCAGCTCGGCGTACTTGTCGGCAGACTCAACCAGTGACAGGGCAGCCTGCTGGTGGCGGATAGCATCAAGGCGGTCGCTCAGGCGTTTAATTTCGTTCTTTTCGATTTCTTTCATAACGGATGACTCTAAAAACAGGGGAATTACTGCAAAGGATACACTAATGTGCGCAACGTTACTTCTGAAAGGCTTTTTTCAGGCTGATGCGTGAGATCAGCCCGGTCAGGGAGAGAACCATGGTCGAGCGCACCACCTGCTGGTAACGCTGTCTCTGCATGGCGTAGAGGTCGGCGTCGCTGGTATCAAACTGGGGCTCGGGGGGCAGGGCAGAGACGCAGTGCAGCTCGCCAAAGGGGCCGAGGATCTCATCATCGGTAAACCCGTACTCGTTGCCGTCGTGGTTCAGCTCTTCGCGCAGGGCCATCAGCAGCTCCGCGTCCTCATACTCGTGACGACTAATCACGCCGAGGCCGTAGATCAGCTTTAAGCGCACGGAGAGATCGCCCAGCGGGCCATCGCCCTCCAGCAGCGGCTCCACAGCGTATTTCACCGCATAGTCGTCTTTGCGGAACACCTGAAGTACCAGAATATTCACCGCTTCCGTGAGTAGCTCAACGGCGGCGATGAGGAAACTTCGGACGGTTTTGCCAGCATTCAGACGCTCAAGCACACGGTTTTCAAAGGCCTGGGTTTCTTCCATTATTGCCTGCATATCCGACAATCTTATATTCGGGCGCGGAGGATCGCTCCGCGCCGGGTAGGGCATCATGCCTGAGCGTTATAAACGTTAACCGCCTCGGCGACAACGTCGCTTGTGCTTTCCAGACCGGAGATCTGCGCCAGCGCAGCCTGCGGGCCTTTCTCGTCAATCAGCGCCGCCAGCTCAAGCGCCTGCGGATCCTGCTCGCTGCGGTAGTGCATGGCAGCAGCGATCCCTTTGACCAGGTTCTCGTGCGGCAGGCGATACTCCAGGGTGCCGAGCAGCGGCTTGATCAGACGGTCACCGATGCTCAGCTTACGCAGCGGCTGACGGCCTACGCGCTCAACGTCATCCTTCAGGTACGGGTTCTCAAAGCGGCCGAGGATCTTCTCGATATAGGCAGCATGCTTCGCTTCATCAAAGCCGTAGCGCTTGATCAGCACCGCGCCGCTCTCCTCCATCGCCCCTTTCACCACCGCGCGGATCTTCTCATCGAGAATGGCGTCGCGAATGGTCTGATGGCCCGCCTGGCGGCCAAGGTACGCGGTTATAGCATGGCCGGTGTTCAGGGTGAAGAGCTTACGCTCCACAAAGGCCATTAAATTGTCGGTCGGTTCCATGCCCGCAATGTTCGGCAGCGCGCCTTTGAACTGGGTCTTGTCGACAATCCACTCGCTAAAGGTCTCAACGGTCACTTCCAGCGGATCGTGGGTGGCAGAGGCCGACGGCGGAACGATGCGGTCTACGGCCGAGTCGACAAAGCCAACGTGCGCTTCAACCCAGGCTTTGTCCTCATCTGCCAGCGCATTGAGAACGTGGCCTTTTAACTGAGTCGTACCGCGCACCATGTTCTCACAGGCGATGATGTTCAGCGGGGTCTCTACGCCCTGCGCTTTACGCTTCGTCAGCCCTTTGGCAATCGCGGGTGCAATGCGCTCCAGCACCACCGGGCCGACCGCCGTGGTCACCAGATCCACGTCGGCGATCAGATCGACCACCTCATCACCGATGCTGCTCACCGCGTTGACGCCGGAGACGGTATCAACCTGCTCGTTTTCACCCACCACATGAACCTGATAGCTATGACGGGCATTCAGGGCGTCGAGCACCGTCTCATTCACATCGGCGAACGTCAGCGTAATCCCAGCGTCCGCCAGCAGTTTGCCGATGAAGCCACGTCCGATATTACCTGCGCCAAAATGTAATGCTTTCATAGTATTAACCTTCATTAATGTTTTTACCCGAGAGGGCTGGGGTGAGGCTCTGACCTCACCCAAACCCTCTCCGCAAAGGGAGAGGGGAGGAGGGCTTACTTGTTCAGCAGCGCCAGCACTTCTTCAACGCTATCGGTATGCGCCAGGCGCTCGATAATGGACTCATCGTCCAGGGCATTGGTCAGGCTGGTAATCACCTGAATGTGCTCATTATTACGTGCAGCGATACCGATGACCAGACGGGCAATGTCATCTTCCTCTTCGCCAAAGCGCACGCCCTGCGGGTACTGGCAGAACACGACGCCGGTTTTCAGCACGCGATCTTTCGCTTCAACCGTACCGTGCGGAACCGCGATGGACTCACCCAGGTAGGTCGGGGTCAGTTTTTCACGCTCCAGCATGGCGTCGATATACTCTGGCTGCACGTAGCCGCCTTTCACCAGCTGCTCACCGGCAAAGCGAATCGCCTCTTCTTTATGGCTCGCGGTGCGGCCCAGGAAGATGTTCTCCGCACCCAGCTTGAACAGATGGCTGTTGCTCTGGTCAATGCTGTCCTGCAGGCTGGTGCGCACTTTCGCTTCGTTGTCCGTATGGCGCTGGGCCGCAACCAGACGCTCGGTCAGGTTGGTATAGAGGCCGCTGTCGAGGAAGTTAGTCAGCGAAATGTGCTGCGCCTGTGGCACCTGGCGCATCGCACGCTCGGTCAGGTCGCGGTGGGTAATAACCACGTCCACGTCTGCCGGCAGGTTGTTGATCGCGCTGTTGGTCACGGAGATGTTGGTCAGGCCAGCATCCTGTACTTTTTTACGCAGCACGCCTGCACCCATGGCGCTTGAACCCATCCCGGCGTCGCAGGCTACGATGATTTTGCGAACGTGGCTCAGGTCGTTAGAGACCGCGCCTGCCGCCAGCGGCGTGCCAGCAGCGGCAGTGGTTACGCCTTTGGATTCCGCTTTCATGTCATGCATACGGCGGGTTGCCGCTTCGATATCGTCCTCTTCTTTCACCTTGCTGGTCTTCAGCAGGATGGCGGAGATCACGAACGAAACCGCCATCGCAGCGACGATAGCAGCGATGTTAGCGAAGTAGGCACCTTTCGGCGTCATCGCCAGCACGGCAAGGATAGAGCCAGGGGAAGCCGGGGAGACCAGGCCGCCGTTCAGCACGCTCAGGGTAAACACGCCGGTCATCCCGCCGAGGATAACGGCGATCAGCAGACGCGGGTTCATCAGCACGTACGGGAAGTAAATTTCGTGGATACCGCCCAGGAAGTGGATGATAGCCGCACCGCCCGCAGACTGTTTCGCACTGCCGCGACCGAAGAACATGTACGCCAGCAGGACGCCCATCCCCGGACCCGGGTTCGCTTCGATCAGGAAGAAGATAGACTTGCCGATATCATGGGACTGCTGAATACCCAGCGGTGAGAAAATACCGTGGTTGATGGCGTTATTGAGGAACAGGATTTTCGCCGGTTCAACAAAGATAGAGGCCAGCGGCAGCATGTCATGGACAACCATGAAGTTAACGCCAGCGGCCAGGGCTTTAGAGAGCACCTCTACCGCCGGGCCAATGCCGAGGAACGCCAGAATCGCGAGGATCATACCGATGATGCCCGCGGAGAAGTTGTTCACCAGCATTTCGAAGCCGGATTTGATCTTGCCATCAACCCAGACGTCAAAGCGTTTGATCGCCCAGCCGCCCAGCGGACCGGCAATCATTGCGCCGAGGAACATCGGCATATCCGCACCGACGATCACGCCCATGGTGGTGATCGCACCGACCACGCCGCCACGATCGCCGCCCACCAGGCGACCACCGGTATAACCGATCAGCAGCGGCAGCAAATAGGTAATCATTGGGCCGACAAGTTTTGCCAGCGTTTCGTTAGGCAACCACCCTGTTGGAATAAACAACGCGGTGATAATACCCCAGGCGATAAATGCGCCGATGTTGGGCATTACCATATTGCTGAGAAAACGACCAAAGCTTTGCACCTTGATCTTGATATCGGATGACATAAAACACCCCTTCTAATGTTTGCTGTCGCGCAGGGCGGAAGCCCAACTTTTTTTGTTAACGAGGCGGCAGAGGTAGCCGAACCCATGTTCTGTGTGGCGAATCTGGCACCGAATCGAGAAACTGTCCAGATGGCACGATTTAGTGTGATTCAGATCACACTAATATAGGGATCACGCCCGGTTTAGGTGTGATGGCGGTCACAAATCATAGGTGTAAAAAAAGAACAGCGGGTAAAAAAAAGACGGTATGGGACTGTTAATGTGATGTTAATCACATTTCTATCTCGTTACTTTGTTTGCGGTTTGTGATTTAGATCACAAGAAATTTTCACCTGGACTTTTCTTAACGTGAGCGGCAGCAACTTCTTATTACGGGACTCGGCAATACTGTAAGTCAGCAACATCTTCTCAGCGTAAATTCGAGGTCAACATTATGTTCCTGAATTACTTTGCGCTCGGCATCCTGATTTTCGTCTTCCTGGTGCTGTTCTACGGCATCATCATTATTCATGACATTCCCTACCGGATTGCCAAAGCCCGTAACCATCCCCATGCCGATGCAATTCATATTGCAGGCTGGGTGAGCCTCTTTACCCTACACGTGCTGTGGCCGTTTCTCTGGATCTGGGCCACGCTCTATCGCCCGGAACGCGGGTGGGGGATGCAGTCCCACTTCAACAGCGGCGGCGGCGAGCTACAGCTGCAACAGCGCGTTGAGGCCCTTGAAAGAGAGCTGAAGCGAATGCAAACCCGAGCGGGGGAGTAGCGTATGGATCTGCTGATCGTCTTAACCTACGTCGCTCTGGCCTGGGCCATCTTTAAAATATTCCGCATTCCGGTTAACCAGTGGACGCTCTCCACGGCGGCGCTGGGGGGCATATTTCTCGTCAGCGCCCTGATCCTGCTCATGAACTACAACCACCCCTATACCTTCACGGCGCAGAAGGCGGTGATCTCGATTCCGATTACGCCGCAGGTTACTGGCGTTGTGAGTGAGGTAACGGACAAATCAAACCAGCTGATTAAAAAGGGCGACGTGCTCTTTAAACTCGATCCGGTGCGGTATCAGGCCAGGGTCGACAGGCTTAACGCCGACCTGGTGACGGCCACCCACAACATCCACGTGCTCAAGGCGCAGCTGGCGGGTGCCCAGGCCAATACCCTGCGTGTCTCGGCCGAACGCGACCGCCTCTATAAAGACTACCAGCGCTACGTGCGCGGCAGCCGGGCGAGGGTGAATCCGTTCTCTGAAAGCGATATCGACAACGCCCGGCAGAACTATCTCGCTCAGGATGCGATGGTAAAGACCTCCGTGGCCGACCAGGTGCAGATCCAGAGCCAGCTGGACAGCATGGTCAACGGCGAACAGTCGCAGATCGTTAGCCTGCGGGCACAGCTGACGGAGGCAAAATATAACCTTGAGCAGACGGTGATCCGTGCCCCGAGTGATGGCTACGTGACCCAGGTGCTGATCCGCCCAGGGACCTACGCCGCCGCGCTGCCCCTGCGTCCGGTGATGGTCTTTATTCCCCAGCAGAAGCGGCAGATCGTGGCCCAGTTCCGGCAGAACTCCCTGCTGCGACTTGAGCCTGGCGATGAAGCAGAAGTGGTGTTCAACGCCCTACCTGGACAGGTGTTTAAGGGCAAGCTGACCACTATTCTGCCGGTAGTGCCGGGCGGCTCCTATCAGGCGCAGGGTGCCTTACAGTCGCTGACGGTGGTGCCCGGCACTGATGGCGTGCTGGGAACCATTGAGCTGGAGCCGAACGCCGAGGTGGATGCCCTGCCGGACGGCATCTATGCCCAGGTCGCGGTCTACTCCGATCACTTCCACCACGTCTCGGTGATGCGCAAGGTGCTGCTGCGAATGACCAGCTGGATGCACTACCTCTATCTTGACCATTAATCTCAAAAGGCAGGAATGCGATGGGCATCACCTGCCTTTTTTTCATCGCTGATCCATAATTACTTTTTTCGGGGTAGACAGGATCAGGCAATGAAACTTATCGGCAGCTATACCAGCCCGTTTGTACGTAAAATCTCCGTTATCCTGCTGGAGAAGGGGATCACCTTTGAGTTTGTAAATGAGTTCCCTTACAACGGCGAAAACGGCGTTGCGCACTACAATCCGCTGGGCAAAGTTCCAGCGCTGGTTACCGATGAGGGCGACATCTGGTACGACTCGCCTATCATTGCTGCCTACCTGGAGCTGCTGGACATCGCGCCCGCGATGCTGCCGCAGGATCCAAAGGCGGCGCTGAAGCTGCGCCAGATAGAAGCCCTGGCCGATGGGGTGATGGATGCCGGACTGGTCTCGGTGCGCGAGCAGGCCCGACCGGCGGCCCAGCAGTCGGAGACCGAGCTGCTGCGCCAGCGGGAGAAAATCAGCCGGGCGTTGGACATGTTGGAAAAGCACGTCAGCGAGGGCGATATTCAGCCGGATAGCCTCAACGTTGCTACTATCGCCGTGGCCTGCGCCATCGGCTACATCAACTTCCGCCGCGTCTCGCCCGGCTGGTGCGTGGACAGGCCGCAGCTGGTGAAGCTGGTGGAAACGCTGTTCCAGCGGGAGAGCTTTGCCCGTACCGAACCGCCAAAGTCCTAGCCCCAGCATACTGACAGCCTGCGCCGGTACGCTGTACAATCTCCCTTCACGTCGAATCCCCTCCGGCGGGAGGGGTAATCTACTGCAGGCTTTGTCATGACCCTTGAATCACGTTCGCTTTTCAGCCAGATCCCGGCAACCGATCGTCTGCTGCACGCCGACGCCTTTGCTGTTTTAGTCGATACCTTCGGTCACCGCCGCGTCGTGGATACCCTGCGCCAGCTTCAGGACGAGGCCCGTCTTGCGGTGCGCGAAACCCAGGCGCTGCCCGCCTGGTGCGCGGACTGGGCGGCGGCAACCGAGAGCCGGCTGACGCAGCATGAAACCCGCGCCCTGCGGCCGGTATTTAACCTCACCGGCACGGTGCTGCACACCAACCTCGGACGCGCGCTACAGGCGGAGGCCGCCATCGAGGCGGTTGCCGAGGCGATGCGCACGCCGGTGACGCTGGAGTACGCCCTCGACGAGGCCGGACGCGGTCATCGCGATCGCGGCGTGGCGGATCTGCTCTGCCGCCTGACCGGCGCAGAGGATGCCTGCATTGTGAATAACAACGCGGCGGCGGTGCTGCTGATGCTGGCCGCGCTGGCGAACGGTAAAGAGGTGGTGGTGTCGCGCGGCGAGCTGGTAGAGATTGGCGGCGCGTTTCGCATTCCGGACGTGATGCGCCAGGCGGGCTGCGTGCTGCACGAGGTGGGCACCACCAACCGCACCCATGCCAAAGACTATCGTGAGGCAGTGAACGAGAATACGGCGCTGCTGATGAAGGTCCACACCAGCAACTATGCCGTCACCGGCTTCACCAAGGCGGTGGAGGAGGCGGAGCTGGTGCAAATTGGCCTGCCGCTGAACGTGCCGGTGGTGGCCGACTTAGGCAGCGGCTCGCTGATCGATCTCAGCCAGTACGGTCTGCCGAAAGAGCCGATGCCGCAGGAGATGATTGCCGCAGGCGTCAGCCTCGTGAGCTTCTCTGGCGATAAGCTGCCCGGCGGTCCGCAGGCGGGGATCATCATCGGCAAGCGTGAGCTGATTGCCAGGCTCCAGCAGCACCCGCTTAAGCGCGCTCTGCGGGTGGATAAGATGACCCTCGCCGCGCTGGAGGCAACGCTCAGGCTCTATCTGCATCCGGAGAAGCTGGCCGAACGGCTGCCGACGCTGCGCCTGCTGACCCGCAGCGCGGACGACATTCGCCAGCAGGCCGAGCGGCTTCTGCCCGCATTGGAGAGCCGCTACGCTGAGTTTTTGATGCAGGTTGAAGACTGCCAGTCGCAAATCGGCAGCGGATCGCTGCCGGTGGACAGGCTGCCCAGCGCGGCGCTGACCTTTACTCCTCGCGACGGACGCGGTAGCCGCCTTGAAGCACTGGCGGCGCAGTGGCGCGCACTGCCGCAGCCGGTGATTGGCCGCATCTCCGACGGTCGTCTATGGCTCGATCTGCGCTGCCTTGACGATGAATCCCGCTTTTTGAACAGGTTACTGAAATGATTATTGCAACGGCCGGGCACGTTGACCATGGCAAAACAACGCTGCTGGAGGCGCTTACCGGTATCAATGCCGACAGGCTGCCGGAAGAGAAGAAGCGTGGCATGACTATCGATCTCGGCTACGCCTACTGGCCCCAGCCGGATGGCCGCGTGCCAGGGTTTATTGATGTGCCGGGCCATGAGAAGTTTCTTGCCAATATGCTGGCGGGCGTTGGCGGTATCGACGGCGCACTGCTGGTGGTGGCCTGCGACGACGGCGTGATGGCGCAAACCCGGGAGCACCTGGCGATTTTACAGCTCACCGGCAACCCGGCGCTGACCGTGGCGTTGACCAAGGCCGATCGCGTGGACGAGGCGCGGATAGCCGAGGTCGAGGCCGAGGTGCGTAGCGTGCTGGCAGAGTATGGCTACCCGCAGGCAACGCTGTTTACTACCGCTGCGACGCAGGGGATGGGCATTGAGGCGTTGCGCGCGCATCTGTTGGCGCTGCCCGAACGCGAGCAGACCGACGAGCGCCGCTTCCGCCTTGCCATCGATCGCGCGTTTAGCGTCAAGGGCGCGGGGCTGGTGGTGACCGGCACGGCGCTCTCCGGCAGCGTAAAGGTGGGCGATACCCTGTGGCTTACCGGCGTGAACAGGCCGATGCGCGTGCGCGGCCTGCATGCGCAAAACCAGCCGGTAGAGCAAGCCCACGCCGGGCAGCGTATTGCCCTGAACATTGCGGGCGACGCGGAAAAAGAGGCTATCAGTCGCGGCGACTGGCTGCTGGCCGAGGCGCCGCCTGAGCCTGTGACACGGTTGATCGTGGCGCTGCACACCCACGCGCCGCTGGGTCAGTGGCAGCCGCTGCACATTCACCATGCCGCCAGCCACGTGACGGGCCGCGTCTCGCTGCTCGAAGATAATCTGGCCGAGCTGGTATTGGATACGCCGCTGTGGCTGGCGGATAACGATCGGCTGGTGCTGCGCGATATCGCTGCCCGTACCACGCTGGCCGGAGCGAGGGTAGTCACGCTTAATCCGCCGCGCCGGGGCAAACGTAAGCCAGAGTACCTGGCGTGGATCGCTGCGCTGACTGAAGCGAGTGACGATGCTGGCGCGCTGGCGGTACACCTGACGCGCGGCGCGGTACATCTGCCATCGTTCGCGTGGGAGAGACAGCTTAACGCTCAGGGGCTGGCGGCGTTGACCGAGAGCCCGGCGCTGATCCAGGCCGGAGACAGCCTGATTAGCGCCGCGGTCGCCGCCCGCTGGCAGCGCAAGATCCTTGATACCCTCGCTACCTACCATGCCCAGCATCGGGATGAGCCAGGGCCAGGGCGCGAGCGTCTGCGCCGCATGGCCCTGCCGATGGAGAACGAGGCGCTGGTGCTGACGCTCATCGAGCGGATGCGGGAGAGCGGAGATATCCACAGCCATCACGGCTGGTTACATCTGCCGGATCATAAAGCAGGCTTTACTGCCGAGCAGGACACGATCTGGCAGAAAGTCGCCATGCTGTTTGCGGATGAACCCTGGTGGGTGCGCGACCTGGCGCGTGAGGTGGGGGCAGACGAGCAGATCATGCGCAGCGTTCTGCACCAGGCGGCACAGCAGGGGCTGATCACGGCGATCGTAAAAGATCGCTACTACCGCAACGATCGCATTGTGGCCTTTGCGAACCTGATCCGCGCCCTGGACGGTGAGCGTGGATCAACCTGTGCCGCCGACTTCCGCGACCAGCTCAACGTCGGACGCAAGCTGGCCATTCAGATCCTCGAATATTTCGACCGCATCGGCTTTACCCGCCGACGCGGCAACGATCACCTGCTGCGCGACGCTCTGCTGTTCCCGGCCAATCCGCAGGCGTAACTTTGTCGCGCCCTATTCACCGGGCGCGATCTTCTGCTTCGCCAGCCACACCGCCCCCAGTCTGCCCGCCTGGTTACCCAGCTTGCAGGGGTGGATTGGCACGCGCAACGCCTCCCACATCTCAAAGGTTTCCAGGTGACGATCGAGCAGCTGGTAAACTTTCTCCTGTTCGCTCAGCCCGCCGCCAATCAGCACCGCCTCAGGGTCGAACATGGAGATCACGCTATAGACTCCGCGCGCCAGGAACAGCGCCCACTCATTAATGGCTTCGCGCAGATGGACGTCGCTGTCCATACGCTCGAAGAGCTCTTTACCGTGCGGCAGCTCGTCGGCGGAGACCGCCAGCGCCTGGCGGCAGGCTTTCATCAGGCCGCTGCCGGAGGCGACCTCGTGCATGCACTCACCGTTGTTGCCTACGGGGATCACGCCAAACTCACCAGCGTGGAAGTGCACGCCCCGGAACAGCTCACCGTTGACGATAATTCCGCCGCCAATGCCCGTTCCTACGGTGATGCAGACAAAGTTCTCAAACTCCTGTCCGGCCCCGCGCCAGCGCTCGCCGAGCGCCGCACAGTTGGCATCGTTCTCCACCACTACCGGCAGATCGGTGAGGGTCGAGAAGAGATCGTGCAGGTTTGCGCCATCCATAAAGTCCAGTGCGCCCGCTTTTGCCGCTTTGCCGGTATGCACGTTGATATGGCCAGGAAAGCTGACGCCGATGCCAGCGATTTCATGATCTTTTTGGTAAGTTTCAACGACTTCTTTCCACGCTTTTTTAAACGACGCTTCATCTTCAGGCGTATCAAACTCATCCGAAGAGAGCTCTTCGCCATGCTCGTCAATCAGGCCATGCTTGATGTGGGTTCCCCCGACATCAAAACCAATAAAGTAGTGCATAGGTATTTCCCTTTTCCGGTTCCTTACGCTTAATTATGGCTCAGGCCAGACGGGAGAATGTAAAGTAAGGTAATACGTGAACAGCGTCGAAAAGCGGCAATCTGATTGCTTCTTTTTTATCCACCCCGGCTACCCTTGAAGGACACCCCTGCAAGGAGACGGCCATGACAAACAATCCTCCCGCCAACCGCATCCAGCCTGGCGAATACGGTTATCCTCTTACCTTAAAAGCGCGTTATGAAAACTTTATCGGCGGCGACTGGGTTCCCCCGGCCGACGGCGAGTACTACCAGAACCTGACCCCGGTCACCGGCCAGCCGCTGTGTGAAATTGCCAGCTCAGGCAAGCGTGATATCGATCTGGCGCTGGACGCGGCCCACAAGGCGAAAGATAAGTGGGCGCATACCTCCGTGCAGGATCGGGCAGCCATTTTGCTGAAGATAGCCGATCGCATGGAGCAGAACCTGGAGCTGCTGGCGACCGCTGAAACCTGGGATAACGGCAAGCCGATCCGTGAAACCAGCGGAGCCGACGTGCCGCTGGCGATTGACCATTTCCGCTATTTTGCCTCCTGTATTCGCGCCCAGGAGGGCGGCATCAGCGAGGTAGACAGCGAGACGGTGGCCTACCACTTCCGCGAGCCGCTGGGCGTAGTTGGGCAGATCATCCCGTGGAACTTCCCGCTGCTGATGGCAAGCTGGAAGATGGCACCTGCGCTTGCCGCCGGGAACTGCATCGTCTTAAAACCCGCGCGCCTGACGCCGCTCTCCGTGCTGCTACTGATGGAGATTGTGGGCGATCTACTGCCGCCGGGCGTGGTGAACGTGGTCAACGGCGCGGGAGGCGAGATTGGTGAGTACCTTGCTACCTCGAAACGCATCAGCAAGGTGGCCTTTACCGGCTCCACCGAAGTGGGCCAGCAGATCATGCAGTATGCGACCCAGAACATTATTCCGGTCACTCTGGAGCTGGGCGGCAAGTCGCCGAACATCTTCTTCGCCGACGTGATGGACGAGGAGGATGCCTTCTTCGATAAGGCGCTGGAGGGCTTTGCCCTGTTCGCCTTTAACCAAGGCGAAGTCTGTACCTGTCCAAGCCGGGCGCTGGTGCAGGAGTCGATCTACGAGCGCTTTATGGAGCGCGCTATCCGCCGGGTAGAGAGCATCCGCAGCGGCAACCCGCTGGATAGCGTCACCCAGATGGGCGCGCAGGTCTCACAGGGGCAGATGGAGACCATCCTGAACTACATCGACATCGGTAAAAACGAGGGGGCGGACGTACTCACCGGCGGGCGGCGCAAGCTGCTGGAGGGCGAGCTGAAAGAGGGCTATTACCTGGAGCCGACCATTCTTTTTGGGCAGAACAACATGCGCGTTTTCCAGGAGGAGATCTTTGGCCCGGTGCTCGCCGTCACCACCTTTAAAACCGTGGAAGAGGCGCTGGAGCTAGCCAACGATACCCAGTACGGATTGGGCGCGGGCGTCTGGAGCCGCAACGGCAGCCTGGCCTATAAGATGGGGCGCGGTATTCAGGCCGGACGCGTCTGGACCAACTGCTACCACGCCTATCCCGCCCATGCGGCATTCGGCGGCTACAAGCAGTCCGGCATCGGGCGCGAAACCCATAAGATGATGCTGGATCACTACCAGCAGACCAAGTGCCTGCTGGTGAGCTATTCGGATAAACCGCTCGGTCTGTTCTGAGTCCCTATCGCCGGGCGGCGCAAGCTTGCCCGGCCTACGGTCCGTGCACAGTGTAGGCCCGGCAAGCGTAGCGCCGCCGGGCATTACCATGGCTGAACATTATCCCTCATTCACCCAAATTCGCATTTCACCCTCGCCGCGATTGGCCCAGCTAAACCACGGAATAAAGGTCAGCGTGTGTGGCTCTGGTGTGACGGGGGCAGTATCGAAGTGCCACAGCTGCTGCTGCTCCGGCTGCGCAGCGATCTGCTTCGCGCCTTCGGCCTGGATAAGCACCTTATGGGCAAAGAGCCCTTTCCCTTCCACAAGCCTGAATTCACTCTCTTTCGGTAGCCAGACGTTATGCAGCGCCTCGCCGTTATCAGCCTCTTCAAGGCAGTAGACCAGCGGGCCGCGCTGAATCGCTACCTTGCCAGCGACGCTGCGCACCAGCGGGTTGCCATAGACGCGATGGACCGGCATGGGCAGCGTTAGCGATAGCGTGTCGCCTTCACGCCAGAGCCGACTGAGATGCATATAGCCCTTGCGTACCTCACCCTGTACCGCTTCGCCGTTGAGCAAAATTTGCGGATCGCAGCACCACTCAGGCAGGCGCAGGGCCAGCGTATGCTGCACTGGCTGGGGTGAGTCGATGCGAACCTCAACGCTCTCCTGCCACGGATAGTTGCCGCTAATACGCACCCGCAGCGGCTTATCCCCCACCGGGATCTCTACGTTATTGCCTATATAGAGATTGATAAACAGCGCATCGGGGCGCGGGGTATAGATGTAATGGCCGATAGAGGTCAGCAGGCGAGCAATATTGGGCGGACAGCAGGCGCAGCCAAACCAACGCTGGCGAACCGGCTGGATATGGTCGTAAATGTGATTAAACTTCAAGTATTTCGGGGTGATCTCCAGCGGATTTACATAGAAAAAATGTTTACCGTCGAGCGCCATACCGCCCAGCACGGTGTTATAGAGCGCACGCTCCATCACGTCGGCATACTGGCTGTCGCCTTCCAGCTCCAGCATCCGGCGGGCAAACATCATTAGCCCGATCGAGGCGCAGCTCTCGGCATAGACGGTATCGTTCGGCAGGTCGTAATCGCTGCTGAACGCCTCTCCCCGGCTTTGTGAGCCAATGCCGCCAGTGATATAGAGCTGGCGCTGGGCCATGTTTTGCCACAGCCGCAGGCAGTCCTGGCGCAGGCGCTCATTGCCGGAGAGCCGCGCCAGGTGGGCAACGCCGGTCATCAGATAGACAAAACGCACCGCATGGCCAATTGCGCTCTGCTGCTCTGAAAGCGGCAGGTGCGCCTGGCTATATGCTTTATCGTTCACCATCCACGCCGTGCCATGGTTAGGCCAGAACCAAGTGCCGCCGCGCTGTGCAAACTCCTTATCGTAAAAGTGCGGCTGCGTGCCACGCTGCTCAACGAAGAAATTCACCAGATCGCGATAGCGGGTCTCCTGGGTCACCTCAAACAGGCGCATCAGGGCTAGCTCAATTTCCGGATGGCCGTCATAACCCTGAAGTTGATTAACGCCAGGACCAAACACGTTGTCGATGTAGTCCGCCAGACGGCAGGCTACCTCCAGCAGGCTGCGCTTGCCGGTGGCTTGAAAGTACGCCACCGCAGCCTCGATCATGTGTCCGGCGCTGTATAGCTCATGGCATTCGGCGAGGTTAGTCCAGCGTTCGGCAGGCGCTTTTATCGTAAAGTAGGTGTTCAGGTAGCCATCGTCACACTGTGCTGCCGCAACGAGCGCAATTACTTCATCAGCCGTTTTCTCAAGTTCGGCATCGGGTTTCTGGCACAGCGACCAGGCCACAGCTTCCAGCCACTTCGCGACGTCGCTGTCCTGAAAAACCATGCCATAGAACTCACCCTCAGAGAGACCAGCGGCAATGCGGAAGTTTTCAATTGCATGGCTGGGATCGGCTTCGGGAATACGGTCGTTCAGTGCATCCCACTGATAGGGGATCACCACTTCGCGCACCAGTCGCTGGTACTGGCCTAAAAACGGATCGGTGACGTTAAGCTTATGCAGGTCGGTTTCCATGATAGTCATCATCTTCTCCTCAGGACTGGGCATGACGCTGGCGCAGGTCGGTTGAAATACGCGCCATCATTGGGTTATTGAGCTTGCAGACGCGAACGGCTAGTGCCAGCAGTAAGTGGAACAGGGCAGGCAGCAGGGTTTCCATCGCGGTGATCCCCTGTAGCGAGGCGGTGGTCTGATTGCCAGTGCCGGGCTGGTAGGCCACGACAATAAATACCAGGCTGATAATTCCCGCGCTTGAGGCCCAGGCGAGCTTGATAAAGAACAGGTTGAACGCGAAGTTCATGCCTGACGAGCGTACGCCAGTTTTCCACTCGCCGTAGTCATCGGAGAAAGCCATCAGCGAGAAGTGCAGCGGTAACGTAAAGCCAAGGATAATGCCGTTACCCAGGATGATTGCCAGCCACAGCGTCTGATACTGCGGGCCGCCCGGCAAAAACCACATGCCGACGGCCAGCGCGGCCAGCACCAGGTTGGTATAGTAGTAGAGCTTAACGGCATCGATACGGCGGGTGAGCGGGTTGACGATAACGGAACCGAGGATCGAGGCGAAGGTCACCATCGTAAAGAACAGCGAGGTGTAGGCCGTACTGCCCTCCAGCACATAGGTGATGAAGTACATATAGCCCCCGCCGCGAATGTTGAAGACGTTAATCAACAGGAAGGACATCACCAGCATTAAAAGCAACTGATCGTTTTTACGCAGCCCGGCCAGGTGTTCACGCAGGGTAAATCTGCCCATCAGCGCCAGCGGCACCCGCTCGCGGACCCAGAAGAAGCAGCACAGGAACATCACAACCGCAATTGCACACAGCACGCCGACGCCCAGCTGGTAGCCTTTGGCGACTCTCCCCTGGCCGAAGAGATCGACCATCCACGGCAGGCCGACCGAAACCAGAAAACCCGCTACGCCGCACAGCACGAAGCGCCATGACTGACAGGAGATTACCTCGCTATGGCGTGTGGTCATGGTATTAATTAGCGCGCAGTAGGGGACGTTAATCGCGGTGTAGCCGACAGAGAGCAGCAAATAAGTACCAAACGCCCAAGCGATTTTTACCCCCATGCCAGCGTCCGGCACGGTAAAGGTCAGTACACCAATGATGCCGATGGGGATCGCCACCCACAACTGCCAGGGACGAAAGCGTCCCCAGCGGCTCTGCGTGCGGTCAGCGATGACACCCATGATCGGATCGGAAATGGCGTCAAAAACGCGCAGGGCAATAAAAAGCGTGCCCACCAGCGCCGGGGTGAGGCCAAAAACGTCGGTATAGAAAAAGGTAAGAAAATTCATGATCAGGCAGGTAATAACCGTGCCGCCTGCGTCGCCCAGGCCGTAGCCTATCTTTTCGCGAATTGACAGTTTATCGTCAACCGCACCCTGAGCAATGCCTGTATGGGTAATCGGTGTAGAGGTCATAGATAACTCCTCGTAGGGTGGAGATCTCTTTTATTAGCTATCCGCCCGCAAGGGCAGCGCTGTTATTGGAAATGACCTGATTAATTCTGCCTTTTAAATATCGGGCAACAAGGCAATAAAAAAGTATAAAAAGATGACGATTCCGACTTGATTTTGAAAATGTGAAGCCGATCGGGCAAATTCGTATTAATTTATTAATAATCAATAGCAAAGATGTTAATGATCGGTCTGAAAAGCGAGAATTGATATATTTATGCTCGAATTATCCATAGCACTTCCGGTCAAGGTGCAAAACGGCGGGCTATTTATCTCTCGGGGCGTTGGCAGGCACCCTTCACGCAGGCTTGACTCCTGGGAGATTATTTTTGTCGAAAAGGGGACGCTGGCGATCCGTGAAGAGGAGATGCTGTTTCAGGTTAATGCCGGAGAGAGCCTGCTGCTTTGGCCGCGACGCAGACACGTTGGCGTTGATGATTTCCCGGCGGATCTAAAATTTTATTGGCTGCATTTTGAGGTAGAAGCAGAGGTAGGTCGGTCACCGTGGGTGAGTATGCTCTCCATTCCGCAGCATATGCGGATCCGCGATCCACAATATATGATCTCTCTTTTTCGGCAGTTTCTAAGCGAGCAGGAGAAGCTAGAGCGAACGGCAGCGCTTGAATTTATCCTGCTGATGATTTTGCAGCAGATGACCCCAGGCGAACAGATCAGAGAGGAGAGCAACGACAGCGGTGCTGCTCTCGCGTGGAAAGCACAGCAGCTTATCCGTACCCGCTTTCATCTCCCCCTCTCCACCAGCATGCTCGCCAGAGAGCTTCACTGCAACGCAGATTACCTGGGACGGATCTATCGCCGCGTTTTTCACCTGACGCTCACCGAAGCCATTCATCGCCAGCGCGTGCGGGCAGCAGAGAAGCTCCTTATTAGCGATGCGCGCTCTCTTAGAGAGGTGGCTGGCCTGTGCGGCTTTAGCGACGTAGGTTATTTCCGGCAAATCTTCCGCAAGCATACTGGCCTGACGCCCGCCATCTGGAAGCGGCGATACTGTAAGGAGCATATTAACTCCTGAACGCTAAGACGCCGGGTGGCGCTGCGCTTACCCGGCCTACAACAGTGTTAATTAGCTCGTTCCTGCCAGGCAATCTCCACCTCTTCGGCGAGAATTTTCACCCCAGCTTCGATCTTCTCCGGATCCGGCACGTAGTTCATGCGCATGCACTGGTGGGTGTGCGGCCAGGGCTTGTCGAGGCCTGGGAAGAAGTAGTCGCCGGGCACCATCAGCACGCCGCGTTTCTTCAGGCGCTGATAGAGCAGTTCGGTGGTGATCGGCAGGTCTTTAAACCACAGCCAGAGGAAGATGGCTCCCTCAGGCTTGTGAATAAGACAGCGCTCTTCCGGCAGATAGCGGCGCAGCGTGGCCATCGTCTCCTGCACGCGCTGGTAGTAGAACGGTTTGATCACCGTTTCCGACAGGCGCAGCAGGTCGTTGCGTTTGATCATCTCGCACATCATCGCCGGGCCAATGCCGCCGGGGGCAAGGCTGATGATGCCGTTCATGTTGCGGATCGCCGAAATAGTCTGCTCATTGGCGATGATAATGCCGCAGCGGCTGCCGGGCAGGCCGAGCTTGGAGAGGCTCATGCAGAGAATGGTGTTCGGGTTCCACAGCGGGCGCGCCTCGCTGAAGATGATGCCCGGGAAGGGCACGCCGTAGGCGTTATCGATCACCAGTGGGATGCCGTGCTGGTTCGCCAGGGCGTCCAGCTTGATCAGCTCCTCGTCGGTAATGACGTTGCCGGTCGGATTGGTTGGCCGGGAGACGCAGATCATGCCCGTCTCTTCGCCAATGTGCAGATGCTCAAAGTCGACGTGATACTTAAACTGGCCGCCCGGCAGCAGCTCAATATTCGGACGCGCAGAGACGAAGAGATCCTCCTCCAGCCCGGAATCCGCATAGCCGATATACTCCGGAGCCAGCGGGAACAGCACCTTTCTGGTGGTTCCATCGGCACGGCGACCAGCAAACAGATTGAACAAGTAGAAAAACGCGCTCTGGCTGCCGTTAGTCAGTGCAATATTCTGTGGCGCAATATCCCAACCTAGCGTGGTGCGCAGCATATCCGCCAGCGCGACCAGCAGCTCGGATTTCCCCTGTGGACCGTCATAATTGCACAGCGCATCAGTGGCTTTGCCGGAGGCAAGCATCTCCGCCAGCAGCTTCTGGAAGTAGTCGGTCATCTCCGGGATCTGCGCCGGGTTACCGCCGCCTAACATAATCGCGCCGGGCGTGCGCAGGCCGTCGTTGAGATCCTCCATCAGGCGCGTGATGCCTGAGTGGCGGGTGAATTTGTCGCCGAAAAGTGAAAATGTCATAGCAGGTGTTCTGTCGGTCTGATTTTAAAATTGGCACACCTTAACGCTAGCGCAGGCGCGGTGCAAATCGCTGGCCTGCCTGCGCTTCGTGTTTTTATGCTAAAGACAGTCTTACCGTCAGACGTTAATTCTGTTTCCCTGCCCACACTACCATAATTTTATCTGTGCCGTTTTCACGCATAAATCCGCTGCCCTGGGCCAGCTCCAGCGTTGACTGTTTACCTGCCCCCACGGCGGGGTGACGAGCGCGGAACTGCCCGAGCTTCTGCCAGTGCGCCACAGTAGCCGCTGACTGACCGCTCACATCCTGCCAGTTCATGTCCGAGCGCGTGCCCTGCAACGGATCGGAGCCGGTAGGGCCGAAAGGTCTCGCCGACTCATCGCCATAGAAGATCTGCACCGCACCAGGAGCCAGCAGCAGCAGCTCGGCGGCCCGCTGACCACCTTCGCGGAACAGGCGGGTATCGTGAGAGGAGAGGTAGCTCAGGACGTTAAAATCCTGCAGCTTGTCCGCCATCTGCTGCCAGATCGGTACCATATTTGCGAGACAGTCAGTGGCTTTGGCCGCCTGCTCCTGGTAATCAAAGTTGATCATCGCATCGAAACCATGGCGATAGTATTCGCTCTGCATCACGCCGTGGCCCCAGGCCTCGCCGGTCATCCAGAACGGGTTATCGTCGCGTTTTTTATCCGGGTTCGCCTGCTTCCACTCTGTCAGGGCCGCCGTTGCCTGGGTCTTGAGCTGCTGCCACGCGGCCATCTCCACATGCTTAGCGGTATCCACCCGGAAACCGTCGATGCCGTATTCGCCCACCCACTGGCTGAGCCAGTGGGTCAGGTAGTCACGCGGCGTATAGCCGGAGATCTCTTTGGCCCGCGTGTCGGGCTTATGCTGATAGAAAACCGGCAGGCCAGACGGGGTAGTGGATTCGGTTTTGATATCCGGCAGGAACGCGAGGGACATAGTGAGATCGTCAAAGCCGGGGCTGTCGTAGTCGCCGATGTCGGTGCGGATCCAGTTTTTGCCCCACCACTGCTCCCACGCCGCTTTATCGCTAAAGTTGATGTAGTCATTAAAGCTGTGCCAGTTTTGTCCGGCAGCGGGTTTCCAGTCCGTCCACCTTTCGCCGAGGAGCTTCTGTCGCTCCTCGCCCTGCAAATAGAGCGCGCCGAACTGGTAGGTCTGCATATCCGCCAGCGTGGCGTAACCGGTGTGGTTCATTACCACGTCCAGCAGCACGCGAATGCCGCGCTGGTGCGCGCCGTCGACCAGCGCGCGGAGATCCGCCTCGCTGCCCATGTTGGCATCCAATTTCGTCCAGTCCAGAGTGTAGTAGCCGTGGTAGGCATAGTGCGGGAAGTCGCCTTTGGTGCCGCCGCCTACCCAGCCGTGGATCTGCTCAAAGGGCGCGCTAACCCACAGCGCGTTAACCCCCAGCCCAGCGAGATAGTCCAGCTTGCTGGTGAGCCCCTTCAGGTCGCCGCCGTGAAAGGTGGCAATCTCCTGCATACCGTCTTTATGACGGCCATAGCTATTGTCGTTGGCTGGGTCGCCGTTGACGAAGCGGTCGGTAAGGACGAAGTAGACGGTGGCGTTGTGCCAGCTAAAGGGCGCAACCGCAGGCGCATCGGCCTGCTCAAGCAGCAGCAGGCCACCGCTGTTAGCATCGGGCTGGAGCGTGATTTTCCCTCCGCTCACCGTGGCAACCTGCTGGCTATAGAAGTCACGTACCTGACTACCTTCGGCAAAGGTTTTACTTACATCGACCGTTAGCGGCTTGCCATCCCATACCGGACACTGGCGCAGGGCGGCGGTGTTGGCCTCCGCTGCAGGCGGGGCGGCTACCGTCAGCATCAGCGTTGGCGTACCCGAGCGGGTATCTATCTGTAGCGCGTAGTCGCCGTCGCGAAAGATACGCCACTGCGGCGCGTCACCGGTGCAGGGCTGAAGCGATAGCATCTGGTTGAGCTTAGGGGCAGTGGCAGGCTGCCAGCACGCATTGTCACTTTTTAAGGTAAGAGGAGTGGTACCCTTTTTGAACGTAGCCTCACTGTGGTAAACCCCGCTGCCGGTCGCGCTGAACGCGGGAAAGCCGGGCGCAGTCCATTCGGACCAGGCGGTGATGGGAAGCAGTAAAAGCGCAAGGGCACAGCGTTGCATGATGGCATCCTCTCCAGAGTTTCCATCAGTGTGCCACCCGTTGCGCCGGGTAAACTCATCCCTGCCGGGCGTTTGCCAGGGTGGAGGTCAAAGGCTGAGCGATCTGCGCCACATTTAGAGGGAAGTTTGTGATAGGCCACGCAATTTTTGACTATTTTGCATGCTGTAGATCCATTCGGTTGATGACACCAATTAGGAAATGGACTATTTCTTAGAGTGCTCCCGAGGGGTATTTTTGATACAATTTGAGATTCCGCTCTCAAAATCTTGTAAAAATAAGGTGTTGGAATGCATCAATCCGACCAGGAGACCTAATGATATCGACTCCCATTCGACGATATGGGGCTGCGATACTCATGTTACTCACCACGGCATTTTCAGGTGAGGTGATTGCGAAAACGCACGCACAGACAACGAGTTATACAGCCCACACAAGCAGCCATAAGCACAGTAAAACGTTAAGCAGTAGTAAAAAGGTTAGCAGTAAAACGATTAGCAGTAAAAAGGTTAGCAGTAAAAAAGTTAGTAGTACGCTGGCAAGCAGTAAACAAGAGTATTCTCGCAATAGTGCAAAGAGCAGTTCACTTCCTGATTTGCGAAAATACCCTTCCGGAACACCAAGGAAAAAGGCGTTTCTCCGGACGGTTATGCCCTACATCACTAGCCAAAATGCTGCGATTACCGCTGAGCGCAACTGGCTGGTGTCTAAACAGTACGACAATCGCTGGTCGCCGACCGAGCGTGCGCGTCTGAAAGACATCGCTAAGCGTTACAAGGTGAGCTGGTCGGGTAATACCCGCCGCATCCCATGGAATACGCTGCTGGATCGCGTCGACATTATCCCTGACAGCATGGTTGCCACCATGGCGGCAGCCGAAAGCGGCTGGGGTACGTCGAAGCTGGCGCGCAGTAACAACAACCTGTTCGGCATGAAGTGTGCGAAAGGCCGCTGTAACAACGGCCCGGGCACGGTGAAAGGGTACTCTCAGTTTGACTCGGTTAAAGAGTCAGTGAGCGCCTACGCGGCTAATCTCAACACCAACCCGGCGTACGCGTCGTTCCGTAAATCCCGTGCGCAGCTGCGCAAAGCGGATCAGGAAGTGACTGCCAGCACCATGATCCACAAGCTCAGCGGCTATTCGACGCAGGGCCAGCGCTATAACAACTATCTGTTTGCTATGTACCAGGACAACCAGCGGTTGATCGCGGCGCATATGTAATTTTGTCTTCGTTATGCCGGGTGGCGCTTTGCTTACCCGGCCTACGTGACTTACCTTCTCTACATTACTATCTCGCTATAGCGATCCCGGTAATCCTTCGGCGTGCTGCCGTACTCCTTCTTAAACACCGAGTAGAAGTATTGCAGCGATGGGTAGCCGCACATCTGCGAAATCTCGTTAATCGACAGCGAGGTTGAGATCAGCAGGCTGCGGGCCTTCTCCAGCTTCTCTGCGTGGATCATCGCATGAATGGTCTCTCCTACCTCCTCCTTAAAACGCTTCTCCAGGTTCGAGCGGGAGATCCCTACCGCATCCAGCACCTGATCGACCTTAATCCCTTTGCAGGCGTGATTGCGAATGTAGTGCATGGCCTGGATCACCGCCGGATCGTTGAGCGATCGATAGTCTGTCGAGCGCCGGGCCACCACCCGCAGCGGCGGTACCAGCAGCCGCTGGAGCGGCATCGCTTCGTTATCCAGCAGGCGGTGCAGCAGCTTCGCCGCCTGGTAGCCCATCTGCCGCGTGCCTTGTGCCACCGACGAGAGCGCCACCCGCGACAGGTAGCGAGTGAGCTCCTCGTTATCGATGCCAATGACGCACAGCTTCTCCGGGACCGGAATATGCAGATGCTCGCACACCTGCAGCACGTGGCGAGCACGGGCGTCGGTCACGGCAATAATTCCGGTCTGCGGCGGCAGGGTTTGCAGCCAGTCAGCGAGACGGTTCTGGGCGTGCTGCCAGTTCTCTGGGGCCGTCTCCAGACCCTGATAGACTACGCCGCGATACTTCTCCTGCGCGACCAGCTGGCAAAAAGCGTACTCCCGTTCCGCCGCCCAGCCTTTGCCGCTGGAGTTAGGCAGGCCATAGAAGGCGAAGCGGTGCACTCCTTTCTCTTTCAAATGCAGAAAGGCGCTCTCGACCAGGGCGTAGTTATCGGTGGCGATGTAGTGCACCGCCGGGTAGTCCTCCGGGCGATGGTAGGAGCCGCCCACGCCGACGATGGGAACGTCTACGTCGGCCAGCACGCGTTCGATCTCGCCGTCGTCGAAGTCGGCGATGACCCCGTCCCCTAGCCACTCTTTGATATTGTCGAGGCGGATGCGGAAATCCTCCTCAATGAAGATGTCCCACTCCGACTGGGAAGCCTGAAGATATTCGCCCACGCCTTCAACGACCTGGCGATCGTAGGCTTTATTGGCGTTAAACAGCAGGGTGATACGATGGCGCTTGGCAAACATGTTGATCTCTTCCTGATAAATCACCGTTTCTGATTATCACATTCAGCACAAAGCCGGAGAGATTTTCCCCGGCAGTGTGATCATCCATGGAATTTGTCCGCTATGTGCGGCGTTTTGTGGCAGAGTCCATCCACACCGCCAGCAGCAGAATGGCTCCCTTGACGATGTACTGCCAGAATGTGGGGACGTCCATCATGCTCATGCCGTTATCCAGCGAGGCCATAATAAAGGCCCCCATCACCGCGCCCGCCACGCTGCCGACCCCGCCCGCGAGGCTGGTACCGCCGATCACGCAGGCGGCGATGGCGTCCAGCTCGGCAATGTTCCCCGCCGACGGAGAGCCTGCGCCGAGGCGCGAGCTGAGGATCAGCCCGGCGATGGCCACCATCAGGCCGTTGATAGCAAATACCGCCAGCTTGGTGCGCTCAACGTTAATACCTGACAGGCGCGCCGCCTCAATGTTGCCGCCGATGGCGTAGATCCGTCGCCCGAAGGCAGTACGCGTTGCCATAAACATCCCCGCCAGCAACAGGAAGACCAGCAGCAGCACCGGCGTCGGTACGCCACGGTAGTCGTTGAGCAGCCAGATCGCACCCAGTACCACCACCGCTGTCAGCGCCTGCCTGCCAACCACCATCGTGGAGGCCGACGTTGCCAGCCCCAGCGACTGACGGCGCAGCCGCCCGCGCCACTGCCAGAGCACAAACAGCACCAGCCCCAGCGCACCGACGCCAAAGCCAAACCCATCCGGCAGGTAGCTCTGACCAATCTGCGACATTGCCGCGCTGGTGGGCGAGACGGTGGTGCCGTTGGTAATGCCAATCAGCACGCCGCGAAACGCCAGCATCCCCGCGAGGGTAACGATAAACGACGGTACTTTGCGGTACGCTACCCACCAGCCGTTCCAGGTGCCCAGCAGCAGCCCCAGCACCAGCGTTACCGCGATGGTCAGCGGCAGCGGCCAGCCGAGCCAGACGTCAAAGATCGCCGCCGCACCGCCCAGCAGGCCCATCATTGAACCCACGGAGAGGTCAATCTCGGCGGAGATGATGACAAACACCATCCCCACGGCCAGGATGCCGGTGATGGCGGTCTGGCGCAGCAGGTTAGAGATGTTACGCGCGCTCAGGTACGAGCCGTCGGTCATCCAGGTAAAGAAGAGCATGATTGCCACGATGGCGGCAATCATGACAAAGACCTGGAGATTGAGAGATTTTAACCCGCTAAAGGCCCCGGGAGCCGGGGAGGCGAGCTTAAGTTCAGACGGATTGCTTTTCGACATGATGTTCGCTCCTCAGCGCCGCTTCCATAACCTGTTCCTGGGTCAGATGGTGATTGATGAGATTGGCCTTGAGCCGGCCTTCATGCATCACCAGCACCCGATCGCTCAGCCCCAGCACCTCCGGCAGCTCGGATGAGATCACGATGACGGCAATGCCCTGCTGTACCAGCTGGTTAATTAGCTTGTAGATTTCATACTTCGCGCCGATATCGATCCCGCGCGTAGGTTCGTCGAGGATCAGAATGCGCGGATTGAGCAGCAGGCAGCGGGCCAGAATCGCCTTCTGCTGGTTGCCGCCGCTAAGACGGCCAATCGCCAGCTCCGGCGAGGAGGTTTTGACTTTTAACCGTTGCAGTGAATTGAGAATGCACTGCTGCTCGGCGGCATCGTCAAGGGTGCTGAGCGTGCCGGAAAACTGATCCAGCGCCGCGAGGGTAATGTTCTTGCCGACGGCCATCACCGGCACGATGCCATCTTTTTTCCGATCCTCTGGCACCATGGCGATCCCATGGGCGATGGCCTGCTGACAGTTGCTTATCTTCACCGGCTGGCCGTCGATAAACACGCTGCCCTCATAGCGGCCTGGCCAGACGCCAAACAGACACTGCACGGCCTCGGTGCGCCCGGCGCCGACTAATCCGGCAATGCCTAAAATCTCCCCGCGCCGCAGGGAGAAGGAGACGTCGTTGACCCGCTTGATGTGGCGGTTAACCGGATGCCAGGCGGTGAGGTGCTCCACGCGCAGGATCTCATCTCCCGCCGTATGCGGCTCGCTTGGATAGAGCGCGGTCAGCTCGCGGCCCACCATCATGGTGATAATGGCATCTTCGTTCATGCCTGCGGCGTCGCGCATTCCTACCGGCTTGCCGTCGCGGATCACGCAGATAACGTCGGCAATGGCCTTCACCTCGTTCAGCTTGTGTGAAATGTAGATACAGGCGATGTCGTGATTTTGTAGGTCGCGGATGATATCCAGCAGCACCGCCGTCTCCTGCTCGGTCAGGGAGGCGGTAGGCTCGTCGAGGATCAGCAGCCGTACCTGCTTGTTGAGCGCCTTGGCGATCTCAACCAGCTGCTGCTGGCCTAAGCCCAGATCGCCTACCCGGGTATCTGGCGAGATGGCGAGGCTGACCTGCTTGAGCAGCTTGTCGCAGCGCAGCGTCATGGCGTCGTAGTCCATCACCCCGTGGTGGGTCAGCTCTGCGCCAAGAAAGATGTTCTCTAGCACCGTCAGGTGCTTAACCAGCGCCAGCTCCTGGTGAATGATGGCAATACCCCGGCGTTCGGTATCGCGGATATGGCTGGCGATGAGCGGCTCACCGGCAAAGAGGATCTCGCCATCGTAGCTGCCGTGCGGGTAGATGCCGCACAGCACCTTCATTAAGGTAGATTTGCCCGAGCCGTTTTCACCGCACAGGGCCAGCACCTCGCCGGCGTTGAGCGCCAGGCTCACGTTATCGACGGCTTTTACCGTTCCGAACGCTTTGGTGATGTTTTTCATTTCCAGTAAATAAGGCATACCTGCTCCGCGTGGATCGTTGGAATAACAGTGCCTGAGGGCGCTCCCCCGGTGTGCCGGGGGAGGATGTGATGCTTACAGCTCGCTTTTCTTGTGGAATCCGTCTTTCACTACGGTGGCGTCGATATTCTCTTTATTTACTTCGATAGGCGTCAGCAGGCGGGCAGGGACATCCTTCAGGCCGTTATTTAACGAGGTGTCGGCTTTTGGCTGCTGGCCATTTCCCAGCTCGACGGCGATTTCAGCGGCGGTATTCGCCAGCTCGGTGATGGGCTTATAGACGGTCATGGTCTGGCTACCATTCATAATTCGTTTGATACCGGCAAGGTCGGCATCCTGACCGGAGATCGCGACTTTGCCCGCCAGCCCCTGGGCGCTGAGAGCCTGGATTGCGCCGCCTGCGGTGGCGTCGTTCGAGGCGACAACCGCATCGATTTTGTTATTGTTGGCGGTCAGGGCGTTTTCCATAATTTTCAACGCGTTTTCCGGCAGCCAGCCGTCGGCCCACTGGTCGCCTACTACTTTAATTTTGCCGCTGTCGATATAGGGTTTTAAGACTTTCATCTGACCCGCCCGGAACAGCTTGGCGTTATTATCCACCGGTGAGCCACCCATCAGGAAATAGTTGCCTTCAGGCACCTTTTTCACCAGGCTCTGCGCCTGCATTTCTCCTACTTTTTCATTATCGAAAGAGATATAAAAATCGATATCAGCATTATTGATCATGCGATCGTAGGCTAATACTTTAATACCCTCTTGCTTGGCCTCTTTTACGACATTACTTAAAACCTGGCCGTTGTAGGGAATAATCACCAGCACGTCAACGCCACGGTTGATCATATTTTCAATTTGCGACATCTGGGTCTCTTCGTTACCGTTGGCCGACTGGACAAACACCTCTGCCCCCAGCGATTCGGCCTTTTTAACAAAGATATCGCGATCTTTTTGCCAGCGTTCGAGACGCAGATCGTCAATGGCCATCCCAATCTTGACCTCTTTAGCATGGCTCGCGACGCTGGCAAGCAGCAGCGAGGCGCAAAGCGTAAGGCAAAGGTTCTTTATCTTCATAATATTAATACCTTTTGTAGGGTTATCGGGCTTGAGATAAAAGAAACATGCACAGCGACAGACGTAGCAAATTTTTAACATCTTATTGCGGGCTGGCAATTACTGATTTTTATCTTCCGATTACGTTTTTTGGTTTATTTTCTAATTTATGACCGCGATCTTATTTTAAGCCGCTAAATCAATATTTGAGAGCCAGCGCACGTTTGTGCATTCTCTCAATAGCAGTGTGAAATAACGTAATTGAGCAACGCCCGGCGAATATCCACTATTAATGCCACTGATACCCCCTGCCGCAGACATTGATTATGGAGCTGAATATGCAAGCCTATTTCGACCAACTTGACCGCGTTCGCTATGAAGGCCCGAAAACTGCCAATCCGTTGGCCTTTCGCCACTACAACCCGGACGAACTCGTGCTGGGCAAGCGCATGGAAGATCATCTGCGTTTTGCCGCCTGCTACTGGCACACCTTCTGCTGGACCGGGGCGGATATGTTTGGCGTCGGCGCGTTCGAGCGCCCGTGGCAGCAGGCTGGCGATGCGCTGGCGTTGGCAAAACGCAAAGCCGACGTGGCCTTTGAATTTTTCCACAAGCTTAACGTTCCCTACTACTGCTTCCATGATGTCGATGTCTCTCCGGAGGGCGCATCGCTGAAGGAGTATCTTAATAACTTTGCCACCATGACCGACATTCTGGCCGAGAAGCAGCAGCAGAGCGGCGTGAAGCTGCTGTGGGGCACGGCGAACTGCTTCACCCACCCACGCTACGGCGCGGGCGCTGCGACCAACCCGGACCCAGAGGTCTTTAGCTGGGCAGCAACCCAGGTGGTTACTGCCATGAACGCCACCCATAAGCTGGGCGGCGAGAACTACGTGCTGTGGGGCGGCCGGGAAGGGTACGAAACGCTGCTCAATACCGATCTGCGCCAGGAGCGTGAACAGATCGGCCGCTTTATGCAGATGGTGGTCGAGCACAAACACAAAATCGGTTTCCAGGGCACGCTGCTGATCGAGCCGAAGCCGCAGGAGCCGACCAAACACCAGTACGACTACGACGTGGCTACGGTTTACGGCTTCCTCAAGCAGTTTGGCCTTGAGAAAGAGATCAAGGTCAATATCGAGGCCAACCACGCCACGCTGGCCGGGCACTCCTTCCATCATGAGATCGCCTCCGCCATTGCGCTGGGCATTTTCGGCTCTGTCGATGCCAACCGCGGCGACATGCAGCTGGGCTGGGATACGGACCAGTTCCCGAACAGCGTCGAAGAGAACGCCCTGGTGATGTATGAGATCGTGAAAGCGGGGGGCTTTATCACCGGTGGCCTCAACTTTGATGCCAAAGTACGTCGCCAGAGCACCGACAAATACGATCTGTTCTATGGCCACATTGGCGCGATGGACACCATGGCGCTGGCGCTGAAGGTGGCGGCCCGCATGATTGAAGATGGCGAGCTGGATAAGCGCGTGGCGAAGCGCTATGCGGGCTGGAATGGTGAGCTAGGCCAGCAGATCCTGAAAGGGCAGCTTACGCTGACCGAGCTGGCGAAGTACGCTGAACAGCAAAACCTGGCTCCGCAGCACCAGAGCGGTCATCAGGAGCTGCTGGAGAACCTGGTTAACCACTATATTTTTGATAAATAGTCTGCAATGCCCGGTGGCGCTGCGCTTACCGGGCCTACGATCCTGTAGGCCGGGCAAACGCAGTGCCGCCCGGCGTTTTTAAGGGAGTCACGGCTATGTATATCGGCATCGATCTGGGCACGTCGGGTGTAAAAGCCATCCTGCTGAACGAGCAGGGCGAGATGCTGGCTTCGCACACCGAGAAGCTTTCTGTCTCACGTCCGCATCCGCTCTGGTCAGAACAGGATCCCGAGCAGTGGTGGCTGGCGACGGATCGCGCGTTAACGGCGCTGGCACAGCAGCAGCCGCTGTCCGGCGTCAAGGCTATCGGCATTGCCGGGCAGATGCACGGCGCAACGCTGCTGGACCGCGACGACCGCATTCTGCGTCCGGCCATTCTGTGGAACGACGGTCGCTGTGCAGAGGAGTGCGCCCTGCTGGAAGCGGCGGTGCCTGACTCGCGGCAGATTACTGGCAACCTGATGATGCCCGGCTTTACCGCCCCCAAGCTGCTGTGGGTCAAGCGCCACGAGCCAGAGGTGTTTGCCCAGGTCGCGAAGGTGCTGCTGCCGAAAGATTATCTGCGTCTGCGCATGACCGGGGAGTACGCCAGCGATATGTCCGACGCGGCGGGAACCCTATGGCTGGACGTTGCCAAACGCGACTGGAGCGATGAGATGCTGGCCGCCTGCGACCTCTCTCGGGATAACATGCCCGCCCTGTTTGAGGGCAGTGAGATCACCGGCACCCTGCTGCCGGAGGTCGCTGCCGGATGGGGAATGCCTGCCGTGCCGGTGGTGGCCGGAGGCGGAGATAACGCAGCGGGTGCGGTCGGCGTTGGCATGGCGGACGCCGGGCAGGCGATGCTCTCCCTGGGCACCTCAGGGGTCTACTTCGCGGTCAGCAACGGCTTTCTTAGCCGGCCCGAAAGCGCCGTGCACAGCTTCTGCCATGCGCTACCCAACCGCTGGCACCTGATGTCAGTGATGCTCAGCGCTGCCTCCTGTCTCGACTGGGCGGCTTCGCTCACCGGGCTGGGTTCGGTCTCTGAGCTGATTGCCGCGGCGGAGCAGGCGGACGAGCAGGCGGGCGACCTTTGGTTCTTGCCCTATCTCTCCGGGGAACGTACTCCGCACAACAACCCGCAGGCGAAGGGCGTGTTCTTTGGCCTGACGCATCAGCACGGACAGCGCGAGCTGGCTCGGGCGGTGCTGGAAGGCGTCGGTTACGCGCTGGCTGACGGGATGGATGCGGTACACGCCTGCGGCGTCACGCCGAAGAGTATTACCCTGATCGGCGGCGGGGCGCGCAGCGCATACTGGCGGCAGATGCTGGCGGATATCAGCGGTCAGCAGCTCGACTACCGCACCGGCGGCGACGTCGGTCCAGCGTTAGGCGCAGCGCGGCTGGCGCAGATTGCCGTTAACCCCGAGACGCCGCTGGCGGATCTCCTCCCGCAGCTGCCGCTGGAGCAGGCCCATCGTCCGGACGCAGAGCGCCATCAGGCGTATGCCCTCCGGCGCGAGACCTTCCGCAAAATTTATCAGCAGTTGTTACCGTTGATGTCGTGATCCGTAGGCCCGGCAAGCGCACGCGCTGCCGGGCGTTATTAACTCACAAACCGACGCGTATCAACGCGTTGTAAGGCCATCGACAGCAGCAGGCTAATTACCACCGTCACGCTGAAAATCCACATGATATCCGGCACTGGCCAGGGCAGCTCGACGCCACGGGTGCGCAGGGCGTGGATCACCAGCGCGTGAAAGCCGTAGATCCCCAGCGAATGGCGGGAAATCAGTCCCAGCCCCGGCAGCGGGCGCGTGTTGAGCCTGTTTTTCACCAGCGTCAGCAGCGAGACCGCGCAGATAAACACCATCGGGCCGCAGTAGACGTACCAGGTATCGGCGAAGTCGCCGCGCCACTGTAGCTCATAGAGAGTGCCGCGCGAGATGATCGCCACCGCGATGACAAACAGCGCCCCGCAGATCCAGCTAAGATACTTTTTATCGGTGTCCATCATGCCGATCGCGCGGCCGAGCAGGCCGTAGAGCACGTAGTAGAAGGTATCCCCGGCGATATAGAGATTAACCGGCAGCCACTCCACGCCGCCCGCTTTCAGCGGCACGGTATTGGGGTTCGCCACAATCCCCAGCACCACCATCAGCGCCAGCAGCATCTTGCCGCTGACGGTTTTGACCTGAATCAGTGGCGAAACCAGGTAGATCACCACGATGGCGAAGAAAAACCACAGGTGGTAGAACACCGGCTTCTGCAGCACATTGCGCAGGCTCAGTTCGACGTTGATCGAGGTAAACAGCGTGATGTAGAGCAGGGCGACGGCGCTGTAGAAGAGCAGGCAGAGCGCGATACGCAGAAAATGGCGCGGCTGGGCGCTGCGTTCACCAAAGAAGAGGTAGCCGGAGATCATAAAGAAGAGCGGGACGCTGACCCGCGAGGCCGAATTGAGGACGTTGGCGATATCCCAGTTGAGCAGGCTAATGCTCTGCGCATCCGTAATGTATCCGCTGGTGGTGTGGATCATCACCACCATTAAGCAGGCGATCCCGCGTAGGTTATCAATCCAGCTAATTTTTGACGCCATCCGACTCTCTTTCTCCTGCTAGCAATGACAGAGCGATAACCATGTGTTATCTAATAGATAACATAACAGCCAGCTCATCCGACGGGGATTAAAATGATGACAAAGTGTTGCATAACGGCGCTGATTTTTCTGCTTGTTGGCTGCGGCTCGACGCAGCAGGCTGCCGTGCAACCTGTTCATCAGTCGAAGGTGAGCCCGGCCACCACCCTGAGCATGGAGCAGCTCTGCCGGGAGACCGCGGCGCAGCGTTATAATACCCGCGAGCAGAGCATTGCGGTCACCGGAATGGTGCAGTTTCAGGCTAGCTACGAGATGCGCGGCCTGACGCCGCGGGAAGAGCGTTTCGTCTGCGCGTTCGATCCTGATGGGCAATTTTTACACCTTTCCATGCGTTAGCAGGCCAATTTTCCCAAACAACCCCGTTTCGTACTGTATATCTTGCGGTCAATGGGTATACTGGCTGCTTCCTTTAAATCCACACGTATCCAGCACGAAATAATATGCAAAAGTTTGATACCCGGACCTTCCAGGGCCTGATCCTGACCTTACAGGATTACTGGGCTCGCCAGGGCTGCACCATTGTTCAACCGTTGGACATGGAAGTTGGCGCAGGCACCTCCCATCCTATGACCTGCCTGCGTGCGCTCGGCCCGGAGCCGATGGCCGCTGCCTACGTGCAGCCGTCACGCCGTCCGACCGATGGCCGCTATGGTGAAAACCCGAACCGCTTACAGCACTACTATCAGTTCCAGGTGGTTATCAAGCCGTCGCCGGACAACATTCAGGAGCTGTACCTCGGATCGCTGAAAGAGCTGGGTATGGATCCGACCATTCATGACATTCGCTTCGTCGAAGATAACTGGGAAAACCCGACCCTGGGTGCCTGGGGTCTCGGCTGGGAAGTGTGGCTGAACGGCATGGAAGTGACGCAGTTCACCTACTTCCAGCAGGTTGGCGGCCTGGAGTGTAAGCCGGTAACCGGTGAGATCACCTACGGTCTTGAGCGCCTGGCGATGTACATTCAGGGCGTAGATAGCGTTTACGACCTGGTGTGGAGCGACGGCCCGCTGGGGAAAACCACCTACGGCGACGTGTTCCACCAGAACGAAGTGGAGCAGTCCACCTATAACTTCGAACACGCCGACGTCGACTTCCTCTTCACCTGCTTCGAGCAGTATGAGAAAGAAGCTCAGCAGCTGCTGGCGCTGGAAAATCCGCTCCCGCTGCCTGCTTACGAACGTATTCTGAAGGCCGCCCACAGCTTCAACCTGCTGGACGCGCGTAAGGCCATCTCCGTGACGGAGCGTCAGCGCTATATTCTGCGCATTCGCACGCTGACCAAGGCCGTTGCCGAGGCTTACTACGCGTCCCGTGAAGCCCTTGGCTTCCCGATGTGCAACCGAAACAAATAAGAGGCGGCCATGTCTGAGAAAACTTTTCTGGTGGAGATTGGCACTGAAGAGCTGCCACCAAAAGCCCTGCGCAGCCTGGCAGAGTCCTTTGCTGCAAACGTTACTGCCGAGCTGGATGCAGCCGGTCTCACCCACGGCAGCGTAGAGTGGTTTGCCGCTCCGCGTCGTCTGGCGTTGAAAGTAGCTAGCCTTGCGGCGGCTCAGCCGGATCGCGAAGTTGAAAAACGCGGCCCGGCGATCTCCCAGGCGTTTGACGCCGAGGGTAAACCGAGCAAAGCGGCAGAGGGCTGGGCGCGTGGCTGCGGTATCACCGTAGACCAGGCCGAGCGTCTGACCACGGATAAAGGCGAGTGGCTGCTCTATCGCGCCCATGTGAAAGGCGAAAGCGCGCAGGCGCTGCTGCCCAACATGATCGCCACCGCACTGACCAAGCTGCCGATCCCAAAACTGATGCGCTGGGGCGCAAGCGACGTGCAGTTTGTCCGTCCGGTGCACACTGTGACCCTGCTGCTGGGCAGCGACGTTATTCCGGCCACTATTCTGGGCATCGACTCCGATCGCGTGATCCGCGGCCATCGCTTTATGGGCGAGCCGGAGTTCACCATCGACAATGCCGACCAGTATCCGCAGATCCTGCTGGAGCGCGGCAAGGTGATGGCTGACTACGAGCAGCGCAAAGCCAAAATTAAAGCGGATGCCGAAGCGGCGGCGCGCCAGATTGGCGGCAACGCTGACCTGAGCGAAAGCCTGCTGGAAGAGGTTGCCTCACTGGTAGAGTGGCCGGTGGTGCTGACCGCGACCTTCGAAGAGAAGTTCCTCGCCGTGCCGGCTGAGGCGCTGGTCTACACCATGAAGGGCGACCAGAAGTACTTCCCGGTCTACGCCAACGACGGCAAGCTGCTGCCGAACTTTATCTTCGTCTCCAACATTGAGTCGAAAGATCCGCAGCAGATCATCTCCGGTAACGAGAAGGTGGTGCGCCCGCGTCTGGCTGACGCCGAGTTCTTCTTCAATACCGACCGCAAGAAACGTCTTGAAGACCATCTGCCGCGCCTGCAAACCGTGCTGTTCCAGCAGCAGCTGGGTACCCTGCGCGACAAGACCGATCGCATCATGGCCCTCTCCGGCTGGATTGCTGCCCAGATTGGTGCCGACGTGACTCACGCCGAGCGTGCGGGCCTGCTCTCCAAGTGCGACCTGATGACTAACATGGTGTTTGAGTTTACCGACACCCAGGGCGTGATGGGGATGCACTATGCCCGTCACGACGGCGAAGCCGAAGAGGTGGCCGTTGCGCTGAACGAGCAGTACCAGCCGCGCTTTGCCGGTGACGCGCTGCCTTCTAATCTGGTGGCCTGTGCTGTCGCCATCGCCGATAAGATGGATACCCTGGCGGGCATCTTTGGCATCGGCCAGCATCCGAAAGGCGACAAAGATCCGTTTGCGCTGCGTCGTGCCGCGCTGGGCGTGCTGCGTATCATTGTTGAGAAGAACCTCAACCTCGATCTGCAAACCCTCACCGAGGAAGCGGTGCGCCTGTATGGCGACAAGCTGACCAACGCCAGGGTCGTGGATGACGTCATCGACTTTATGCTGGGCCGCTTCCGCGCCTGGTATCAGGACGAAGGCTACACCGTGGATACTATCCAGGCGGTGCTGGCACGTCGTCCGACCCGTCCGGCAGACTTTGACGCCCGCATGAAGGCGGTCTCGCACTTCCGCTCCCTGCCAGAAGCTGCGGCGCTGGCGGCGGCGAACAAGCGCGTCTCCAATATCCTGGCCAAGTCCAGCGAGCCGCTGAACGACATTGTTCACGCGTCGGTTCTGAAAGAGGCGGCGGAGATCCGTCTGGCAGGCCATCTGGTGGTGCTGCGCGATAGGCTTCAGCCGTTCTTCGCGGAAGGGCGCTATCAGGAAGCGCTGATCGAGCTGGCGTCACTGCGTGAGCCGGTGGATGAGTTCTTCGAGCAGGTGATGGTTAACGCGGATGATAAAGACGTACGTATCAACCGCCTGACGCTGCTGTCGAAGCTGCGGGAGCTGTTCCTGCAGGTAGCGGATATTTCGCTGCTGCAGTAGTTTCGCCTGGCCATAGAAACCAAAAACCCGCCTCTGGCGGGTTTATTTTTTTATCAAACAGGTAAAGCGGGCAAAAAATCACTCCATCAGCTGACGGCTGAGACGTGGGTTTGCCTGAATCAATCGCATCAGTTTTAACTCGGTGGAGGAGGGTTTTACTCGTTTAGATTCCCACTCATGCACCATTGCTACGCTAACGCCCATCACCCGGGCAAAATCATCAATTTTCAGGCCCGTGCCCTTACGCAGTTTCTCGAATTCGCTAAACGGATTCGGTTTTTGGATCTGACTTACTTTCCGAGATTCATCTTTAAAAACAATTTGTTCCAGGCTGCTAAGCAGCTCAATCATTGGATCTTTGTATTCCATCGAATACTCCTCATAAAACACACCGCGAGGCCGTGAACAGCACAGAGAGATTTAAGAATAGTCGCTAAAAAATAACCCGGTGGTTGGATGAGATAATTATTTGCCATACAAATCAATTTTACGCACCTGACGTGCATAGTTATGTCACTTTTCGCGACCTAACAGATTGATTTCTCTGCCTGCATTTCCAGACGAAAATTTTCGTCAATGCTTTGCAAAAAAAACGCTAACCGCCCCGCCGCGTCTTTTCTTTCGACGCTGATTTTCCCCACAAGATTGCAACGAAAGGGGTATCTTGCGCGGCCCACCTGGACTATCCTTGTCAGCGTCAGGCACACGTGTGCCGGTGTGCGCTTTTTTTGGGTGAAAGGAGTAATAAAATGGCGACAGGAAAGTCCTGCTCTCGCTGGTTCGCGCCTCTTGCGGCGTTATTAATGGTAGTTAGCCTGAGTGGGTGTTTTGATAAAGAGGGCGATCAGCGCAAGGCGTTTATCGATTTTCTGCAAAATACAGCGATGCGTAGCGGTGAGCGACTCCCGACGCTGACTGCCGATCAGAAAAAGCAGTTCGGCCCCTTCGTGTCGGACTACGCCATTCTGTATGGCTACGCCCAGCAGGTTAATCAGGCGATGGATGCCGGTCTGCGTCCCGTGGTAGATAGCGTGAACGCCATCCGCGTCCCACAGGACTATATGACCCAGCGCGAGCCGCTGCGTCAGGCTAACGGCTCCCTGGGCGTGTTGAGCCAGCAGCTACAGAATGCCAAAGTGCAGGCCGATGCCTCTCGCTCTGCATTAAAACTGAACGATGATCTGAAACCGGTCTATGATCAAGTGTATGAGAAAGTCGTGACCCAGCCGGCGAATGCGTTACAGCCGCTGATCCCGGCGGCGCAGGTCTTTACCCAGCAGCTGGTACAGGTGGGTGATTTTATTGCCCAGCAGGAGGCGCAGGTGAGCTTTGTTGCCAACGGCATTCAGTTCCCGACCTCTCAGCAGGCCAGCCAGTACAATTCGCTGATTGGGCCGCTGGCCTCCCAGCATCAGGCGTTTACGCAGGCCTGGAGCGCGGCAGTGAACGCGACGCAGTAACCCGTGTGCATCTTGGTGTCCCCGTCTGTGGGCGGGGGCATTGTAATGAATCGTAAGTAAAACAATTAGTGCTTGCCATGACGGCTGTAAAATGAGTTAATGCGTCATCGGTTTGATATACAGACCTTAAAGCAGTTTAGTAAAGCAGTCCCCTTCAAGAGTTATCATAGATACTCCTCGTAGTGAGCTCTCCTTTATCGCTTAAAAAATCTGTAAAGCACGCCATAGCGCCGGAAGGCAAACTTAATTAAAAAGGTAATATCTATGTCTAACAAAATGACTGGTTTAGTAAAATGGTTTAACGCTGACAAAGGTTTCGGCTTCATCACTCCTGACGATGGCTCTAAAGACGTGTTCGTACACTTCTCTGCTATCCAGAACGATGGCTACAAATCTCTTGATGAAGGCCAGAAAGTATCCTTCACCATCGAAAGCGGCGCTAAAGGCCCGTCTGCTGGTAACGTTGTAAGCCTGTAAGCTTAACGTTTAAAGCTCGATGTTAAAAAAACCCGCCTCGGCGGGTTTTTTGTTGTCTGCTCTGTTCTGCTTTTCACAGGTTGGCGTACTCTAAAATTTCCTCTCCCATCAGGGTGCAGTCGGAAGAGAAGATCAGCCGCATTCTGTATCGCCCCTTGTAGATGTATCCCCACGTTTCCAGCACATCAAGAAGCTGCTTTTCGTTAGCAGGATTTTTTATCTTCGCTAGCGGCGTAACCTTGTCATCAATGACTATACGATCGTCATTATCGCGATAGAAAGCGAGAAGTTTGTGAGCCTCCTTTACTGCCTCGGTTTTGCAAATCGGCGATGAGCTTTCCATAGCGGCGTAGGTACTGCTTGTGACTAAAAGGGAGATAAGTGATAAGAGTTGTATGTAGCGCATTTAGCGCACCCCTAAAGCCAGCTTTGCTCTGTGAAGCGCTGTTTTTCTATCTTCGAGACCATTATATCCACCGTTAACGAGAAGAGTGACTTTTTTTATATCATCTTTGTCAGCAGCAACGTTTACATTTCTTAAATTCCAGTAATAGCAAGCTGACTTTACGGCTACGTAAGGGTTTCCCGCTACGCTTTCAGGATGACTAACGTAATCTTTTTTGAATGCTTTTCCGAAGTTATCATAGTTACTCCGGCCCGTAAGATCTAATAATCCACGGCCGATAAATCTTGGGCCATCTCCCGGTTGTGTGTTACCTAAACTATTACCAACGCGTGTGCCTGAGTCATATTCTCTACCGCCATGCTTAGGGACTTCTGTCATTGTAGAAAAGTTTGCGGTTTCAACACAAGCTTGTGCGAGAAAATGGGCGATGCGTAATTTAGTATTTATCTCATAAACAGTAAACCAATGATTGAAATGGGGAGCAATTGCGTGCATATTTCTTTTTTGAGAATTTAACAGACTTTCTTTATGTATATAATGCCTTGCTACATCCCATAAAATATCAGCTGTCACATCTGTCATGACGCAGTCCCTCTTTCGTTCCATGCATCGGTAAACTGCACATTGCCATCACAGTATTTCCATGTGATTCTTTCATAACGAAGGGAAACATATTCGATATGATTGATTTTCTCTTGATTAATCATACATGGCGATATGGATACAACTCTTACGCCTTCAAGTAACATATTGAAGTATTGCTGCTCTTGTCCGGCATCATTTATGTTGTACCAGCGTACCTCCGCTGATTGCAAGCGTTGCCCTGTAGCTACAGCTTTGTAAAGATATGGGCTGGATGAGTCAAAGATTTTTTCAAAGTTCATCGTCCCATGGATGCGGGTTCCTTTTAATTTTCCTGTATTATCATCTGTTGGAATGCGAAGCGAATGACCAAATCCTACAACCTCAATACTTCCTTCTCTGTCTCTAACATCAACAGAACCTTTAATATCTGCACCACCATCATCTTTAAGCCATAGATAAGCTGGGATCGCCATTTAGAACTGTCCTTTCGTTAGGGAGTTAAAAGGACAGTACATCTAATCCATTAGATATAATGTAATAAAGTATGCTTATTTATTAACCAGTATTTAATGCATAAATAATTAAACGGTAATTATTCTTCCAGCAAATATAATCATAATAAAAGGTTGCTGTATAAAATGCGTAAAAAAGCCCCATCATAATATTGATGAGGCTTATAATTGTAAGCCGATCCTTTTACTTCGCTATCTGTGGATTTACGCAGTTCTTCTCTACCTTGCCGTTAAGGGCGTCGATCAGGTTATCGACGGCGCAGGCGGCCATGTTGTAGCGCGTCTCGTGCGTTGCCGAGCCGATATGGGGCAGGGCGACGACGTTCGGCAGGCTCAGCAGCGGCGAATCCACCGGCAGCGGCTCCTGCTCGAAGACGTCCAGCCCGGCGGCGTGGATCTCACCGCTTTTCAGCGCCTCAATCAATGCCTGCTCATCCACCACCGGACCACGGCCCGCGTTGATAAAGATGGCTGACGACTTCATCTTCTTAAACTGCTCCGCGCCAATCATATGGTGCGTCTCGTCGGTCAGCGGCAGCACCACGCAGACGTAGTCCGACTCCTGTAACAGGGTGTCGATATCGCAGTAGCGGGCCTGGAAACGCTCTTCCGCCTCAGCGTGATGGCGGCGGGCGTTATAGAGGATCGGCATGCCGAAACCAAAGTGTGCCCGCTGCGCCAGCGCCAGGCCGATGCGGCCCATGCCAATGATGCCCAGCGTTTTGTGATGCACGTCAATGCCGAACCAGTCTGGGCCAATGCCCTGTTTCCATTCGCCTGCTTTCACCCGCTCCGCTACTTCTACTACGCGGCGAGCGGTGCTGAGAACCAGCGCCATCATGGTATCGGCAACCGTCTCCGTCAGCACGGTAGGCGTGTGCATCAGGAAAATGCCCCGTTCGTTAAGGGCATCAACGTCGAACTGATCGTAGCCAACCGATACGGTGGAGGTGGCACGCAGCTTCGGCATCTTTTCCAGCAGCGCCGCGTCCACTTTCTCACTCGAACCCAGCATGCCCTCTGCATTTGCAAACGCCTCCGCGTTTTTTTGTACCGTCTCCGGGTCGAGGTTGTCGACCTGGGTGACGGTAAAGTGGTCTTCCAGACGCTTATGCAGATCGTCAGGCAGTGCTTTGTACAGGATGATGGACGGCTTCATGCGTATCTCCGTAATCAATGGGTTGAGGGGCGTCCGGCGCGCATCATGCGGGCTGGAGCCTGTTGATTATTCGCAGGCTTAACAATTAAAGTAAGCCATACCGAAACAAAAAGTGCTACCCCCATAAAAATGTACGATGCGGATGGGCTGCCGGTGGAGCCGTTGAGGTAGCCCACAAACCACGAGCCAAAGAAGGAGCCGAGCGCGCCCATGCTATTAATTAACGCCATTGCGCCGCCCGCTACGTTACGCGGCAGCATCTCTGGGATGATGGCAAAGAACGGGCCGTAGGGGGCGTACATCGCCGCACCGGCGATCACCAGCAGGGTATAGGAGATCCAGAAGTGGTTTGCGCCCACTGCCCAGGAGCCAATAAAGGCGAAGGCAGCGATCAGCAGCAGCGGCCAGACGAACAGCTTGCGGTTTTGCAGCTTATCGGAGGCCCACGAGGCGAGGATCATCGCGATAGTTGCGGCCAGGTAAGGAACAGAGGAGAGCCAGCCCACTTCTACCATGCCTAAGTTTGCGCCGCCGCTGCGGATAATCGACGGCAGCCACAGCACGAAACCGTACACGCCAATGCTCCAGGCGAAGTACTGCATGCAGAGCAGGATAACGTTGCGCGAGCGGAAGGCTTCGCCATAGTTACGTACCGCCTTGATGCCCTCCTGCTCTTTCTCCAGCTGTGCTTTTAACGCGGCCTTTTCATCGTCCGCCAGCCACTTCACCTGCTCCGGCTTGTCTTTTACCAGCACCCACCAGCAGAAGGCCCAGATGATGGCCGGAACGCCTTCAATAATGAACATTTCACGCCAGCCGAAGGACTGGATCAGATAGCCGGAAACCACCGACATCCACAGCACCGTAACCGGGTTGCCGAGGATCAGGAAGGTGTTGGCCCGCGAGCGCTCGGATTTGGTAAACCAGTTGCTGATGTAGATCAGCATCGCTGGCATTACCGCCGCCTCCACCACGCCCAGAATAAAGCGAATGGCGGCCAGCATCGGGATATTATTGACCACGCCGGTCAGCGAGGCGCACGCCCCCCACAGGATCAGGCAGATAAAGATCAGCTTACGAACGCTGCGGCGTTCGGCATACAGCGCACCGGGGATCTGGAAGAAGAAGTAGCCGAGGAAGAAGAGCGCACCAAGCAGCGATGAGATGCCTTTGGTAATGCCCAGATCCTCGTTAATACCCGCAGCGGACGCGAAGCTGAAGTTGGCTCGGTCAAGGTAGGCCAGGCTGTAGGTGATAAATATAATCGGCATAATGTACAGCCAGCGTTTAGCTGCATTGGTCGAACTTTTCATAGGCTTGCCTCGAATGTTGAGGTTTATGCTGCCTCTGTTTGTAGGGTACAGAGGATCTGTAATTAGAACGTTTCTGCGAGCTGCGCCCGCGTCGGTAAGCCTTCGCTGTCGCCGGGAACCTGAATCGCCAGCGAGCCAATCTTATTCCCGCGTGCCACCGCCTGCGGGAAGCTTTTTCCCTCCAGCAGGGCGCTGATCACCCCAACGGCGAAGCCATCTCCTGCGCCAACGGTATCGACAACGTTATCTACTCTGACGGCGGCAACCGCGCCCTGCTCACCGGCGGCGGTTTTGAACCATGCCCCGTCGGCACCGGTTTTAATCACAACCGCTTTAACGCCTCGCTCCAGATAAAAGTCCGCCATCGCCTCCGGCGTGCTTTGACCTGTAAGGATGGCAGCCTCCTTCAAGCCTGGCAGAACCCAGTCGGCCTGGAAGGCGAGGCGGTTTAGCTTTTCAACCATCTCCGCTTCGCTTTTCCACAGCACCGGACGCAGGTTCGGATCGAAAGAGATCGTTTTTCCCTGCGCCTTCATGGTGCTTGCCGCATGATCCAGAAGATCGTAAGCGCTGGCTGACAGCGCCGCCGCCACGCCGCTCAAATGCAGATGGCGGGCGCGAGTAAAGGTGGCTGCATCGAAGTCATCGCAGGAGAGATGGCTGGCGGCAGAGCCTTTGCGGAAGTACTCCACAATGGGATCGGTTCCATTTTCCGCCCGCGATTTCAGCTGAAAACCAGTGGGATAGCGCGCATCCACGGTGACGCTTTCGCTATTGATATTCTCTTTTTTTAGCGAGCTCAGCACGAAGCGGCCAAAGCTGTCGGATCCGACGCGGCTAACCCAGCTGACGTTAAGCCCCAGGCGGGCGAGGCCGGTGGCGACGTTAAGCTCCGCGCCTGCAATGCGTTTGATAAAGGCATCGGCCTCGGCCAGTTCGCCCGGCTCGGTGGCCACAAACATCGCCATCGCTTCGCCAATGGTGATGACATCCAGGGCGTTATGCATGATGAAACTCCTCGCGTAACCAGGTGACGTAGCGGCGCGTGACGGCGGTCAGATCGCGCCCTTCAAGAGGGAATTCAATACCGCGCGGTGCGTCGGCGGGCAGGGCGTCAAGCAGCGCCTGCCAGCGCGGATCGTCATGGTCTGGCGGCACGGCGCGCCAGTGGAAATGATGGGCCTGGGCAGCCTTCACATGCACATAGCTCACGGCAGGGGCCAGCAGGCGCGCGGCCTCTTCCGGGGACTCGTCTACCCACAGCCAGTTGCCCATATCAAAGGTCAGCGTCACGGGGAGATTGAGCACCTTGCAGGCGGCGCTGAAGCGCTGCATCGGGGCGATTTTCCCGCACTCGGTCTGATCGTTCTCAACCACCAGCGCCATACCGCTTTCGGCCAGCAGGGCGCGCAGCGGTTCAAGGGTCGATTTGCGCTGGAAATGGCCGAGGGAGACTTTCAGCCACAGGGCGTTAAGGGCGTGGGCCTCCTGCAACAGCGCTGGCAGCAGCGGGTTCAGCGTGCCGTCGGGCAGGCAGAGCGGCTCCGGCGCGGAGTAGCAGGCCAGCAGACCGTGTTTCGCAATAGTTGCAGCCAGCGTGGGTAGGCTCTCCAGCTCCTGCGGGCTAAACAGCTCCCGGCGGATCTCGACTCCGTCTGCACCGCCGTTAGCGATAAAGGGAAGCACCGCCGCCTGGCCGCCCAACTGGTTCAGGCGGTCATGGCCGTAGGCGGCGGTGACAACGATAATTTTTCTTTCCATCTGGCACTCCAGCGTTAACTCTTGTCTTAACGCTAGATGGAACCGGTTCCAAAGAAAAGTTCGCTGTCGCTAAAGCATGATCGTCGTCACGAAGGTTGTTAAAGAGACGTTGAGCCGCGCACAATCAGCTCGCCTGAGAAGAGCTGCTCGCGCACGGTATTATCACTGCCGTCGATGCGGCGCACCACCTGCTCAACGGCAGCGTAGCCAATCTGCCAGGTGGGCTGCTTGAGGGTGGTAATGCCGACGCCCGCCAGCTCGGCCCACTCCAGCTCGTCAAAGCCAAGCAGACCAATGTCGCTGCCCCAGTGCAGGCCGATGCGCTTGAGCGAGCGGGCCACCTGAAGGGTTAACGCGCCGTTGGCAGAGATCACCGCTTTACGCATCCCGCGATGGCGGGCGTGGAACTGCCGCAGGGTGTTATCGATCTGCGCCGCCTCGTGCAGCACCGTCTCGGCGCTCTCGGCCACCACGCCGGGATAGCGGGCCAGCGTCGCGCGGAAGGCGCTCAGGCGCTCGCGGCGGGTATTGACCGTGCCCAGCGGCTCGCTGAGAAACAGCAGCGCCTCAAAGCCCTGCTGGATCAGGTGCTCGGTGGCGGTGGTGGCGGCCTGGGTATTATCCAGCCCCACCACATCGCAGGCGAAATCAGGGATTTTGCGATCGATAAGCACCATCGGCAGCGCCGACTGCTGCAGGCGGTTTAGTGCCTCCTCCCGCATCCCGACGGCATTGACCACGATCCCCTCTACCTGATAGCTGCGGAGCAGATCCAGGTAGTGCTGCTCCCGGTCCAGCTCGTTGTTGGTATTACAGACCAGCGGCGTAAAGCCCTTCTCCCGGCAGGCGGCCTCGATGCCGCTGAGCACGTTAACGGAGTAGGGGTTGGTGATGTCGGCGATGATCAGGCCAATCAGGCGGGTGCGGCCGCGTTTGAGACCCTGCGCCATCAGGCTGGGACGGTAGTCGAGGGCGGCAATGGCGTGCTCTATGCGCAGGCGCAGATCCTCAGAGAGCAGGTTTTGCTCGCCGTTCAGATAGCGCGACACGCTGGTTTTACCGGTTTTCGCCGCTTTTGCGACATCGCTGATGGTGGGGCGTGGTAATTTGCTCATCGCTGATTTCCCTGGCTTTAGTGAGAACACCTTAGCGAGAAAATCGGCCTAAGCAAGTTATTTGCCCGGTGGCGCTAGCGCTTACCGGGCATGGAAGAGAAATATAAACGTTAGGACGTTGGGCTGAGGGTGATCTCGACGCGGCGGTTCTGCGCCTTGCCCTCTTCGGTGCTGTTGCTGGCGATCGGGTTCGCCGGGCCCATGCCGCTGGTACGCAGGCGGGTCGCGTCTACGCCCTGGGTAATCAGCGAGCTGGCAACTGAGTCGGCGCGCTGCTGTGACAGACGCATGTTGAGATCCTTGCCACCGGTGCTGTCGGTGTAGCCCACCACGTTCACCGCCGTTTTCGGATACTCTTTCAGTACCATCGCCACGCCGGTCAGGGTGTTAGCACCCGCCGGTTTCAGGGTCGCGCTGCTGCTGTCGAAGGTAACGTTGTTCGGCATGTTAAGTACGATGTTGTCGCCATTTCGCGTCACGCTCACGCCAGTTCCCTGCATTTTCTCGCGCAGTTTGGCTTCCTGCACGTCCATATAGTAGCCTGCCCCGCCGCCGAGGGCCGCGCCTGCCGCTGCGCCAATCAGCGCACCTTTACCGCGATCTTTCTTCGAGGAGGAGAGGACGCCTACGCCTGCACCGACCAGCGAGCCGATGCCCGCGCCGATGCCAGATTTGCCTGCTTCACGTTCGCCGGTGTAGGGGTTAGTCGTACAGCCAGAAATTGCCATGGCACCGCATACCGCAGCGGCAATCATAATGACGCGTTTTTTCATTGTTTATCCTTAAATACGTTTTCGTTCTAAGCCACTGCAAGGTGGTGGTTGATTATGACGCCTGAATAGGGTGAAAATTTCCGGAAAGAATCCGAATTTTGTAAATAACATTGAATGGCCTGTATAAAGGGTCATCACACCTGCATCTATGACCGGAGAGCACGCGCTTTGGCAAACACAACGATTAAAACGATTTTGACCGCGGCCCACTGGGGGCCGATGCTGGTTGAAACCGATGGCGTACAGGTTCTGAACTCACGTGGCGCGCTGCCGACCGCCCATCCGAACTCGCTCCAGACGGCGGTGCGCGACCAGGTTCACAGTAAGACCCGGGTGCGTTTTCCCATGGTACGCAAAGGCTTTCTCGCCTCGCCAGACAGCCCGCAGGGCGTTCGCGGCCAGGATGAGTTTGTGCGCGTCAGCTGGGACGAAGCGCTGGATCTGATCCACACCCAGCACAAGCGCATTCGCGACAGCTACGGTCCGTCATCTATCTTTGCTGGCTCCTACGGCTGGCGCTCCAACGGCGTGCTGCATAAGGCGGCGACGCTGCTGCAGCGTTATATGAGTCTTGCTGGCGGCTATACCGGTCACCTGGGGGATTACTCCACCGGCGCGGCGCAGGCGATCATGCCCTACGTCGTCGGCGGCAACGAGGTCTATCAGCAGCAGACCAGCTGGCCGCTGGTGCTGGAGCACAGTGAAGTAGTGGTGCTGTGGAGCGCTAACCCGCTCAATACCCTTAAAATTGCCTGGAACGCCTCGGATGAGCAGGGCATCGCCTTCTTTGATCGGCTGCGGCGCAGCGGCAAGCGGCTGATCTGCATCGATCCTATGCGATCGGAGACGGTCGACTTCTTCGGCGAAAGCATGGAGTGGATCGCCCCGCATATGGGGACCGACGTGGCGCTGATGCTCGGCATCGCTCATACCCTGTTGGAGAACGGCTGGCAGGACAGCGACTTCCTGGCGCGCTGCACCGAGGGCTATGAGGTCTTTGCCGCTTACCTGAGCGGCGAGAGCGACGGCGTAGCGAAAAGCGCCGAGTGGGCGGCAGCAATTTGCGGCATTGAGGCGGAGAAAATCCGCGAGCTCGCGCAGCTGTTCCATGAAAACACCACCATGCTGATGTCCGGCTGGGGGATGCAGCGTCAGCAGTATGGCGAGCAGAAGCACTGGATGCTGGTCACCCTCGCGGCGATGCTGGGGCAGATCGGCACCCCTGGCGGCGGCTTTGGCCTCTCCTACCACTTTGCGAACGGCGGAAACCCGACGCGGCGGGCGGCGGTACTGGCCTCGATGCAGGGCAGCGTGCAGGGCGGCGTAGATGCAGTCGACAAGATCCCGGTGGCGCGCATCGTCGAGGCGCTAGAGAACCCCGGCGGGGCGTACCAGCACAACGGCATGGACAGGCACTTCCCGGACATTCGTTTTATCTGGTGGGCGGGCGGGGCAAACTTTACCCATCACCAGGACACCAACCGGCTAATCCGCGCCTGGCAGAAGCCGGAGCTGGTGGTGATCTCCGAGTGCTACTGGACCGCCGCCGCGAAACATGCGGATATTGTCCTGCCCGCGACGACCTCCTTTGAGCGTAACGATCTCACCATGACCGGCGACTACAGCAACCAGCATCTGGTGCCGATGAAGCAGGTCGTGGCCCCGCAGGACGAAGCCCGGGACGATCTGGCGATCTTCGCCGACCTGAGCGAGCGCTGGGAAGAGGGGGGCCGGGCGCGCTTTACCGAGGGCAAAACCGATCTGCAATGGCTGGAAACTTTCTATGAGATCGCTAGCCAACGCGGCGCGAGCCAAGGCGTGACCCTGCCGCCGTTTGCTGAGTTCTGGGAAGCCAACCAGCTGATTGAGATGCCGGAGAACGAGCAGAACGCGCGCTTCATCCGTTTTGCCGACTTCCGCCGCGATCCGCAGGCGAATCCGTTGAAAACCGACAGCGGTAAGATCGAGATCTACTCGAAGCGCATTGCTGGATACGGCTACGCCGACTGCCCGCCACACCCGATGTGGCTTGCGCCGGTGGAGTGGCACGGCAACGCGGAACACGGGCAATTGCAGGTGCTGTCGGCGCATCCGGCGCACCGTCTGCACAGTCAGCTGAGCTACAGCGAACTGCGCGAGCGGTACGCGGTGGCCGGGCGTGAACCCATCACCCTGCATCCACAGGATGCGCAGGCGCGCGGGATTGTTGCCGGCGACGTGGTGCGCGTGTGGAACGGACGCGGGCAGGTGCTGGCGGGCGCGGTCGTGACCGAGGGCATTCGCCCTGGGGTGATCTGCATTCATGAAGGTGGCTGGCCGGATCTCGACCCGGCGGCGGGAGGCATCTGTAAAAACGGCGCGGTCAACGTGCTGACCAGGGATCTTCCCACCTCGCGGCTGGGCAACGGCTGCGCGGGCAATACCGCCCTGGCATGGGTAGAGAAGTATACCGGTCCGGCGCTGACGCTTACGGCGTTTGATCCGCCTGCCAGCTCATGATCCACGTCGGGTGCTGCGTTTCATCCTGCCATGCGCAATCCTCAATCCGGAACCCGCAGGCATGGTAGAAGTGCACCGCCCGGGTGTTCTTCTGGTACACCTCCAGGCTGAGCTGGGGGTGGCGCTGCATGACATGCTCCAGCAGCCCCCGGCCAATGCCCCTGCCGATGGCGGCGGGGCGGACAAAGAGCGCGCCGACAAAGCGCGCATCCATCACGCTAACAAACCCCTGTAGCCCCGCGCTGTCCTCCCATACCCAGGTAGTAGCGTTGGCGAGGTAGACATCCCGCACCATGGGGATGCTCTCCTGCCAGTAGCTCTTCCGGATAAAGGGGTGGGCAAAGGTGGTGCTCTCCAGCCACAGCCGCAGCAGCGGAGCGCTATCTTTACGATGCCATTCGTGGATCATCCTCGCCTCCTGGATGGCAGAAACAGCCGGTAATGTGATCGTTGACCAGGCCGCAGGCCTGCATAAACGAGTAGCAGATGGTAGTGCCGACAAACTTAAAGCCGCGTTTTTTCAGCGCCTTTGAGAGGGCATCCGATTCCGGGGTAGAGGTGGGGATTTCGCTGAGGGTGGCCGCCTGGGTCACGCGCGGTGGGTGCCCGGCAAAGGACCAGACAAACTCGCTAAAGGACTCGCCGCCCTCCGCCATCGCCAGATAAGCGCGGGCATTGCCGATAATGGCCTGGATTTTCCCCCGATGCCGAATAATGCCTGCATCCTGCATCAGGCGCTCGACGTCCGCCTCCTGCATCGCCGCCACCCGCTGCGGATCGAAATGATGGAAGCAGCGGCGGTAGTTTTCCCGCTTTTTCAGCACCGTGATCCATGAGAGTCCGGCCTGCTGGCCTTCAAGGCAGATCATCTCAAACAGCTTTTGGTCGTCGGTTTGCGCAACGCCCCACTCCCTGTCGTGATAGTCGATGTACAACGGGTCCTGACTGACCCAGCCACAACGTTGCATATTCCGCTCCCTTTGTTGCTGTGAATCACAAAAGAAATCACTGCCGCTGGCTTGACGTGCCTGGTAAAGAGACAATATTTAATACAGGGTCTTAAGCCCACCAAGAACGATAACAATAATGCCGAATTCGGCTCTCTTCTGGAGTCGCATTGATGAACACTAAAAAATTCAGTGGCCGCCGCCTGGCGTTAGCGTCTGTTTGCGTGTTTTTCTGCCACACGGCGAATGCCTGGCAGCAGGAATATATCGTGATCGACCCGGAAAGTAATACGGCCGATCGCTATACATGGGATAGCGATCACCAACCACGCTATGACGATATTCTGGAGGAGCGTATCCGGTCGGGACAGAACCTGCCTGGTGCAGCCTTTAACCTGCCCGATGATAACCCACTCGACGCCACAAGTACGATGAGCATGGGGTGGAATTTTCCACTGGCTCACAGCGTCACCACCGGGCCGGTAGCGGTCTGGCATTACGACAGTTCAACCTCAACGATGTTCAATGAGTTTGGCGATAGCCCAGCCAATTTGCAGTTTAGCGATCCGCTGTGGCATGCCAGCGTCAGCTCCGTGGGCTGGCGGGTAGACAGCCACTTTGGCGATCTCCGTTCGTGGGCACAGGTTAGCTATAACCAGCAGTTTGGCGAAAATCAGTGGAAGAGCCAGTCGGGCCTCAATCGTCTCTCTGCTTCCAGCCAGTATGGCAACTGGATGGACGTCACCTTTGGTGCGGATATGCTGCTTAATCCGCATATGGCAGCCTACGCCTCTATGTCGCAGTCAGAGAACGACGTGACTGGGCAGAACTATCTCTACAGCATGGGCGTGAGCGCCCGTTTTTAATACCTGTTTCAAACAACTGATTAACATTTAAACTACACGGCTGGCGCGCCTGGCCGCGATAGTACGCACTAACTTATGCGCTAAAAAACGCAGCGACTGAAAATGGCGCTGCTATTCATTCCCTCTCCAAGGCATTTCATTCCCTCCTTGCTGCATTTCATGCCTTTTTTCACCCGGCATGAAATGCGCTTCGCTATCGTTGACGGCAGAGAGTTTCTTAATTTCCTTATGCAGGAAGACTGCCATGAACACATCAACCGCAAATCGCACCCGCTGGCTAACCCTGGTCGGCACCATCATCACCCAGTTTGCTTTAGGATCGGTCTACACATGGAGCCTGTTTAACAGCGCCCTGGCAGACAAGCTCGATGAGCCGGTAAGCCAGGTCGCCTTTTCCTTTGGTCTGCTCAGCCTGGGCCTGGCGATCTCCTCGTCGGTAGCCGGGAAGCTGCAGGAGCGTTTTGGCGTTAAGCGCGTCACGATGGCCTCCGGCGTCCTGCTGGGCGTTGGCTTAATGCTCACCGCGCATGCGAACAACCTGATGATGCTCTGGCTCAGCGCCGGCGTGCTGGTCGGCCTGGCCGATGGCGCAGGCTACCTGCTGACCCTCTCCAACTGCGTAAAATACTTCCCGGAGCGTAAAGGGCTGATCTCGGCCTTCGCCATTGGCTCCTACGGGCTTGGCAGCCTCGGCTTCAAGTTTATCGACAGCCAGCTGCTGGCGACCGTTGGCCTGGAGAGCACCTTTATGATTTGGGGCGCAATCGTGATGGGTATGATCCTGTTCGGCGCGATGCTGATGAAAGACGCACCGCAGCAGAAAGTCACCATGACCAACGGCGTGGTTGAAAACGACTTCACCCTTGCACAGTCAATGCGTAAACCGCAGTACTGGATGCTGGCGGTGATGTTCCTGACCGCCTGCATGAGCGGCCTGTATGTCATTGGCGTGGCAAAAGATATCGCCCAGGGCATGGTGCATCTGGATATGGCTACCGCAGCCAACGCGGTCACGGTGATTGCTATCGCGAACCTGACGGGTCGTCTGGTGCTGGGTATCCTCTCTGACAAGATTGCTCGTATCCGGGTGATTACCCTCGGCCAGGTGGTTTCGCTGGTGGGCATGGCCGCGCTGCTGTTTGCTCCGCTCAATGCGATGACCTTCTTCGCCGCCATCGCCTGCGTCGCCTTTAACTTCGGCGGCACCATCACCGTGTTCCCGTCGCTGGTAAGCGAATTCTTCGGCCTGAACAACCTGGCGAAAAACTACGGCGTGATCTACTTAGGCTTCGGTATCGGCAGCATCTGCGGCTCGATTATCGCCTCGCTGTTCGGTGGTTTCTTCATCACCTTCTGCGTGATTTTTGCCCTGCTGATCGTCTCTCTGGCGCTCTCTACCACCATTCGCCAGCCGCAGAGCAAAGTGTACAAACAGGTACATGCCTAAGGGCTTTTCGTGCGGTAATCCTCCCGGGACGGGTGACAGCGACTATCTTTAGTGATTAGCGCTTCCAACAAAAAGGAGTCACCCTATGTCTTTAGAAAAAGTGGTTTACCGCGCGAAAGCAAAAGCAACCGGCGGCCGTGATGGCCGCGCTGTCTCGTCTGATGGCGTGCTGGATATTAAACTCGGCGTACCCAAAGAGATGGGCGGGGCAGGTGGCGAAGCGACCAACCCGGAGCAGCTGTTTGCAGCAGGCTACTCGGCCTGCTTCCTTGGCGCACTGAAGCACGTCGCCTCGCAAGAGCAGAAGAAAATTCCACAGGATGCCTATATAGAAGGGCAGGTAGGTATCGGACCGATCCCGACCGGTTTTGGTATTGAGGCCCAGCTGGATATTCACCTGCCGGGCATGGACCGTCAGGAAGCGGAAGAGCTGGTACAGAAGGCGCATGTTGTTTGCCCGTACTCTAACGCCACCCGCGATAACATCGACGTTACCCTGAACGTCATCACCTCTTAATCTTTTTTCTGCCTCTCTCGATCCGGTCATATTTTTGTAAATATCCGACCGGATCACATTCCCCATGACACTTTTTTGAAGCCTTGTGGTCTACTATCCCGCGCTTTAAGAAGTTACCTGGTTTGACTTCCATCGCACTCTATTAACCTGCCTGCTGGTGAAAGACACAGTATGTAGGTGCTTTTATTGATTCCCTTTTTACAGGGCAGCTTGCATGAGATATATCAAAATCATGACGCAGCAGAGGCTTAGCTTCTTGCTGGCGTTATACATCGGCCTGTTTATGAACTGCGCCGTCTTCTTCCGCCGCTTTGACAGCTATGCACAAGATTTTACCTTTTCCAAAGCCTGCGCCGTGGCGATTGAGCTCTTCGGCACGGTACTGATCACCTTCTTTTTACTGCGTGTGCTTTCGCTGCTGGGCCGCCGTGCCTGGCGCGTGCTGGCCACCCTGCTGGTGCTGTTCTCCGCCGGGGCCAGCTACTACATGACCTTCCTGAACGTGGTGATTGGCTACGGCATCATTGCCTCGGTGATGACCACGGATATCGACCTCTCGAAAGAGGTGGTGGGCCTGCACTTTGTGATCTGGCTGGTGGCCGTCAGCGCGCTGCCGCTGCTGTTTATCTGGAGCAACCGCTGCCGCTATACCCTGCTGCGCCAGCTGCGCACGCCAGGACAGCGCCTGCGCAGCGTGACGCTGGTGATCCTGGCCGGGCTGATGGTCTGGGGGCCGATCCGTCTGATGGATATGCAGCAGAAGAAGGTCGAACGCAGCACCGGCGTGGATATGCCGAGCTACGGCGGCGTAGTGGCGAACTCCTATCTGCCGTCCAACTGGCTGTCGGCGCTGGGGCTTTACGCCTGGGCGCAGGTAGATGAGTCTTCGGACAACAAGTCGCTGATGAACCCGGCAACGAAGTTCACCTATGTACCGCCTAAAGACCTGGAGGATACCACCGTGATCTTTATCATCGGTGAGACCACCCGCTGGGATCATATGGGTATCTTCGGCTACGAGCGTAACACCACGCCTAAGCTTGCTCAGGAGAAGAACCTGGCGGCGTTCCGCGGCTACTCCTGCGATACGGCGACCAAGCTCTCGCTGCGCTGTATGTTTGTCCGGCAGGGCGGGGCGGATGAGAATCCACAGCGTACCCTGAAGGAGCAGAATATCTTTGCGGTACTCAAGCAGCTCGGCTTCGCTTCGGATCTCTATGCGATGCAGAGCGAGATGTGGTTCTACAGCAACACCATGGCAGACAACATCAGCTACCGCGAGCAGATCGGCGCTGAGCCGCGCAACCGGGGCAAGCATGTGGACGACATGCTGCTGCTGGATGAGACCAATATTGCGTTGCAGAACAACCCAACCGGTAAGCATCTGATTGTGCTGCATACCAAAGGGTCGCACTACAACTATGTGCAGCGCTATCCGCGCAGCTATGCGCAGTGGACCCCGGAGTGTGTGGGCATTGATAAGGAGTGCAGCAAGCAGGAGCTGATCAACGCCTATGACAACTCGGTTACCTACGTCGACAGCTTTATTACCAAGGTTATCGATCAGGTGCGGGATAAGAAGGCGATCGTCTTTTACGCCGCCGACCACGGTGAGTCGATCAACGAGCATGAGCACCTGCACGGTACGCCGCGCAATATGGCCCCGCCAGAGCAGTTCCGCGTGCCGATGATGGTGTGGATGTCTGACAAGTATCTGGAGAACCCGGAGAAAGCGAAGATGTTTGCCCAGCTCAAGCAGCAGGCGGCGATGAAGGTGCCACGCCGTCACGTTGAGCTGTATGACACCATTATGGGCTGTCTGGGCTACACCTCGCCGGACGGCGGGATCAACCAGAACAACAACTGGTGTCGAGTGCCGGACAAGACTGCAAAAGCGAACTAAGACGGTGAGTTTCTCACCGATCGAAGGGCTTTTTTAGAATAAGGGATTGACGCTTGGGGTTGCCAGCAGTAAGATGCGCCCCGCATTCGGTGATTGGCGCAGCCTGGTAGCGCACTTCGTTCGGGACGAAGGGGTCGGAGGTTCGAATCCTCTATCACCGACCAAATTTGAAAAGCCTGACCTTACGGTCAGGCTTTTTTGCATTTGTGCCCATGAGGATGAGAACCTCCGGGGGCAGGGAGGTTCGACCCGAGCAGCGCGAGGGAACGTTGCGCCAGCAACGGCCCGAAGGGCGAGTCACAAAGTGACGAGTAATCCTCTATCACCGACCAAATTTGAAAAGCCTGACCTTACGGTCAGGCTTTTTGCATTTGTGCCTGGCTGAACTCCCTGCTCTGGTCTGCATCGTTTTCGCCGGGTGGCGGCTCCGCCTTACCCGGCCTACAAGTGCAAAACCGTGCACTCGGTAGGCCCGGCAAGCTTGCGCCGCCGGGCGTTATATCCCGCCGGCTTTTCACGTCGTTTGTTAACCGTTTTGTGACATATTCCATTGTATTTATTTATACATAGATGAATCTTTTTTCGCGTTGCTTATGACTAATGCAGCATTTTCCGCTGTGCGTTTTAACGTTCGCGGTATTAATAGCTCAGATATTCATCATCCTGTCAGAATTTTTTCACAATATTTGCTAATGTAAAACGCTGGTTCAGATGGTCTGAGGAGTTAATCGTTCTGCCATCCAGGCCATAGCACAAATTTCTCTGCTGGAAATAGCGGATTGCGCTTTTTTTACGCTTTGTTTGTTAATTCTCACCTTCGATGTAAAACCCGGTTACCTGTATTGACGTTTTGACATTCTGTTGACAGATTGTAGGGCATGAGGGGCATTTCACGGAGAATCTGCACTGCAACTCAGTCAACCTTTTGAAAGGAATCACCTCCCCTTAAGCTGCCTTTGGGCACCGCCGACCAGACCGGTAAAAAATAAATAAAGGTTTGTCGGTTATACCCGCTGCAACGGGTAAACAACACATATCACATTGGAGCAGAATAATGAGTATTTCCTTGAAGAAGTCAGGGATGCTGAAGCTTGGTCTCAGCCTGGTGGCTCTGACTGTCGCAGCAAGTGTGCAGGCAAAAACCCTGGTTTACTGTTCTGAAGGCTCGCCGGAGGGGTTTAACCCGCAGCTCTTTACGTCTGGTACAACCTACGATGCCAGCTCAGTACCTATCTATAACCGTCTGGTTGAGTTCAAAATCGGTACCACCGAAGTCATCCCGGGCCTGGCTGAGAAGTGGGACGTCAGCGAAGACGGTAAGACCTACACCTTCCATCTGCGTCAGGGCGTAAAATGGCAGGACAATAAAGAATTTAAACCGACGCGTGAGCTTACCGCTGACGACGTTGTGTTCTCCTTCGACCGTCAGAAAAACGCGAACAACCCGTACCATAAAGTCTCTGGCGGCAGCTACGAATACTTCGAAGGCATGGGCCTGCCGGACCTGATTAGCGAAGTGAAAAAAGTGGACGATCATACCGTTCAGTTTATTCTCTCGCGTCCGGAAGCCCCGTTCCTGGCTGACCTGGCGATGGACTTCGCGTCTATCATGTCCAAAGAGTATGCAGATAACATGCTGAAAGCCGGCACGCCGGAGAAAGTGGACCTCAACCCAATCGGTACCGGTCCGTTCCAGCTGCTGCAGTACCAGAAAGACTCCCGCATCCTGTACAAAGCGTTTGAAGGCTTCTGGGGCACCAAGCCGCAGATCGACCGTCTGGTCTTCTCCATCACGCCTGATGCCTCTGTACGCTATGCAAAACTGCAGAAAAACGAGTGCCAGGTCATGCCGTATCCGAACCCGGCTGACATCGCGCGTATGAAGCAGGATAAAAACCTGACCCTGATGGAGCAGGCGGGCCTGAACGTGGGCTACCTCTCTTTCAACACCGAGAAAAAACCGTTTGATGATGTGAAAGTACGCCAGGCGCTGACCTATGCGGTCAACAAAGAGGCGATCATCAAGGCCGTTTACCAGGGCGCGGGCACCGCGGCGAAAAACCTGATCCCGCCGACCATGTGGGGCTATAACGACGACGTTAAGGATTATAGTTACGACGTAGAGAAGGCGAAGCAGCTGCTGAAAGAAGCCGGTCAGGATAAAGGCTTCACCGTTGAGCTGTGGGCAATGCCGGTACAGCGTCCATACAACCCGAACGCTCGCCGTATGGCTGAGATGATTCAGGCTGACTGGGCGAAGATTGGCGTGCAGGCCAAAATCGTCACCTACGAGTGGGGCGAGTACCTGAAGCGTGCTAAAGCAGGCGAGCACCAGGCAGTGATGATGGGCTGGACCGGGGACAATGGGGATCCGGACAACTTCTTCGCCACCCTGTTCAGCTGCGATGCGGCAAAACAAGGCTCTAACTACTCTCGCTGGTGCTACAAGCCGTTTGAAGATCTGATCCAGCCGGCACGCGCTGCGGACGATCACAACAAGCGTATTGAGCTCTACAAACAGGCTCAGGTGGTGATGCACGATCAGGCTCCGGCGCTGATCATCGCTCACTCCACCGTGTACGAGCCAGTGCGTAAAGAGGTGAAAGGCTACGTTGTTGATCCATTAGGCAAACACCACTTCGAAAACGTGTCTGTCGAATAATAAAAAGCGTAAGGGGTGCGACTGCACCCCATGCCCGGCGGCGCTACGCTTGCGCGGGCCTACGAGTGTAGGCCGGGTAAGCGTAGCGCCACCCGGCGTTAGATTTGTGAGCAATACAGACGTCACGTCACTGGGCGTGCGTCATCAGAGAGAATCCGGGTTATGTTGCAGTTCATCCTCCGACGTCTGGGATTAGTTATCCCGACGTTTATCGGTATCACCCTTCTCACCTTTGCCTTTGTCCATATGATCCCCGGTGACCCGGTGATGATCATGGCGGGTGAGCGTGGTATCTCCCCCGAGCGCCATGCGCAGCTGTTAGCTGAGCTGGGCCTCAACAAGCCGCTGTGGCAGCAGTACGTCAACTACGTTTGGGGCGTTTTGCACGGCGACTTAGGGATTTCACTGAAAAGCCGTCTTCCGGTGTGGGAAGAGTTCGTGCCGCGTTTTCAAGCGACGCTGGAGCTCGGTGTCTGCGCCATGATTTTTGCCGTGGCCGTGGGTATTCCGGTGGGCGTGCTCGCCGCCGTGAAGCGCGGTTCCATTTTTGACCACACCGCCGTAGGTCTGGCCCTGACCGGCTACTCCATGCCGATCTTCTGGTGGGGCATGATGCTGATCATGCTGGTCTCGGTGCAGCTCAACCTGACCCCCGTTTCCGGGCGCGTCAGCGATATGGTCTTCCTCGACGACAGCAATCCGCTCACCGGCTTTATGCTGATCGACACCGCCATCTGGGGCGAAGAGGGCAACTTTATCGATGCGCTGGCGCATATGATCCTGCCTGCGATCGTGCTGGGCACGATCCCGCTGGCGGTCATCGTTCGTATGACCCGTTCAGCGATGCTGGAGGTGCTGGGTGAAGACTACATCCGTACCGCCCGCGCCAAGGGCTTGACCCGCATGCGCGTGATTATCGTTCACGCCCTGCGTAACGCCATGCTGCCGGTGGTGACCGTTATCGGCCTGCAGGTGGGAACGATGCTGGCCGGGGCAATCCTGACCGAAACCATCTTCTCCTGGCCGGGACTGGGCCGCTGGCTGATTGACGCGCTGCAACGCCGCGACTATCCGGTGGTGCAGGGTGGGGTACTGCTGGTAGCGACGATGATCATCCTCGTCAACCTGCTGGTCGATCTGCTCTATGGCGTGGTGAACCCGCGTATTCGGCATAAGAAGTAAGGGGCCATCATGTCACAAGTTACTCAAGATAAAGTTGTCTCTGCACCGGTGCCAATGACGCCGATGCAGGAGTTCTGGCACTACTTCAAACGCAACAAAGGCGCAGTTGTGGGCCTGGTGTACGTGGTGGTGGTGCTTATTATTGCCATTTTTGCCAACTGGATTGCCCCGTATAACCCGGCGGATCAGTTCCGTGATTCGCTGCTGTCGCCGCCCGTGTGGCAGGAAGGCGGTAGCTGGGCGCACATCCTTGGTACCGACGACGTGGGCCGCGACGTGATGTCGCGTCTGATGTACGGTGCACGCCTGTCACTGCTGGTGGGCTGTCTGGTGGTGGTCCTGTCGCTGATCATGGGCGTCGTGCTCGGTCTGGTGGCGGGCTACTTCGGCGGCCTCGTTGATAACATCATCATGCGCGTGGTCGATATCATGCTGGCGCTGCCGAGTCTGCTGCTGGCGCTGGTGCTGGTGGCTATCTTCGGCCCGTCGATCGTCAACGCCTCGCTGGCGCTGACCTTCGTGGCGCTGCCGCACTACGTGCGCTTAACGCGTGCCGCCGTGCTGGTTGAGGTCAACCGCGACTACGTTACCGCCTCGCGCGTGGCGGGGGCGGGTGCGATGCGCCAGATGTTCGTCAATATTTTACCCAACTGCCTTGCGCCGCTGATCGTTCAGGCGTCGCTCGGCTTCTCTAACGCCATTCTCGATATGGCCGCCCTTGGCTTCCTTGGCATGGGTGCGCAGCCGCCAACGCCGGAGTGGGGCACCATGCTCTCCGACGTATTGCAGTTCGCACAGAGTGCCTGGTGGGTCGTGACCTTCCCGGGTCTGGCGATCCTGCTGACGGTGCTGGCATTTAACCTGATGGGTGACGGTCTGCGTGATGCGCTCGATCCCAAACTGAAGCAGTAAGAGGCACGAGAATGGCGTTATTGAATATTGATCAACTGTCGGTGCACTTCGGCGACGAAGGGACACCGTTCCGTGCCGTAGACCGCGTAAGCTATAGCGTTGAGCAGGGCGAAGTGGTGGGCATTGTCGGGGAATCCGGTTCCGGTAAATCCGTCAGCTCGCTGGCGATTATGGGCCTGATTGACTTCCCAGGCCGGGTGATGGCAGAGAAGCTGGAGTTTAACGGCCAGGATCTGAAGCGCATCTCGGAGAAAGAGCGTCGTAACCTGGTGGGTGCCGACGTCGCGATGATCTTCCAGGACCCGATGACCAGCCTTAACCCGTGCTACACGGTTGGCTTCCAGATTATGGAAGCCATTAAGGTGCATCAGGGCGGCAGCAAACGCACCCGTCGTCAGCGGGCTATCGATCTGCTAAACCAGGTCGGCATTCCGGACCCGGCGTCGCGTCTTGACGTCTATCCGCACCAGCTCTCCGGCGGGATGAGCCAGCGCGTGATGATTGCGATGGCCATCGCCTGTCAGCCAAAGCTGCTGATTGCCGATGAGCCGACCACCGCGCTGGACGTGACTATCCAGGCGCAGATCATTGAGCTGCTGCTGGAGCTACAGCAGAAAGAGAACATGGCGCTGATCCTGATTACTCACGATCTGGCGCTGGTGGCCGAAGCGGCACACAAAATCATCGTGATGTATGCGGGCCAGGTCGTCGAGTCTGGCAGTTCGCACGAGATCTTCCGCGCGCCGCGTCACCCCTATACCCAGGCGCTGCTGCGTGCGCTGCCTGAGTTTGCCCAGGACAAAGCGCGTCTGGCCTCGTTGCCAGGCGTGGTGCCGGGTAAATACGATCGCCCGACCGGCTGCCTGCTCAATCCGCGCTGCCCGTATGCTACGGATAAATGCCGCGTCGAAGAGCCAGGCTTGAACCTGGTGGACAATGGACGTCGCTCAAAATGTCACTATCCACTCGATGATGCCGGGAGGCCTAACTATGAGTACGCATGAGGCCACAACCCCTGTGCTGTTGCAGGCTATTGACCTGAAAAAACACTACCCGGTGAAGAAAGGGCTGTTTGCCCCGGAGCGCCTGGTAAAAGCCCTGGACGGCGTATCGTTCTCTCTCGAACGCGGGAAAACCCTCGCGGTGGTGGGCGAATCCGGCTGTGGTAAATCCACGCTGGGCCGTCTGCTGACCATGATTGAGACGCCCACCGGCGGTGAGCTCTACTATCAGGGCCAGGATCTGCTTAAGCACGATCCGCAGGCGCAGAAGCTGCGTCGGCAGAAGATTCAGATTGTCTTCCAGAACCCCTACGGTTCACTGAACCCGCGTAAGAAAGTGGGCCAGATCCTGGAAGAGCCGCTGCAGATCAACAGCAACCTCAGCAAAGCAGAGCTGCGTGAAAAAGCGCTGTCGATGATGGCGAAGGTGGGCTTGAAGACCGAGCATTACGATCGCTACCCGCACATGTTCTCCGGCGGCCAGCGTCAGCGTATTGCGATTGCCCGCGGCCTGATGCTCGATCCGGACGTGGTGATTGCCGATGAGCCGGTCTCGGCGCTCGACGTCTCCGTGCGTGCGCAGGTGCTGAACCTGATGATGGATCTGCAGCAGGACCTGGGTCTCTCCTATGTGTTTATCTCTCACGATCTGTCGGTGGTAGAGCACATTGCCGATGAAGTGATGGTGATGTACCTCGGCCGCTGCGTAGAGAAGGGCACCAAGGAGCAGATTTTCAGCAATCCGCGTCATCCGTACACCCAGGCACTGCTCTCCGCGACGCCGCGTCTGAATCCGGACGATCGTCGGGAGCGTATCAAGCTGACCGGCGAGCTGCCTAGCCCGCTGAATCCGCCGCCGGGCTGCGCCTTCAGCGCCCGCTGCCGTCGTCGCTTTGGTCCCTGCACCCAGCTTCAGCCGCAGTTGAAATCGTACGGCGGCCAGCTGGTGGCCTGCTTCGCGGTAGATCAGGATGAGAATGGCGAGAAGCCAATCAACCCTGTCTGAGTCGTTTGATTTTCCATTTTAAAAAACCGGAGCCTGGCCTCCGGTTTTTTTATTTCTAAAGGCTAAGGCGTCGTAGGCCTGATAAGCGTAGCGCCATCAGGCATGACGGAAACAGTGGCCTAATCCTGTGCTAAAGTATTTCAAAATATTTCACAGGGTAACTAATTATTAAATTAAGAACTATCTTATTCAATCTATTAAGCTGAAAAACCGCGTTAAATAACCCCTTCCCAAAGTCTAATTTGCTTTAAATGAGAATTATATTCCAGTTGCTTGCCGCTTATTCACTATTTAAAGCTTTGCTGGTTTTTACGGCAAAAACAGATAGCATGTGTCCCGCAAATCCTTATATTACTGCTGTAAATAGGTCGAAAGTCGTAGAGCAGTCATATAAAGACGTAATAATTAAACATACGGAAGACGGCTAACGGCTGCCGTATCAACACAGAATAAAATTCGAGACCCTTACCGATGAATAGCCACGTTGGTTAACACGGTGATGGGCCTTTTTTTTATTTGTAAATCATGAGCATAGAAATGAATAATTATGATGATTTGCAGAGGTTTAAAGACAAGACTCACACACAGCAACACGATTTTAAAGACTTCTCGTCGCAAAACCTCGCGCATGACTACGGCAACTGGGCCATTATCAACCAGCTCTCTCCTGCGACCGAAGAGTCCGCGCTGGCGATGGGCGGCCATGTCTCGCTGCCGGTTCCGCAGTCTGTTGATGCGGATACCTTTGTTCTAAAAGAGCAGCCGTTTGCTGCGCCAGCAGCGCTCGCCCCGGCTCCGCTGCCTAATGCCGCGCCACCGATTTTTCAGAGCGTTGCCGCCCAGTTGGCTACGCCGCCCGCTGCCCCTGCACTCGTGCCTGCGGCACCGATCCCGGCAGCCGAACCTGTGCCGATGCCCGCGCCGATCCCGGCTCCCGCGCCCGCCGTCGCCGCACCCGTGAATTTCTCCCAGCTCTTTGCGCCTAAAGCCGCCGAGACGAAGCCCGCCGTTGAAAAAAACCAGCCGTTGAAATCGCTGTTAGAAAGGATCGCTTCATGCCGTTGATCTGTGTCTGTTCCCCAAAGGGTGGGGTGGGAAAAACAACCATGACGGCGAACCTGGCCTATGCGCTGTCGCGTGCGGGCAATAAAGTGCTGGCGATTGATTTTGATGTGCAGAACGCGCTGCGCCTGCACTTCGGCGTCCCGCCCTCTGACGGCCGCGGCTTCGTAGCGAAAGCAGCTGAATCCCCCGACTGGAGCCAGTTTGTGCTCTCGGCGGGCGGCAACATCTTCGTTCTGCCCTACGGCGATGCGACCGAACCGCAGCGCGAAGCCTTTGAAGCGCGTCTGGTACAGGATGAGCACTTCCTGCTGCGCGGTCTGAGTACCCTGCTTAACTACCCTGGGCTAATTATTATTGCCGACTTCCCGCCCGGCCCCTCGCCGGCGCTAAAAGCGCTGTCGCGGCTGGCCGACCTGCACCTGGTCTCGCTGCTGGCCGATACCGCCTCCCTCTCCCTGCTGCCGCAGGTGGAAAATAACCGGTTAACCGGTGACGTGCTTAACCGCAAGGCGGGCTACTACGTAGTGCTGAATCAGAGCGATAACCGTCGCCAGATCAGCCGCGACGTGACTGCCTTTATGGAGCAGCGGCTGGGCGAGCGCCTGATTGGCGTGGTGCATCGTGATGAGAGCGTGATCGAGGCCAACGCCTCCCAGCAGTCAATTTTCGATTTTAGCCCGGCCTCGGCGGCGGCGTTTGATATCGAGCTGATTGCCAGAAAGGTGACCAATATTCTGGGCGTGAGGGTCGGCGACGGCACCGTTCACAGCCAGCCAAAGATGTCTGGATTCTAATTTTCGCCAGGGCGAACAATGAAAAAGTTCCTGTTTTATCTTTTGATCCTGGCGCTGGCGCCTGCCGCCGTGCTGGTGGTCATCACGCCAATGGATAGCCAGAAGCAGTATCTCTTTGGCCTGATCAGCATCGGCATTCTGTTTTTAATGGGCTACAGCAAAAAGCGCAGCATCTCCGTGATCATGGTGGTGATGTCGTTCCTGATGTCGACGCGTTATATCTACTTTCGCGCTACCCAGACCCTGCACTTTAACTCTGAGATAGAGACTATCTTGGGCATCGGCCTGTTCCTTGCCGATCTCTACGTCTGGGTAATGCTGCTGCTGAACTACCTGCAAACCATCTGGCCGCTGAAGCGCGAGATCGTGCCGCTGCCGGAGGACATGAGCCTGTGGCCGACCGTTGACGTCTACGTCCCCACCTATAACGAATCGCTGGACGTGGTGCGCGACACCGTGCTGGCGGCGCAGTGCATCGATTACCCCAAGGATAAAATGAAAATTTATATCCTCGACGACGGCAAGCGTAGCGAGTTTGCCATGTTTGCCGCCGACGTTGGGGTGGGGTATATCACCCGTAACGATAACTCACACGCCAAAGCGGGCAACCTTAACCACGCCATGAAGCTCACCAACGGGGAGCTGATCTGCGTCTTTGACTGCGACCACGTCGCGACGCGTATCTTCCTGCAGGCCACCGTCGGCGGCTTCCTGAAGGATCCCAAGCTGGCGCTGGTGCAGACTCCGCACTTCTTCTACTCGCCGGATCCCTTTGAACGCAACCTCTCCGTGGGCCGCAATATCCCCAACGAAGGGATGCTGTTCTATGGCCCGATCCAGCGGGGTAACGATAACTGGAACGCCACCTTCTTCTGCGGCTCCTGTGCGGTGATCCGCCGTAGCGCGCTGGAGGAGATTGGCGGCTTTGCGGTAGAGACGGTGACCGAAGATGCTCATACCGCGCTGAAAATGCAGCGTCTGGGCTGGGGCTCTGCGTTTATCGATATTCCGCTGGCCGCCGGGCTTGCCACCGAGCGTCTGGTGCTGCACATCATCCAGCGTACCCGCTGGGCGCGCGGCATGACGCAGATCTTCCGCCTCGACAACCCGCTGTTTGGTCGCGGCCTGACCTTCCAGCAACGCCTGTGCTACCTCAGCGCGATGCTCTACTACCAGTTCGCCATCCCGCGCATTATCTTTTTGACCGCGCCGCTGGCCTACCTGCTGTTTAACCTCAACATCATCTACTCCTCGGCGAGCCTGGTGTTTGCCTATGCGCTGCCGCACCTGTTCCTGTCGATCTACCTCAACTCGCGGCTGAACGGGCGCTACCGCTACAGCTTCTGGGGAGAAATCTACGATCTGGTGCTGGCCTTCCATATCGTCCTGCCCACCGTGGTGACCATGCTCTTCCCGAAGCGCGGCAAGTTTAACGTGACCGATAAGGGCGGCCTGCTCAACGTCGGCTACTTTGACTTCAGCGTCGTGCGCCCGCATCTGGTGATCGCCTTCCTGCTGATGATTGCCGTGGTCTGGGGTATCGTTCGCGCCTTCGCCTATGACCACTTTGCCGTCGATCCGAAGGTTATCGCCCTTAACGTTGGCTGGGGCATCTACAGCCTGATCTTCCTGCTGGCGGCGATCGCCGTTGCCCGGGAAACGCGCCAGACGCGGAAAACAATCCGCATCGACGTAAAAATCCCGGCGCTGATCCACTACGCCAGCGGCATCTCGTCCCGCAGCGAGACCGCTGACCTCTCCATGGGCGGCTGCCGCGTTGCCGTCCCGGACGACCGTCATCTGAGCGATGAGATCGAAGAGATTGAGCTGCTGCTGCAGTCGGGAGCGATCAGCATTCCGGTGAAAACTATTGCCGCCGACGATGCCTATGTGCGCCTGATGTTTGAAGATATTCCGCTCTCCCGCCGCCGCGAGCTGGTACGGGTGGTGCTCTCCCGCGCCGATGCGTGGATCCAGCCGCCGCGCCCGCAGGACAATCCGTTCCGCTCGATGCTGACCATTATGCGCTGCGTGTTTGACCTCTTCTGGCTGACGTGGAAGTCGCGCCGTGAAAACCGCCGCCAGCGTGCGGTGCTGAAGGCGGCGCAAGAGGAGAGCAGCGTATGAGGCGTTTAACCACGCTGGCACTGCTGGCCAGCGCGCTGTTTATTACCCCGCTGTATGGGGAAGAGACCATGCCCGCCGATCTGCTGCCGCTGGATCTGCCTCCGCCGGTGGCAAGCCCGACGCCTGCCCCGACGGCGTTCATTCCGTCGGTGGTGAGCGATATCTCGCTGGCGCAGATGGGCCAGCCGCAGGGGATCGTCCTCAGCGGCGGCCAGCTGCAGGGCGGAGTGGCGTTTACCCTGCCGGTGAGCCAGGTGATCACCAACGCCCAGCTGGCGCTGAACCTGAAGGTCTCCCCGGCGATGGCGACCCGTAACGCCACGATGCAGCTGATGCTCAACGGCCAGCCGCTGGGCACCGTGCCGCTGGGGGCCGCCGACAGCGACGTCTCCCGCTTCCAGCTGGACGTGCCGGCGGCGCTGCTGGTCTCCAGCAATACCATCAGCTTCAAGATCAACGACGGCGATGCGATGATGTGCCAGCGCGATCTCACGGATAAGTATCGCGTGACTATCCTGCCGGACTCGAAGTTTAGCCTTGAGGGCCAACAGCTGGATATCGGCTCCGATCTCAGCCACTTCCCGCGCCCCTTCTTTGACAGCATGCAGATGACGCCTGCCACCATCGCCTTTGCCTTCCCGGCGAAGCTGACGGCGGACACCATCAGCGCGGCGGCGTTGATCTCCTCGTGGATGGGCATCCAGGCAGACTATCGCGGCGTCTCGTTCGCCGCCCTCACCGATCGCCTGCCGGAGAAGAACGGCATTCTGGTCGGTCACCCTGGCGAGCGCATCGGCGGCCTGACCCTGCCCCCTGGCACCGCGCCGACGCTGAGCATTATTGATAATCCGGCGAACCCCACCTACAAGCTGCTGCTGGTGGTGGGCAGCGACGATCGCGCTCTGCGGGCGGCGGCCTGGCGTCTGACGCGGGATAACTTCGCCCTGCAAACCCCGAGCGTTACCGTGGAAGGCGAGTCGATCCCGGTGAGCAAGCCCTACGACGCGCCGCGCTGGATCCCCACGGATCGTCCGGTGAAGCTCTCAGAGCTGATCCGCAAGGATCAAAGTATGACCGTGAACGGGATCTGGCACGATGCGCTGCGGGTCGCCTTCCGTGCCGCGCCGGATCTTTTCCTCTGGGATGGAGAGACCATTCCGCTGCGCATCGGCTACCGCTTCCCGTCGGAGAGCTGGATTGATGAAGATCGCTCCTGGCTCAGCATGACCATGAACGACACCTTCCTGCACAATCTGCCGGTTAACAAGCAGGGGGCGCTGGAGACGCTGTGGCACAAAATGGGCGGCGACGCGCGGCAGGAGCAGTTCGACATGCCGCTGGAGCCGTACATGATCTACGGCGACAACCAGCTGTCGCTCTACTTCAACATCGTGCCAAAGGAGAGCGCGCCGTGCAGCGTGCTGCTGAACAACAACATCAAAAGCCGAGTGGATGATGACTCGTGGATCGACCTGAGCCACACCCGCCACTTTGCGCTGCTGCCGAACCTCTCCTACTTCGTGGGGGCCTCCTTCCCCTTCACACGGCTGGCAGACTACTCAGAAACCGTGCTGCTGCTGCCGGAGAAACCCACCGAGACCCAGGTTGGAACGCTGCTTGATATGGCGGCCCGCTCCGGTAACGCCACCGGGACGGCGCTGAGCCACAACCGCGTGGTGCTGGGCATACCCACTGCGGGGTCCAACCTCGAACTGCTGCGGGATCGCGACGTGCTGGCAGTGACCGGGCTGGATCAGCACGACTTCAACCGCGAGCTGCTAAAAAGCTCGCCATTTGTGGCCCACGACAGCCTGCTTAGCGTCCGCGAGCCGACCCAGTGGCAGAGGATCCAGCGCTGGATGACCGGGGACTGGAACGCGGACGGTCTTGAGGCCGATCGCTACTTCTCGTCAAACGAGGCCTGGCGCGGCTTCGTCAGCTTCCGCTCGCCGTGGAGCAGCGGACGCACGGTGGTGACCGCTATCGGCAGCAGCGACGACCAGCTCTCGCGGCTGCACAGCGATCTCACCTCGCCGAAGATTAACGCTGGCATTCGCGGCGACGCGGCCATCATCACCAACGAAAACGGCGTGCGCAGCTTCCGGGTTGGGGCACAGTACCCGCGCGGCGAGATGCCGATGCACCTGATGGTGATCTGGTATGCCAACCAGCACTCTGGGCTGCTGGCGGTGCTGGGGCTGTGCTTCAGCATCATTGTCGGGCTGGCGCTGTATGCCCTACTGAAAAAACGGGCGCGCAAGCGGCTGGATCCGCAGGATGGAGAGTGAACAGGGTGACAACAATGACCATTAAAACCGCCCGCCGGTTATCTACCCTCTGCCTGTCGGGGGCGCTGACGCTCGGCGCAGTAAGCCAGGCCCAGGCCGCACCAAACGATGCGGCGCTGAAGGCGCTGTTTGACCAGGCTAACTACTGGCATGAGAAGTCGCATGACGATCTGGCGAGCGAGTCGCTGAAAAAAGTGCTGATGGTGGATGCCAACAATACCCAGGCGCTCTACCTAATGGCGCTCTGGGCGCAGCAAAACGGCGATCTGCAAACCGCCGCCCAGTGGCGTGCTCGACTTGCCGCCGTGGCGCCCGCTGACGCCGGATTACAGGCGCTGGATAATGCCAAACAGCTGGCGCAGGTGCCTCAGGGGCAGCTGACGTTAGCCCGCCAGCAGGCGCGCAGCGGCAACGTTCCGGCAGCGCTGGCTACCTGGCGCAGCATGTTTAACGGCGATACGCCGCCGCCAAGCCTGGCCCCGGAGTACTACCTGACCATGGGCAGCGACAAGTCGCTCTACCCGCAGGCGGTAGGGGAGCTTCAGCGTTTCGTGGCTGAGAACCCGCAGGACAACGCGGCGCGGGTCGCGCTGGGTAAAATGCTGACGTGGCGGGAAGAGACCCGCCGGGACGGGATTGCCCTGCTGGAGCCGATGGCCAGCGGCAGCCGCGAGGCGGATGACGGCCTGCGTCAGGCCCTACTGTGGCTGGGGCCGCAGGCGGGCGACGAACGGTTGTACGATAACTTCCTCCAGCGCCACCCTCAGGACGGCGACGTCCAGGCCTACTACCGGAAAAACGTCGGCGGTGCGGCGAAGGGCGAGGGCTTTACCGCTCTCAACAGCGGCGATACCGGCTCGGCGAAGCGCCAGTTTGAGCAGGTGCTGCAAACCAACCCTGAAGATGCCGACGCCCTGGCCGGGCTGGGCTACATCGCCCAGCGCAACGGCGACTACAAAGCAGCCTCGCAGTACCTGAACCGCGCCGCCAGCCAGGGTGGCGACGCCTCGGCGGAGCGCAAAACCCAGGCAGAGGATGCGGCCTTCTATGGCCAGCTCGCCGAGGCGCAGCAGGCGCTCAAAGAGGGCAACGTCAGCCAGGCGCTGGCTCTCTCTGCCCCGCTGGCCCAGCAGAGCGGCGAGCGTGGCACGGCGGCGAAGCTGTTCCGTGCCGACGTCCTGCGTCATAACAAAGACTATCCTCAGGCAGAGCAGGCGCTGCGCGCGGTGTTAAACGATCAGCCGCAAAACGCTGCCGCCAGGGAGAACCTCTTCTACGTCCTGCGGGAGCAGAACAAGTCTGACGAGGCCCAGGCGATGCTGCGCACGCTGCCCGCTAGCCTACAGGCGAAGCTCCAGCCGCGTATCGTCACTGGCCTGCCGGGCGATCCCATCCGTCGTCAGGCCCAGCAGGCCGCCGCAGCGGGCAACACCCAGCAGGCTATCGCTATCCTCCAGCAGGGCATTAGCCGCCTGCCGGACGATCCGTGGCTGCGTCTCGATCTGGCTCGCCTGCTGCAAAAGAGCGGCAGCGGCGACGAAGCCAGCACGGTGATGGCACCGGCGGCGCGCAACGGCGCGGGGGCCAGCTCGCTCTACGCGGCAGCGCTTTTCGCCAGCGAAAACGGGGCATGGCAGCAGTCGCAAACCCTGCTGTCGCGCATTGCGCCCGCCAGCCAGAATGGGCAGATGCGCGATCTGGCCCAGAGGGTAAACTACAACCTGCAGCTGGCTACCGCCGAGCGCTACCTGGCCCAGGGCAATAACGTTGCTGCCGCCAACACGCTAAAAACCCTGACGAATCGCCCCCCGGAAAGCCCGGTGGATGCGGGCAAGCTGGCGAAGCTGCTGGCCCAGAGTGGGGATCTCAGCGGCGCGGTGGCGCTGGTGCGGGAAAACCTGCGCCAGGGCGTGCAGGGCAATGCCGGAGACTACGCCGATCAGGTTACGGTTCTGAACAAAGCCGGGTTAGACAACGAGGCGCAGGCCTTTCTTGCCAACCCGGAGCTTCAGGCGCGCAGCACGCCCACGCAGCTGGCGGGGATCCGCAACGGCTACGTGATCAACGAGGCCGACCAGCTGCGCGAGCAGGGCAACTATGCCGCAGCCTATGACAAGCTGATGCGGGCGATGCAGAGCGATCCGCAGAATACCGATCTGATGTTCGCCATGGCCCGCCTCTATCAGACCGGCAAGATGAATAAAGAGGCCGGGGTGGTCTACGACTACCTGATCACCCGGGATACCGACGATCAGGCTGCCCGCGTGGGGGCGATTGATGTGGCGCTGGCAGAGAACAACGTCGAGAAAGCGCAGACGCTTGCCAGTGGTCTGCGCAACGACAGCTCGGCGGATCGCATGCTGTTGCTGGCCCGGCTGGAGGAGGCGAAAGGCAACCACCAGCAGGCGATGACCTACCTGCGCAGCGCCCGAGGCAAGCTGCTGGGGATGGCGTCCACCAACGCTGCCGCAACGCCTACCATCAACGGCGTGCTGCTGGCGGATAACCCGTTCGTCGGCAACAGCAAGATGGCGTCGCGCTCAACGTACAGCGAGGAAAATACCCTGCCGTGGCAGGTAGCGCAGACGGCACGCGAGCCGGGCAGCACATTGCCGGGTACGACCCGCACCGATCTGCCGATGGAAACCGTGCAGAGCCGTACCCTGCGTCAGGTTGATGAGATGATGCAGGATCTGCAGCAAAAAACCGGCATGTGGGTGCAGGGCGGAGTAGAGATCCGCGGCCGGGATGGCGAATCCGGTACCAGCAAGCTGACCGAAGCCAAAGCGCCGCTAACGTGGTCCAGCTCGCCGTTTGGTGAATCGCGCTTCGAATTTACCGCCACGCCGATTACCCTCAGCGCGGGCAGCGCCTCGGGGGATGCATGGCGTCGCTACGGCACCAATCCGCTCAACAATGCCATCAGCAACATTACCTCGTCGATTGATAATACCGAGAACGCAGCGGACCCCACGGCGGCAAACTTCAGCGATCTGCTGGGCTACAACGGCGAAAATCTGTCGCCGATGACCGATGCAGGGCTGGCGAACCTGGCCAGCCTGTATGACTCTGGCCGCCTGAAGGCGCTTAGCGTGTCGAACTTTAAGTCGAGCCTCGACAACCGCATCAGCTCCTCGACTGAATCGCAAAAGGCCAACGGCGTTGAACTGGCGATGGCGCTCAGCGGCGAGCAGTATCGGGTTGATATTGGCACCACGCCGCTCGGGCAGGATCTGAGCACGCTGGTGGGCGGCGTGCAGTGGTCGCCGAAGCTGGCCGACTACCTGACGCTTATTTTCAAAGGCGAGCGCCGGGCGGTGACCGACAGCCTGCTCTCCTACGTCGGCATGAAGGATGCCTACTCAGGCAAGACCTGGGGCCGGGTAACGAAAAACGGCGGCAGCGTGCAGCTGGGCTACGACGATGGCGATGCGGGCTTCTATGTCAATGGTGGCGGCTATAGCTACATTGGGGAGAACGTGGCCAGCAATAACAGCATCAACGCCAGCGCCGGGGTCTATTTGCGTCCGTATCACGATGACTTCCGGGCGTTACAGACCGGCCTGAACGTGAGCTGGATGGATTTCTCAAAAAACCTCAGCTACTACACCTATGGCCAGGGGGGCTACTTTAGCCCGCAGAACTACGTCAGCGTCTCTCTCCCCGTTGATTTCTCGCAGAAAATCGACAACTGGAAGCTGAACGTCGGCGGCTCGGTCGGCTATCAATCCTACAGTCAGGACAGCAGCGACTACTTCCCTACCAGCGGCGAGGCACAGGATCTGCTGAAGGATCTCTACGACCTTGGCTATGCGCGTGACTATCGCTACGGCGGCAGCTCTGAGAGCGGCGTCGGCTACACCGTGCGGGCAGGCGTGGACTACAACGTGAATAAAGAGATGACAATAGGCGGCAAGGTCGGCTATGACACGTTCGGCAACTATAACGAAAGCACCGCCGGGCTCTACTTCCGCTATATGTTAGGAGGCAACTGATGACCCAGAATGGTCAACATTCACCGCTGATGAGCTACTTTCAGCAGCAGCAGACACCAGCGGGCTGGTTCGATCTGCTGACGATTATGATCGACAACATGGTGCGTAACGTCGGCCAGACGGACAGCCAGCCCTTCCTGCGCCAGATGGGCGAGGCGCTGGCCGAGCGTTTTCCGCTGCCTGAGTCGGAAACGGTGGGCGAGCTGGAGGCGAATATCAACGCCCTGCTGCGCCAGTTCAACTGGGGCTTTATCGATATTGAGGCCAGCGAAAGCGGCATGCTGCTGCGTCAGCAGGGGCTCCCGCTGGGACGCGATGACGATCGGCAGGGCTGGTGCCATGCCTTTTGTGCGATACTTGAGGGCCTCTACGCTCGCTGGCTGCAGGCCCAAGGCGGCGGGGCACACGTCACCGTCCAGCGCGAGCGTCTGTTTTCCCATACCGACGTTCAGTTCCGTTACCACAATTCACAGAGAGTTTAGCCACGATGAGTTTAACTAGGGTCAAGCGCGTTGTTGCCGCGACGGTCATTCTGGTAGGCCTGCTGTCGGCCTCGTTTGCTCAGGCAGGCACCGCCTGGGATACCTACAAATCCCGCTTTCTGATGCCGGACGGGCGTATTGTTGATACCGGCAATAAAAACGTCTCCCATACCGAAGGGCAGGGCTTCGCGATGCTGATGGCGGTAGCCAATGACGATCGCGCCAGCTTCGACAAGATGTGGGACTGGACGGAGAAGACGTTAAAAAACAAAGAGAACGGACTGTTCTACTGGCGTTATAATCCGGTTGAGCCGGACCCAATTCCCGATAAAAATGACGCTACCGACGGCGACGCGCTGATCGCCTGGGCACTCTTAAAAGCCAATGCGCGCTGGCACGACGGGCGTTACGGAGCTGCCTCTGACGCCATCACCAAAGCGCTGGTCAGCCACACGGTGATCAACTTCGCTGGCTACCGCGTGATGCTGCCGGGCGCTAAGGGGTTCAACCTCAACAGCTACGTGAACCTCAACCCCTCCTACTTTATCTTCCCGGCGTGGCAGGCGTTCGCCGAACGCAGCCACCTGACGGTATGGCGCGATCTGATCCGTGACGCGAAGACCCTGACGGGTAAGATGGGCTGGGGCGAAGCGAATCTGCCTACCGACTGGGTAGCGCTGGCTGCCGATGGCAAGATGCAGCCCGCCAAAGAGTGGCCGCCGCGCATGAGCTATGACGCGATACGTATTCCGCTCTACATCGCCTGGCAGGATCCAAACAGCGCCCTGTTAACGCCGTGGCGCAGCTGGTGGCAGAAATTCAGCCGCAGCCAGACCCCGGCCTGGGTAAACGTCACCACCAACGAAGCCGCGCCTTATAATATGAACGAAGGGCAGCTGGCGGTGCGGGATCTCACCCTCGGCACAAAAAACGGCGAGCCGCAGATTACGGCCCAGGATGACTATTATTCAGCCAGCCTGAAGATGCTCTCCTGGCTGGCGGAACAGCGGTAGCAGACAATAAAAAAGCCGGGTGGCGCTTGCGCTTACCCGGCCTACAAAGTCGGTGCCCTCCATCGATATCGGCACCCTCCATCAAAACATGCACCATCCGTAGGCCCGGCAAGCGATGCGCCGCCGGGCGCAGTGGCATTACTGCGGATACGGTACCCAATCCCCGCCGTTAAGACGAACGTACGGTTTGTTCTGGTACTGGATCACAATGGCGTTGGCGTTCTCTGACACCGGCGCCGTCTGCGGCAGGTTGCTGGTCAGGCTGTCCCAGTTAACGGTGTCTTCGGTAAACAGCTTGCCGTCCACCGCACGAGCAACCAGATCCGATACCGCCAGGAAGCTGCTCGGCTGATCGATCACCACCGGCGCGCCCTCATGCGGGGCCTTCATGCCGAAGAACTTGATCCCGGCCGGAACGTTGGTAATAGACGGGCTAGGGATATCGCGCAGGCCAGAAACCTGCATCTTGTCGCCCTGCAGCGCGCCGCCGTGCTCCGGCACCATCACCACCATCACCTTACGGCCCGATTTTTCCAGCGTGGTAAAGAACGCATCCAGCTCGTCAAACAGCTTCTGGGCGCGCACCTTATAGTCCGCCGTTTTGCTCACCCCTGGGAAGTGGTTCCCGTCGTGCAGCGGCAGCAGGTTAAAGAAGGTTGCCGTACGCTGGTTCTCTTTTCCATCCTGGGACTGCATCCAGCGGTTGAGCACCGCAGTGTCGTCGTACACCGGCGAGCCGTCAAAGGAGAGCAGGGCGGTCGGCAGACCGGTCTGATCCATCAGCGGAGCCTGCATGCCGCCGTTATCACGCACCTCTTTCAGGAAGCCGCCGAACACGCCGTTGTGATCGAGCATGAACTGCTGCGAGAAGCCGAGCTGCGCCAGGTTATCAAACAGGTAGCACTGGTTGCCCGCCTGCTGATAGAGGTTTTTGTGCGACGGTTGACCGCAGCTGGCGCGCAGGAGACGAATTGCCGCCGGGCCGCTGTAGGAGGTGGCAGAGTTGAAGTTTTTGAACTGAATATCGAAATGCGACCACAGCGGATGCGACATCAGGCCCGCCGCCTCAACGTCCGCCCATGACAGAGAGCAGATGTTGATCACCAGCAGCTCAAACGGTTGGGCATCAGCAGGCAGCTGGGTCGGGAAGCGGATCTGGCGCTTCGCTTCAGCGGTGTAGAAGCTGTTCAGCCACGCGTCGAGGTTGGCGGTGGTTGGCGGTGCGGTCTGCGCGGGAATATCGCCAACGACCGGTTTGTCTCCCGCCGCAGCGATAGTGGCCGCCGCGTTGCCGCCGGTGGTGGTAACGGTGCTAGTCGGCTGACCGGCTGGCCACAGGGAGAACGTCGGCCCGGTCAGGGTCAGCACGTTGAGCCAGACCATAATCGCTACCACAAAAACGGTAACGCGGATCCACTGCGCCAGGAAGAGCCAGGCCACCAGCAGAACAAAGATCCCGCCGATCATCTGCCAGTTAATAAACCGCGTGACGAGATCCAGCAGATAGTCGGCGCTGAATCCAGCCACTTGCGATCCCTGGCTGAGCATGCTCTGCGGGCCGGGGAGCCAGGTGTCGTGCCAGAAGAGCGCAATACCGATGGGGATGGCGATCCAGTGGCGCAGGCGATGCACGCTGCGCCGCGGGAGCGGAAGCAGCAGAAACGCCATAAACACCAGGTTTAACAGCGCGTGAAAGTTAAGGTAGCCTGCCCACAGCAAACCAAATTTCACCAGGAAATAGAAGTTCCAGCCGGCAAGGCCGCGCCAGTATGGCCACAGCGGTGAGGGCGTAGAGGCGTTAAGGGTTTGATTAGTCATTTTTTTGTTTTGCCTTGACGGTCGAAGCACTGCGCCATGTGCCAACCGGTTTTACATAGCGCGGTTTAATAAACAGCATGCGAAGCACGGCCTTGATGCGCCGAATAGAGTGGCGTGTCATATAGCCGAGAGGGAAAAAGATCAGGGCACACAGCACCACCAGCTGAATGATATCGCTTAACTGCATCATGATGTCTGCTCCGAAGGCCCGCCGGGCAGCCGGTGCGGCTGCGGAATGCGCCGCCAGCTCTGGCCGTTATGCTCGGCGTTAAGAATGGGGTTGGGCCCGTCGATCACCGGTAGCGGTTTACCCCACTTCTCCGGCACCAGGGCACGCATCTGCACCAGCTCGGCGGCGATCTGGTTATCTTCAAACCACACCACCCGGTTCGAGAAGATATCCGGAATAGGGAGCGGGAAGATATGGTTCAGGGCCGTATCCAGATCGTTGATCCGGCAGAAGGAGAGGAACAGCATCAGCCGATTATCACCGATGGTCATGATATCGCCCACGCGGTTAGGACGGCACAGGGTCAACGCCTGCTCCACGCGGATGCCAGGCACCGGACGCAGCGCAACCAGCACGCCTCTGCCATCCGTCGGCAGCAGCGTATTGCTGAGCATATTACTTACCGCGTCGCAGAAGGTATCCCACGTCTGGTACCCGCGCAGCTTCAGAGGCTGGGTCATGGTTAGCAGGGCGGAGATATCTTCCGGCACCGGGCGGTTAAACTGTTGCCCCTGCACGCTCTCGATCAGCGTCAGGCAGCGGGAGAGGGGTGCGTTCCAGGGGATAACCATATTCGCCCCGCAGCCCAGCAGCAGGCGTTCGTCGGTGGCGCGCAGGCTGGCGTTGTTCTCACGCACGATGATTTTCAACGTGCTGCCGCGCTGACGGCGCAGGGTGTGGATGTGGCGGGCTAGCCCCTCAATCTGATTATTCTGCATCAGCGAGAAGATAATGGTGGCCGCCTGAGTGGTTCGCGCCTCGCTAAACAGGGCTTCGTTATTATCAAACAGCGTCCAGTGTTCGGAAAGCGGCGGAGCGCCCTCTAATACCATTACATTACTCAGGATACGTTTTTCATCGCTGCGCGGCTGCACCGACGCCTGCTCCTGCTGCGCTATTTTCCAGCTGCCGTTATTTTGCTCAACAATAAGCTGCTGGCGGGCGCTGACGCCTTTTTCGTTAAACCAGAAGGCAACGTCATAGAGATGTATATCGGCTTGGGTACGCAGGCTCGCCAGGCCAAAAAGTGAGCGATACTCACTCATCAAAAATGAGTATTGCTTATCATTATTGTTGCCGGGGTTAACTATCAGCAGCGTGCAGTCGTGATATTTTGTCCAGCCGTGTATTTTTTCCAGCCAGCCGCGCAAATGGTCGGCGGATATATTTTGCCAGGCATTATTGGCGCAGAGTAAAACCATGAAATAGTGTTGGGGGTCAATAGCGCTCAAAAGATCGCGGGTAAAAAAGGATAGGCCATCCTTATGATTAGGCATGCTAAAAAGATGGATTTTATCGGGACCGTGATCGGCCTCTAAATTAATAATTTTATTAGGATCGCTACCCATAGTAATCAGCGCCGTCCGGCTTTTTTTATGCTGGGCAGCAAGGGTATGATTGACCAGACTTATGGCATCCTCTTCGCGATCGGCGTTGACCCACCAGACTCCGCCAGAGGGCATGTGGCTCAACTCATCCCATAATGACTGGATGCCAAGGGTAAATATGGGCTTCACGGTGTCTCTCTTAATCAAATTCGTCTGCACCTTAGTTTACTAGCGAAAGCCGAGAAATAAACCTAACATTGAAATTAAAGAGCATCACATTTAGCATGTAAATGAATTTTCAGCGGCACCCTGCGTGGCTATCTTTTCGTCTGTTTTTCATCAATGAGATGCAGTAACAATGTCTAATAAAGAGTTTACAAGCCAGACTGATTCAACGCTGGGCTATACCTTCCAAAATGACTTTCTGGTCTTAAGTCGGGTGTTTTCACTGCCAGATATTGATTACACCGATATATCCCAACGTGAACAGTTAGCTACAGCGATAAAACGCTGGCCGCTGCTCGCTGAGTTTGCCCGTCAACAATAATTAATAAGGAAGACGTGGATGGCTATTCTGGGTCTGCAAGGCATTCGCGGAGGCGTGGGGACCACATCGGTAACCGCAGCGTTAGGCTGGGCGCTACAGCTGCTGGGGGAGTCGGTGCTGATGATCGACGCTTCGCCGGATAACATGCTGCGCCTCTCGTTCAACGTGGAGTTTACCCACGCTGATGGCTGGGCGCGGGCGCTGCTGGATGATAAACCGTGGCGCGATGCGGGCCAGCGCTATACCTCAAATCTCGATCTGCTGCCGTTTGGCCAGTTGGCCGCCGGGGAGCGGGAGAACGTCTATGCCCTGCACGATCGCTTTGCGCCATTCACTGCGGCACTCCAGGCGCTGAAGGCCGAGGGACATTACCAGTGGATCCTGCTCGACCTGCCAGCGGACTTTACGCCCCTGTCGCGGGAGCTGCTGGCGCAGTGCGACCATACTCTAACCGTGGTGAAGCCTGATACCAACTGCCACGTGCGTCTGCATCAGCAGGCATTGCCGTCCGGCACGCATCTGCTCATTAACGACCTGCGTATCGGTAGCCAGCTGCAGGACGATCTCTTCCAGGTGTGGCTCCAGAGCCAGCCCCGGCTGCTGCCGATGGTGATCCACCGCGATGAGGCAATGGTAGAATGCCTGGCGGCGAAGCAGCCCCTGGGCGAATACCGTCCTGACTCACTGGCGGCAGAGGAGATCCTGACCCTGGCCAACTGGTGCCTGCTGCACTGCGCCGGGCCGGATCGCCTCACCCGCGATCGCCATAATGAGCCTGCGCTATGAGCCGTCTTGCCGCCTTGCTGCTGATCCCCCCGGTGAACGCCCGTCTGAGCGAGCGTTACCAGCTTTACCGGAGCCACGGCGCACCGGCGTTTAGCGCTGCCCTCGGCTGCCTGTGGGTTATCCTGGCCTGGCTGTTTATTCCGCTGGAGCACCCGCGCTGGCAGCAGCTCCGCGCCCGTCACGCGGAGTTTTATCCCCATATTCGCGCCGAGCGCCCGCGTCCGCTCGATCCGGCCCGCTACCTGCTGCAAACCCTCTGGCTGCTGGTCGGCGCACATAACGCGCCCTCTGCGCGGCCGCGCAAGAGCAAGCGCGCGCGCTTTACCCATTTCCGCCGCCGCTACCTCAACTGGCTGGACGCCCTGCCAGCGAAGGTGAGCAGCCGGACAAGCCATATGGAAGGGGAGAAAGAGCTGGCGCACCTCAAGCCGATCGTGCGTCGTTTTATTATCGGCGTAATTGTTTTCTTCTCGCTGATCCTGGCGCTGCTCTGCATCACCCAGCCGTTTAACCCGTGGTCGCAGTTTATCTTCCTGCTGTTGCTGTGGGGCGTGGCCCTGCTGGTACGCCGTATTCCAGGGCGCTTCTCGGCATTAATGCTGATTGTCCTGTCGCTGACCGTCTCCTGCCGCTACATCTGGTGGCGCTACACCTCGACGCTCAACTGGAACGATCCGGTCAGCCTCGTGTGTGGTTTGGTGCTGCTGTTCGCCGAAACCTATGCATGGATTGTGCTGGTGCTGGGCTACTTCCAGGTGGTATGGCCGCTTAATCGCCAGCCAGTGTCGCTGCCAAAGGATATGTCTCTGTGGCCATCGGTGGATATCTTCGTGCCGACCTACAACGAAGATCTCAACGTGGTGAAAAACACCATCTATGCCGCGCTGGGTATCGACTGGCCGAAGGATAAGCTGAAAATCTGGATCCTCGACGACGGTGGCCGCGAGACGTTTCGCCAGTTTGCCGAGACGGTCGGGGTCGAGTACGTCGCCCGTACTACCCACGAACACGCGAAAGCGGGCAACATCAATAACGCGTTGCAGTATGCGAAAGGCGATTTTGTGTCGATCTTTGACTGCGACCACGTGCCGACGCGCTCGTTTCTGCAGCTGACCATGGGCTGGTTTATCAAAGACAAGAAGCTGGCGATGATGCAGACCCCGCACCACTTCTTCTCGCCGGACCCGTTCGAGCGTAACCTGGGCCGCTTCCGCCAGACGCCGAACGAAGGCACCCTGTTCTACGGCCTGGTGCAGGACGGCAACGACATGTGGGATGCCACCTTCTTCTGCGGCTCCTGTGCGGTGATCCGCCGTGGTCCGCTGGATGAGATTGGCGGCATTGCGGTAGAGACCGTGACCGAGGATGCGCACACCTCTCTGCGACTGCACCGTCGCGGCCACACCTCGGCCTATATGCGCATTCCGCAGGCGGCGGGGCTGGCGACCGAGAGCCTGTCGTCCCACATCGGACAGCGTATTCGCTGGGCGCGGGGCATGGTACAGATCTTCCGTCTCGATAACCCGCTGTTTGGTAAGGGGCTGAAGCTGGCGCAGCGACTCTGCTACGTCAACGCCATGTTCCACTTCCTCTCCGGCGTGCCGCGGCTGATCTTCCTCACCGCGCCGCTGGCGTTCCTGCTGCTGCACGCCTATATCATCTACGCGCCAGCGCTGATGATCGCCCTGTTCGTGCTGCCGCACATGGTTCACGCCAGCCTGACCAACTCCAAAATTCAGGGTAAATACCGCCACTCGTTCTGGAGTGAAATCTACGAAACGGTGCTGGCCTGGTATATTGCCCGACCGACGATGGTGGCGCTCTTTAACCCGCACAAGGGCAAGTTTAACGTGACCTCGAAGGGCGGCCTTGTCGAGGAGGAGTATGTTGACTGGGTGATCTCCCGGCCCTACATCTTCCTGGTGCTGCTGAACATTGTCGGCGTGCTGGTGGGCATCTGGCGCTACTTCTACGGTCCGGAGACCGAGATGTTGACCGTGGTCGTGAGTATTGTCTGGGTCTTCTACAACCTGATCGTCCTGGGCGGCGCGGTGGCGGTATCGGTGGAGAGCAAGCAGGTGCGCCGGGCGCATCGCGTTGAGATCTCTATGCCAGCGGCCATTGCCCGCGACGATGGTCATCTCTTCTCCTGCACGGTGCACGACTTCTCTGACGGTGGGGTAGGGATCAAGATCAACGGTCAGTCGCAGGTGCTGGAGGGGCAGAAGGTTAATCTGCTGCTTAAGCGCGGCCAGCAGGAGTATGTCTTCCCGGCCCAGGTGGTGCGCGTTAACGGCAGGGAGGTGGGCCTACAACTGATGCCGCTGACCACCCGGCAGCATATCGATTTTGTTCAGTGTACCTTCGCTCGTGCGGATACCTGGGCGCTCTGGCAGGACAGCTTCCCGGAAGATAAGCCGCTGGAGAGCCTGCTGGATATTCTTAAGCTTGGCTTCCGTGGCTACCGTCACCTGGCTGAATTTGCTCCATCGTCCGTGAAAATGATTTTCCGGACGCTTACTTCCCTGATCTCCTGGGTTGTGTCGTTCATTCCCCGCCGACCTGCGCGGGGCATGGTGGTGCAGCAGCCGGATCCGGCTATGGCTCAACAATAATGATGATAATGCGATGAAAAGAAAACTTTCCTGGATTTGTGCAGTGGCGGTTGGGATGAGCGCATTCCCGTCGCTGGTCGCCCATGCAGCACCGGCTAATTCGATGGTTACCGTGCCTGCCGCCCCCGAGACGCCTGCCGCGCAGGCCGCTGTGCCTGCTGCCGCTACCGCCGCCGAACCGCAGGCCGTTGGCCAGGTGATGCCTGGCGTCACTGGTGCAAATGCGCCTATCGTTGCGGAGAACGCGCCGTCGCGGGAGGTTAAGCTCTCTTTCGCCCAGATCGCCCCGCCGCCGGGCAGCATGGTGCTGCGTGGCGTTCAGCCCGACGGCCAGATTGAGTTCGGCATGCGCAGCGACGAAGTGGTGTCGAAGGCGATGCTGAACCTGGAGTACACCCCGTCGCCGTCGCTGCTGCCGGTGCAGTCGCAGCTGAAGGTCTATCTGAACGATGAGCTGATGGGCGTCCTGCCTGTCACCAAAGAGCAGCTAGGTAAAAAGACGCTGGCCCAGCTGGCTATCGACCCGCTCTATATCACCGACTTCAACCGGGTACGGTTGGAGTTTGTGGGTCACTACCGCGACGTCTGCGAAAACCCGGCCAGCAGCACGCTGTGGATGGATGTCGGGCGCAGCAGCTCCCTGGAGATGACCTACCAGACCCTGCCGCTGAAAAACGACCTGTCACACTTCCCGGTACCGTTCTATGACGCCCGTGATAACCGTCCGCTGGTACTGCCGATGGTCTTTGCTGGCGCACCGGCGCTGGCACAGCAGCAGGCGGCGGGCATCGTTGCCTCCTTCTTTGGCTCCCGCATGGGCTGGCGCGGCCAGAGCTTCCCGGTGCTCTACAACGGCCTGCCGGATCGTAACGCCATCGTGTTTGCCACCAACGACAAGCGTCCGGATTTCCTGCGCGACATGCCGCCGGTGAAGGCCCCGACGGTGATGATGATGGATCACCCTCAGAACCCTTACGTCAAGCTGCTGGTGGTCCTTGGCCGCGACGATAAAGATCTTCTCCAGGCGGCGAAAGGCATTGCTCAGGGCAACGTGCTGTTCCGGGGCGATCGCGTAGAGGTGAACGACGTTAAGCCGCTGCTGGCGCGTAAGCCGTACGACGCACCGAACTGGGTGCGTACCGACCGGGCGATCTCGTTTGGCGAGCTGAAATCCTATGAGGAGCAGCTTCAGTCGGTTGGCCTTGAGCCGAACCCGATCAGCGTGGCGCTGAACCTGCCGCCGGATCTCTATTTGCTGCGCAGCACCGGCATCGATATGGATCTCAACTACCGTTACACCGCGCCGCCGACCAAAGACAGCTCGCGGATGGATATCAGCCTGAACAACCAGTTCCTGCAATCCTTCAGCCTCACCAGCAACCAGGATACCAACCGCCTGCTGCTGCGCCTGCCGGTTCTGCAGGGGCTGCTGGATAGCAAAACTGCCGTGACCATTCCGGCGCTGCAGCTGGGCGCGCTTAACCAGCTGCGCTTTGATTTCCAGTACATGAACCCGATGCCGGGCGGCACCGTCGATAACTGCATCACCTTCCAGCCGGTGCAGAACCGGGTGGTGATTGGCGATGACTCGACCATCGACTTCTCGAAGTACTACCACTTTATTGCAATGCCGGACCTGCGCGCCTTTGCTAACGCGGGCTTCCCGTTCAGCCGAATGGCGGACCTTGCGGACACCATCGTGGTGCTGCCTGCTAACCCGACCCAGGGCCAGCTGGCGACGCTGCTGGACTCCATCGGCCAGCTTGGGGCGCAAACCGGCCTCCCGGCGGTTAACCTGACCCTGACCAACGACGGCAGCCAGATCCAGAATAAGGATGCCGACGTGCTGGTCATCGGTACCATTCCGGATAGCCTGAAGGATGACAAGCGCATCGACCTGCTGGTGCAGGCGACGCAGAGCTGGGTGAAGACCCCGCAGCGCCAGACCACCTTCCCGTCTATCGTCCCGGATAACACCGATCGCCAGGCGGATGCCCAGACGGCGGTCACCTCTAGCGGCCCGATGGCGGCCATTGTCGGCTTCCAGTCGCCGTACAACGATCAGCGCAGCGTCATTGCCCTGCTGGCAGACAGCCCGCGCGGTTACGAGCTGCTGAACGAGGCGATGAACGACAGCGGCAAGCGTGCGGCAATGTATGGTTCCGTCACGGTGATCCGCGAGTCCGGCGTCAATGGTCTGCGGGTAGGGGATGTCTACTACGTCGGTCACCTGCCGTGGTTCGAGCGTATCTGGTATGCGCTCTCTAACCACCCGGTACTGCTGGCGGTGCTCGCCGCGGTGAGCGTCGTGCTGCTGGCCTGGGTACTGTGGCGTCTGCTGCGTATCATCAGCCGCCGCCGTCTCGACCCGCATGATGACGAGTAAGCCATGAAAACCTTACTGCGTGGCGCGATAGCGGCCACCCTGCTGCTGGCGGCGGCGAGTACGCACGCTGCCTGTAGCTGGCCGGCCTGGGTGCAGTTTAAAAAAGATTACCTCAGCGACGGTGGCCGGGTTATCGATCCCAGCGATGCCCGGAAGATCACCACCTCCGAGGGGCAGAGCTATGGGCTGTTTTTTGCTCTTGCCGCCAACGACCGGCCCGGCTTTGACAAGATCTTAACCTGGACCGAGGATAACCTCGCCGAGGGCGATCTCGCGGCCCATCTTCCTGCCTGGCTGTGGGGCAAGAAGGGCGAGGAGGAGTGGGCCATACTGGATACCAACTCCGCCTCCGACGCCGATATCTGGATCGTCTGGTCGCTGTTTGAGGCCGGACGCCTGTGGAAAGAGCCGCGCTACACCGCGCTGGCTCAGGGGCTGCTCAAGCATATCGTCAGCGAAGAGGTGGTAAGCGTGCCGGGACTGGGCTCTATGCTGCTGCCGGGTAAAATTGGCTTCGCCGAGAAAGAGAGCTGGCGCTTTAACCCCAGCTATCTGCCGCCGCAGGTGGCGCAGTATCTCACCCGCTTTGGCGCGCCCTGGAGCACGCTGCGGGAGACTAACCTGCGGCTGCTGCTGGAGACCGCCCCTAAAGGCTTCTCTCCAGACTGGGTGAGCTATGAAAAAAATCGCGGCTGGAACCTGAAGCCCGAGAGCAAGCTGGTCTCCAGCTACGACGCTATCCGTGTCTACCTGTGGGTCGGCATGATGCACGACAGCGATCTGCAAAAAAATCGTCTGCTGGCGCGCCTTAAGCCGATGGCGGCGCTGACGGCGAAAAACGGCGTGCCGCCGGAGAAGGTCAACGTGACGACCGGCGCGGCCCAGGGCAACGGCGCGACGGGCTTCTCTGCCGCCCTGCTGCCGTTTATGCAAAACCGCGACGCACAGGCGGTGCTACGCCAGCGGGTTGCCGATAACCCGCCCGGCAGCGACGCCTATTACAGCTACGTGCTTACCCTTTTCGGACAGGGCTGGGATGAGCACCGTTTTCGTTTCACCTCCCAAGGTGAACTCCAACCTGACTGGGGCCAGGAATGCGCACGCTAACCCTACGCTTACTTGCTTTATCGCTGGGCATCGCGCTGATGCCAAAGACGTATGCGGCCCCGACAGCCCAGCAGCAACAGCTGCTGGAGCAGGTTCGGCTCGGGGAGTCCACCCGGCGTGAGGATCTGGTGCGCCAGTCGCTCTACCGGCTGGAACTTATCGATCCCAATAATCCTGAAGTGATTGCCGCCCGCCAGCGCTATCTGCTGCGCCAGGGCGACACCGCAGGCGCGCAGCAGCAGCTCGATCGGCTCGCCCAGCTCGCGCCCGACTCGGCGGCCTACCGCGAAGCGCAAAGCGCGATGACGCTCTCTACCGCCCAAGGGCGGCAGGGGTTGCAGGAGGCGCGGCTGCTGGCGACGACCGGCCACACGGCGGAGGCCATCGCGGCGTACGACAAGCTGTTGCAGGGTAACCCTCCCGATAGCGATCTCGCTGCCGAGTACTGGACGCTGGTGGCGAAGGTTCCCGAGCGGCGTAATCAGGCCATTACGCAGCTGAAGAGCGCCAACAGCCGCTACCCCGGCAATCCACAGATGCAAAACTCGCTGGCGCAGCTGCTGTTTGCCAATGGGCGCAGCGACGAGGGCTATACCGTCCTGCGGCAGATGGCGAAGTCGGGCACCACCCGCGAAGCGGCGGCGGCCATCTGGTATCAACAGATTCAAAACATGCCGGTGAGCGATGCCAGCGTACAGGCGCTGCAACAGTTCTTGAACGAGTTTAGCGACGGCGATACGGTGGAGACCGCCCGGGCGACGCTGGCGAAACAGCAGCAGCAGTTGGCCGATCCGGCGTTTCGCGCCCGCTCCCGTGGGCTGGCCGCGGTGGATGCCGGACAGGGCGGGCAGGCTATCGCCTCGCTGCAGCAGGCGCTGAGCGCCGACCAGAACGACGGTGAAACCACCGGGGCGCTCGGCCAGGCCTATTCGCAAAAGGGCGATCGCGCCCGAGCCGTTCCCCTGCTAGAGAAAGCCATTGCCCTTGCGCCGCAGAGCAGCAACCGCAGCAAGTGGGACAGCCTCCTGCAAACTAACCGCTACTGGCTGCTGATCCAGCAGGGTGACGCCGCGCTGAAAGCCAATAACCCCGCGCAGGCGGAACGACTTTATCAGCAGGCGCGCGCGGTGGATAACACCGACAGCTACGCGGTGCTGGGGCTGGGGGACGCTGCCGTGGCCCGCAAAGATAGTGCCGCCGCCGAACGCTACTATCAGCAGGCGTTGCGCATGGACAGCAGCAACAGCAACGCGATTCGCGGTCTGGCCAATATTTACCGCGCGCAGTCGCCGGAAAAAGCCTCCGCCTGGATTGCCTCCCTCCCTGCCAGCCAGCGCCGCAGCGTGGATGACATTGAGCGCAGCCTTGCCAACGACCGGCTGGCGCAGCAGGCTGAAACCCTGGAGAACCAGGGTCGCTGGGCGCAGGCGGCAGAAATTCAGCGCCGTCGGCTGGCGAGCGATCCGGATAGCGTCTGGATCGCCTACCGCCTCTCCCGCGATCTGTGGAGTGCCGGGCAGCACGCCGACGCCGACGCGCAGATGCGCGATCTGGTTCGCCGTCAGCCTAACGATCCTACCCAGGTATACGCCTACAGCCTCTATCTCTCCGGCAACGACCAGGATCGTGCCGCCCTGGCGCACCTTAACACTCTGCCGCGCAGCAAATGGGACAGTAATATGCAGGAGCTGGCGAGCCGCCTTGAGGGCAACCAGCTGCTGGAGACCGCCAATCGCCTGCGCGACAGCGGCAAGGAGTCTGAGGCCGAAGCTCTGCTTAAGCAGCAGCCCACCTCCACGCGCATCGACCTTACTCTTGCAGACTGGGCGCAGCAGCGCGGGGATTATGCGGCTGCCCGAACCGGGTACGAGACCGTGCTGGCCCGTGAACCCGCTAACGCCGATGCTCGCCTGAGCCTGGTAGAAGTGGCGATTGCCGAGGGCAATCCGCTTGCGGCGCGCCAGCAGCTGGCGGCGATGAACGAGATGCCGCAGACCGAGCCGCCGTCTATCAACATGCAGCGTCGAATGGCGCTGGTGCGGGCGCAGCTGGGGGATAGAGTCCTGGCCCAGCGCACCTACGACACCATCGTGCCCGAGGCGAAGACCCTGCCGCCGTCGCAGGATAGCGCCCTGGTGCTGCGTGACTACGCCCGCTTCCAGCAGGCCAACGGTCAGCCGCAGCCTGCGCTGGAGAGCTATAACCAGGCAATGGTCGCGGCAGGTATTGCAGCGACGCCCGCCCGGGATAACGACACCTTTACCCGCCAGACGCGTAACGATGCCAGCGATGACTGGCTGAAGCGCGGCCTGCGCAGCGATGCGGCCGATCTCTATCGTCAGCAGGATCTGAACGTTACGCTGGCGCATGACTACTGGGGCTCCAGCGGCACCGGCGGCTACTCCGATCTGAAGGCCAACACCACCATGCTGCAGGCCGATGCGCCGCTTGCCGATGGGCGGATGTTCTTCCGTACCGACTACGTCAATATGAATGCGGGCTCGTTCGCCACCGACGAGAACGGGCTGTACGATCCCAACTGGGGGACCTGCGGCCAGCTCAGCTGCGTCAACGGCGATAAGAGCCAGTCTGATGCCGGGGCGAGCATTGCGGTCGGCTGGCGCAACGACACCTGGGCAGGCGATATCGGCACTACGCCGATGGGCTTCCGGGTGGTGGATATCGTCGGCGGCCTGAGCTACAGCAACGATCTCGGCCCGGTAGGCTACACGCTGGACGTGCATCGTCGGCCGATCTCCAGCTCTCTGCTGGCCTTCGGCGGTCAAAAAGATGCCTCCAGCTACTACCATGACCCGGAAGATCCCGATAACGACAACGGCAACGATCGCGGCGGCACCGGTAAGACCTGGGGCGGCGTCCGGTCAACCGGCGGCGGGGTGAGCCTGAGCTATGACCAGGGCGAAGCGAACGGCGTCTGGGCGAGCCTGAGCGCCGACTCGCTCACCGGCAAGAACGTAGACGACAACTGGCGCGTGCGCTGGATGTCGGGCTACTACTACAAGCTGGTCAACGAAGATAACCGTCGCCTCACCGTCGGCCTGAACAACATGCTCTGGCACTATGAGAAGGATCTCAGCGGCTACACCCTGGGCCAGGGGGGCTACTACAGCCCGCAGAAATATCTCTCGTTTGCCGTGCCGGTAACGTGGCGTCAAAGAACGGAGAACTGGTCGTGGGAGCTGGGCGGCTCGGTCTCCTGGTCGCACTCGGCCACCCGCACCCAGGCCACCTATCCCAAGCTTAACCTGATCCCGGATACCTATCGCGATCGGGCGGCGGAGGAGAAAGAGTTTGGATCGAAAAGCAACGGCTTTGGCTATACGGCGCGCGCCCTGCTTGAACGGCGCATAACCTCTAACTGGTCCATTGGCGCGGCTATCGATATTCAGCAGGCGGAGGATTATACCCCGAGCCACGGCATGCTCTACGTCCGCTACTCCCAGGGGGGCTGGCAGGGCGATATGGACTCGCCGCCGCGGCCGCTGACGCCTCACGCAGACTGGTAACGCACCAGGCTCTCTATCCCGGTCTTAATCTGCTGTCAGAATCGAGTATACTCTGACAGCAGGCAGGTAGCCGTCGGTTACTTTTGCGGACACGGAGTATTTGGAGAGTCAATTTGCGCGTTAGCCGTTCGTTAACTATTAAACAGATGGCGATGGTCTCAATCGTCGCCATGGTGTTTATTTTTCTTTTTTGCGTGATTTTGCTGTTCCACTTTGTCCAGCAGAATCGCTACAACACCGGCACGCAGCTGGAGAGCATCGCGCGCTCGGTGCGTGAGCCGCTGTCCGCCGCCATCCTGAAAGGCGACATCGCCGATGCGGAGGCGATCCTTAAACGCATCCAGCCTGCGGGCGTGGTCAGCCGGGCGGACGTCGTCTTGCCGAATCAGTTCCAGGCTCTGCGCATGAGCTTTATTCCCGAGCGGCCGGTTCCGGTGACCATCACCCGGCTCTTTGAGCTGCCGGTGCAGATCTCCCTGCCTATCTACTCTATGGAGCGCCCGGCCAACCCCCAGCCGCTGGCCTATCTGGTGCTGCAGGCGGACTCGTTCCGCATGTACAAGTTTGTGATGAGCACCGTTTCAACGTTAGTCACTACTTACTTACTTTTAGTGCTGATCATGACGGTGGCGCTGACCTGGTGCATTAGCCGACTGATTATCCGCCCGCTGCGCAAGATCGCCCGCGAGCTAAACGACCTGTCGCCGCAGGATCAGCTGGGGCACCAGCTGGCGCTGCCCCGTCACCATCATGACGATGAGATCGGCATGCTGGTGCGCGGCTATAACCGCAACCAGCAGATGGTGTTGCGCCAGCATGAAGAGCTGAACAGCCAGGCGACGCGTTTCCCCATCTCGGATCTGCCCAACAAAGCCTTTATGATGGCGCTGCTGGAGCAGACCGTGGCCCGGCAAAAAACCCTCGCGCTGATGGTGATCGCCTGTGAAACCCTACAGGATACGGCGGGCGTGCTGAAAGAGAGCCAGCGCGAAATGCTGCTCCTGACGCTGGTAGAGAAAATGAAGTCGGTGCTGGCTCCGCGCATGGTGCTGGCGCAGGCGAGCCTGGACACCTTTGTTATTATCGGCCACGGCGCGAGCGAGCCGTGGCACGCCATTACGCTGGGTCAGCAAGTGCTCACTGTTATTAATGAGCGCCTGCCGGTGCAGGGCATTCAGCTGCGTCCGAGCGCCAGCATCGGTATCGCCATGTTCTACGGCGACGTGACGGCGGAGCAGCTCTACCGTCGGGCTATCTCGGCAGCGCTCTCGGCCCGCCGCAAAGGCAAAAACCAGATCCAGTTCTTTGATCCGGAGCAGATGGCGACGGCACAGAAGCGGCTAACGGAAGAGAGCGATATCTTAAACGCGCTGGATAACCATCAGTTTGCTATCTGGCTTCAGCCGCAGGTCAACCTCGCCACCGGGGAGGTGGTCAGCGCCGAGGCCCTGCTGCGCCAGCAGCAGCCGGACGGTAGCTGGGCGCTGCCGGAGGGACTTATCGACAGCATTGAGTCCTGCGGGCTGATGATTGTTGTCGGCCAGTGGGTGCTGGAGGAGTCCTGCCGCCAGCTCGCGGCCTGGCAGGCGCGAGGTATTATGCTGCCGCTGTCAGTTAATCTCTCGGCGCTGCAGCTGATGCACCAGGATATGGTTGGGGATCTGCTTGCGCTGCTGGAGCGCTACCAGATTGCACCCGGCACCCTGATCCTTGAGGTAACCGAAAGCCGCCGTATTGACGATCCACACGCGGCGGTGGCAATTCTCCGTCCGCTGCGCAACGCCGGAGTACGTATTGCGCTGGATGACTTCGGCATGGGTTATGCGGGCCTGCGTCAGCTCCAGCATATGAAGTCCCTGCCGGTAGACGTGCTGAAAATCGACAAAATTTTTGTTGATGGCCTGCCGGAGGACAGCAGCATGGTCTCGTCAATAATCCATATGGCCCGCAGTCTCGATCTGCATGTTATTGCTGAAGGCGTTGAGAGCGAGGCGCAGCGCGCGTGGCTTCAGGAGGCGGGCGTGGAGATGGCCCAGGGTTATCTGTTTGGCCGTGCGGTAGCGCCGGAGGCGTTCGAGCAGCAGCATAATCTTCCCCGGCTGGTTGACGGCAGCGCCTAGCAATCAGTGCACTTGTGCGAGCCAGCTCAAATTTCTTAACATTTGTGTTTCAAATTTAGAGTAAGTTTATTTCTGCGATGTTGTTGGGGTGTTATTTTAAGACCGCAGGCGACCTAACCCTACAATGCCTGTGGTTTTTAATTCAAGGACACCTCTATGAAAGCCTCACTCTTTAAAAGCCTCTACTTTCAGGTGCTGACCGCCATCGCTATCGGGATCTTGCTCGGTCACTTCTACCCTGAGCTCGGCGCACAGATGAAGCCGCTTGGCGACGCCTTTGTGAAGCTGATTAAAATGATTATCGCCCCCGTGATTTTTTGTACGGTGGTGACCGGCATCGCAGGCATGGAAAGCATGAAAGCGGTGGGCCGCACCGGCGCGGTGGCGCTGCTCTACTTTGAAGTGGTCAGCACCCTGGCGCTGATCATCGGCCTGATTATCGTCAACGTGGTGCAGCCTGGCGCAGGCATGAACGTGGATGTCGCGACCCTGGATACCAAAGCGATAGCGGTTTACGCTTCGCAGGCAGAGCAGCAGGGCACGATCGCCTTCCTGATGGATGTGATCCCCTCCAGCGTCATCGGCGCGTTTGCCAGCGGCAATATTCTCCAGGTGCTGCTGTTTGCCGTGCTGTTCGGCTTTGCTCTCCATCGCCTCGGCCACAAAGGCCAGCTGATCTTTAACGTGATCGAGAGCTTCTCCCAGGTCATCTTCGGCATCATCAATATGATCATGCGCCTTGCGCCCATCGGCGCGTTTGGGGCCATGGCCTTTACCATCGGTAAATATGGCGTGGGTACCCTGGTGCAGCTCGGACAGCTGATCATCTGCTTCTACGCCACCTGTATTCTGTTTATCGTGGTGGTGCTGGGAAGCATCGCTCGCGCTACCGGCTTCAGCATCTTCAAGTTTATCCGCTACATTCGCGAAGAGCTGCTCATCGTGCTGGGCACCTCGTCGTCCGAATCGGCCCTGCCGCGTATGCTGGATAAGATGGAGAGGCTTGGCTGCCGCAAATCCGTCGTTGGGCTGGTTATTCCCACCGGCTACTCCTTTAACCTCGACGGCACTTCCATCTACCTGACGATGGCGGCGGTGTTTATCGCCCAGGCCACCAACAGCCATATGGATATTGTCCATCAGATTACGCTTCTGGTGGTGTTGCTGCTCTCCTCGAAAGGGGCGGCGGGCGTTACCGGCAGCGGCTTTATCGTGCTGGCGGCGACCCTCTCGGCGGTGGGACATCTGCCGGTGGCGGGGCTGGCGCTGATCCTCGGCATCGACCGCTTTATGTCCGAAGCGCGAGCGCTGACTAACCTGATCGGCAACGGCGTGGCGACCATCGTGGTAGCAAAATGGGTGAAGGAGCTGGACCATAAACAGCTGAAAGATACCCTTAATAACCGTGCGCCAGACGGCAAAACGGGTGAAATCTCCTCATAATCTGCTGACTTATGCCCGTTGTCCCTTGTAGGGGCGCGGGCACCTGCGCATAATTACCCCCTATTTTTTACTTCCCGGTGTGACGTTTTGCTTTTTTGGCTGTCTAACACGGAGTGTTAAAACTTCATTTTAGGCGGCCTGGGTTGCAGGCGGTCTTTTAACCAGGAATGTTGATCAGGGGTTTACATGCAGGGCACAAAAATTCGACTCATAGCTGGCGGTTTGCTAATGATGGCAGCCAGTTACGTGCAGGCAGATGCGCTCCAGCCCGACCCGGCATGGCAACAGGGGACACTGGCAAACGGTTTTCAGTGGCAGGTGTTAAGTACGCCGCAGCGCCCCAGCGATCGGGTTGAGATCCGCCTGCTGGTGAATACCGGTTCGCTGACGGAGAGCACCCAGCAGAGCGGCTTTAGCCACTTTATTCCACGTATCGCTCTGTCCCACAGCGGCAGCCTTGAGCCAGCGCAGGTGCGTGCGCTCTGGCAGCAGGGCATCGATCCCAAGCGCCCCCTTCCTCCGGCGCTGGTCTCTTATGACTTCACGCTGTTTAATCTCAGCCTGCCCAATAACCGCAGCGACCTGCTGAAAGAGGCGCTGGTCTACCTCTCGGACATTACCGGCAAGCTCACCGTGACGCCGGAAACGGTAAACCACGCCCTGAGCAGCGACGATATGGTGGCAACCTGGCCGCCAGAAACCAAAGATAACTGGTGGCGCTACCGCCTGAAAGGATCGACCCTGCTGGGGCACGATCCCGCCTCGCCGCTGAAGAAGCCGGTCGATCCGGCTCAGCTGAAGGCGTTCTACCAGAAGTGGTATACCCCGGACGCGATGACGCTGATTGTGGTGGGTAATATCGACAGCCGCGCCGTTGGCGAGCAGATCAATAAAACCTTTGGCGATCTGAAGGGGAAACGCGAGACGCCCGCCCCGGTGCCGACGCTCTCTCCGCTGCCGCGCGAGCCGGTGAGCATCATGACCGACGCCGTACGCCAGGACCGGCTCTCGCTGATGTGGGACGTGCCGTGGCAGCCGATTCGTGAATCCGCCGCGCTGGAGCGCTACTGGCGAGCAGACGTCGCCCGCGAGGCGCTGTTCTGGCATCTCCAGCAGACCCTTACCAAAAATAACGCCAAAGATATTGGCCTCGGCTTCGACTGCCGAGTGCTGTTCCAGCGTGCGCAGTGTGCCATTAACGTCGACTCCGCGCCCGATAAGCTCAGCGCCAATCTGGCGATGATTGCCCGCGAGCTGAAGAAGGTGCGCGACAACGGTCTGTCAGAGGATGAGTTTAACGCCCTGATCGCCCAGAAGAAGCTGGAGCTGCAACGGCTCTTCACGACCTATGCTCGCACCGATACTGACGTGCTGATCAGCCAGCGTATGCGCTCTCTGCAAAATCAGGTGGTGGATATTGCCCCTGAGCAGTACCAGAGGCTGCGCCAGAACTTCCTCAACGGCCTGACGACCGAGATGCTGAACCAGAGCTTGCGTCAGCAGCTGACCCAGGATCAGTCGCTGGTGCTGCTGCAGCCGAAAGGCGAGCCGGAGTTTAATATGAAGGAGCTGCAGGCCACCTGGGACCAGGTAATGAATGCCGAAACGTCTGCCCTTGTGCCTGCCACTGATGAGGTGCATCAGGACGTGACGGATATTCCTCCCGCTCAGCAGTAGCGCCGTGCGGTTTACCGGCCCGCTGCCAGCGGCAGGGGCCGGAAACGCTCGTCGATCAGTTCGGCATTGCCTCGCGGGGAATAATCGCCCCACGATACTGGATCACGGTGCTGGCGGTCAGGTGACCGCGCTGCGCCGCCGCCTCGGCATCGCCGCTGGTCAGGCGTACGGCCAGGTAGCCCGCGCTAAAGGAGTCACCCGCCGCAGTCGTATCAATCACTTTCTCTTTCGGCAGCTTTACCGCCGGCACGTCAATCACCGCTTCACCGGTAATCGCCACCAGGCAGGAGTCCGCTCCACGCTTCACCACCACTTCGCTGACGCCAGCGGCCTGGGTACGGGCAATCACCTCTTCTACAGGCTTCTCACCCCACAGCGCATCCTCGTCGTCCAGGGTCAGGAAGGCAATATCGGTGCAGGTCAGCATCTGCTGGTAGACCTGCTGGGTCTCCTCTTTGCTGGCCCACAGGCGCGGACGGTAGTTGTTATCGAAAATCACCTTGCCACCGTTGGCGCGGCACTCGCGCAGCAGGGAGAGCAGCTTGTCGCGGCTGGCCGGGCTCAGGATGGCCAGGCTGATACCGCTCAGGTAGAGATAGTCAAAGGTGGCCAGCTCTTCGCAGATGGCGGCGGCCTGCTCGCTCTCCAGCCAGAATTTGGCTGCGGCTTCGTTGCGCCAGTAGTAGAAAGTGCGCTCGCCGGTGCTGTCGGTTTCGATGTAGTAGAGACCCGGCAGGCGGTTCTCCATGCGCTGGGTGAGGGTAGTATCGACGCTTTCGCTCTGCCAGGCATCCAGCATCTGCTGGCTAAAATTATCCGTCCCCAGCGCCGTAACGTAGTGTACCGTCAGCGCAGCCGGATCGACCTGGCGGGCAACATAAACGGAGGTATTTAAGGTATCGCCACCAAAGCCACGGTTCACCTCTGTGCCTTTCTGTGACAGCTCAATCATGCATTCGCCAATGACGGCAATTTTCCTGGACATAGTCATCAACCTGAGTCGGATAAATATTGGAGATAGTGTGCGTTGCGCATGCTGCGTGGTCAATCATATTAAAACAACGTTCCAATAAATTTTTGAGCTAGCGCGTGTTAAGTGCAGATTCCCCCGGCAGAATTTTATTTTGCTGCCTGATTGAACATAAAGTTCTCACCCGCCGCGCCGATAACTCCTAGACGAGTTCCGCCAGGTCACTCACTCTATTACAGGACATCTGACAATGAAGTTGAAGCAGGTTATCCAGCGGCTAAGCATTCCGGAGGCGAGCATCGAAAGCCTGGAAGAGCGGCGCTACTGGCTGCAATGTGAACGTGCCTACACTTACCAGCCCATCTATCGTGTGGATGGCAGCCTGATGGCAATCGAAGTCTTAACGATCGTTACGCACCCGGATAATCCATCCCAGCGTATTGCGCCTGACCGCTACTTTGCGGAGGTGGCGGTGCGTCAGCGCCTGGACGTGATGCTGGAGCAGATCAACCTCCTCGCCCAGCAAAACGACTTTTTTGTGCAGAATAACGTGCTCGCCTCGGTCAATGTCGATGGCCCAACGCTGCTGTCGATGCGCCAGAACCCGCAAATGATGGCGCTGGTTGAGACCCTGCCGTGGCTGCGCTTCGAGCTGGTTGAGCATATTCGCCTGCCGGAGGACTCCTCCTTCGCCTCGATCTGTGAAATTGGCCCGCTGTGGCTGGACGACTTCGGAACCGGGATGGCCAACTTCTCTGCGCTGAGCGAAGTACGTTACGACTACATCAAAGTGGCCCGCGAGCTGTTTATCATGCTGCGTAAGACGCCAGAAGGGCGCAACTTGTTCACGCTACTGCTGCAGCTGATGAATCGTTATTGCCAGGGCGTGATCGTTGAAGGCGTAGAGACGCTGGAGGAGTGGCACGACGTACAGGCGTCACCGGCCTTTGCCGCACAGGGTTATTTCCTCTCTCGCCCCGCACCGCTGGCAAACCTCGAAAGCGTTATTCTCGCTCTATAACATCAGGTTGCACTCCTTTCTCTCAGGCTCAGCTATCTTTATGACAGGCAAGGCAAGAATGGAAGGATGCAAGCATGACAAGAACAAGTAAGGTAATCACTGCCGTCTTGGGAACGCTTTTGTTGCTGATCGTGGTGGCCATCATCATTATCGCGACGTTTGACTGGAACCGTCTTAAACCCACGATCAATGAGAAGGTCTCCACCGAGCTGAATCGTCCCTTTGCAATACGCGGTGATTTAGGCGTGGTCTGGGAGCGGCAGAAGCAGGAGACCGGCTGGCGCAGCTGGGTGCCGTGGCCGCACGTGCATGCCGAGGATGTGATCCTTGGCAACCCGCCCGATATCCCTGAGATCACCATGGTGCACCTGCCCCGGGTTGAAGCCACCCTGGCGCCGCTGGCGCTGCTGACCAAAACCGTGTACCTACCGTGGGTCAAGTTTGAGAAACCGGACGCACGGCTGATCCGCCTGTCGGAAAAAACCAACAACTGGACCTTTAACCTGGCGGGCAGCGACGAACCGAAAGATGAGAACGCGCCGCCGTCGGCCTGGTCTTTCCGCCTCGATAATATTCTTTTCGATCAGGGCCGCGTGGCGGTCGATGACAAGGTCAGCAAGGCCGACGTGGAGATCCTGATCGATCCGCTTGGCAAGCCGCTGCCGTTTAGTGAAGTCACGGGTAGCGATAAAGAGAAGAACACCAAGGTAGGCGACTATGTATTTGGCCTGAAGGCGAAGGGTCGCTACAACGGTCAGCAGGTGACCGGCACGGGTAAAATTGGTGGCATGCTGGCGCTGCGTAGCGAAGGCACGCCGTTCCCGGTACAGGCCGATTTCCGCTCCGGTAATACTCGCGTGGCCTTCGCCGGTACGGTGAGCGACCCGATGAAGATGGGCGGGGTCGACCTGAAGCTGAAGTTTGCCGGTAACTCGCTGGGCGAGCTGTACGATCTCACTGGCGTGCTGCTGCCGGATACGCCGCCGTTTGAAACCGACGGTCGGCTGGTGGCAAAAATCGACGCTGAAAAAAGTTCTGTCTACGACTACCGTGGCTTTAACGGCCGCATCGGCGACAGCGATATTCATGGCTCCCTGACCTACACCACCGGTAAGCCTCGGCCCAAACTGGAGGGCGATCTTGAGTCGCGCCAGCTGCGTCTGGCAGATTTAGGCCCGCTGATTGGCGTCGACTCCGGGAAGGGCGCTGAGAAGTCGAAACAGTCCGAGGAGAAGAAGGGCGAGAAGACCAATCAGCCCGCAGGCAAAGTGCTGCCGTACGATCGTTTCGAAACCGACAAGTGGGATACGATGGATGCCGACGTGCGCTTCAAAGGGCGGCGTATTGAGCACGGTAGCTCTCTGCCGATCAGCGATCTCTCTACCCATATCATCCTGAAAAATGCCGACCTGCGCCTCCAGCCGCTGAAGTTTGGCCTGGCGGGAGGGACTATCTCTTCCAATATTCATCTTGAAGGGGATAAGAAGCCGATGCAGGGGCGGGCGGACATCCAGGCGCGTCGACTGAAGCTGAAAGAGCTGATGCCGGACGTAGAGCTGATGCAGAAAACCATCGGTGAGATGAACGGCGATGCGGATTTCCGCGGCACGGGTAACTCTATTGCCGCGCTGCTCGGCACAAGCAACGGCAATTTGAAGCTGCTAATGAACGACGGCGTGGTTAGCCGCAACCTGATGGAGATCCTCGGCCTTAACGTCGGGAACTTTATCGTCGGGCAGATTTTTGGTGACGATGAGGTGCGGGTCAACTGCGCCGCCGCCAACCTGAACCTGGTCAACGGCGTGGCGCGTCCGCAGATCTTCGCCTTCGATACCGAGAACGCGATCATCAACGTTACCGGGACCGCCAGCTTCGCCTCAGAGCAGCTTGATTTAACCATCAATCCAGAGAGTAAGGGGATCCGTATCGTCACCCTGCGCTCGCCGCTCTACGTGCGTGGCAGCTTCAAGGACCCACAGGCGGGCGTGAAGGCCGGTCCGCTGATCGCCCGCGGCGCAGTGGCGGCAGCCCTGGCAACGCTGGTGACCCCAGCCGCAGCGCTGCTGGCGCTGATCTCCCCGTCAGAAGGCCAGGAGAACCAGTGCCGGAACATTCTGGCGCAAATGAAGAAGTAAGCCGGAAAGCAGGATAAAAAAAGCCCGGTGGCGTTAGCGCCTACCGGGCTTTTACTCTTTTAATTTGTGACGAGCAACGGGGGTAAGAACAGTCTCAGTTTCACCATTTCCGTTGGCTCGGTGACGACCGTGTTGGATTGGTTGACGATATGGCTGCTACGCTAATGCCATGTTAAATTACCGCAAGATTTTGCTTCACAATGCCTTCACGCCTTAATTATCCAAACTTTTCTGCAGCAGCTCTTCTGGCGGTAACGACTTTTGCCCAGGCCGAAGATACTTTTTCTTTTAACACTGGCTCATTTGTCTACCATCTGCTTGGGAATCATGGTCAATACACGGAGAAGTTTGATAATGAATTTTATTCAATCGAAAAGAGACTTCCTGACCATCCCGATTACAGTCTGCTCGTCGGGACAATGAGAAACAGCTACGGGGATCGTTGCCTCTCTCTTGGGGTCAGAAAAGACTGGGCGGAAAAAGACAACATTATTTTTAAGGGGATATACGGGTACACCGGCGAATTCTTTTTTGATGAATTCAGCAAATGTGGCGATGAGGGTATTTATCACTCATTTAAAAACATCACCGGAATAGGTTTTGCGCCCTATATCTATCATGCGGTTCAGTATAATTTTACCCAGCACTTTGGTGTGGAATCAGGGATCATTTTCCCTTCGGTATTTGTGGTAAGCCTGAACTGGCGGTTCTGAGAAACTGCACCGCACTCCACGTAGGCCGGGTAAGGCGTAGCCGCCACCCGGCGATTCCGGAACATATGATGCTATGCCCGGCGGCGCTAACGCTACCGGGCTTTTTTATGCTTAAAGAGACTGGTTTTTGGTTTCGTGGGTCAGCACCAGCGCGATCAGCGTCAGGCCTGCCATGGCCGCCAGGTAGACGCCCACGTAGAACAGGCCGTAGTTGGCGGTCAGCCAGGCGGCAATGTACGGTGCTACCGACGCGCCCAAAATAGAGGAGACGTTATAGGAGAACGATGCCCCGGTATAGCGTACCTCGGTCGGGAACAGCTCCGGCAGCAGCGCACCCATCGGGCCAAAGGTCAGCCCCATCAGGCTCAGACCAATCAGCAGGTAAGCCATCACCATCGCCGGGCTACCTGAACCCAGCAGCGGCGGGAAGACAAACAGCGCAAAGATAATGATCAGCGAGGTGATGACGATCATGCTCTTGCGACGACCGTAGGCATCCGCCAGCAGACCAGCAATCGGCACCATCACGCCAAAGCCAATGACCGCCATCATCAGCATCCACAGCACTTCGTTACGCGGTAATCCAAGGCCCACCGGCGCAGGTGCCGTGCTGTAGGTCATGGAGTAGACGGTCATGATGTAGAACAGCGTGTAGGTCGCCAGCATGATAAAGGTGCCCAGCACGGTGACGCGCATGTGCTTGGTCAGCAGCGTGCCCAGCGGGATCTTCACCTGCTTCTTGGCCGCGGCCACTTTGGCGAACACCGGCGACTCATGCAGAGAGACGCGGACGTAGAGACCGATCAGCACCAGCACGGCAGAGAAGATGAACGGCACGCGCCAGCCCCACTCCATAAACTGCTCGTCAGTCAGCAGCCATGACAGCAGCAGGAAGGTGCCGTTAGCGAAGAAGAAGCCGATGGGCGCACCCAGCTGCGGGAAGGAGCCGTAGAGCGCACGCTTGCGTGGCGGGGCGTTCTCGGTCGCCAGCAGCGCCGCGCCGCCCCACTCACCGCCGAGGCCCAGACCCTGACCAAAGCGCGCCAGCGCCAGCAGCAGCGGAGCAAAAATACCGATGGTGGCGTAGCTCGGCAGCAGGCCGATCAGCACGGTGGAGATACCCATCGTCAGCAGAGACGCTACCAGCGTGGCTTTACGCCCGACGCGATCGCCAAAGTGACCAAACACCGCAGAGCCGATTGGACGCGCCACGAAGGCGATAGCAAAGGTCGCCAGCGACTGTAGCGTGGCGGCCGTCGGATCACCCTGCGGGAAGAAGATGTGCGGAAAGACGATAACCGCCGCGGTGGCGTAAATATAGAAGTCGAAAAACTCAATCGCCGTACCAATGAGCGAGGCGATGACAACTTTATTACGCGAGTTGACCGGGGGGCTTTCCTGTTCGAGTGTTGTGGCGGTAGCTTGCATAGAATTTTCTTATTTTTGGCGAACGAAGGGCCATATTACGCACAGCAAAAGCGACATTTCAATCTGTAACAGGGCGAGCAGGTGGCGATAAAAACGGCAAAAAGTGAATAATTTTCATGCCTGAGTTTTCACATCTATGAAATGCTTCACAGAAATTGGATATCAGCATATAAAACCAGTTTTTGGTTAAATAAAAGTTACGGACTGGTTTTAAATGCTGAAATGGGGAATTGGGCTGAAACTTTGCTTTTTGATTCAGCCCAATAGTGTGGTTAGAGGGTCTCTTTGCCTGGCATTTTCACGTCGTCTTTGTACTCTGCGGTGGCGATCCACGCCGCGCAGAACAGCGTCAGACGGGCAAAGAAGTAGAAGAAGGCCATGATACCGAGCACGGAGCCAAACGCCGCACCTGACGGGGAGGTCACCAGCGAAGGCAGGGTCCAGGTCATGATAAGCTTAATCACTTCAAAGCCGACGGCGGCAATCAGCGTCCCGCGAATCAACGCCTTCTTGCGTGGGCGGTGGCGCGGTAGACGCCAGAAGATCCAGAAGAAGAGCAGGAAGTTCGCGCAGATAGAGATCGCGAGGCCAATCAGATGCCAGACCGGTTTAAGCCAACCGATATAGTCCAGATAGAGCGCGGAGATGATCATCTCCTGTGCCGCACCGGCGATAGAGGTGATGGAGAGGGTGATCACCAGCGCCACCAGCAGGCCAATCAGGGAGATAAAGTCGCGAAAATATTTTATCCAGATCTTCTCGTTGTCCTGAGGCGTACGCTCCCACTCGTCGCGGGACTGGGCGCGAATCGCCTCACGCAGGTTGCCCATCCAGTTGATACCGGAGTAGAGCGCGACGGCCAGGCCGACAATCCCGACGGTGGTGCGCTGCTCTACGGCGGTTTTTATCGTATTGCGCAGCGTATCGGCCAGGGTGCGGTCGCTAACGTTAAGCAGGATCTTGTTAAAGATGTCCTGCAACAGCGTCGGGTGGGAGACCAGCACAAAACCCGCTGCGGCAAACGACACCATCAGGATGGGGATCATCGACAGGAACGAGAAGTAGGTGATGGCTGCCCCAAACTGGTTGCCCATCCGGTCATTGAAGCGCTCCGTGGCGCGGATTAGGTGCGCGACCATCGGACGGCGCTGGATCTTCTCAGCCGCTTCGGTGACCGTCTCCACCACGCCCTCTGCTTTACCGCTCAGCAGCGGCTCTGACTCAGCTTCGGGTTTATCGGTGGTATCGACCTTTTTGACAGGCTCGTAGTCCAGGTGCGGGACGGGTCGCTTGGCGCTATTTTCCGGGGTCATCGGTACGGCTTCCTTCTCTGCTTAGCGTGATGTACCGCAAATTATAGACCCTCATCACCTAAGCGGGTGAATCGACGTACTCCTTCATGACGCTCGCCAGCCACTCCATAAACAGATGCACCCGCCGGGAGAGGTTACGACGATGGGGATAGATCAGCGAGACCGGCATGGGCTCGGCCCGGTACTGGGGTAGGATCTCTACCAGCGTGCCCTGGCGCAGCGCATCGCGCACGCCGGTACGCGGCACCTGGATAATCCCCAGCCCCGCCAGGCACGCCGCATGATAGGTCTCGGTGCTGTTGACCGTCAGAATGCCGCCGGTTTTGACCCACCGCGTGCTATTGTCCTGATATAACTCAAAGCCCTGTGGCCGCGTGCCGAGGTGGACGGCGTAGTGCACCACCGCATGGGAAGAGAGATCCTCCAGCGTTTCCGGATAGCCAAAACGCTCCAGGTAGCTGGGGCTGGCGCAGTTAACCATCGACAGTCTACCCAGCGGGCGAGCGATCAGCCCGGAATCTTTCAGCGTGCCAACGCGCACCACGCAGTCAAAGCCTTCGCGGATCACATCCACCAGCCGGTCGCTGCTGCTGAGTTCAATTTCAATGCCAGGATACTGTTGCACAAAGGCAGGCAGGCGCGGGATCACCAGATTACGCGCCACTCCCACCGGCATGTCTACCCGCAGCTTGCCGCTGACGCTGGTCGGATCGTGGATAAACAGGCCGTCCAGCTCGTCGAGGTTAGAGAGCAGATCCTTAGCGCGTTCGTAGTAGACCATGCCGTCCTGAGTGAGCTGAACCCGGCGCGTAGTCCGGTGCAGCAGCTGGGTGCCGAGATGGTTCTCCAGGCTTTGGATCTGACGCGAGACGCTGCCTTTCGGCACGCCAAGGGAATCGGCGGCGCGGGAAAAACTCGCCAGCTCCGCAACACGAACGAAAAGCTGCATTGCGTAAATTTTATCCATCCTTGCCACCTATTGTTGTCATCAATGAAACAGTGAAGTGTATTCAGCAGGCTTTATTGATTATCTACCACCTAATAAGCTCTTTCTCAATCACCCACCATCAGAAATGAGGTTTCTTATGACGCATCGTATTGCATTAGTGACCGGCGGCAGCCGTGGACTGGGAAAAAATGCCGCATTGAAGCTGGCCGAGAAGGGCGTGGACATTATCCTGACGTGGAATAGTCGTGAGGAGGACGCCCTTGACGTGGTTCGTGAAATTGAGCTGAAAGGCGCGCGGGCCGTGGCGTTGCAGCTCAACGTTGGCGATAGCAGCAGCTTCGAAAACTTTGCCCACCGGGTGCAGGAGCAGCTAAAACAGACCTGGCAGCGCGACACCTTTGATTATTTAATAAACAATGCCGGGATCGGCATAAACGCCGCCTTTACGGAGACCACCGAGGCGCAGTTTGATCAGCTGGTGGACATCCATTTCAAAGGACCCTTCTTCCTGACCCAACATCTGCTGCCGCTGATTAAAAACGGCGGACGGATCCTGAACGTATCCAGCGGGCTGGCCCGCTTCGCGCTGCCGGGCTACGCCGCATATGCCGCGATGAAAGGGGCGATGGAGGTGTTAACCCGTTACCAGGCGAAAGAGTTGGGGGCTCGCGGGATCTCGGTAAATATCATTGCACCGGGGGCCATTGAAACCGATTTTGGCGGTGGCAGAGTACGGGATGACCAGCAGCTAAACCAGTTTGTTGCCGCGCAAACGGCGCTGGGGCGCACGGGACTGCCGGATGATATTGGCAGCGCGATAGCGGCACTGCTGAGCAATGAGCTGGGGTGGATGAACGCTCAGCGCGTCGAGGTGTCAGGCGGGATGTTCCTGTAAGAGTGAAAAACGCCGGGCGGCGCTCGCGCTTGCCCGGCCTACAGGGATTGTTACTCTTTTTGCAGTCGATGCACTTTAATCTGGGCTGGCTTCTGTTTCTTATCTAGCGAGCCACTAATGCCCACCAGCTGATCCGAGTCGATCTCTCGACCGTCAAAGACTGCCATTGGGATATAGACGTCTACCTCGCCGGTTTTATCGCGGAAGGTATAGATATCATTCCCTTTTTTGGCAGTGAGGTGTCCACGCAGGGAGACGGAGCCACCGTCATGCATATCCAGTGCCTGCTTAACGTTCATGGTGCGAGCATCTTCGATACCGCGATAGCCGTCGTCAAGCTTATGCGGCGGCGGCGGTGCTTTATCCGTATTCAGTCCCGGTGAGTCTTCGGCCAGTGCCGGAAGGGTGAATAAGGCGGCCACCGTGGCGGCAAGTAACATTTTCTTCATAGATACTCCTTTCGCATGTGCCTCAAATACCTCTGCACTAAGCCTGGCATAGGAAATTCCGCTCTGGATAAGGAATGCTCTGTTTTATTTCCCTTTCTCTTTTATTACCTGCATCACTGATATTTACTACAAAGTGGCTTATCATTTAACTTACTGGAATCTAAGATAAATTAAGCTGCGTAGACGGCTGGCATTAACTTTCGTTAATTGTGGTTAAGGGAAAATAATGACACACAGCACATCGCTCAGGAATCGCGAACAATTCGAAACCTGCATCGGGATTATTCGCCAGGCGTCTATCGAAATTCTGTTATTGCTGGACGTTCGCGTCAGTGAAGGGAAGGATCCGCGCTGGTTTCTGGAGCAGCTGGAAAACGCCCGTCTGGGCCTTGGCGGCTGGGGAGCAGTGGCGCAGCGCCTGAAGCTCAACGATGCCGAGCTGACGCAGTTCACCATGCAGCTACGCCATCTTCAACAGCTGGTTCCTCAGTATGAAAGCGGCCAGGACGTCAGTGAAAACCAGCTGATTGCCGCGCTGCGCTTTGTCGCCGCTCTGGAGCACCTTCGCCTGCAGCAGCCTCTGCTGACCTATCCCACCTCAACGGAAACGGTCAACGGCGAAGCACAGCTCAAAGGGCTGTCCCAGCTGCGTGCGCTGGAGCTGATGATTAGCGGGCTGGTTTATGCCGCCTGGCCAGATGGCGTTAAGCTGCGTAACCACCTGAAAACGCAGTTTGGTCAGGATCGTGTGCGCCGCTGGTTAAAGCTGGGGGAGCGCAACGACGTGCTCAGCGGAATGCTGTTTAGCGAGCTGGCGCTGATGCTGGTGGATAAAAAAGAGTTCTCCCGCCACTACGCCCCGCTGTTTAACGATAGCTCGGTTCTGACGCTGTTTGCCGACCCGCGTAAAACCCTGCAAACCCTGCTCAATGATATTCGCCAGATCCGCAATACCCTTACCGCACAGAAGCCGCTCTCTGCTATCCAGCTTACTATGCTGGATACCTACTATCCGCAGATTTCCGCTCCGGTTCAGCGCGCCTTCAACGAGGGTCGCACCACCGTTAATCCTTCCAGTCTGTTAACCACCGACGTAGACGAGCTGAACGGCTTTAAAGCGCGAGCGGTTAAAAAGGCAGGCGCGGGAGGGGATATTTTCGAGGTGGGGGAAGACATCGAACGACCTGAACGCCGTGCCGTTCGCTCGCCGGAGCAGCGTATCCGCCTGGTCTCAGGCATTCTCTGGGGCGCGGTTGGCGTGATGGTGCTGGTGATGATCGGCGGTGGCTTCATGCTGATAAACAGCACCCCTCCCGCACGGGCGGTAAGCGAGCCGCCAGCCCAGGTGCAGGTGCTAACCAATACGCAAAATGAGCAAGAGACGCCGACCTCACGCATGCAGCTGACCCGGATGGGCATCACGTGGGATGAAAGTAACCTTCGCTCGGCAATAGATCGCAACGATACCCGCGTCGCGCAGCTCTTTTTGAAAGGGGGGATGGACTGGCAGCTCTCCTGGACCGAGCAGGCGCTGTCGGCGGGTAATGATGAGGTGCTGACCCTGCTGCTGCGCTACCAGCGGCAGATGGTTGAGCCGCGCCCGTGCCGCCGTTTTACCGCGACGCTGAGCCACGCGATGCTAAACGGAGAAAAGCTTACCGGGCAGCGGAAAGACTATCTGCGCACCTTCTGCACGAGGTCTGCCGTGGTAGAGCGCCAGCGCTATGAAACCGAGCAGGCAAAGATACGTAATAAAGCGCAGCCTGATGAGAGCACCCGCCAGTGGCTGGCGATCCAGACTGCGATCTATAACGTTATTCGCTAAGGGTAAACCGGGAGCGCTACGGCTCCCCGTAGAGTCCAATCAAGCGGCGTATGACGCCGTTACTCCAGCCGAAGCCGTCCTGCAACGGATACTCACCGCCGCCGCCTTCGCGCGGCGTGCCGCTGGCGATATGATACTTCTCGATCAGCTTGTGGTGCTGCTGATAGAAGCCGTTAACGGTATTGAGCCAGCTATGGGCAATCTGATCCCCAAGCTCATCGTTGCCGTAGAGCTTAAAGCCCTGAATAGCCATCCACTGTAGCGGTGCCCAGCCGTTGGGTTTATCCCACTGCTCGCCAGTCTCATACTCCGTAGCCATCATCCCGCCTGGGGTCAGCAGGCGCTCACGTACTGCGACGGCGATGCGATCGGCCTGCTCATGAGTGACCATACCGACGTAGAGCGGCACGATACTCGCTGCCGAGAACAGGGCCTGCTCGCCGCGCCGCCAGTCATAGTCGCGATAGCAGCCTTTCTCTTCATCCCACAGATAGCGGTTCACCGCCGCCCGACGATCGCTGGCGCGCTGGCGGAACATCGCTTCGCCCTCGCGATCGCCCTTCAGCCCTGAGAGGTTAGCAATGGTGCTCTCCAGCTTGAACAGAAAGGCGTTCAGATCGATAGGGATGAACTGCGTGGTACGGATACTGGCCAGACGCTGGGTATCACGCAGCCAGCGTGAGGAGTAGTCCCAGCCGGATTCCGCCCCCGCGCGCAGATCGCGGTAGACCTCATTCGGTGGACGGCCCGAGTGCTTCGCCGTTTCCACGTCTTCGATCCAAGACTCATCCCGGGGCGTATCACGATCGTCCCAGTAGCGGTTGAGCAGAGAGCCGTCAGGCATGCGAACTGCATGGCGGTAGGCCTGGTTGAGGTTCAGCGATTCAGAACCGTCCATCCAGAAGGCGTACTCCATCAGCAGATGCTCATAGTAGCGTTTCGCCCCGCGCACGCCGTCCTCTTCAAACAGCTCCACCATTAGCGCGAACACCGGTGGCTGGGAGCGGCTCAGGTAGTAGGTACGGTTGCCGTTCGGGATGTGGCCATACTTTTCAATCATCCACGCAAAGTTATCCGCCATACACTTCAGCAGATCGTTACGGCCACTTTCGGCCAGCCCCAGCATGGTGAAGTAGGAGTCCCAGTAATAGGTTTCGCTAAACCGGCCGCCGGGCACAATATAGGCCTGCGGCAGCGCCAGCAGCGACGACCAGGGGATGTGATCCTGCGGCTCGCGGGTCAGCACCGGCCACAGCTGGTCGATGTGCTCTTTCAGCGAGTTTTCTGGATTAGAGACATACTGGCTGTCCATCTGCTGCGGCAGCCAGAAGTGTCGTGTAATAAACAGGCGCAGGTCAAAGTCAGGCCTGCGTTTGATACGACGATAGCGGATCAGGATATCAAGCGGATCCATTCTTGGCGCGCAGTCAGGGAAGGTTTTGCTGTCGGCAAAGAGGCCCGACGACTGTACCTGTTCGAACAGTTCCATATAGCGATCGGCAGGAGTCAGCGCGTCAGAGGCAGGCATCCCCTCGATCATCTCCGGTTCTGGTTCCGCCTCGATCATTTCATCCAGTTTTAATTCGCGCGGATCGGTCTCGTAACGGATCTTCTCTTCAATCTCGAACTCGACAGAATCAGCAAACTTAATTTTCTGGTTGAACATAGCTGTGGCGACCTCCGGATGGCGTCGTAAAAAAAGGCGGGTATTTTCCCGGTTATTATTTAAGTCTAAAGTTTAGACATTTGATATGAGTATTGAAGTACAAAGTGTGCGCAAGATCACAATTACAAGCGGCAATTTGTAAAGGGACAGAGAATAACTTTTTGTTTTTAATGATAAAAATATGACATTGCAGCCTGACTAAACAGACTGCATTTTCAGAGCATTCAAGATAACGTTTAGCCGCTAAACGGTTTTACTACCGCTAAAGCCACAACGACGATAACGACCACCACGGTGAGCCAGGCAGCATTGCGTGCCAGCAGGGACACGGTAGAGGTTTCACCGGTTGCCAGTCTGCGCAGCGACCCCGAGAGGATGCCGTGCACCGCCGAGAGGAACACCAGCACCGCCAGCTTAATGCCCAGCCACAGCGGCAGCAGCCAGTCGCCTTTTAACATCAGGGCGATACCCAAGGCCCACAGCAGGATCATCGCTGGTGACGTAACAAACCGGTTCCAGCGGCGCACGTACTCTAACAGAGGGTTGCTCTCCCCTTTTGCCACCGCGCTGCGGCTTTGGGACCATGCTGCGACGATCGCTGCCATCATAAAAATGCCGCCCAGCCAAATCACGCCCGCCATAATATGCAGAGCGTCTAACCAACGGTAGTCCATCGCTTTCCCCTGAGCTGTAACCCTATTGTTGTAATTGAGATCATACTCCATCACGCTGGAGGCTTAAAGGGATCGCTTAAACATACATGACTGCGGTGGTGAGGAGTAGAGTAACAAACATGAGATGTAAACGGCGTAGAATGATAATGCGACCTGCGCCGTTATTAAAATCAACTATTCACTTCGTCATACCATGAAAGATCGACAGAATCCAGAATATACCCACCATCTTTATTTGAATAAGTGATGGTAACCTTGACTCCGTAAATATATGCATAACGTAAATTAAGAATCATCTGTTTAGCAAGATCGGAGTAAACACCTGACGTTGGCCACAGATTAAACCAAATTGAGGGCTCCTCTTCATTAGGATCAGAGTTAGACGATATTCCAATTTTCATTAAACCATCGGTAAAATCCACATTAATATATTTTACATACCCTTGATACCAACTCATATAAATATCTCCTGAATTTATAGTTCGTCATGATGATTAATTAATTTTATGTAATGGTCATATTTAACACTTTCTAACTCTATAGGTTTAAAACCATCGCATATCATTTCACTTGCATTTAAATTCGCTTTTTTATTTAAATCTTCATTGGATGTAAAACAGCATGCAAAGGCAGTGGGAATGCGTTGCATAAGCCTTCCGCCTGGCATATACCATGGGGTCACATTATCTCCGTCAGCTACGGGATACACTTCCGCAGATGTGGTACTGCCGGTCTGGACAAATGCAGAATTTGTGGCGACGGGGGCTTCAGAAACCGTAGGCACTTCTCCCCGAGCCGCAAAAGTTAGCGAATAAGCCCGAGAAATTTGTTCAGGCTCTATCGCCCCGGCGGCTACCCACTCTTCTGTTTCAGCGTCGTTAGCGATCCGACTGGCCCAGAAACGATATTGCCCTGTATTTCCGGCATACATTTCCATGTAATTCTCCATGGGTGCACGGGCATTGTACATATTATCGGTACCCCGTATTTCATACAGATACATAGTCGGTGGTGTACCCGTGTTGTGCATCTGCCATGCCTGGGCATTCGAATATCCAATACGTATTGCTGCATTACGAATGCCCGCCGTAGAAATCAGTCCCGAATTATGAGTAAAGCTAGCGTGTTGACCATAGGTGGATCTTCCAGAAAGATGATCAATAATGTTCATGTTATTTCCGCGCGGCTGGAACCCTTGCTGAAAAATAATATCAGGTGCACGGAAGTCAACACGATAAACTGTAGAGGTGGGTGAGGGAATAGGCATGAAAACTCCTGCTAAGCGTAGTTGGATTTAAGTAATTATATTTAAATGTTCTTATGCAATTATCTGTTTTTTACCTGGTGTTGATGCACTTTTAAGAGAGAGATAAAAGAAAAAGGGGCACAGCGTTATCGCTGTACCCCTTTTAAGAAGCGTAATTAACGGGCAGTAGTTATCCGGTCTAAATTTTAGAGTCGGCAATTTCCCCTTAACGCATCGTCACAAACTCTTCTGCCGCCGTCGGGTGGATTGCCACGGTGTTATCAAAGTCTTTCTTGGTTGCACCCATCTTCAGCGCCACGGCGAAGCCCTGCAGGATCTCATCCATGCCCTGGCCGATGCCGTGAATGCCGACAATCTTCTCTTCCGGGCCGACGCAGACCAGCTTCATCCGGCACGCCTGGCGGTGCAGAGTGACGGCGGTGTACATGGCGGTAAAGGAGGAGGTGTAGACCTTCACCTGGTCATCGCCGTACTGCTCGCGCGCCTGCGGCTCGGTCAGACCAACGGTGCCGATAGGCGGATGGCTAAAGACCACGGTAGGAATATTGCTGTAGTCCAGATGCTCGTCCGGCTTGTTGTTGAACAGGCGTTCGGAAAGACGACGGCCTGCCGCCACCGCAACTGGCGTCAGCTCAACCGCGCCGGTGTTATCACCGACCGCATAAATGCCTGGCACGCTGGTGTTCTGGAACTTATCGACAATGATGTGGCCTTTATCGTTGGTTTTTACCCCGGTGACGTCCAGGTTGAAGGTGTCGTTAGCCGGTTCGCGGCCAATCGCCCAGATCAGGCAGTCAACGGTCTCGCTACGGCCATCCTCCAGCTCCAGCGTCAGGCTGCCATCGCTGTTTTTCACCACGGCTTTCGGTATGGCATTGGTATGGAGCGACGGACCGTCAGCCATGATTGTCTCAACCAGCGTCTCAACGATCAGCGGATCGAAGTTGCGCAGCGGAGCATGCTTACGCACAAACAGGTGCGTCTCTGCACCCAGGCCGTGCAGCACGCCTGCCAGCTCAACGGCGATATAGCCTGCACCAACAACCGCAACGCGTTTCGGCAGAGCGGTAAGCTCAAAGAAGCCGTCGGAGTCGATGCCGTGCTCAACGCCAGGGATATCCGGGTAGCTCGGACGCCCACCGGTGGCGATCAGAATATGATCGGCAGTGATGGTCTCGCCGTTGACCTCAACGGTTTTAGCATCGACAAAACGAGCAAAGCCGCGGATCACATCCACGTTATTTTTACCCAGCACGTTCTCATAGGAGCTGTGGATGCGATCAATATAGGCCGTGCGGCTGGCCACCAGGCGCTGCCAGTCAAAGTTGTTGATGGTGGCATCAAAGCCGTAGTCCGGGCCGTAGAGGTTAACCGCTTCGGCAATCTGCGAGGCATGCCACATCACTTTTTTCGGCACGCAGCCTACGTTCACGCAGGTTCCGCCCAGCTCTTTCGCTTCAATCAGGGCGCATTTCTGGCCATACATGGCCGCACGGTTAATAGACGCAATACCGCCGCTGCCGCCGCCAATGGCGATGTAGTCGTAGTGCTTAGTCATAACGTTTCCTTAATGAATTTTTGCTTAGAGTGTAACGCGATGCCCTTAAGGTTCCACCGATGGCTGTGATTACTCGGGTACGACCCAGTTCACCAGCGTATGCCCGATGCCAGCCGGAACCAGCTTGCTGTGCAGCCATGGCAGCACGCTGTTCATCTGCTGCTCCAGCTTCCACGGCGGGTTGATCACAATCATGCCGGAGGCGGTCATGCCGCGCTGGTCGCTGTCCGGGCGAACCGCCAGCTCGATCTGCAAAATACGGCGGATGCCGGTGGCTTCCAGCTCTTTTAACATGCGCTTGATCTGCGCGCGCATCACCACCGGATACCATAGCGCGTAGGTGCCGGTTGCAAAGCGCTTATAGCCTTCGTTGATGCCCTGAACCACCGCCTGGTAGTCGCTTTTAATTTCGTAAGGCGGGTCGATCAGGATCAGACCGCGGCGTGACACCGGCGGCAGCTTGGACTTCAGCTGCTGGTAGCCGTCGGTACGCTCAACGCGGGTGCGGTTATCTTTCTGGAACTCTGAGCGCAGCAGCGGAAAGTCGCTCGGGTGCAGCTCGGTCAGTTGTAAACTGTCCTGCTCGCGCAGCAGCTGGCGGGCGATCAGCGGCGAGCCAGGGTAGTAGCGCAGCTGACCGCTACGGTTGAAGTGGTTTACCACGCTGATATACGGCTCCAGCTCGGCAGGCAGATCGTCCTGCTGCCAGATGCGGGCGATACCTTCCAGGTATTCGCCGGTGCGTTCGGCATGCTCGCTGCTCAGCTGATAACGCCCTGCGCCTGCATGGGTATCCAGATAGAGAAAAGGTTTCTCCTTCTCTTTCAGCGATTCAATAATCAGGCTCTGAACGGTGTGTTTTAAAACGTCGGCATGGTTGCCGGCGTGGAAGCTGTGGCGATAACTGAGCATGGAGGGAACAATCCTGGGAAGTAAAAACAGATAGCCGATAGTTTACCGCAGATTGCGGCAAATTACCGCAGCGGTGCTGTCGCCAGGGCGCAAAAGCGCAACGTCCGGCATTGAAATTAACTACACTAAACCCCATCCTAGCTCTTACAGGAACGAGCGCCGCCCGAGCGCTTGCGATTATTTCTACAGGACAGCGCTTATGACCAATCCATTACTGACGCCCTTCGACTTGCCGCCGTTTTCCCAGATTAAACCTGAGCATGTGGTTCCCGCCGTAACGAAAGCGCTGGAGGATTGCCGCGAGGCGGTAGAGCGCGTGGTGGCCCAAGGGGCACCCTATACCTGGGACAACCTTTGCCAACCGCTGGCGGAGGTGGACGATCGCCTTGGCCGCATCTTCTCACCTGTCAGCCACCTGAACTCGGTGCAGAACAGCCCGGAGCTGCGTGAAGCCTACGAGCAGACGCTGCCGCTGCTCTCTGAGTACAGCACCTGGGTGGGTCAGCACGAGGGACTCTACCAGGCCTATCGTAACCTGCGCGAAGGCGAAGCCTATACCGTGCTGGATCTGGCGCAGATGAAAGCGGTGGATAACGCCCTGCGTGATTTTGAGCTGTCCGGTATCGGCCTGCCGAAAGAGAAGCAGAAGCGCTACGGTGAAATTGCTGCTCGCCTCTCTGAGCTAGGCTCGACCTACAGCAACAACGTGCTCGACGCCACCATGGGCTGGAGCAAGCTGATTACCGATGAGTCCGAGCTGTCCGGCATGCCGGAGAGCGCACTGGCGCAGGCTCAAGCTCAGGCGCAGGCCAAAGAGCAAGAGGGCTGGCTGTTAACCCTCGACATCCCGAGCTATCTGCCGGTGATGACCTACTGCGACAACCAGGCCCTGCGTGAAGAGCTTTACCGCGCCTACAGCACCCGCGCCTCCGACCAGGGACCAAACGCGGGCAAATGGGATAACAGCCCGGTGATGGCGGAGATCCTTGCTCTGCGTCACGAGCTGGCCCAGCTGCTGGGCTTCGACAACTATGCCCACAAATCCCTTGCCACTAAGATGGCCGAGCATCCGCAGCAGGTGCTGGACTTCCTGATGGATCTGGCGAAACGCGCCCGTCCGCAGGGTGAGAAAGAGCTGGAGCAGCTGCGTGCCTTCGCCCGTGCTGAGTTTGGCGTGGATGAGCTGCAACCCTGGGATATCGCTTACTACAGCGAAAAACAGAAGCAGCACCTCTACAGCATCAGTGATGAGCAGCTGCGCCCCTATTTCCCGGAGAACAAAGCCGTAAACGGCCTGTTCGAAGTGGTGAAACGCATCTATGGCATCACGGCCAAAGAGCGTAAGGATATCGACGTCTGGCATCAGGACGTGCGATTCTTTGAGCTGTATGACGAAAGCAACGAGCTGCGCGGTAGCTTCTATCTCGATCTCTATGCCCGTGAGAACAAGCGCGGCGGAGCGTGGATGGATGACTGCGTTGGGCAGATGCTGAGAGCCGACGGCTCGCTGCAAAAGCCGGTTGCCTACCTGACCTGTAACTTCAACCGTCCGGTCAGCGGCAAACCGGCGCTGTTCACCCACGATGAAGTGATCACCCTGTTCCACGAGTTCGGTCACGGCCTGCACCATATGCTGACCCAGATCGCCGTACCGGGCGTGGCGGGCATCAGCGGGGTACCATGGGACGCCGTGGAGCTGCCAAGCCAGTTTATGGAAAACTGGTGCTGGGAGCCGGACGCGCTGGCGTTTATCTCCGGCCACTACGAAACCGGCGAGCCGCTGCCGAAAAGCCTGCTGGATAAGATGCTGGCGGCGAAGAACTACCAGGCCGCGCTGTTTATCCTGCGCCAGCTGGAGTTCGGCCTGTTCGATTTCCGTCTGCACGCCGAGTTCAGCCCGGAGCAGGGAGCGAAAATCCTCGAAACCCTGGCCGAGATCAAATCGCAGGTGGCAGTTATTCCGGGTCCGAACTGGGGACGCTTCCCGCACGCCTTCAGCCATATCTTTGCTGGTGGCTACGCGGCAGGCTACTACAGCTACCTGTGGGCCGACGTGCTGGCGGCGGACGCCTACTCGCGCTTCGAAGAGGAGGGGATCTTCAACCGCGAAACCGGCCAGGATTTCCTCAACCACATTCTGACCCGCGGTGGTTCAGAAGAGCCGATGGAGCTGTTCAAACGTTTCCGTGGCCGTGAGCCGCAGTTGGACGCGATGCTGGCGCACTACGGCATCAAGGGCTAAGCACGGCGTGAAAATCTGCTTAATAGATGAAACAGGCACCGGAGACGGTGCCTTATTGCGTCTTGCGTCCCGTTTTGACCTGCAACATGACGATGACAACCTGATGGCGCTGGTGCTGACGGCGGAGCATCTTGAGCTACGCAAGCGCGATGAGCCCAAGCTGGGTGGCATTTTCGTTGATTTTGCTGCCGGGGCGATGGCGCATCGACGCAAGTTTGGCGGCGGTCGCGGCGAGGCGGTCGCGAAGGCGGTAGGTGTGAAAGGCAGCTATCTGCCGGACGTCGTCGATGCGACCGCAGGTCTGGGACGCGATGCCTTCGTGCTGGCGTCCATTGGCTGTCGAGTGCGGATGCTGGAGCGTAACCCGGTGGTAGCGGCACTGCTGGAAGATGGCCTGACGCGCGGCTATGCCGATGCGGAGATTGGAGACTGGCTGCGGGAGCGCCTGCAGCTGATCCATGCTTCAAGCCTGACCTCGCTGACGGACATCACGCCGCGCCCGCAGGTGGTCTATCTCGATCCGATGTTTCCGCACAAGCAGAAGAGCGCGCTGGTGAAAAAGGAGATGCGGGTCTTTCAGTCGCTGGTTGGGCCGGATCTGGACGCCGATGGCCTGCTGGAGCCTGCTCGTGCGCTGGCAACCAAGCGCGTGGTGGTGAAGCGCCCCGATTACGCTCCGCCGCTGGCAGACGTTGCCACGCAGAATGCAGTAGTGACCAAAGGCCACCGGTTTGATATCTACCCCGGCACGCCAGCGTAAAACGTGTAGGCCCGGTAAGCGTTAGCACCACCGGGCAATACAGACTTAATCTTCGTCTTCGTCGCGCAGCGGAACAATCAGCATATCAACGTGAACGGTGTTGATAAGCTGGCGCGCGGAGGACATCAGCTTGCTCCAGAAGTCCTGATGGTGACCGCAGACCACCAGATCCATATCGTATTTCTTAATCGCGTCGACCAGCACCTGGCCCAGATCGCCGCTGCCGCTCAGGGTTTCGGTAATCGGGTAGCCTGCGTTAGTGGAGAGTTCAGCCAGCGCGTTGTGCGTCTCTTCAGAGATGCGCTTCTGCATATCGCCCAGGTTAACGTCGATCAGCCCGGTATAAAGATCGGAGTAGTTTACATCGACATGAATCAGGGAGATTTTTGCATTGTAAGGGCGAGCCATAGAGACGGCTTTGTCGACCAGTACCTTGCTCTCTGGGGAGAGATCCACTGCGATGAGGATATGTTTGTAAGCCATGATGTTACTCCTTCCATAAGTTGTCGATGACCGTTGGATTCAGCCGCCACTTTCGCGCTGCGGCCTATCCCGCGTCCTGCGTGCCATTGCGCGGGGGATGCCCGGCCTTAAGGATCTAATTGTAGAAGATATTTCTACCTTATAACGCGCTAAACCCGTCGTCAATTGTCCTGGGTCACGATTTAGATCATCAAAAAACAGCGTTAACAGCATTGATATAGATCGATGATGTGGCGAAATAATTAACAGATCTCCTACACTATTAAATAAGCCGCTCGGATGTAGAATTGTGATCCACGTCGGCTTCTGGTACACACTTCAAAGAACTCATTGGCCGGAAATCGGGGAGCGTCAGCTCTGGAGTCTATCTCCGTGGGCGGTCGCCGGGGAGGGGGTATGGTCAGCACTGTCGCGCTGTTTTGGGCTTTGTGCATCGTTTGTGTGGTTAACATGGCGCGTTATTTCTCATCGCTACGCGCACTGTTGGTTGTCCTTCGTGGTTGCGATCCGTTGCTCTATCAATATGTGGATGGCGGTGGCTTTTTTACCTCGCACGGTCAGCCCAGTAAGCAGATGCGTCTGGTGTGGTATATCTACGCTCAACGCTATCGCGATCACCATGACGATGAGTTTATTCGTCGCTGTGAGCGGGTTCGTCGCCACTTTGTTTTAACCAGCGCCCTCTGCGGCCTGGTCGTGGTCAGCCTGATCGCGCTGATGATTTGGCACTGACGTTTAAGAG
>NZ_BBMZ01000021.1 GCF_000759795.1 Pseudescherichia vulneris NBRC 102420
CCGCCCCTGTGCCCAGCAGCGGGGCCGCCACGGTGGCCGCCGCCGCCACGGCCGAGCCGATGGCGGCATACGCCATGCCTTCAGCCAGCACACTGGTGATATCAGCGAAGAGGGAGGAATGAATAATCTCATCGCCCTGCCGGGCCGCGTAATTGTCGCTCATCCTTTAGACGCTCCGGGTGTTATGCAGCGTCAGGGTCTGTTTCAGGGTGTTCCAGCGCTCGCCATCTTCGTCAGTGAAGGGACGCAGCGCAGAAAGGGTAAAAATCATCAGCACGGGTTTATCCGGCACCTCTACGGCTAGCTGCCGCTGCCACATGCGCTGGCCGTTACGCTCGAATGTGGTTTCGACCTCTGTCGCAGGGATATTGCCACCCGCGCCTGCGGTTAAGCGTTGAAAGTCACTCTGGGTCATCTCACCCATTTGCGTACGCAGCACGTCCCACTGGCGCTGAAACTCTTTTTCGGCATTGCTGCCTTCTGGGATAGTGCCCCGGCTGATCACCACGGATAAACCGCTTTCGTCATCACGCAGAATAGTCATGCTGGTATCCTGCCAGGTGGCAGGAAAAAGGGAAAAGGTCCCTTCCTGAAGGGTATATTTCATCATTTAGGCTTTGCTCCTGCGCCAGTAATAAAATCCGTCTTATTTAATATCGATGCAATGCATGCAAAGGCGAGAGATTTATTACTCTTACAGCTAATAACGATTGATTAAGGTTCTAATGAACATTTCAATCAATAAAAATGTACCTGTACTTTACCCGCTGGGTTTTTCCGCGTTTTGTTTTAAAGTGCTATTGCTTGTTATGAATTATTCACCCCCTGAATAACGCAAGCTATTACAGGGGGTGCTAATATTGACGCTGTTATTAATGAGCGTTACGGTGGGTTAAGGCATTACCGGGAGAGATTGTCGGGTTAAATCATAACTGTTGGGCGCGTAGTAATTTCCCTTCATCGGCGCTTTAACAAGATGCCATTTCATTTTTGCTCCATCAAGTTCAAGCGTCGCGCGTCCATTCTTACCCCCAAATGACGAATCAAATACAATCTCTGCCTTGCCGTTCCTAACTAAACCATGAATGTTATCTTCCTCATCTCCGGGGCAGTCAATACGATTTCCGGCCTGCGTAATATAGCAATAGGTTCCGGTCAAGACATTGCCTGTCTGATTTAATGATAAATTCAACGTAGATTGCCCTGCATCTTCACCCTCCCAGCGACCGGTGAAATTGCTTTCAGCATTTGCCTTTGTCTCTTTTGACCAGACGCCCTTTTCATCAAGAACAATCTTATTATTGCTTATAACGGTCAGGCTATTATTAACTTTACTCAACATATAGACCACCTGCCCATTCTTGAATTCATAGCTGATAATCGGGCATGAATCGGAATCGCACTCCGCCCTTGATGCCTTGCCACGAAGGGTTAATTCCGCACCATCCTTTTTCCGTTTGCCATGGTAGGTTGCATCGTTACATTGGCCATCGGGTTGGCACTGGGTAGTCACTTTGATGATAAATTTATCAGTAGTAAAAGAGTCCACTTCAGATCCTTTTCCGCGCTTTTCCTCTGCCAGAGTAAAGCTCATCCCCTTGAAGCGTGCCGCCCACGCTTTGATAGCAGGATCAATCTCATGATGCTCATTATCATTCGTTTTGTACTGAATGATTTGCGCATCTGGCGTGACCCACCCTGCATAAACTTTACCATTCGGGTAAATAACGAAAGCAGAGGCGTTTTCGAGATAGAGATCGTTTAGCCAACCTTCAATAAAAAGCCCGCCGTCCGAAGTCTGGCGAGGCTCGCCAAAGACATCAAAATTTTCGACGAAGGCGTCATAGTCTTCACCCAGCGTGTCCTGGAGTTTGGATTTAATCTCTTTATCGCTGAGGGAAGCTGAAACCTGCTGTAGCTGGTTATATTTTGTGAGATCGATTGAGCTTAATGCCACAGGCGACATAAACAGTAAACTTGAGAAGAACGGGAGCAGAAGATACCTCTTAAACATAACTACACCTTCCATGCGCTTTTGAACTGTTTATTCTATCAGGAAGGGTTTCAATTTCTACCCACCTTTGATGGCAATGTATTACTGGCTTTTAATCACCTGCAATCACTACCCTGGCCAGGCAGTCAGGATCTTTTACCGTAAAGCTGAAACTGATTTTTTGGCCGTTGGTATCCGCAGGCGTAGTAAAGCTGGTGACCTCCTTTTCTGAGCGCCCACGAGGATAGTCTGTAATGTTCAAATCATGATAATGCTCTTTGATGCTTGCAAGAGTAACGCATTGATTATAAGGCGAAAAAACCAACAGAGGAGTCATATCTTGTCGACTTTTACTTAAGCGCAACTCAATGTCAGCAATTAGTAGGCCATCCGCAAGCTTGACAGGCTCAGCCGTATAAAATTTTATATACTCATTTTCATGAGATAATCTGAACGTCAGCAATGAGTCATCCAAATTGTCAATAGACAAGCTTTTTATAGCCGAGCGTGCTGCTGGAATAAACTGCCATATATTTTGTGACTGTTCGCTTCCCTCTGCCATTCCTGTAGAGAGCAGCATGGCAATTGCCAAACCTCTTTTAATAGTATCGATACTTTTCACAATCCCTCTGCCCCTATAACTTTCGTACGCCAAGCGTGCATTACGCTGAGACAATACAATCACTCTGAACCGTTATCATAATTCATTGTTATTTTCAGAACGTTATTATCTTTGATTTGGAAAGAGAGCACCTTTGCTCCAGTCTCATAAGAGATCCACTCTTCCCCGTCATCATTTTGATCTTGCCCCGCTCCGTATGATTTTCGCAAATCATCAACGCTTGTTCCAACATGGATACCACGCGGGGTAGCAATATCGGGTGCCGTTACAGTAATCTGTGCGACAATATAATCATCGACACTTCTTTCAGCCTTATCCCACCAAAGATTGGCGCTATAAAGTTCTACACCGGGCTTTTTATGCTGATAAAATTTATAATTTGTATCATCAAATGGAACCTTACCCACAAAGGTTCCGCTGTCCACTATCCCTATCTCAGCGGCAAGATTATTGTTCCATCTGTCACCTAATGAGACGGAGTGATTATTTATGGTTACAGAAAAATCACCTTTGGTTAAGGTATTACTCAAGGGCGCGTCGATGGGTTGTGTAGTTTGTCCCGCAATCACAACGTTGGGCAGACAGAAGGTCGTTGAAAGCAGAAAAAGATAGTTCAATAGATTTTTTATTTTATTCACACTGCGTGTCCTTTAAAATCCCATAATTCAACTTAAACCGCACAGATTAAGCCTGCGCTTAGTGTTATTGACAGTTTGCTATTTTTTGAGCATTTTTGACAATTAATAAAACCTTGGTGTAATGATCGGCCGACACCTGATGCATCAGGGTTCCTTCCAGCTTTGCGCATCCGCAAACCGTTACTGGCCCCTGGTATGAAAATACCTGCATCGACCTGACTTCCTGTTCAGGCTGGTTATCAGGATCGTCATCCTCTGTGTCTGCCGATGGTAACACGCTAACCGGTTCTGCCAGGATGACAACCGGCACCGTCACCGTCACCTTTTTATCGCTAGCGTTTTCGCCATAGCCAGGCGGCCCGGCAAACTGCTTTTCAACAACTTTACCGACGATCGTAACGCTTTCTGGCTCATAGTGGTAGACCGTTTCAGCATAAAGCGAAGCGCTGATGAGCAGCAACAGCAGTCCCGACAAGCCCTTGATTTTATATTTTAATGTTAACATCGCCTGCCTTTTGATAAAAAATTTTGAAAGGCTACTTGGAGTTGAATTTTTTATATCGCTTTTGTCTTTTAAGATACTCAGCATCTTGCTCATGGGGCAGAATAACCTTTAAGCCCTGTGCCATTTGTGAGGCTATATAATTTGCATTTGATAGATGCCCGGCAAGCTCCTCATCGGTAGTTTCAAACTCTTTAGATGCCAGTGCGCCAAGGTTTAGCGTATGTAACTTGCTTTTATCGCTTTCAGTCCCAATCAAAATGCTCTTAATATATTCCAGCTGTTCTTTGGCCAAGGTGTACAATGGGAATTCGGAGTTACTTGAAATTCGTTTGCTAACTGCATGGATAGCATCATTGATATAATCCAGCGCCGTATAACTTTGTTTGTTCATCAAACACCTCAATATTCACAATGTAATTAGTGGCTTTGCTATTGCTCGGCATTAAATTACAGAAACTCATTGGCATAAATTCCAGGAGGCGTTCTGCGTAACGAATAGTAATTATTAGCTCGCTTTGACCTTCGATCATTGTAACCTCTTTAACTAAAATTCACCTTATCTTACCTTATAGCACATACTCAGGGTTGAGTTTTAATCTGATACAAAAATCACAACGTTCCGTTGACCCACTGACCGGCCTGTTCTACCAACACCCTGTCACCTTCGCTAACTGTCAGTTTCACTGGTTTATAGGCCACTTTGTAACTAACATTTCCATTATTAAATTCTGCACCCACTACCTCACCTGCTAAGTTTTGCAGCGTCTTACCTTTGAGTGCAATCACGCTGTTATCACTTCTACGCACGCCCAAGTAAGACATGTCATTACACGGAGCGTTAAAATCGCCGCAGTGACTGGTAATCGTAACAGTGAATTTGTTTGTTGAAAATTCTCGTGTGATCGAAGAGGTAGCAGGCGGTTGCCGGGTGAGAACGTAATTCAGTGGGGCATAGTAATCGCCATGGACTGGCGCTTTTATAACCTGCCACTTCATCTGTTCACCATTGAGTTCAAGCTCCGCATGACCGCTTTTACCCCCGAATGACGAACTAAACACGACTTCTGCCTTGCCATTTCTGACTATGCCATGAATGTTTATTTCATTATCTGGCGGACAATCAATACGATTACCCGCCTGGGCGATATAACAATAGGTTCCAGTTAATCTGTTATCTTTCTGACTCAATGATAAATCTAACATTGATAGTTCTTTGTTTTCTCCGTGCCATTGGCCAGTAAAATCGTCTTGCGCGATGACAGGCATACTACACGCACTAGCTAAGACCCAAAAAATAAATAGCTTAATGTTCACTGCAACACGTCCTATTTATAAGGTGTTTATATCTTTAGGTTGTCAAAGGCGGCGTGAAATGCGCCCGCACCGCCTCCTCAATATCACTTTTATGTCCTGCACCCGGCGCGGTAGTTCCTGGCTGGGTTCCGGATACGTTAAGGTGAATCTTGCCGCCGGTGGTTATATACCCTTCGCCCTCAACAAAGACATTAAACTCTTTGCCGATTAGGTTAATCTTGCCGTTGGCGTTCAGCTCGATTGCACTCTCCCCGGAGACCAGACGTAGCTTCGTACCCGAGGCAATGACATACTGCTCCACCGCCGCGTCCAATTTCCCCTTCCCGGTCAAGATCTCGCTTTCTCCTTTCACTGCCTGAGTATGATTAGCCTCAACGCGGTGCAGTTCATTTTTGCGCACGTAGTGGCTGCGCGCGCCGTTCACGCTGTGTGACTCATCATTTTTGACGAGGGTATCCATATTCCGCTCGGCCTGGATCCACACCTGCTCCTCTCCCGCCCTGTCCTCAAAGCGCAGAACGTTGGCGTTATCCGGCGAGCCATCTTTGGTGCGGCTCATGAATCCCATCTGCGTGGCAGCGGCCGGGAGTGCCCACGGCGGCATGCTCGCCTCGTTGTATACCCTGCCGGTGATGATTGGCCGGTCCGGATCGCCGTTGATAAAATCCACCACCACCTCGTCGCCTACGCGAGGGATCTGCACCCCGCCGTAGCCCTGACCTGCCCACGCGCTGGAGACGCGCACCCAGCACGAACTGGTATCATCTCCTTTCGCCAGCCGGTCCCAGTGGAACTTCACCTTCACCCGGCCGTATCTGTCCGTCCAGATGCTCTCGCCCTCCGGCCCTACTACCCTTGCCGTCTGCGGGCCGTACGTTCGCGGCCACGGGGCGGTCTGCGCCGGACGGAACACCACCGACGCCGGGATGACCGTAAACACGGTAGAGTGAACGGTGTCATCTTCGGAGCCGCTGGCGTAGCGGTTCTCCACAAACTCATAGGTTGCGGAGATGGTTAGATACTCGCCGTTATCGCTGAAGAACGGCGCATCGCTCAGGGTGAAGATGTACCCCGGCGCGATGCCCATTGCCGTGGCGGTGGCGTGTATCTGCCGATGCTCCACCTGCCAGCGCTCCTGGCGGATGCGGGCATAAAACTCGCCGTGGCCGTGCTCAACAAAGCGCCCCGGCCAGTCATAGACATCGATGCTTCCCGGCTGCGGTGAGACGGCGTTCTGCTGCGCCTGCAATAGCCATGCATTCGGCTTGCGGAAGTCGTAGTCGTCCAGGCTGTAGAGCCCCGGCGTCACGCTGTCCTCCAGTGCCCACTGACCGATACCCTCTTCGTCCGTGCTGCCGCCCGACGGCGTCACGTGGTAGGGGATGATTTCATAGCCGCTGAAGGGCTGATGCTGCACGGCTGCATCCGTCAGCACCAGCGTGTGCCTGTCCGCCTCATGACGGAAATGGTAAGCAATACCCTCTAGCTCCATCAGACGGCTAATAAACGCGAAGCTGCTCTCCTGATACTGTACGCAGTAGTCCCACACCCGATAGCTGCCGGTAAGCCTGCTCTCCACGCTGACCTGAAACTCGTCCAGCAACGTGTTGACGATCTGCGGCACCGTCTGGCCCTGAAAGATGCGCAGGTTGCGGTCACGCTTCATCCGCCACAGGTCCGGCTCGACGGTCAGCTTATACGCCGCATAGCGTTTACCGGTCAGCTCCACCGCACTCACGGCCGCCTTAGTGATTTTGCCGTTGATGTAACGCGGAGACAGCGGGTTCTGCGTCGGGATGGTGATGGTCACCGGCTGGCCCAGCAGCATGCTGCGATCCAGACGGGCATCGGTGCCGAGCACGGTTAGCGTCAGTTCAAACGACTCGGACATCGCCTCACGGCCAGAGAGTTTCCAGAAAAGCAGCCCCTCAACGGGAAGCTGAACGGTTATTCGATTGTGCAAAATGCCTGATCCCTTTAAGCAAAATAGAGCGGATCTATACCCTGACTACCTGGCGGGCTGCACTAGCAGGATGTAAGCAGGTTATTCCTTGCAGAAGCATGCAGAAGGCAAAGCGTGGACTTAATAGCTGGGTAGGATAACGAAGAGAGAAGATCGCCAGGTCACTCAGGCGCCGTATACTGCGAAACGGCAAATGACAAAAATGGCCCAGCGGCAACGGCTGCTAATAATTTGATAAATATCGCATTAGGAAATCCTTAGAGGCCAGAAAAACAAAAAATGCCGATCGCTGTTAATCGATCGGCATTGCGTTTTGAAAATGGTGTTTGATTAACGTTGCGCGTACTGCGCAACGGTGGCTTTCGCCCCTTGAGTCAGCAGCTGCTGATAGGCCTGCTGGACCCGTTCCACGAAAGCACGCTCCTGCGGCAGCTCTTTACCAAAGATCGCTTCAATGCCCAGCAGCGCCATCACGCGGGATTCGCCCTCTTCGCTGCCGTTCACCGCCTGCTGAATAGTAGACAGCAGCGGATCGCTGACCTCAATCGCCTGCCCTTGCTCATCTACGCCGCCAACGTAGCGCATCCAAGCCGCCACGCCCAGTGCCAGCAGGGAAAAGTCGCTGTTGTGCACCAGATGCCAGCGAACGGAATCCAGCATACGCTGGGGCAGCTTCTGGCTTCCGTCCATCGCGATCTGCCAGGTACGGTGGCGCAGCGCCGGGTTGCTGTAGCGAGCAATCAGCAGATCCGCGTAGTGAGCCAGATCGACGCCCTTCACCTTCAACGTCGGTGCCTGCTCGTTTAACATCAGCGCATGCGCAGCGCGGCGATAGTTTTCGTCTTCCATGCACTCGTTGATGTGCTGGTAACCGGCCAGATAGCCAAGGTATGCCAGGAACGAATGGCTGCCGTTGAGCATTCTCAGCTTCATCTCTTCGAACGGCACTACGTCAGCCACCAGCTCCGCGCCTGCTTTCTCCCACTCTGGACGTCCGGCAACGAAGTTATCTTCTACTACCCACTGACGGAACGGCTCACAGGCCACGCCCGCCGGATCGCGTACGCCGGTCAGCTGTTCGATTTTTTCGAGCGTATCCGCCGTTACGGCCGGAACGATACGGTCCACCATGGTTGACGGGAAGGTAACGTTTTGCGCAATCCACTCGCCAAGCTCAGCGTCCACTGCCCGAGCGTAGGCGCAGACCACGTTGCGCACAACGTGACCGTTCTCCGGCATGTTATCGCAGGACATCACGGTAAAGGCTGGCAGGCCAGCGGCTTTGCGGCGGGCCAGCGCTTCAACGATAACGCCCGGTGCGGATTTTGGCTGCTGCGGGTTTTGCAGATCGGCAACGATCAATGGATGATCCAGCATTAACTCGCCGGTGGCAGGCGCATGGCAATAACCTTTCTCCGTGATGGTCAGAGAGACAATCGCCACCTGCGGCTCACAGAGCGCGGCAAACACGGTTTCCAGGCCGTCGACCTGAGCGTGTAGAGCACGTTTCACCACCCCGACGACGCGCGACGTCCAGGCATCGGCGGACATCTCCGCCACGGTATAGAGGTTATCCTGCTGCTTAAGATCGGCAATCTGCTGCTCGCCACCGATCAGGTTGACCTCGCAGTATCCCCAGTCACTGTTGTGCTCTGCCGCCAGGATGTCCGTATAGACGCCCTGATGGGCGCGGTGAAATGCACCAAAACCTAAATGGACGATACGGGGAACCAGTTTCGTGCGATCGTAGTCAGGCAGCGTAGCCTTTGCCGTTAAGAGCGTGTTTTGCATTATATGACCTATGGTTTGATGAGATCAGGACGCATCGAGAGTAACGCTTGTATGGTTGTATGTTTTGACCTGAATTAAGCTTTTAGCAATTGGTATGACATCATTACTTAGTTATGTGACAGCCTGCCATAGTGCGGGGCTATTATGGTGGGCCGTCACCGATGCATTAACTTAACGTTGTTACCGAGCGTACCGTTTTTAACGGCTTAACGTCGGGATCGCACCACAGCGCTTCATAGGAATAGCCAGTCAGATCCTCAACAATTTTACGCGTTTCCGGGGTTACATCCGCTTTAGCACCGTGTGCTTTCAGGCGATCCACCTCATCGACAAAAATTTTGTGGGTGCGCTTATTTAAATGGAAGGTCACCGCCTGCCACAGGGCCAGTATCAGTAATCCTGCCGTCCCGGCAAACAGCAAAGTCGCAATGGTGGTGATAGCCTGTTCCGGTTGAACCTGGCTTCCCTTCACAAAGCCGCCGCTTTGCAACATCAGACCTACGATAAACGTAGCGATAGCTACCGTAGTTTTTCGGGAGAAGGTCATCACCGCAGCAAAGAGCCCTTCGCGACGCTGGCGGGTGATCATCTCATCAATATCCGGAATGAATGGGAAAACGTTCCAGGGCGTGAACTCCAGTACACAGCGTCCCACCTGATACAGCGCCGCCAGGATCACAAGAACCGTCACCTTATTGCCCATCGGGAATTGATAGACGAGGAACAGCCCCGCCAGGCACAACATCATTAGCGTGTAGGCAAAAATATAGAGCCGGGAAGGACCATATTTTATTATCGCTACCCCGGCAATTAACGTGACGGGCAGCCCGACGATGCTCATCGACAGCAGCGTACCTGCCAGAGATGAGGAGACATTTAGGCAGTAGACGCAGAAGAAAACGAAAACCGTGTTGTAGACATCCTTCGCCGTGAATGAAAAGAGATAGATAGCCAAATGTTTTCTAAAGGCCCGTACTTTCAACGTCGAGCCATACTCTTTGAACAGGTGCCCTACGCCAATGAGTTTTTCAGTAAAGGTTGCTGGCGAGCGGGTACGTTCTAGCTCTTGCAGCATCTCCGGCGTCAGCTCCCGCTCCCACGTTACTTTCCAGGAGATGAATACGCAGATCATAAACAGTACCGCAAAAACGACGCCGTTGATAAAATAGGCATTGGGATCGTGTTCACCGAAATGGCCGATCAGCAGGCCTGGAATAAACGTTGCCAAAAACGTGCCCAGCGCAGAGAGAAACATACGGCAGGTTGAAAGCTTGGTACGTGAGTTAAACTCTTTAGTCATCTCTGACGGTAGCGTTTCCCAAGGAATCAGAACCATCGCAGCAATAACCTCAAAGGCAAGGTAAACCGCCAGATAGAACCAGAAACTCATGCCGGTAACCCAGAGTAGGGTATAGACCAGCATGAGGGGCGCGCCAATTAACAGAAAAAATCGTCTCCGGCCAAACCTTTTACCCAGCGTGTTTTTATAAAAATGATCGGTAAAGCTGCCCATAAACAGACTGACAATCGCATCGACTATTCGCGCCACCGCTACAATGGTTGCAGCCTCTATCGGCGATAACCCAACAAATGTCGTATAAAAAAAGAGTAGCCAGGCACCGATTACCGTAAATGCCCCCCCGCCCATAATATCTGTCAGGCCATAGCCTATACTGACCGGAATTGTTATTTTTCTTGTAGTACGAGTCATGTTCTATCCTCATCGGAAAGCGTTTTAGAATCTGAAATAGCGACAAGCGTTGTCGTGGCAAATATTTCTGATCATCCGCGTCAATATTTCTCGATTGTCAGGAATCTCACCTTTTTCAACCCATCCGCCAATAAGGTTGCAGAGGATACGGCGGAAATAGTCATGGCGAGTGTAGGAGACGAAACTGCGTGAGTCGGTTAGCATCCCAATGAAATTCATTAGCAATCCCTGTTCTGCGAGGGTTATTAATTGATTCTCCATACCACGGCGGGTATCGTTAAACCACCAGCCCGAGCCAAATTGAATAGGTGACTTCACACCTTTCTCGCCATGCTGGAAATTGGCGATAGTGGTGGCAACCACATCGTTATAGCTGGCATTGAGGTTATACAGAATGGTTCGGGGAAGTGAACCCGCCCGGTTCATCGCATCCAGTAACTGATTGAGTGAGGCGGCCAAACCCGACTGATCGTTGATGGAGTCAAACCCGCTGTTTATGCCAATACGTTGATGCATTTGGCTATTATTATTGCGGATCGCCCCAAAATGGATCTGCATTGCCCACTCCCTGGCCTTGTAGTGCCCGGCCAGCATCACAAAGAGCGCGCTGTTTAATTCAACGTTTTCAATAATGCTTAATGGCTCTCCCGCTGCCTTGCGCATAAATAGCTGATTGATCCATGCAGGTTCGGCGGTACGGTAGTCAATGTTGACCGGTCCATGATCGGAAATACGGCAGCCCGCCTCGTGGAACCACTCCACGCGCTTTTCGATAGCGTCAGAGAAATCCTTGAACGTTGCGATATTAATATCCGTTTGCTGAGTAAGCCTGGCAACGAACGCTTTAAACTGCTGCGGATCTTCATTAAATACGTCATCGGGACGAAAAGTCGGTAACACTTTAATTGGGAAGGTATCATCCTGTTGCAGGAGACGATGATATTCCAATGAATCCAGCGGCGCATCGGTGGTGCAAATCACCTCAACGCCAGAGCGCGCCATAAGCTGGCGAGGCGTAAAACCGCCCTCTTTTATGTGGCGGTTACAATGCATCATAATACGCTGCCAGCTCTGGCTATCGAGGGTTTCGTCGCAGGCAAAATATTTATTAAGCTCTAAATGCGTCCAGTGATAAAGCGGATTGCCAAATGCGGCCTCTACCGTCTCTGCCCACGCTTTGAATTTCTCTTCATCAGTAGCATCACCGGTAATATAATATTCATCGATGCCGTTGGCGCGCATCGCCCGCCATTTATAGTGGTCACCTGCAAGCCAGAGCTGGGTAATATTTTCAATACTTTTATTTTCGTAAATATCTTTTGCATCGAGATGGCAATGATAGTCAATGATCGGCAGATCTTTTGCTATGTCCAGATATAGCCGAGCACCGACTTCATTACCGATCATAAAACGATCGCTAATGAAGCCCATGTTTTATCTCCAAATAAACGCTATAGGGATGTGATTTTTTTTACCAGTTCCACAGGGTGCCGTCTTCGAGGCGGGCGACCGGCAGATAGGCAGGGTCGTAGGGATATTTCGCTGCCAGCTTCTCATCGAACTCAATGCCGAGGCCGGGCTTCTCGCCGGGGTGCATGTAGCCGTTGTCGAATGTCCAGCTGTGCGGGAAGACCTCCAGCATCTGCTCGGAGTAGCCCATGTACTCCTGCACGCCAAAGTTCGGCACCCACAGGTCGAAATGCAGCGCTGCCGCGTGGCAGATCGGCGAGAGATCCGACGGGCCGTGGGAGCCGGTACGCACCTGATAAAGCGAGGCGAAGTCGGCGATACGGCGCATGCCGGTGATGCCGCCCGCGTGGGTGATGGTGGTGCGGATATAGTCAATCAGCTGCTCTTCAATCAGCTGCTTACAGTCCCAGATGCTGTTAAAGACTTCACCTACCGCGATAGGGGTCACGGTGTGCTGGCGGATCAGGCGGAAGCAGGCCTGGTTCTCGGCCGGGGTCGGGTCCTCCATCCAGAACATGCGGAACTCTTCAATGCTCTTGCCGAAGCGCGCCGCCTCAATGGGAGTCAGGCGGTGGTGCATGTCGTGCAGCAGATGCTCGTTAAAGCCAAACTTGCTGCGCACCGCGTCAAACAGCTTCGGCGTAAAGTCGAGATACTTCTCCGTTGACCAGAGCTGCTCTTCCGGCCACTGACCTTTAGTCGCAGGCTCATAGGCCAGGCCTTTACCTTTAGACATGCCGTAGGTGGTTTTCATTCCCGGCACGCCGCACTGCACGCGAATGGCTTTGAAACCCATCTCTTTATGGCGGGCGTAATCTTCCAGCACGTCATCAATGCTGTGACCCGTAGTGTGGCAGTAGACCATCACCCCTTCACGAGAGGCACCGCCCAGCAGCTGATAGAGCGGCATGTTGGCCGCCTTGGCTTTGATATCCCACAGCGCCATATCGATAGCCGAGATAGCGGACATGGTGACCGGACCACGACGCCAGTAAGCGCCCTTGTAGAAGAACTGCCAGATATCTTCGATGCGGTGCGCGTCGCGGCCAATCAGCTGCGGGCAGAGGTGATCCTTAAGATAGGACGCCACGGAGAGCTCGCGCCCGTTCAGCGTGGCATCGCCCAGACCGACAATCCCCTCGTCGGTAGTAATTTTGAGGGTGACAAAATTGCGCCCCGGACAGGTAACAAATACTTCAGCCCCTACGATCTTCATCTTCTGATCCTTTACATCTCGGTTGTGATGGAGAGAATCTACGCAACTGAGCTACTACCATACAAGTATGATGATCAGAAAACCTTCGCTGGATCACAAAAAAAGGCGCTAGGCGCGCCCCCATCCTGCCACGATAATCAGCATGCCGCAGAGCGCCACGAGCGCGCCGAGCCAGTCATAAACGCTGAGCTTGACCCCATCCACCACCCGCAGCCAGATCAGCGCGGTGCAGACGTAGACCCCACCGTAGGCGGCGTAAACCCGGCCGCTGGCTGCTGGATGTAAAGTGAGTAACCAGACGAAGGCCGCCAGCGCCAGTCCGGCCGGGATCAGCAGCAGCGGGCTCGCTCCCCGCTTCAGCCACAGCCACGGCAGAAAGCAGCCGAGGATTTCGCACAGCGCGGTGATGAAAAAGAGCAGCGTGGTATGGAGCATGGCGGTAGTGAACATTCCGGATAACGGCCTTATATCGTTTGAGAAGAATGGTGTAGAATAACGGGAGGCGAGCACCACGTCTTCTCTATCGAACCAAGGAATAACAATGAACATGACCTTTAGTAAACGCCTCTGCGTGGCGGCCATGCTGACGCTGGGTGCGGGCATGATGAGTGCCACAGCCAACGCCAATACGAGTAAGCTTATCATTGAGTCCGGCGACAGTGCCCAGAGCCGCCAGCAGGCCACGATGGAAAAAGAGCAGTGGAACGATACGCGTAACCTGCGCCACAAGGTGAATACCCGCGTGGAGAAAGAGTTTGATAAGGCCGACGTAGCGTTTGACGCACGTGATAACTGCCAGCAGAGCGCTAACCTCAACGCCTACTGGGAAGAGAATACCCTGCGCTGCCTTGACCGCCGCACCGGGCGGCCAATCGGACGTTAATCTCAGTAGTAGGCAATGGTGTTTTTGATGGCGTACTTATGCTCAACGGCAGGCGTGACGCTTTCATCTACGATCGTCAGGGAGCAGCTTACCGGGTTGTCATGACGATCGTATTCGCAGGCCTGCTTCACGCTGCCGATAGGCTTATCGTTCAGCGTACTGACGCCGGTGTAGTCGAGCTTCTTACGTTTGTCCGTTGAGGGTGTTGATTCCACGGACAGATGCATCTCTTTGCTGGTGGTCGATTTACCAAGCGGATACCCTTCCGCATCGTACTGGTAGTTAATCTGCAGCTCCTTGCCGCGCGCTAACACCACAAAGCCCTTCTCATCCGTATCCCAGGTCACGCCCGCCGACAGGAACTCCGCCAGCTGGCATTTACCCTGCAAGCGCAGGCGCTTTTCATGCGTCACGGCATCGACATAGAAGTTGGCATTCAGCACCAGCGCCAGGCCGGTGTTGTTATCCATATCGTGAAGCTCCAGCGTATCAAAACAGCCCTCCTGCGAGAGCGTGCCGGTGACGCGTTTCGATACTTCACCCTTCTCATTGAGCAGCGTCTGGCTAAAGTCTTTCACCGGGCCGCGCAGTGGGTCAAAGTCAAACTCATTGGAGAAGCTGGCCATCTCCGGCGTAAACGACACCGGCGCTTTGCCGTCATCGCATCCGGCCAGCGCTGCCGTGACTGCCGCCAGCATCATTAACTTTTTCATAAATTTCCCACCCGTTGCACCTTATTAAAGCATCTTAGCAAATTCAGTGATTTATGTAACATCATCCCTTTGTATTACCCGCGTCCCCATACCGTGACCAGGCGCACCTTTTTTGTTCAACGCTGCGCAGGTCGAGTGCAAGCCTAACCTGCCCGCCCCGGCACATTATTAAAATATTATTAATTAACAATAGATTAAAAACTGGCACGCCGCTTGCTATTTGAATTCCATCTTGTATACCAGATGGAATTGCTCACTATGACAACAATGACCGGCCAGACCCTGAGCGGATGGCAGCAGCAGATCCAGCAGCAGCGCGGCGACCTTTTATCGCTGCTGACGGCGCACCTGGCAACCCTCTCTGTTGATGACAATGCCTGGATCACCCTCGCCACGCCCGAGCAGATCGCCGCCCAGCTAGCAGCATTAGCGCCCCGCTATCAGCAAAACCCGGCGGCGCTGCCGCTGTATGGCATCCCTTTCGCGGTAAAAGACAACATCGACGCCGCTGGATTTCCGACCACGGCGGCCTGCCCGGCGTTTCACTATATCGCCGAGCAGGACGCGACCACGGTTGCGCAGCTCAAAGCCGCCGGGGCCATTGTCATTGGCAAGACCAATCTCGATCAGTTTGCTACCGGACTGGTAGGCACGCGCTCTCCCTGGGGGGCGGTGAGCAACAGTTTTAACCCGGACTATGTGAGCGGCGGCTCCAGCTCCGGCTCGGCGTCGGTCGTCGCGCGCGGTCTGGTTCCGTTTTCACTCGGGACTGACACCGCAGGTTCCGGCCGGGTGCCCGCCGGATTTAATAACATCGTTGGGCTGAAACCCACCAAAGGCTGGTTCTCCGCCAGGGGCGTGGTTCCGGCCTGCCGCCTTAACGATACCGTCTCGGTGTTTGCCCTCACCGTCAGTGATGCCTGGACTGTCGCCGAGGCGGCAGCAGGCTACGACGCTCATGACGCCTACTCCCGCCGCGCACCGGGCACCGCTCCCGCCTCGCTGCCCGAGCGTCCGGTGTTTGCCGTTCCCGATACGCTGCAATTCTTTGGTGACGCCCAGGCCGAAGAGGCGTGGGAACGCGCCCTGGAGCAGCTGCGCGCCTGCGGCGTAACGCTGAAAACCATCGATTTCACGCCGTTCGCCGAGCTGGCCGCCCAGCTCTATCAGGGACCGTGGGTTGCCGAGCGTACCGCTGCCGTCGGCGATATGATCAATCACCCGGAGGAGATGGATCCGACGGTATATCAGATTATTGCCGGAGGCAGCCGCTATAGCGCGGTAGAAGCCTATAAAGCCGAGTACCTGCGCGCCGAGCTGGCCCGTCAAATTCAGTTGGTCCTTGCCGAGGTCGACGCCCTGGTCGTGCCTACCTCGCCCACCATCCGCACCAAAGAAGAGATGCAGCTGGAGCCGATCCGCTACAACTCGGAGTTTGGCACCTACACCAACTTTACTAACCTGGCCGATCTCAGCGCCTTGGCCCTCCCCGCGCCGTTCCGCGCCGACGGCTTGCCCGCCGGGCTCACCCTGCTCGCTCCCGCCTGGCACGATCGCGCCCTCGCCAGCTTCGGCATTCGCTGGCAGGAACAAAGCGGCCTGACCCTGGGGGCAACCGATGCCCCGCTCCCCGTAGCCCAGGCCGCGCTGCCTCTCTCACCGGATCACGTGCGTATCGCGGTTGTCGGGGCGCATCTGCGCGGTATGCCGCTTAACCACCAGCTGATTAACCGTAAGGCGGTGTTTGTGGAGGCCAGCGAAACCGCGTCCTGCTACCGCCTCTACGCCCTGGCCAATACCCAGCCGGCAAAACCGGGCCTGGCCCGCGCCAGCAGCGGCGAATCTATTCAGGTTGAGCTGTGGGATATCCCGCTGGCGCGCTTCGGGGAGTTTGTCGCCGAGATCCCGGCTCCGCTGGGGATCGGCTCTCTGGAGCTGGCGGATGGCCGCTGGGTGAAAGGCTTTATCTGTGAGGGTGCGGCGCTCGGCGACGCGCAGGACATTACGGCTTACAAAGGCTGGCGAAACTGGCTCGCCAGCAAGGAGATGCAGCATGTTTGATCGCGTACTGATTGCCAACCGGGGCGAAATCGCCTGCCGCGCCATCCGCACCCTGCGCCGTCTGGGGATCGTGAGCATCGCCGTTTATTCCGACGCGGATAAAAACGCCGAGCACGTCAAGGCGGCAGATATTGCCCTGCCGCTGGGAGGTGAGAAGGCCAGCGACAGCTATCTACGCATCGACAGCATTATTGATGCCGCTAAACAAAGCGGCGCGCAGGCTATCTGGCCCGGCTACGGCTTTCTCTCTGAGAGCCTGGCCTTTGCCGACGCCTGCGAGCAGGCGGGCATTGTCTTTGTTGGCCCCACGGCGCAGCAGATCGGTGAGTTTGGCCTCAAGCACCGGGCGCGGGAGCTGGCCGCGCAGGCCGGTGTCCCGATGACGCCGGGTACGGGCCTGCTGAACAGCCTCGATGAGGCGCTGCTGGCCGCAGAGGAGATTGGCTACCCGGTGATGTTAAAAAGCACCGCGGGCGGGGGCGGGATCGGCTTAACCCGCTGCGCCGATGGCGAGGCATTGCAGCTGGCGTGGGAGAGCGTCCGCCGTCTGGGCGAGCAGTTCTTCAGCGACGCGGGAGTGTTTATTGAGCGCTGCATCGATCGCGCCCGCCACGTCGAGGTGCAGATCTTCGGCGACGGTCAGGGCAACGTGGTAGCGCTCGGCGAGCGCGACTGCTCCCTGCAACGCCGCAATCAGAAGGTGGTGGAAGAGACGCCTGCGCCGGGGCTACCGCAGGCGACCCGCACCGCGCTGCTTGCCTCCGCCGTTGAGCTGGGCAAGCTGGTTAACTACCGCAGCGCGGGCACGGTGGAGTATATCTATGACGCCGAGCAGGATGCGTTCTACTTCCTTGAGGTCAATACCCGACTCCAGGTAGAGCACCCGGTCACCGAGTCCGTTACCGGTCTCGATCTGGTGGAGTGCATGCTGCGCGTTGCCGCCGGAGATACCATCGACTGGGAACGGCTCCAGCATGCGCCGCAGGGCGCGGCGATTGAGGTGCGGCTGTATGCCGAAAATCCCCTGAAGAATTTCCAGCCGAGCCCTGGCGTGCTGACCCACGTAAGCTTCCCGGAGAACGTGCGCGTCGACAGCGGCGTGACCACCGGCAGCGAGGTCTCCGCCTTCTACGATCCGATGATCGCCAAGCTGATCGTCCATGCGGAGACGCGCGAGGCTGCCCTGGTTAAGCTGCGCGAGGCGCTGGACGCCACCCAGCTGCACGGCATCGCCACTAACCTTGACTACCTGCGGCAGATCGTCGCCAGCGAGGCCTTTATTGAGGGCAGCGTCTGGACGCGGATGCTCGATACGTTTAGTCCCACCACGGCGGCCATTGAGGTTTTACAGCCCGGTACCTGGAGCAGCGTTCAGGATTACCCCGGTCGTCCGGGCTACTGGGACGTGGGCGTCCCGCCCTCGGGGCCGATGGACGATTTTGCCTTCCGCCTGGCTAACCGCATCGTCGGCAACCACGCCTCCGCCGCCGGACTGGAGTTTACTCTGCAAGGCCCGACGCTGCTGTTTCACAGCGACACCACCATCGCCCTGACCGGGGCCGACTGTCATGCCGAGCTTGACGGCCAGCCGGTCACGTACTGGCAGCCGGTAGCGGTGAAGGCCGGGCAGACGCTGGTGCTGGGCCGCGCCCAGGCCGGGTGCCGCACCTATCTTGCCGTGCGCAACGGTATCGATGTGCCCTGCTATCTCGGCAGCCGGGCGACCTTCGCCCTCGGCCAGTTTGGCGGCCACGCCGGACGCACGCTGAAGGTGGCCGATCTGCTGCCTATCTCCCGACCCACGCTGGCCGCCTGCACCACGCCTGCGCCAGAGCGGGATCCGCAGCCGCTGGCCGCCGGGCTGATCCCGGAGTATGGGGAGAGCTGGCACATCGGCGTCCTCTACGGACCCCACGGCGCGCCGGATTTCTTTACTCAGGACGCCATCGATGAGTTCTTCGCCAGCGAATGGCAGGTGCACTACAACTCTAACCGTCTCGGCGTGCGCCTGACCGGGCCGAAACCCTCCTGGACGCGGCCCGACGGCGGCGAGGCGGGCCTGCATCCGTCCAACGTTCACGACTGCGAGTACGCCATCGGCGCGATCAACTTTACCGGCGACTTCCCGGTGATCCTTACCCGTGACGGCCCCAGCCTCGGCGGTTTTGTCTGCCCCGTGACCATCGCCAAAGCAGAGCTGTGGAAAGTGGGCCAGGTGAAGCCAGGGGATCGCCTGCGCTTCTACCCGATTAGCGTTGAAGAGGCGGTAGCGCTGGAGAAGGCCCAGCACCGCATCGTCGAGACGCTGGAGCCTGCCGAAACGCTGCCTGAGTTTGCTACCCCGTCGCTGGCGGATCGGGACGGGATCTCCGCCGCCGCGCTGGTTTCAATTCCGGCCAGCGGCACGACGCCCGCTATCTGCTATCGCCAGGCGGGGGATAACTACATCCTGATTGAGTATGGCGAAAACGTTCTCGATCTGGCCCTGCGCCTGCGCGTCAGCCTGCTGATGGAACAGCTTCAGGCCCTGGCCCATCCGGGCATTAAAGAGCTGTCGCCCGGCGTGCGCTCTCTGCAAATCCGCTACGACAGCCTGGTTATCAGCCAGCCATCGCTGGTGAAGATGTTGCTGGATATTGAAGGCCGTCTGGGAGACGTCAGCGACATGAAGGTGCCGTCGCGCATCGTCTGGATGCCGATGGCCTTTGAGGACAGCGCCACCCTTGGGGCGGTCAGTCGCTATCAGGACACGGTGCGGGCCACCGCCCCCTGGCTGCCGAACAACGTCGATTTTATTCAGCGCATTAATGGCCTGGCGGATCGTAACGCGGTGCGCGACACGATTTTTGATGCCAGTTACCTGATCCTCGGTCTCGGTGATGTCTACTTGGGCGCGCCCTGCGCCGTCCCGGTAGATCCGCGCCACCGCCTGCTGAGCTCGAAATACAACCCGGCGCGCACCTTTACCGCCGAGGGCACGGTAGGCATCGGCGGAATGTATATGTGCATCTACGGCATGGACTCCCCCGGCGGCTACCAGCTGGTGGGCCGCACCCTGCCTATCTGGAACAAATTCCTGAAAAACAGCCAGTTCAAACCGGACGAGCCGTGGCTGCTGCGCTTCTTTGACCAGGTTCGCTTCTATCCGGTCAGCGAGGAGGAGCTGGATCGCCTGCGGGATGATTTCCGCGAAGGCCGGGCCACTATCCGCATCGAGGAGACGGTTTTCGATTACGCCGAGCATCTGCGTTTCCTTGCGCATAACGCCCCCGAGATTGCCCAGTTCCGCGAGCGTCAGGCTGCCGCCTTTAGCGAAGAGGTTGCCCGCTGGCAGCTCGATCAGCAGGCCCAGCCCGAGGAGATCGTCCTGCCCACGGTCGAGGCGGTAGACGACGGTGCGCTGGCGGTAAACGCCGATATGAACGGCAACATCTGGAAGGTGTTGGTCCAGCCAGGCGATGAGGTTATCGAAGGCCAGCCGCTGGTGATTGTCGAGGCGATGAAGATGGAGCTGGCGATCCACGCCCCGCAGGCGGGCCGCATCAAGCGCATTGGCTGTCAGCCGGGCCGCCCGGTAACACCTGGCGACGCCCTACTGTGGCTTGAGCCGTGAGCATGGGCGGCAAGCCGGGGCTGGCGGAGCGCATCTACCGCGCGCTGAAAAATGAGATTTTCACTTTTCAGCTGATGCCGGGGGATCGCTTTAGCGAGAGCGAGGTTGCCGGACGGATGGCCGCCAGCCGAACCCCGGTGCGCCAGGCGCTCTACTGGCTGGAGCACGAGGGTTATGTGGAGGTGGCCTCCCGCAGCGGCTGGCAGGTAAAGCCGTTCGACTTCGCCTGGTTCGAGGCGCTGTACGATCTGCGGATCGTGCTGGAGCGCGAGGCGGTTCGTCGCCTGTGCGGCATGCCTCCCGGCACCTGCGCCGAGCATCTCGCCCCGCTGATTGCGTTTTGGGTCGATGCCCTGCCGCTGGAAGACGGGCTGGCGGTCTCGACCCATGACGAGCAGTTCCATACCGCGCTGGTGGCGGCAACGGGCAACGGCGAGATGACGCGAGTGCACGTCGATCTGACGGAGAAGATACGCATTATTCGCCATCTCGACTTTACGCGGGACGATCGGGTGGCAGCGACCTATCAGGAACACGGGCGTGTGCTACGCGCCATTTTGACACAGCAGACAGAGGAGGCGCAGCGGATCCTGACCGACCACATATTACAGAGCAAAGCGGTGGTCAGAAAAATCACACTACACAGGCTTCAGCAATCGCGGCTACCGCCGGTTTCATCGCAGATATAACGCAATAATTCTCTTACACTTCTAGGGGTTGATGATGAAAACACGTTCGTTAATTAAAGCCTTTGCCCTCTCCGCCACCATGGTCGGCATGGGGATCTCATGGCAAGCCTGGGCCGCCGATACCATCAAGGTCGGCATCATGCACTCGCTCTCCGGCACTATGGCGATCTCCGAGACGCCGCTGAAGAACGTTGCGCTGATGACCATCGATGAGATCAACGCCAACGGCGGCGTGCTGGGGAAAAAGCTGGAGCCGGTGGTGGTCGATCCCGCCTCTAACTGGCCGCTGTTCGCTGAGAAAGCCCGCCAGCTCATCTCCCAGGATAAGGTCGCCGCGGTATTTGGCTGCTGGACTTCGGTGTCGCGCAAATCGGTGCTGCCGGTGTTTGAGGAGCTGAATGGCCTGCTCTTCTACCCGGTGCAGTACGAGGGCGAAGAGATGTCCCCGAACGTCTTCTACACCGGCGCAGCCCCGAATCAGCAGGCGATCCCGGCGGTAGAGTATCTGATGAGCGAGGACGGCGGCAGCGCCAAACGCTTCTTCCTGCTGGGCACCGACTACGTCTACCCGCGCACCACCAATAAGATCCTGCGCGCCTTCCTGCACAGCAAAGGCGTACAGGATAAAGATATCGAAGAGGTCTACACCCCGTTTGGCCACAGCGACTACCAAACCATCGTCGCCAATATCAAGAAGTTCGCCGCCGGAGGCAAAACCGCCGTGGTCTCCACCATCAACGGCGACTCCAACGTGCCGTTCTATAAGGAGCTGGCTAACCAGAGCATCAAGGCTACCGACGTGCCGGTCGTGGCCTTCTCGGTGGGCGAAGAGGAGCTGCGCGGGATCGACACCAAGCCGCTGGTGGGCCATTTGGCGGCATGGAACTACTTTGAATCCGTCGATAACCCCACCAACGCCAAATTTGTAGCTGACTACAAGGCCTATGCCAAAGCGCATAACCTGCCGAATGCCGACACCGTGGTGACCAACGATCCGATGGAGGCCACCTACGTCGGGCTGCACATGTGGGCCCAGGCGGTAGAGAAAGCGGGCACCACCGACGTGGATAAGGTGCGCGCGGCGATGGCCGGACAGACCTATAAAGCGCCGGACGGCTTCACCCTGACCATGGACAAGACCAACCATCACCTGCACAAGCCGGTAATGATCGGCGAGATCGAAGACAACGGCCAGTTCAACGTCGTGTGGCAGACCGAACAGCCGGTTCGCGCCCAGCCGTGGAGCCCGTTCATCGCCGGTAACGATAAGAAGCCGGATACGCCGGTGAAATCCTCCGGGCAGTAACCCAGGCGCCCGGCGGCATGCGCTGCCGGGCAATGACCCCATCAGCGGAATGAGCGACCATGAAAATAGCCACGCGCTTCGGCCTCTTCTTTGCCTGCTGCCTGCTGTTCATCGGCACGGCCTCTGCCGGACCGGCAAGCGAGTACGGCGCTGCCAGCCGGACCCAGCAGGCACAGCTTTTACAAACCTGGTCCGCCGCGCCCGATGCGTCGCGTTTTCCCCTGCTTCAGACGCTTCGCCAGGAGAACGTGGTCGTTGATAAACGCGGCCAGCTCTTTACCCAGTCGGGAGAGACCCTGACGCCGCTGGAGGGCAACGCAGCCCCAGAGGGTAAACCGCGTAAGCTGTTTATGAACAACCGCATCCGCACCCTGGTGGCTAATGCCTTTGCCGCCCACCAGCTGGTGAGCGAGGATCGTACTCAGCGTCTTGCCGCTGCCCATAATCTGCAAAACGACGCCACGGCGGAGCAGCTGCCTCTACTGCAACAGCGGCTGGCCCAGGAGCAGGATGACGAGGTCAAGTCGGCCCTGCTGCTGGCCATCGCCACTCTCCAGCTCGCCGATGCTAATCCGCAGGTGCGTCTGCAGGCGGTCAAACAGCTGGGTGAAAGCAGCGCTCCGCCGATCCAGGCCAGCCTTCAGCGGCTGACCCAGCCGCAAAACGAGCCAGACGCCAGCGTGCGCACCGCCGCCGCCGACAGCCTGAAGCAGATCCAGCAGCGCCTGCGCTGGGGTGACTGGCTGGGGCAGGCCTTTAGCGGCCTGTCGCTGGGATCTATCCTGCTGCTCGCCGCCCTCGGTCTGGCTATTACCTACGGTCTGCTGGGGGTGATCAACATGGCCCACGGCGAGATGCTGATGCTGGGGGCCTATGCCACCTGGCTGGTACAGGATCTCTTTGCCCGCCTCGCCCCGCAGTGGCTGGCCCTCTACCCCATCGTCGCCCTGCCGGTAGCTTTTTTCATTACCGCCGCGATGGGCATGGCGCTGGAGCGGCTGATCATTCGTCACCTGTATGGGCGTCCGCTGGAGACCCTGCTGGCTACATGGGGCATCAGTTTGATGCTGATCCAACTGGTGCGCCTGCTCTTTGGAGCGCAGAACCTGGAGGTGGCCAACCCCGGCTGGCTCTCCGGCGGCTGGGCGGTGCTGCCCAACCTGATCCTGCCTTATAACCGCATCGCGGTGATCGTCTTTGTCCTGCTGGTGCTGGCCCTCACCTGGCTGCTGCTCAACAAGACCCGGCTGGGGATGAACGTGCGGGCAGTCACTCAGAACCGGCGGATGGCCGACTGCTGCGGCGTGCCCACCGGGCGGGTAGATATGCTGGCCTTCGGGCTGGGATCCGGCATCGCCGGGCTGGGGGGCGTGGCGCTCTCGCAGCTAGGCAACGTCGGTCCCGAACTGGGCCAGGGCTATATCATCGACTCATTTTTAGTGGTGGTACTGGGTGGCGTTGGTCAGTTGGCAGGCACGGTGGTGGCGGCCTTTGGCCTTGGCATCATCAACAAGCTGCTGGAGCCGCAGATTGGCGCGGTGCTGGGCAAAATCGCCATTCTGGTACTGATCGTGCTGTTTATCCAGAAACGGCCACAGGGGCTGTTCGCATTCAAGGGGCGAGTGATCGACTGATGAGCCAACCTATAACCCTAACGCTGGCGCAGCGTGCGCCCCGTCTGACGCGCACCCTGACGCTGGGCATTATCGTCCTGCTGCTGGCCCTGCCGTTTTTGGCCCTGCTACCGCAGGATCACCCTCTGGCAATGTCCGCCTACACCCTGACGCTGGTGGGCAAGATCCTCTGCTACGCCATCGTCGCCGTGGCGCTGGATCTGGTCTGGGGCTACGCTGGCCTGCTGTCGCTGGGGCACGGGCTGTTCTTTGCTCTCGGTGGCTATGCGATGGGCATGTACCTGATGCGCCAGGCGGCGGGGGATGGCCTTCCGGCCTTTATGACCTTTCTCTCGTGGAGCGAGATGCCGTGGTTCTGGACCGGCACCCAGCACTTTGCGTGGGCGCTGTGCCTGATCGTCCTGCTGCCGGGCCTGCTGGCGCTGCTGTTTGGCTACTTCGCCTTCCGCTCGCGTATTAAAGACGTCTACTTCTCGATCATGACTCAGGCGCTGACCTACGCCGGGATGCTGCTCTTCTTCCGCAATGAAACCGGCTTCGGCGGTAACAACGGCTTCACCGGTTTTACCACCCTGCTCGGTTTTCCGGTCACCGCCACCGGGACGCGCATCGGCCTGTTTATCGCCACCGTGCTGCTGCTGGTCGCCGCGCTGGGTATCGGCATGGCGCTGGCGCGCAGCAAGTTTGGTCGAGTGCTAACGGCGGTGCGCGACGCCGAGAACCGGCTGATGTTTTGCGGCTACGATCCGCAGGGGTTCAAGCTCTTTGTCTGGACGCTCTCCGCCGTGCTCTGCGGTCTCGCCGGGGCGCTCTACGTGCCGCAGGTGGGCATTATCAACCCAAGCGAAATGTCGCCTACCAACTCCATCGAAGCCGCCATCTGGGTAGCGCTGGGCGGGCGCGGGACGCTGATCGGGCCGCTGCTGGGGGCGGGTATCGTCAACGGGGCGAAGAGCTTCTTCACCGTGGCCTTCCCGGAGTACTGGCTCTTTTTCCTGGGCCTGATGTTTATCCTCGTCACGCTGTTTTTACCGCGCGGCGTGATTGGTTTGCTGAAGCGGAGAAAGCATGACTGACACCCTTTTTACCCAGCCGCTGCCGCAGGATCGCTACCGGGAGACCACCGACCCGGTGCTGATGCTGGAGAATATCAACGTCTCCTTCGACAGCTTCCGCGCCCTCACCGACCTGACGTTGGCGATTGGCGTTGGCGAGCTGCGCTGCATCATCGGCCCCAACGGCGCAGGCAAAACCACGCTGATGGATGTGATCACCGGCAAGACCCGCCCGGACAGCGGCCGCGTGATCTACGACCAGGATATCGATCTGACCCAGCTCTCCCCGGTGGAGATTGCCCGGGCGGGCATCGGACGCAAGTTTCAGAAGCCGACGGTATTTGAGGCGCTGACGGTGGCGGAGAATCTGGAGATCGCCCTGAAAACCGACAAATCGGTCTGGGCCAGCCTGCGGGCGACGCTCAGCGGCGAGCAGCGGGATCGTATCGACGAGACCCTGGAGCTGCTGCGGCTGGCCAATCAAAGTCAGCGGCAGGCGGGGCTGCTCTCACACGGCCAAAAGCAGTTTTTGGAGATCGGCATGCTGCTGGTACAGGAGCCGCACCTGCTGCTCCTCGACGAGCCAGCCGCCGGGCTGACGGACGCCGAGACAGAGTATATTGCCGAGCTGTTTCGCACCCTGGCCGGCAAGCACTCCCTGATGGTGGTGGAGCACGATATGGGCTTTGTCGATACCATTGCCGATCACGTTACGGTGCTGCACCAGGGCCAGGTGCTGGCCGAGGGTTCCCTGCGCGAGGTGCAGGCGAATGAACAGGTTATTGACGTTTATCTGGGGCGCTAACATGCTGGAAGTGAATGAACTGCATCAATACTACGGCGGCAGCCATATCCTGCGCGGCCTCTCGTTTGCGACGCATCCCGGCGAGGTGACCTGTCTGCTGGGGCGCAACGGCGTGGGAAAAACCACCCTACTGAAGTGCCTGATGGGGCTGATCCCGGCGAAGTCCGGAACCATTAGCTGGCAGGGTAAGCCCATCAATCAGCAGAAACCCCATCAGCGGGTGCGCAGCGGCATGGCCTACGTGCCGCAGGGGCGGGAGATCTTTCCCCGGCTGACGGTTGAGGAGAATCTGCTGATGGGCCTGGCGCGCTTTACCGGTTCGCAGGCGAAGCGGGTTCCCGATGAGATCTACGATCTGTTCCCGGTGCTGCGGGAGATGAAGCAGCGGCGCGGGGGCGATCTCTCCGGTGGTCAGCAGCAGCAGTTAGCTATTGGCCGGGCGCTGGCCTGTCGGCCGCAGCTACTGATCCTCGATGAACCGACGGAGGGGATCCAACCTTCGGTGATCAAGGAGATTGGCGTGGTGATCAAGACCCTGGCCGCGCGCGGCGACATGGCGATCCTGCTGGTGGAGCAGTTTTATGACTTCGCCGCGGAGCTGGCGGACAGCTATCTGGTGATGTCCAGGGGAGCGATCGTTCAGCGCGGCAGAGGCGAAGAGATGGAGAGCCACGGCGTGCGCAATCTGGTGGCGATTTAGCCGTGGCCGTCAGCGTGCGGCTCCCGTAGCGAGCCGCAGTCATCGGATCAGGCCAGCACGCGATCGGCGATCAGCGTCCGGGTCAGCAGGGTGACGTCGATATAGTGCGCCAGCTCGCGCTGCTCGGCGCGGGGCAAATAAGGTAGCTCGCCGATCATCGGCGCAGGGATCTTTTTGCCCAGCACGTTAATGATCTCAGCATAGTGGGCAAGGCCGGGGTTAATGCGGTTCGCGACCCAGCCAATCAGCGGCAGGCCGTCGCTGGCGATCGCCTGGGCGGTCAGCAGAGCATGGTTGATACAGCCCTCCTGGATCCCCACCACCATAATTACCGGGAGCTGCTCCTGCACCACCCAGTCAGAGAGCGGCCGCAGATCGTTCATCAGCCCGCGCCAGCCGCCGGTCCCCTCAACCACCACGTGATCGACACGCTCGGTCAGGTGCGCCAGCCCTTTGGAAAGCAGACCATAGTTAATGGGACAGCTGTGGGCCACGCTGCTCTCTTCCTCGCTCAGGGCGATAGGGTTCACCGCCTCGTAGGGCAGCGCCAGGGTCGAGACGCTTTGCAGCACCAGCGCATCTTTGTTGCGCAGGCCCTCAGGCGTCTCTTTACTCCCTTTCGCCACTGGCTTGTAGCCGGCTACGCTTCTGCCGCTGGCCGCCAGCGCCTGCAGAAGTGCGCGGGAGACCACTGTCTTCCCGACAGCCGTATCGGTACCCGTAATAAAGAAACGCTTAAGCATCACTTACTCCACCGTTTTGCCGCGAAAATATACACCACGAAAATAATTCAGAGGAGAAAGTCTAAGTTAAGTCGCCAGGGGCTAATTTGAGGTAGCGCAATTTTTCCCTCAACTGTGCGAATTTGTTAACCCTGCAACAGTCGAATCAGCAACGAACCGTTATACATCGCGTCTTTTACCAGCGCGGCACCCGCCATGGTGCCCTGATTAGAGAACTGCGTGCTTTCGACGGTGATGTGGCGGCTATAGGCAGGCAGCGACTGCTGGCGAATGCAGCTGCTGATGGCCGGGAAGAGAATATCGGCGGCCTGGCTCAGGGGTGAACCGATAAGAATTTTTTGCGGATTAAACAGGTTGACCATGATCGCCAGAATGCGTCCGACGTTGGTGCCTACCCCGGTAATGATATCCGTCGCCAGCCGATCCCCCTCTCGCGCCGCCTGGCAGAGTGAGGCCACGGTAAGCGGCTGCCCGTGCAGCTGCGAGCTCATCGACTGGCTCATGCGCTGCTGCGCCAGCTCCAGCACGCTCTCTACGCTGGCGATGGTTTCCAGACAGCCGTGGTTGCCGCAGTAGCAGCGCTTGCCGTAGGGATCGACTTGAGTATGACCAATCTCCACCAGGCTGCTGCTGCCCGCGTGCAGCAGACGTCCATCGGTGATCACCCCTGCGCCAACGTTGTGGTCGATCACCACCTGGATAACATCCCGCGCGCCGCGGGATGCGCCAAACAGCGCTTCCGCCATGGTCCATGCGCTGATGTCATGCTGAATATAGACCGGCACACCGGTATGGCGCTCAAGGGCTTCCCCCAGCGCCATGTCTTTAACGTCTTCATAGAACGGCATCCGGTGCACGATACCGTTCTCGGTATCGATGATACCCGGCAGCGTGATAGCGATGGCGGTCAAACGTTCGAGCTGGTTCTGGTGGCGAATAAAAAACTGATCGATGTGATGAATAACGCGGCTAGCGAAGGGCGTATCGGCGTGTAAAGGCAGCTCAAGCTGCTCCTCGACCACCAGCTTGCTGCTGAGATCGCGCAGGGCGAGATGGATCTCCCCCCGGCTGATGCGCAACGAGAGATAGTGCCAGGCCTCGGTCTCTACCATCAGGCCCACGGCAGGACGCCCTCGGCTGCCCGGCTCCTGGATCTCCGTCTCCTGCACCAGGTGCGCTTCTAGCATTTCACGGACAATCTTAGTAATGCTGGCGGGGGCAAGCTGCGCCAGACGCGACAGATCGATACGTGAAACCGGGCCTAGCTGATCGATAAGCCGGTAAACGGCTCCTGCATTGGTCTGCTTAATCTGATCAATATGGCCGGGCGTACTATCAGCAACCACCTCTTGCTCCCTTTATTTTCGCGCTTCGAAATAAACTTTAGGCTATGGTGAAGCAGTTCCTTAAGGCCGTCAAATTTTTGATTAGCCTTGTGATTTACCGCACATTTTCATCCGCTGCGGGATAAATTCTGGTCACTTTTAACGCTCTCCAACAGCTGCTGCTTGAAATGCAGTGCGGCAGCGCCCTGCTCGTGGTGCTTCGACCAGACCAGCCACATCTGCGAGACCGCATCGGCTTCGGCAATCGGCAGCCAGCGCATCTCGCTGAGCTGAACCCGGCAAAACGACGCAGGTAGGATCGACACCCCCAGACCAGCGGCCACCAGTCCAATAATGGTCATCGCCTCGCCGACCTCCTGGGCGATACGCGGCACCAGGCCGTAACGGCGCAGCAGGCCAAGAATATCGTCGTACAGTCCCGTCCCGACATGGGGATCGAAAAAGACAAACGGCTCCTTCGCCAGCTCGCTCAGCGTTACTACAGGCTGCGCCGCCAGGGGGTGATCGCGCGGGACCATCGCCAGCAGCGGCTCGCGCAGGATCACCTCCCATGCCAGGGTTTCCGGCAGGGCGGTATTACGCATCAGGCCCAGATCCAGGGTCCCCTCGTGCAGGGGGGCGATCTGCTCTCGGGTGTTGATCTCTCGTGTTTGCAGATGCACATCCGGGTAGCGCCGTCGGAAGGTCGAGAGGGTGTCTGAGACGGCTTTAATAAAGGGCGCGGAAGAGGTAAAGCCGACCCGCAGCTCACCGCTCTGCCCCTGATGCAGCCGGGCGGCGCGGGCGGCAGCGTCATCGACCTGGCTGAGGATCTGTCGGCTGTCGATCAGAAACTGCCTTCCCGCCGGGGTCAGCGCGACGCTACGGTTGGTACGGGCCAGCAGTCGGGCACCCACCTGCTGCTCCAGCAGCTGGATCTGCTGGCTTAGCGGCGGCTGGGAAATATTCAGCCGGGCCGCCGCATGGCCGAAATGCAGCTCTTCTGCCACGGCAATAAAGTAGCGCAGGTGACGCAGTTCGATATTCATATATTTAATGTATTATTTGAGATTATTAATATATTAGACAGAATATTTACATTTTCCTACCCTTAGCGGTAATTGCTTACCCGCTGTTATAAATCACTAAGGATCCACTGTGAGCCGTACTACCGTCGTTGACATCGCCCCGGCGAGCGATGCCGACGTGCAAACCGCCGCTGCTCCCGCCACGCGCTATGTTAAACGCGGCACTCCCCAGTTTATGCGCGTCACGCTGGCGCTCTTCTCCGCCGGACTGGCGACCTTCGCCCTGCTCTATTGCGTACAGCCGATCCTGCCGGTGCTCTCCCACGAGTTCGGCATCTCACCGGCCAGCAGCAGTATCTCGCTCTCTATCTCTACCGCCATGCTGGCCATTGGCCTGCTCTTCACTGGCCCGCTCTCGGATGCCATCGGCCGCAAGCCGGTGATGGTGACCGCGCTGCTGCTGGCCTCCTGCTGTACGCTGCTCTCCACGATGATGACCAGCTGGCACGGCATTTTGGTTATGCGGGCGCTGGTGGGGCTGTCGCTGAGTGGCGTCGCGGCAGTTGGGATGACCTACCTGAGCGAGGAGATCCACCCCAGCGTGGTGGCCTTTTCGATGGGGCTCTATATCAGCGGTAACTCCATCGGCGGCATGAGCGGCCGCCTGCTCAGCGGCGTGTTTACCGACTTCTTTTCCTGGCGCATCGCCCTGGCGGTTATCGGCTGCTTTGCCCTCGCCTCGGCGCTGATGTTTTGGAAAATCCTTCCCGAGTCGCGCCATTTTCGCCCCGCCTCGCTGCGGCCCCGCTCGCTGATGATTAACTTTCGTCTGCACTGGCGCGATCGCGGTCTGCCGCTGCTGTTTCTTACCGGCTTCCTGCTGATGGGATCGTTTGTCACCCTGTTTAACTATATTGGTTATCGCCTGATGCAGACCCCATGGCAGTTGAGCCAGGCGGTGGTAGGGCTGCTTTCGGTGGCTTACCTGACCGGGACCTGGAGCTCGCCCAAAGCGGGGGCAATGACCGCACGCTTCGGGCGCGGGCCGGTGATGCTGGTTTCAACGGGGATTATGCTGGGCGGCGTGCTGCTGACGCTCTTCTCATCGCTGGGGCTGATTTTTGCCGGTATGCTGCTCTTCTCGGCCGGTTTCTTTGCCGCCCACTCGGTAGCCAGCAGCTGGATCGGACCGCGTGCGCGCCGGGCGAAAGGCCAGGCCTCCTCACTCTATCTGTTTAGCTATTATCTGGGATCGAGCCTGGCGGGGACGCTAGGCGGCCTGTTCTGGCACAGCTACGGCTGGAACGGCGTAGGCGGGTTTATCGCCGTGATGCTGCTGGCCGCGCTGCTGGTGGGCCGCAGCCTGCACCATCGCCTCTCTGCGTAGCTAAATGTATCCTGCCTGAACATGCCGGGCGGCGCTACGCTTGCCCAGCCTACAAACAGCACCTTCCCGTAGGCCCGTGCAAGCGTAGCGCCGCCGGGCAATATGAGCGATAAAGCACCGAGATAAATGATGATAACTAACTATCTGGATCACCTAATGGGAGCCTACTTTAATCAGGACTATGACCTGTTTGGCGAGACCATCGAAGAGGTTATGAATGAATACCTGAAATGTGAAGGACCAGAACATGCCAAAGGGTTGATTGCCGATTGTCATCATTTTCTCCAGAGAAGTGATGACATAGAGACGGCGTTTCTCGACCTGTATGGGTTCGACTTTGATCCAGCCTTATGGGGTATGACTGCCAGACAATTTCTCACGGTGGTATCCGCGCAAGCGTCCTGTTATCTTGAAATGTAAGCAAATAAAATCAGCACAACACGAGGCATAATGGACACCAGCAACTACCAGCAACTCACCCGTACCTTCCAACGTCTTTACCGCTTCTCACACCTCTCCTCCATCGCCGGCTGGGACATGATGACCATGATGCCTGCTGCCGGGAGCGCCGCCCGGGGCGAAGCGTTGGCGGAGATCAGCGTCCTGAAACACCAGATCCTGACCGATAAAAAAGTGGCTCAGTGGCTGGACGCGGCCGCGCAGGAAGATCTCAACGACGTTGAACAGGCCAACCTGCGGGAGATGACCCGTCACTATCAGCAGGCGGCGGTGCTACCGGAGGCGCTGGTAGAGGCCAAGTCGCTGGCGGGCAGCCGCTGTGAGCACGCCTGGCGTAGCCAGCGCCCTGCCAATGACTGGGAGGGTTTTTCCGCCAACCTGAAAGAGGTGGTGAAGCTGAGCCGTGAAGAGGCTAAGCTGCGCGCGGCGGCGAAAGGCTGCACCCCCTACGATGCGCTGCTGGATCTCTATGAGCCAGATATGACCGCCGCGAAGCTCGACGTGCTGTTTGCCGATCTCAAATCCTGGCTGCCGGATCTGCTTAATCAGGTCGTGGCGAAGCAGTCGCAGCGCCAGCTTATTGCGCCGGTCGGGCCGTTCCCGGTGGAGAAGCAGCGCGAGCTGGGTCTCACGGCGATGCGCACGCTGGGCTTCGATTTTGACGCAGGCCGTCTGGACATCAGCGCCCACCCCTTCTGCGGCGGCGTGCCGGAGGACGTGCGCATCACCACTCGCTATGACGAGAACGAGCTGCTCAGCGCCCTCTTTGGCGTGGTGCATGAAACCGGGCATGCCCGTTACGAGCAGAACCTGCCCCGCACCTGGCTGGGACAGCCGGTAGCCGAGGCCCGCTCGATGGCCATCCACGAATCACAGAGCCTGTTCTTTGAGATGCAGCTTGGCCGCAGCAAGGCGTTCTTGCAGCGTCTCCTGCCTGCGGTCATTGACCGTTTTGGCGTGCAGCCTGCCTTTAGCGACGAGAACTTTATCGCCTGGAACCAGCAGGTCAAGCCGGGCCTGATCCGCGTTGATGCCGATGAGGTGAGCTATCCTGCGCATGTGATCCTGCGCTATGAAATTGAGCGGGCGCTGATCAACGGTGAGATCGACGTCGACGATATTCCGGCGCTGTGGGATGAGAAGATGCAGCACTGGCTCGGCCTCTCGACGGTGGGCAACTACCGGGACGGCTGCATGCAGGATATTCACTGGACCGACGGCGGCTTTGGCTATTTCCCGTCCTACACCCTGGGTGCCATGTACGCCGCGCAGCTGTTCCATGCCGCACGCACCGCCCTGCCTAACCTTGATGCTGCCATTGCCGAAGGGGATTTCAGCGCCCTGTTCGAGTGGCTGCGGCAGAATATCTGGCAGCACGGCAGCCGCTTTACGACCGCTAAGCTGATTGAGTCCGCCACCGGCGAAGCGCTGAACAGCCGCTACTTCCGTCAGCATCTTACCGCCCGCTATCTGTAACCTGTCAGGCCGGGAACGTGATCCCCGGCCCCTCTCTCTACGTTGTACAAACGGTTACACGCCGATACCAATCACTCACGGAAGCCTCGCCGTGAGAAGCATATAGTCTCTTCAACGGCCCCGCAGTGGGGTTAAATGATGAAACCAATTCGAGGATATCAGAATGAAAAAAGTATTAGCTCTGGTTGTTGCCGCTGCTATGGGTCTCTCTTCTGCTGCGTTCGCTGCTGACACCGCTGCGACCACCGCTGCGCCAGCGGCTACCGCTCAGACTCAGAGCGCTGCTCCGGCTGCCAAAACCACCCATCACAAAAAACACCACAAAGCTGCCGCTACCCAGAAAGCGCAGGCTGCTAAAAAGCACCACAAAAAAGCCACTAAACCGGCCGCTGACCAGAGCGCTGCTAAACCAGCCGCTGACCAGAAAGCCCAGGCTGCCAAAAAACACCACAAAAAAGCAGTAAAACACACTGCGGCTAAACCGGCTGCTCAGCCTGCTGCCTAAGTTTGATGCTTACTTCAGCGCCCGCCTGTCGGGCGCTGCTTCTTTCGGAGGGTCTATGCTGCAACGCTACCGTTTCGAGCTGATTTTGCTCATGCTGATTGCCTGCGCGCTGGTGACCCTCCGCTTCTATCTTTCCTGAATGTAGCACGCTGATTTTACTCCCCCTTTCCTGCCGTCCCGTCTATAGTTGTTGCTTAGGGTTTGAATAATCATTATTGCCCCACCAGAGTGTGATATGCATAAATTCGGTATTCTGCTATTGGGTTCGCTTTGTTCATTTTCTTTTTACAGCCATGCCGATGATGCTGCCGCTGAGATCAAGACGCTGTTTTTTAATCATGACGACCGGGTGAAGGTAACCAATCCGACGCAGTCGCCGTGGGACGCTATCGGCCAGCTAGAGACCGCCAGCGGCAATCTCTGCACCGCGACGCTGATTTCACCGCGCGTGGCGTTGACCGCCGGGCACTGCCTGCTGACGCCGCCCCGTGGTAAGGCCGATAAAGCCGTGGCGCTGCGCTTTGTGGCGCAAAATGGCATCTGGCGTTATGAGATCCACGGTATTGAGGGACGGGTTGAGCCAACCCTGGGCAAACGCCTTAAGCCTGACGGTGAAGGCTGGATTGTTCCGCCTGCCGCCGCGCCGTGGGATTTTGGCCTGATCGTGCTGCGCTATCCGCCGTCGGGGATCACCCCCCTGCCGCTGTTTGAAGGGGATCGTGATGCGCTCACTGCCGCGCTAAAAGCGGCCGATCGGAAGGTGACCCAGTCAGGCTATCCGCAGGATCACCTGGATAACCTCTACAGCCATCAAAACTGCGTGGTGACCGGCTGGGCGCAGGATAGCGTGCTCTCTCACCAGTGCGATACCCTGCCTGGCGACAGCGGCTCTCCGCTGATGCTGAAAACTGACGATGGCTGGCGGCTAATTGCAGTCCAAAGCTCCGCACCGGGTGCCAAAGATCGCTGGCGCGCCGATAACCGGGCGATTGCCATCACCGGCTTTCGCGATCGGCTGGACGCCCTGGCACAAGAGCCGTAGTTAACCCTGGCGGCGCTGACGGTGCTGCAGGAGCGCGTCAATCGGCATCGGCGCGCTAAAGAAGAACCCCTGAAGCCGATCGCAGCCGGCCAGACGCAGCAGCTTCATCTGTTTTTCGTTCTCAATGCCTTCCGCAATCACCGTCATCCCCAGCGCGCTGGCAATACGTATCGTCCCGCCCACCAGCGCCGCCGCCTGCTCATCATGATCCACCAGCCCGGCCAGCGACTTGTCTATCTTGATAGTGTCAAAGTTGAAGCGTCGGAGGTAGCCAATGCTGGAGTAGCCGGTACCAAAATCGTCCAGCGCAATGGCCGTTCCCAACGCTTTCAGATTACCGATCGCTGAAAGGGAGCGCTCCGGGTTCTCCAGGACATAGGTTTCAGTCACCTCCAGCTGCAGGCGATGCGCCGGAAAATGGCTATCCCTGAGGATACCCGCCACCTTATTTTCGAAATCGGGATCGCGAAACTGCGCCGGGGAGATATTCACCGACAGCTTGAGATCGCTAAGGGGTTGCAGATCCCTACAGGCGCGGCGCAGCACGAACTGCCCCAGGGCGTGGATCAGCCCGCTGGTTTCGGCAATGGTAATAAACGCATCCGGCGGCAAGGCACCTGCGGGCCGTCGGGGCCAGCGTACCAGCGCCTCCACGCCCACCATCATCTGGCTGCGGGCATCGACAATGGGCTGATACCAGACGTCAAATTCGTCGCGGAGCAGGCCCTCGCGGATCTCGTTTTCGATGGCAACCTTGCGCTCGCGGACACTGTTCAGCTCGGCATCGTAGTGGGTGACCTGCGCTTTACCGTTCATTTTTGAATGGTACATCGCAATGTCCGCCCGGCGAAACAGCTCCGTGCTTGTACACTCCAGCAGCGTGCCGCTGGCAATACCAATGCTTGCACCGATGTAAATAGTGCGCTCGCTCAGGCGAACCGGCAGATCGAGCATCGCCAGCACCTGCTCCGCAAAGCGGCTGGCCTTCTCGCTTGCCTGGTCGCCGCTGATGGTCATGGCAAACTCATCCCCGCCCATCCGCGCCAGCATGCCGCCATCAGGCACCTTATCGCGTAGGGTTCTGGAAAGCTCCACGATCAAGCGGTCACCCACCTCATGACCGTAGATATCATTAACGTCCTTGAAGCCGTCGAGATCGATAAACACCACGCTGATCGCCTCATTTGGATTAGCGAGGCTAAGGGTCTCCAGCCTTGCCAGCAGCGCTCGTCGGTTCGGCAGGCGGCTTAGCCAGTCGGTCATGGCCGTACGCCTGGCCAGCGTCTCGCCCTTTGCCAACTTGTACAACCCGGCGCTGCTCAGCATGATAAACAGCAGAATTAGCCCGGTAATGAGAGCAATAATTTGCCGAATATCCCATACTGCTGCTTGCGCGGCTTTCGCCCCCGGGAGCTGCGGTTCCCAGCTTAAATAACCCAGCAGATCCCCCGCCGAGCTTTTTAGCGGCACGCTGGAGTCATTGTTGCGGTTAAGGCTGAAACGCAGATTTTCGATCTGGAAGGTATCCCCCAGCGCTTTAAGATTCTGGGTATCTATATGACGCGTAATCACCAAATAACGCCGAATATTGCCGGGCACCTGAAGCGGGCTAATTCTGGGCTTGATAAGACCGATAGCCACAAATGCAATGCCGTGACGGGTACGGGTAATCCCTGCGGTGATATTTTGCTCATTCGTTTGAGCTGCGGAGTGCTTATTAATAAGCGCCTTAAAGCCCTCGCCAAAAAAATCCAGACTCTTCTCATCAAAGGGCTGACTGCGAAAGGAGCCCCACAATACCCTATAGCCCTCATCAAGCACGAAGGTACCATCATAAAGGTTACTGCTCTTATATGCGGCTCCCCAGATATCATCCAGCCAACGGGTATCAAGCTGCGGTCGGTAGACCTCGCGTGCGGCATCGTCCCAAACGGCATTATCGATGACCAACGACGAGACGCGATTAACCGAGGTCTGGATTGCCCCCTGCACGGAAAGCGCCGTGCGATGCTCATCGATTTCGTTAGTTTTAGTGCTGATAAGATGCAGGGAGAGATAGAACAAAGCGACTACGGAAATAATCAGTCCAATGCCGGCGATAAAAATCAGTACCGATAGCGTTCTTGCGGTGGGGATATTACGCCAGCTTAACGGTTTAAACATTCACCGCCCTCTTATCCGTCTGAACGGCCATCATTTTTTTGTTGGTTTTCTGAATTAAGCGTAATACAACCAGCCGTTTTCGCTGCCCGTTAATCGCGAATACGGACGGCGATCACAGCAGCAGCGAAAGGGCTTTGGGGACAGGTTTCTGGCGTAGCGCTAGCTGGCCTGGAACGGATCCTTTTGATCGTCCTGGCTGTCATCACGCTTGCGGGGGAGCTCACCCTGCTTAGCGGGGTTATCTTTAACCGGTTTGGTCTCTTCTGCTTTTAAGGGGGAAGCGTAGTTGTCCGTCATCATGTTCTCCTGTTATTACCTCACCTGAAGTTTAGTCAACGATTCAGGAACCGGGTAACAGAATCTCTTGCCGCTATAAGGAACGTTTTTGGCTTGCACCGCGGGCAGGACGCACAAGGACGTAACCCAGAGCGATAAACTGACGGTTATCTATCGTGCTGGCACCCTGCCTCTCCTGTTGCCATAGCCCCGTCAGGGCATTAAACACAAGCTGCATCTCGCCCTCCGGGGTATTAACGATATACTTCCCACTCGGCAAATAACCGCATGAGTAACTTATTCTGCGCATAGGCGGGGCTTTAACGGCATATTCGATTTTGCGAAAACCAGTAGAGGCGGTGGTAAAAAAATAGAATGGCAGAGTGGCTATTTTTAAATCACCCACGTCGGCAATAATTTCGCCATCACGAAACAGCGTCAGCGCTTTTAAAACCAGATTAACTGAATGAGATCCCTCATATCCAGGATATTCAGCCTTAAAATAGACGAAATTCATAGATGCCTCTATCACCACTCTTAGCGACCGCGTTAAAACAAGATTAGCAATGAAAACGCAACCGCAACGTTTTTTATTAACGTGTCGTGATAGTCAGGCGGGGATTTCCGCAGCAGCCAGAGAAATAGACGCTACTGCGGTTACAATGGAGTAAGGGCTCAGGCAACTTTTTCCACGACAGGCGTTTCACACTGGCGCAGACTGAGCTGCAGATCGTAAATCAGACTTTTTACCATTTCCGGCGACAGGTGGAAAAACTGTGAATCAAAGGTGCTGGCCCCTGCTGTATATGGAGAGGTGCTGAAACCAAATCTCATCACAACACCGTTATGATCCTCTTCCGGACCAACCTGCCAGCCTACGACAGGAAACGCAGGTAATACGGGCTCTTTGCTCATCCTAAATCTCCTTATAAACGTGATGCAATATTTAACCTTTGCAGCCAATCTTGTTAGCGTGGCTTAAGATTCATCTTAAACTCACCCGCAGAATTTTCAGTTTAGCCTACCGTTAGGCAGACACAAGCCGACCACAGGATTAATGGCCCTTAATCGTGTAACCAGGAGCATTCTGAACCCTTTCTTGCAAAACGTTAACAGTACTTTCGTATGATTTGCACCTTTCCCCTTTTTATTTAGCACAGACGTTACTGAATTTCAGAGAATTACCTAAAAAGTTTACAATTTAAGCAGCTACCATAATTTCAACGCCAAAATAACTTTTAGGTAAAGTTTTTAAAGTATCAGCATAAATTTTAAAAAAAATAGCGGATCGGCGTATTGCTGACTACGTTTATTACTGGTTCATTCAACGAGACGGATTATTATGACGACACAAGATAACAACCTCCCTCACTATCCACGCCCTCCTTTTGTAGAGCAAACGCAGAAAGTGCCGGGGCTTGCGTCAGAAATGAAGCCGATCCCCGATCATGGTGAAACCAGCTATACCGGTTCGGGTCGTCTGGCAGGTAAAAAAGCGCTGATTACCGGCGGTGACTCCGGTATCGGTCGCGCAGTAGCGATTGCCTATGCCCGTGAAGGCGCAGATGTGGCCATTAACTATCTGCCGGAAGAAGAATCTGATGCAGAAGCGGTGATTGCCTTAATTAAGGCGGAAGGTCGTAACGCCGTGGCGCTGCCAGGCGACATTCGCTCAGAAACCTTCTGCCAGCAGCTGGTGGTTGAAGCTATCAACAAGCTTGGCGGCCTGGACATTCTGGTCAACAACGCCGGTCACCAGCAGTTCTGCGAATCTATTGAGACGCTGACCACCGAAGCGTTTGATGAAACCTTCAAAACCAACGTCTATGCCCCATTCTGGATCACCAAGGCAGCCGTGCCGCATCTGAAAGAGGGCGCAGTGATTATTAACACCTCTTCTGTGCAGGCCTTCCAGCCGAGCGATATCCTGCTGGACTATGCGCAGACCAAGGCCTGTAACGTCGCGTTTACCAAAGCGCTGGCTAAGCAGCTCGGTCCGAAAGGCATTCGCGTCAACGCCGTTGCGCCGGGTCCATACTGGACACCGCTGCAGGTGTGTGGCGGACAGCCGCAGGAAAAAGTGAAAGCCTTCGGTGAAACCGCCCCGCTCGCCCGTCCAGGCCAGCCGGTTGAGATTGCCCCGCTCTATGTTCTGTTTGCCTCTGACGAAAGCTCCTTCTCGTCCGGTCAGGTATGGTGCTCAGACGGCGGTACCGGCACGGTGTAATACTCGGGCAGGCCCCGCCTGCCTTGTCGATTTTTGCAGGATAAGCATCATTAATGAAGAATCAACCTTTATCCCGAACCGAGCGTGTCGACGGCTATGCAGGCCTCGGCGACTATGCTGCCATTGGCGATGGCCGCTCGGTGGCGCTGATAGCACCGGATGGCGCTATCGACTGGTGGTGCGCCCCTAATATGGATTCGCCGCCGCTGTTCGATCGTATTCTGGATGCCAAGTTTGGCGGTTATTTCCAGATCGAACCGGTCGAAGACTACTGCATGGAGCGACAGTACCGGGAAAACAGCAACGTGCTGGAAACCTGTTACACCACTAACAAGGGTAAAGTTCGATTCACCGAGTCTCTTAACAGTAATAACGCAGGCCGTTTGCCCTGGTGTGAGCTGGCCCGGCGCGTTGAGGGGCTGGAGGGCGAGGTGAAGATAAAGCTGGTCTTTGTGCCTGGTACTGCCGCCTGCACCCGCTCCTCATGGATAGGTGATTCATCAAAGGGTCAGATTGTACATATTGGCGATCTGATGGCGATGCTGCGTACCACCTCCGACATTGAAATTACCTGCGTTGACGATCAGGCGATTGAGGGCGTGTTTACCGCAAAAGCAGGCTCGCGTTCGCTGGTAGCCCTGCTGGTCAGCGACGGAGAGCCGCTGGCCGTGCCGCCGCTGGAAAAAATCGACGAGCGCATCGACGTGAGCGATAAAAACTGGGCGTCATGGGCGGAACAGCTGAGCTACGAAGGCGTGCACAAGAAGCACGTTGTTCGCTCGGCGCTGGCACTTAAGTTTCTGCTCTACTCCCCGACCGGCGCACTGGCTGCTGCCCCGACCACCTCCCTACCGGAGGGCGTCGGTGGCGAAAAGAATTACGACTACCGCTATGCCTGGATCCGCGACGCCTGCCTAATCATTCGCGCCTTTGCGTTTATCGGCGCGCTTGAGGAGTGTAAGGCGGCCTTCTCCTGGCTGACGCATACCATTGTACGTCACGAAGGCAAGCTGCGGGCCTGCTATACCCTGGACGGCGACGTAGTACCAAATGAGACCTATCTTCCCCTTGAAGGCTACAAAGGGTCGAAGCCGGTACGCGTGGGCAATAACGCCCAAAGCCAGCAGCAGCTCAGCATGTTTGGCGACATGCTGGATACCGCCCTGCTGTTCGTTCATGCCGGTCACGTGCTGGATCTCACTACCGCCCGCCTGCTGGCTTCTTTGGCTAACGAGTGCGCGGATACCTGGCGCCAGGACGACTGTGGTATTTGGGAGCTGCCCGAACGGCGTCACTATACCCACTCCAAAATGGCCTGTTGGGTGACGCTGGACATCGCCGTACGATTGGCAGAAGACGGCCACATTGAAAAAACCTGGGTTAACCGCTGGACTCGCGAGCGGGATCGGGTCAGCGCCTGGATTGAAGAGCACTGCTGGTCTGAAAAGAAGCAGGCCTACACCTTCTACGCCGGTAGCGACCATCTGGATGCCGCGATGTGCCTGGCATGGTACTACGGCAAGAAAGTTAACCCAGAGCGCATGAAATCCACCTATGACGCCATTTACGCGGAGCTGGGACACCATTCGCCGATGCTCTATCGCTATAGCGACGTAGAGAAAGAGGAGAGCACTTTTGTGGCCTGCTCATTCTGGTTGGTAGAGGCATGGGCGCGCCTGGACGATACGCAAAAAGCGTCTGAGTACATGGAAACGATCCTTGGCAACCTGTGTGACCAGGGTAACGTCGAGAACTTTAACGAAATGTTTGACGTGCGCACCGGCGAGTGGCGAGGCAATGTCCCGCAAGGGCTGAGCCATCTCTCGCTGATCTGCGCTGCCGACGCGTTATCACGCTTCCGTGATGGCGAAAAGCAGTGGCACGTCTGACGAATTCAACCAAGGCTTCTATACTTCAGAGCATAGGTGCTCTGTTAAACCCAAAGAAGAGTGCAATAAATAATTGGATCTTACGAGGAGTGATTAACGATGGCGACTAACTATACTGAACACTACCATGATTGGTTACGTGACGCTCATGCGATGGAAAAACAGGCCGAGTCCATGCTGGAAAAAATGGCAGATCGTCTTGAGCACTACCCGGATCTGCGTGCGCGCATTGTACAGCATATCGAAGAGACCCGTCAGCAGCAGAAGCTGGTTGATCAGGTGCTTGCCCGCAATAACATCTCTACCTCAACCCTGAAAGATGCGATGGGTAAACTGTCCGCGATGGGTCAGGCCATCGGCGGTATGATGACGCCTGACGAAGTGGTCAAAGGCGCAATCAGCGGCTACGTCTTCGAGCATTTCGAAATTGCCTGCTACACCTCACTGATCAGCGCAGCCGAGATGGCCGGTGACCATGAAGGCGCGGCTGTTTTCAAACAGATCCGTGAGCAGGAGATTGCGATGGCTGACTGGTGTCAGACCCACCTGCCAGACGTGACTCAGCAGTTCCTGTCGCGCTCTGCCCAGCCACATACCGAAGCTAAACGCTAACTCTCCCCTGCCCGTTTCATGCTGAAGCGGGCAGTTTTCCTCTTGTTGCTGGTTTCGCCCATCTTCACCCATCACGCGGCATATATAATACACCTATCCTAATAACGCTGCGTAATTAATACAGCAGTGACCTTTAAGCGACGCGTAAATAAAGGTAAAAATACCTACATTATTATTTCGACCCTTAGCGACTACGCTTAGCATGGCGCTCCCAATTATCCTGTTTTGCCTGCTCGGATTTACGTAGCGCAATATAACAGGCTCCGCTCCCGCCATGGTGCGGCAGCGCCTGACAAAATGCTTGAACGTCTTCAAATTCGGGCAGCCAGCGTGCAAGATAACTTCGTATAATATTAGCGTGCGATTTATCTTCACGCCCTTTACCATGAATAATAAGCAGGTTGCGCAGGTTATCCTGTCTGGCCTGATGCAGGAAGCTAAATAGCATCTGCCGACACTGCTCAACCGGCTGCTTGAGCAGGTTAAGGCTGGCCTGCTGGCTGTACTTACCTAGACGCAGCTTATCAATAACGCCGCTTTGCAGCCCCTCACGGCGAAACTCCAGCGGCGTTGCCAGCGGCACCACATCCAGAAAATCGGTTGTCAGGAAATTTTCCTGCTGTAACAGGTCGATACGCGGCGGCATGCGCGTGTTGCGGCTGGGATGCCACTGTACGTCGGCGCAGCGTTTAAGGGGTTGGACATCCTCCATGGCGTCAAGAAATAGCGATTTGTCGTCAAGGTTCATGGTCACTCCTCGTGCAACGTTTGACAGCTCAGGCGCTACTATAGCCACCCGCGAGGCCGGTCACAACGCTGTTGTTTAATTTCCATCATGCTCCTGATAAGGCACACCGTCTGGCGAATGTACTCAGGTATAAGTACATTAACTGCCACTTAACTAATACCCCTATTACAGTAAACAAAATGATTTAACTTAAACCGTTGATAAACTCATTACCAAACTTTACTGGTATTAGTATTAAAGATGTCTATACTAAAATAAACCCGCCCAAGGAGTGGTTGCGTTAAAATAATGTATGGATGCACTGCTGTGTGTACTGTAGAGTCTGGCGGATGTCGACAGGCTCTATTTTTTTACGTCAAAATCGGTAAGATAATATCCTATATTGCTTTCTCGCCAATTTAGGATCTCGCCATGTTAACCCTGCTGGAAGACAAAATCGACACGCCCCTCGGCCCGCTTTGGGTGATCTGTGACGAACAGTACCGCCTGCGCGCCGTTGAGTGGGAGGAGCACGTCGACCGCATGGAGCTCCTGCTCAACGTCCACTATCGTAAGCCAGGCTATCGCCGCGTCCCGGCCAGTAATCCCGGTGGGCTAAGCGACAAACTCCACGACTACTTTGCCGGTCATCTTAGCGTCATTGACGATCTGCCCACCGAAACTGCCGGGACCCCGTTTCAACGGGCGGTATGGAAAGCGTTGCGCGAGATCCCCTGCGGCCAGGTCATCCACTACGGCCAGCTGGCCGAGTTGCTGGGGCGCGCTGGCGCAGCGCGAGCGGTGGGCGCGGCGAATGGTTCTAATCCCGTCAGCATTGTTGTTCCCTGCCACCGGGTGATCGGTCGCAACGGTACTCTGACCGGCTACGCGGGCGGCGTCCAGCGTAAAGAGTGGCTTTTGCGCCATGAGGGCTATCTTTTACTGTAGAAAAAGGGGACTTTTTGTGCCTTTTTACGCGCCTTTAATCAATAAACCCCTAATCAACATAAGGAATTTCAATAAGTTAAACTTATTGATTTTTCAAAGGTTCCAATAATCGCTGTTTGGGGATTAAGCAGGCTTACGTGCTCAGCAAAAAGATGTTAAAATTGACCAATATCAATTACGGCCTGAGCAGACCTATGATCCCGGAAAAGCGAATTATACGACGCATTCAGTCTGGCGGTTGTGCTATCCATTGCCAGGATTGCAGCATCAGCCAGCTTTGTATCCCGTTCACCCTCAATGAACACGAGCTGGACCAGCTTGATAACATCATCGAGCGCAAAAAGCCGATTCAGAAAGGCCAAACGCTATTTAAAGCGGGCGACGAACTGAAGTCTCTTTATGCGATCCGCTCCGGTACTATTAAGAGCTATACCATCACCGAACAGGGTGATGAGCAGATCACCGGTTTTCATCTGGCTGGCGATCTGGTGGGCTTTGACGCTATCGGTACCGGCCACCACCCGAGCTTTGCTCAGGCGCTGGAGACCTCAATGGTCTGCGAAATTCCGTTTGAGACGCTGGACGATCTCTCCGGCAAGATGCCCAATCTGCGTCAGCAGATGATGCGTCTGATGAGCGGCGAGATCAAAGGCGACCAGGATATGATCCTGCTGCTGTCGAAAAAGAATGCGGAAGAGCGCCTGGCGGCCTTTATCTATAACCTCTCCCGCCGCTTTGCCCAGCGCGGTTTCTCACCCCGTGAGTTCCGTCTGACCATGACCCGTGGCGATATTGGCAACTACCTGGGCCTCACGGTAGAAACCATCAGCCGTCTGCTGGGTCGTTTCCAGAAGAGCGGCATGCTGGCCGTGAAAGGTAAGTACATTACTATCGAAAACGGCGATATTCTCGCTGAGCTTGCCGGCCACGCGCGCAACGTCGCCTGACGGTCACGCCAATACTCACCTCTTGCCAGACAGCAAAATAGTCCGATTTGTTGATCTGGCAAAGGCTAGCCTCTGTTTCATTCTCCACATATAGGTTACTCTTTTAATTACAGACTGCGGTGACAGATGTAAGGAGACCCTGTATGGCCATGTATCAAAATATGCTGGTTGCCATCGATCCCAATCAGGATGACCAGCCAGCGCTACGGCGTGCTGTATATTTGCATCAGAAAATTGGCGGCCGCATCAAAGCCTTTCTGCCGATCTATGACTTCTCATATGAGATGACCACTCTTCTGTCGCCCGACGAGCGTACCGCCATGCGTCAGGGCGTCATCAGCCAGCGGACCGCCTGGATCCGCGAGCAGGCAAAATATTACATCGATGCCGGGGTGCCGATTGATATCAAGGTGATCTGGCATAACCGCCCTTTCGAAGCCATCATTCAGGAAGTGTTAACCGGGCATCATGACCTGGTGTTGAAGATGGCCCACCAGCACGACAAGCTGGAGTCGGTGATCTTTACCCCTACCGACTGGCATCTGCTGCGTAAGTGCCCTTGCCCGGTGTGGATGGTGAAAGACCAACCGTGGCCCGAAGGCGGTAAAGCGCTGGTGGCGGTGAACCTCGCGAGCGAAGAGCCGTACCATAACGCGCTCAATGAGAAGCTGGTGCGGGAAACCATTCAGCTTGCCGAGCAGGTGAACCATACGGAAGTGCATCTGATTGGTGCCTACCCTGTCACTCCGATCAATATTGCCATCGAACTGCCGGAGTTTGACCCTACCGTTTACAACGACGCTATTCGCGGTCAGCATCTGCTGGCGATGAAAGCCCTGCGCCAGAAGTTTGGCATCTCTGAGAAGCTCACCCACGTGGAAAAAGGCCTGCCTGAAGAGGTGATCCCGGATCTGACCGAGCATCTGCAGGCTGGGGTGGTGGTGCTGGGCACTGTCGGTCGTACCGGCCTCTCCGCGGCGTTTTTAGGCAATACCGCCGAGCAGGTCATTGACCATCTGCGCTGCGACCTGCTGGTGATCAAGCCCGATGACTACCGCTCGCCGGTTGAGATAGATGACGACGAAGATGATTGAGTCGTTGAAGTCATAAAAAAACCGCCTTTACGGCGGTTTTTTATTTTATGCGCTTCTTATAACGCTTTAAGGATCGCATCCACGCTCTGCTTGGCATCGCCAAACAGCATCTGGGTGTTCTCCTTAAAGAACAGCGGGTTCTGTACGCCAGCGTAGCCGGTGTTCATCGAACGCTTAAACACGATCACGTTCTGCGCCTTCCACACTTCCAGAACCGGCATCCCGGCAATCGGGCTACGCGGATCGTCCAGCGCCGCCGGGTTCACGGTGTCGTTCGCGCCAATGACCAGCACCGTATCGGTATCGGAGAAATCATCGTTGATCTCATCCATCTCCAGCACGATGTCGTAAGGCACTTTGGCTTCTGCCAGCAGCACGTTCATATGGCCCGGCAGACGCCCGGCAACCGGGTGAATACCAAAGCGCACCTTGATGCCGCGGGCACGCAGCCGCTCCGTGATCTCCGCCACCGGATACTGCGCCTGGGCGACCGCCATGCCGTAGCCTGGGGTAATGATGACCGAGTGTGAATTCTTCAGCAGATCGGCAGTCTCTTCCGCACTGATTTCACGGTGCTCGCCTACCTCTTCGTCCTCACCGGTTGAAGAGCCGTCGGTGCCGAAGCCGCCCGCGATCACGCTAATAAACGACCGGTTCATCGCCTTACACATGATGTAAGAGAGGATCGCACCGGACGAGCCCACCAGCGCGCCGGTGACGATCAGCAGGTCGTTGCTGAGCATAAAGCCCGCCGCCGCCGCTGCCCAACCGGAGTAGGAGTTAAGCATCGATACCACCACCGGCATGTCAGCCCCGCCGATTGACGCCACCAGATGCCAGCCAAACGCCAGCGCAATGATGGTCATCAACAGCAGCGCCAGTACCTGGAGCCCCACGCTTTCGGTGCGGACAAACACCAGCAGCAGCAGGAAGGAGACCACCAGCGCCGCAAGGTTCATCTTGTGACGGTTTGGCAGCATCAGCGGCTTAGAGGAGATTTTGCCGCGCAGCTTGCCGAACGCCACAATGGAGCCGGTAAAGGTCACCGCCCCGATAAAGATGCCGAGGAACACCTCCGTAAGGTGGATATTCACCAGAATCGGCTCAAGGCCCGGCTCGTGGTACAGGTAGCTGTTAAAGCCCACCAGCACCGCCGCCAGACCCACGAAGCTGTGCAGGATCGCCACCAGCTCCGGCATTTCGGTCATCTCAACTTTCTTCGCCAGATGAATACCAATCGCGCCACCGATAATCATCGCGACGATGATCCAGGCGACGTTGCCGGTCTCCGGCCCAAAGATGGTGGCGATCAGCGCAATCGCCATCCCGGCGATGCCAAAGCGGTTACCCTGCTGAGAGGTTTCATGCTTTGACAGCCCGGCCAGGCTGAAAATAAACAGGATCGCGGCAACAATGTATGCAGCTGTAACTAATCCTCCAGACATGTGCTACCCCTTAGTTCTTCCGGAACATTTTCAGCATACGCTGAGTGACGGTGAAACCACCGAAAATATTGATACTGGCGATCAGCACGGCAATAAAGCTCAGGAAGCTTATCCAGCCGCCGTGACCAATCTGCAGCAGCGCACCGACCACGATAATTCCCGAGATGGCGTTCGTGACCGACATCAGCGGGGTATGCAGCGCATGGGAGACGTTCCAGACCACGTAGTAACCCACCACGCAGGCCAGCGCGAACACGGTAAAGTGACCGAGGAACTCCTTCGGTGCCACATCCGCCAGCCAGCCGAAGAGGATAATTACCAGCGCCATCAGGGCGTATTTGCGCCACGGCGAGGCGGGAGCCTTCGGCTCTTCGAGGACAGGGGCAGCTTTCGCGGCCGCCTGCGGCTGGGCTGAAACCTGAATCGGCGGCGCAGGCCAGGTGGTTTCACCGTCACGGATCACCGTCACGCCGCGCACCACCACATCGTCAAAATCAACGGTGACGTTGCCATCTTTCTCTTTGCACAGCAGCTTCAGCAGGTTAACCAGGTTAGTACCGTAGAGCTGGGAGGACTGCGTCGGCAGACGGCCCGGCAGATCGGTATAGCCGATCACCTTCACGCCGTTGGCGGTAGTGAACACCTCGTTGGGCACGGTGTATTCGCAGTTGCCGCCGTTCTGCGCGGCCAGGTCGACAATCACGCTGCCCGGATTCATGGAATCTACCATTTCACGGGTGATCAGCGTCGGAGCCGGTTTGCCTGGGATCAGCGCAGTGGTCACAATGATGTCCACCTCTTTTGCCTGAGCGGCAAACAGCGCCATCTCGGCCTTGATGAACGCCTCAGACATCACCTTGGCGTAGCCGTCCCCGCTGCCCGCTTCCTCTTTGAAATCCAGCTCAAGGAATTCAGCGCCCATACTCTGGACCTGCTCTTTCACTTCCGGGCGGGTATCAAAGGCGCGCACGATGGCACCCAGGCTGTTGGCTGCGCCGATGGCGGCAAGGCCAGCGACGCCTGCGCCAATGACCATCACTTTAGCAGGCGGCACTTTGCCGGCGGCGGTGATCTGGCCGGTAAAGAAGCGGCCGAACTCGTGGGCAGCCTCAACAATGGCACGATAACCGGCAATGTTGGCCATCGAGCTGAGCGCGTCGAGGGACTGGGCGCGGGAGATACGCGGCACGGAGTCCATCGCCATAACAGTGACGTTACGCGCGGCCAGCTTCTCAAGCAGCTGCGGGTTCTGCGCCGGCCAGATAAAGCTCACCAGCGTCGTGCCCGGATTAAGGCGCTCAATTTCATCGTCGCCGGGCGCATTCACCTTGAGGATGATGTCTGATTGCCAGATCGCATTGCCGTCGACAACCTCGGCACCTGCCTCGGTAAAGGCAGCGTCATCGAAGCTTGCCAGCTTGCCTGCGCCGCTTTCGACCGCGACGGTGAAACCCAGTTTTAGCAGCTGCTCGACCGTTTTCGGTGTCGCCGCCACGCGAGTTTCATTGGCCAACCGCTCTTTTGGTATACCAATACGCATAGTTTTCCCTTCCATCGGTTTTGAATGAGGGTTTGTCAGTTTCTTCACAGATATCAAAAATAAAACCGTAACAAACTTTCTATAACCTACTGAAAATAACGCCTGTGATCTACCGCAACAATTAAGAAATGAAGGTTTTATGAGGTAAAATTGAGCCAGCACGGGTATAAACAGCCCAATTTAACTTTTAATAATAGCGAAGGCCCCATATTCCGCTTATACGAGGCGGCAAAACATGATTTATCGCCGAGGCAGATCGCCAATTTAACATGGTATTAACTTAAAAAAGTCATATGCTTAACCGCTTTTACTGGTCAAGCGTCTGTTTTTTCAACATATCGCGTTTTAGTATGTCAGCCTGGCTCCCCGGTAGCACAGGCGGTGAAAAATCTCGCAGACAGTCGCAAGATTAAAATGCAATAATCATCCACGTTTTCAAGACATCTCTAATACCAGTATCTGGTTTGCGCAAGGCGAAGGACTATTTTTATGAAGCTTAAGAACACCCTCCTGGCATCCGCACTCCTGTCGGCAACGGCCTTGTCGGCGCAGGCCGCCACCGAGTTGACGCCGGAGCAAGCGGAAGCGGTAAAACCTTACGACCGTATCGTGGTCACCGGCCGCTTTAACGCTATTGGTGACGCTGTCACCGCCGTCTCCAACCGTGCTGATAAAGTTGGCGCAGATGCCTTCTTCGTCGTCGATACCTCTGATTTAGGCAACAGCGGCAACTGGCGCGTGACGGCCGATCTCTATAAGAAAGACGCTGCCAAAGCAGAGGCATCGCAAAATCGGGTTATTAACGGCGTGACCGAACTGCCTAAAGACGAAGCTATCCAGCTTGAGCCGTTTGATACCGTAACCGTCCAGGGTTTCTACCGCAGCCAGCCTGAAGTAAACAGCGCGATCACCAAAGCGGCGAAAGCCAAAGGCGCGGCCTCGTTCTACATTGTACGCCAGGTTGACGCCAACGACGGTGGTAACCAGCGTATTACCGCCTACATCTATAAAGCCGATGCCAAAAAACGCGTTCTGCAAAGCCCGGATGCTATCCCGGCTGACTCTGAAGCAGGCCGCGCTGCACTGGCGAAAGGCGGTGAAGAGGCGAAGAAAGTGGAGATCCCAGGCGTAGCCACCAGCGCTGCACCGAGTGCGGAAGTGGGCCGCTTCTTTGAAACGCAATCCTCGAAAGGTGGACGTTACACTGTCACCCTGCCGGACGGCACCAAGATCGAAGAGGTGAACAAAATCACGGCAGCGCAGATGGTGCCGTTCGACAGCGTTCAGTTCACCGGTAACTATGGCAACATGACCGAGATCTCTTACCAGGTGGCGAAACGCGCCGCGAAGAAAGGCGCGAAGTATTACCACATTACGCGTCAGTGGCAGGAGCGTGGTAACAACATTACCATCAGCGCCGACCTCTACAGATAATTCTCCAAAAGGCGGCTCCCAGCCGCCTTTTTCACCCATTTCTGCAAATTTCTGCCATACATTATTGCATGCGCATCTTCCACTACGTAAAATCCCGCGCCTTAGTACGATCTACGCTATTTATGCGCTCCGGCGAAATAATTATTCTGGATTTGTCGTTTTTTTAACAGGATGCCAATGGAAAAGAAACTTGGCCTGAGCGCGCTGACTGCGCTTGTTTTAAGTTCAATGCTGGGCGCAGGCGTCTTCAGCCTGCCGCAAAACATGGCGGCCGTCGCCAGTCCCGCTGCGCTCATGATCGGCTGGGCCATTACCGGAGTCGGCATTCTGCTGCTGGCCTTCGCCATGCTGCTGCTCACCCGCCTGCGGCCCGATCTCGACGGCGGCATATTCACCTATGCGCGAGAGGGCTTCGGGGAGCTGATTGGCTTCTGCTCGGCTTGGGGCTATTGGCTCTGCGCGGTGATCGCCAACGTCTCCTATCTGGTGATTGTCTTTTCGGCGCTGAGCTTCTTCACCGATACGCCAGCGCTGCGCCTGTTTGGCGATGGCAATACCTGGCAATCCATCGTCGGCGCCTCCTGCCTGCTGTGGATCGTCCACTGGCTGGTGCTGCGCGGCGTGCAGACAGCGGCGAGCATTAACCTCGCAGCCACGCTGGCGAAGCTGGTTCCACTGGGTCTGTTTGTGGTGCTGGCCGGGCTGGCGTTCAACGCCGACAGGTTCAGCCTCGACTTTACCGGGGTAGAGCTTGGCGTACCGGTGTGGGAGCAGGTAAAAAATACCATGCTCATTACCCTGTGGGTCTTTATCGGCGTTGAAGGTGCGGTGGTGGTATCCGCCAGAGCGCGCAATAAGCAGGACGTCGGCCGGGCGACGCTGATGGCGGTGATCGCCGCCCTGACGGTCTATCTGCTGGTCACCCTGCTGTCGCTGGGGGTGGTGCCTCGTCCGCAGCTGGCGGAGATGCGCAATCCCTCTATGGCCGGACTGATGGTGGATATGATGGGCTCCTGGGGTGAGGTGATCATCGCTGCCGGGCTGATCGTCTCTGTTTGCGGGGCCTACCTCAGCTGGACCATCATGGCGGCCGAGGTGCCTCTGCTGGCGGCCAAGTACAAAGCCTTCCCGCGCATTTTTGCCAAGCAGAATGCGAATAACGCCCCGTCGGCCTCGCTGTGGCTGACCAACGCCAGCGTCCAGATCTGCCTGATTCTGATCTGGCTCACAGGTTCTGACTACAATACACTTTTAACCATCGCCTCCGAGATGATTCTGGTACCCTATTTCCTGGTGGGTGCCTATCTCTTAAAAGTCGCCCAGCGTCCGCTGCATCAGGCTACGGGTATCGGTGCCTGCATCTATGGCCTATGGTTACTTTATGCTTCCGGGCCAATGCATCTGCTGCTGTCGGTGGTACTCTATGCGCCAGGTCTGCTGGTCTTTCTCTATGCACGCCGCACGCATCCGCAGCCCGATCTGTTACAACGTCACGAAAAGGTGTTGATGGGGCTGCTGTTGATCGCGGCGCTTCCGGCAACCTGGATACTGATGGGGCAGTAATGCTGCCCCTACGCTGTAAAACAAGGAGATAACGATGGGAAGAAACGACCCCTGCCCGATTCTGATTACCGGCGGCGGCCGCCGCATTGGCCTTGCCATCGCCCACCATTTTCTTAACCAGCAGCAGCCGGTAATCGTCAGCTATCGCACCTTCTATCCGGCCATTGAGGTGTTACAGGAAGCGGGTGCGGTCTGCATCAAGGCGGATTTTTGTCACGATGAGGGCATCCTCGCTTTTGCCGAGGAGGTTAAATCCCGTACCCACGGGCTGCGGGGCATTATCCACAATGCCGGAGCCTGGGTGCCGGAGAAGCCGGGAGCGCCAATTACCGAGGTGCTCTGTGCGATGATGCAGATCCACGTTCATGCCCCCTATCTGCTGAATCACGCCCTGGAAAGCCTGGTGCGCGGCCACGGTCACGCAGGCGGTGACATCATCCACTTCACCGATTACGTGGTCGAGCGCGGCAGCGACAAGCATATCGCCTATGCGGCCAGTAAGGCGGCGCTGGATAATATGACCCGCTCGTTTGCCCGCAAGCTGGCCCCTGAGGTAAAAGTAAACTCCATCGCCCCGTCGCTGATCCTGTTCAACGAGGGGGATGACGCTGAATATCGGCAGAAGGCGCTCAACAAGTCGCTGATGAAAATCGCCCCCGGCGAGAAAGAGGTGATCGATCTGATCGACTACCTGATGACCAGCCGGTTCGTGACCGGCCGCAACTTTGCTCTCGACGGAGGTCGCCCGCTGCGCTAGTGGAAGCGGCTCCAGCAGAAAATCAACAGCCAGGCGCTGAGGCTCCAGCAGAGAACGGCCGCACCCAGCGCCAGCGGCAGTCGCATAGCGGCGGTGAAATACCAGAGCGACAGCAGGTAGATGAAGTAAGGAATAATTGCCCACATGCCAAACACAATGGTCGTGCGCAGCGCCTCAATGCCGCGCTCGGAGGCGACGATGTAGTGCGCGATCAGGGCGAAGGTAGGAAACAGCGGGATCAGCCCGGCAATGTAGTAATTTTTTGTTTTTGCGAGCACGCCAATCAGCAACACCACCAGCGCGCCAATCGCCGCTTTAACCACTAACCCCATGATTTATCCCTGACTCTTTTCCAGATTAAGCGCCCAGCATAACGGAACCGTTGCCGTTTATGAAAGATTAATGGAAGCTTCCGGCAAGGCGGTGTATGTTGGCGCTTTTGCCCCCGATGATGACCAATGAATAAGATCGTTTTTGTGGAAGACGACCCGGAAGTGGGTGCGCTGATTGCTGCCTACCTTGGCAAGCACGATATCGACGTTATGCTGGAGACGCGTGGCGATCGCGCCGAAGAGACCATCCTGCGTGAAAATCCTGAGCTGGTGCTGCTGGATATCATGCTCCCCGGTAAAGATGGCATGACCCTCTGTCGCGACCTGCGCGGTCAGTGGCAAGGCCCTATTGTGCTACTCACCTCGCTCGACAGCGATATGAACCATATCCTCTCTCTTGAGATGGGGGCCAGCGACTATATTCTGAAAACCACGCCGCCCGCCGTGCTGCTGGCGCGTCTGCGCCTCCACCTGCGTCAGAGCAGCGTGACTGCCCGCCCGGCTGCCACCGCGTCACTTACGCCGCACAACGCGCTGCGTTTTGGCACCTTATCCATCGATCCCGTTAACCGTCAGGTGCTGCTCGCCAACGAGCCGGTCGCCCTCTCCACCGCCGATTTTGACCTGCTGTGGGAGCTGGCAACCCACGCCGGGCAGATCATGGATCGCGACGCGCTGCTGAAAAACCTGCGCGGGGTGAGCTATGACGGGTTAGATCGCAGCGTTGACGTCGCCATCTCGCGCCTGCGCAAAAAGCTGCTGGATAGCGCCACCGAGCCTTACCGGATCAAAACCGTGCGTAACAAAGGCTACCTGTTTGCCCCGCACGCGTGGGATAACTAACGAATGAAGAAGCTTTTCGTCCAGTTCTACCTGCTGCTGTTTGTCTGCTTTCTGGTGATGACCATGCTGGTCGGGCTGGTGTACAAATTTACCGCCGAACGGGCAGGCAGACAGTCGCTGGATGACCTGATGAAAAGCTCCCTCTACCTGATGCGCAGCGAGCTGCGGGAGATCCCACCCCACGAGTGGAGCAAAACCCTGAAGGAGATGGATCTTAATCTCTCTTTCGATATGCGCATCGAGCCGCTGACTAAGTTTCACCTCAGCGCGGCCACCACCCAGCGGCTACGCGAGGGGGACATTGTGGCGCTCGACGAGGAGTATACGTTTATCCAGCGTATTCCCCGCAGCCACTACGTGCTGGCGGTAGGCCCCATCCCCTATCTCTTCTACCTGCACGAGATGCGCCTGTTTGACATCATTCTGATGGTCTTTATTGCTATCTCCCTCGCCTTCCCGGTCTTTATCTGGATGCGACCCCACTGGCAGGAGATGCTGCGGCTGGAGTCTGCCGCCCAGCGTTTTGGTAGCGGGCACCTGAATGAACGGATCCACTTTGCCAGCGGGTCGAGCTTTGAGCGCCTCGGCGTCGCCTTCAACCAGATGGCAGATAATATTAACGCCCTGATTGCCAGCAAGAAGCAGCTTATCGATGGGATTGCCCACGAGCTGCGCACCCCGCTGGTACGCCTGCGCTATCGGCTGGAGATGAGTGATAACCTCACGGAAGCCGAGCGGCTGGCGCTGAACCGCGACATCGGCCAGCTTGAGGCGCTGATCGAGGAGCTGCTCACCTACGCCCGTCTCGATCGTCCGCAAAACGAGCTGCACCTCTCTGAACCGGATCTTCCCCGCTGGGTAGCGAGCTACGTAGATGATGTGACAAGCATCAACCCTGCCCGCACCCTGACGCTGACGGCTACTTCCGAGGCAGACTACGGCGCGCTGGATATGCGGTTGATGGAGCGCGTGCTTGATAACCTGGTAAATAATGCCCTGCGCTACAGCGAAAGCACCGTGCAGATTGCTCTCCGGCATGACGGCGCACGGGCCAGCCTGATCGTTGAAGATGATGGCCCAGGCATTGAGCCCGAGGCACGGGAACGCATATTTGAGCCTTTTGTCCGGCTCGACCCTAGCCGGGATCGGGCCACCGGCGGCTGCGGTCTGGGATTGGCGATTGTACGCTCTATCGCCCAGGCCATGGGCGGAGAGGTGGTTTGTGATGCCGGTGAGTTGGGCGGAGCACGCTTTACCTTTAGCTGGCCGGTCTATCATCTGGTCTCTTTACCCGCCGACATCACCGCGCTATAACGTCTGCACTGACCGTAGGTCGGGTAAGCGAAGCGCCACCCGACTTGACCGAGTGATAACGCCGGATGGCGGCTGCGCCTTATCCGGCCTACAAGACCTTTCAGCACCGTAGCCTGAATTGTAGAGTTATGCTAAAATAATAGCATGTTGTAACTAATGAGGTTCCTATGGCCAGCTACGATCTGATCGAGCGTTTAACCACTACTTTCCGCCAAATTGAGCGTGAGCTTGCGGAGCTAAAGAGCGAACTGAGCGCGTGTCGGCTCATGGCCGGGCGGGTGTTTGAGCTACCGGAAGTCACCAAAGAGGCCGAACACGAGCCGCTGACCACGATTCAGGTCAAGCAGCACGTGGGCAAGCGCGCCGCCGAGCGCGCCCTGCACCACTTCTCGCATCTCTTTATTCAGCAGCAGTCGGAGAACCGCAGCAGCAAAGCGGCCGTGCGCCTGCCGGGAGTGATCTGCTTCCAGACCACGCTGGCGACACGCGACAGCCTGGAGGCACGCATCGGGCAGATTAACAGCCTGAAAACAGCCTTCGAGCAAATCGTTACCGTCGAGTCCGGTTTGCCCTCTGCGGCCCGCTTTGACTGGGTACACCATCATCTGCCGGGGCTGATCACTCTCAATGCCTATCGAACGCTAACTGTCCTGCGCGATCCGGCGACGCTGCGCTTTGGCTGGGCGAATAAGCATATCATCAAGAATTTCACCCGTGATGAGGTGCTGGCCCAGCTGGAGAAGAGCTTAAAAGCGCCGCGGGCGGTAGGCGGCTGGACGCGGGAGCAGTGGCAGGCCCGGCTGGAGCAGGAGTACAACGATATAGCCGCCCTGCCGCAGAAGGCCCGGCTGAAGATCAAGCGACCGGTGAAGGTCCAACCCATTGCCCGAGTCTGGTACGCCGGTTCGCAAAAGCAGGTGCAGCACGCCTGCCCGACCCCCATCATTGCATTGATCGCCGAGGAGAACGGTGGTCGAGTGCCGGACATCGGCGAGCTGCTGAACTACGATGCCGACAACGTTCAGCACCGCTATAAACCTGAGGCGCAGCCGCTGACGTTAATCATTCCCCGGCTGCACCTCTACGTTGCAAACTAACCCTGGCGAACTAGCTGCCGGATGGCATGCTGCCCACCATGGTTTCTGGACGCACCCAGGTATCAAACTGCTCCTCGGTCAGGTAGCCCAGCGCCAGCGCCGAGGCCTTCAGGGTCAGGCCCTCTTTGTGCGCTTTTTTGGCAATTTCGGCAGCCTTGTCGTAGCCAATGTGCGTATTCAGGGCCGTTACCAGCATCAACGACTCGTTGAGAAGCTGATCGATACGCGCCCTGTTTGGTTCAATGCCGATGGCGCAGTGCTCATTGAAGCTCTCCATCCCGTCGGCCAGCAACCGCACCGATTGCAGGAAGTTATGGATAACCATCGGGCGGAAAACGTTTAGCTCAAAGTTACCCGACGCGCCGCCCATGTTGATTGCCACGTCGTTACCCATCACCTGACAGCAGAGCATGGTCAGCGCCTCGCACTGGGTTGGGTTGACCTTACCCGGCATGATGGAGCTGCCCGGCTCGTTTTCCGGGATAGAAATTTCACCGATGCCGCAGCGTGGGCCCGAGGCCAGCCAGCGGACGTCGTTAGCGATCTTCATCAGCGAGGCCGCCAGGCCTTTCAGCGCGCCATGGGCATGCACCAGCGCATCGCAGGTTGCCAGCGCCTCGAACTTGTTCGGTGCGGTGATAAACCCCTGCCCGGTGATGGCCGCCAGCTCGTCGGCCACGCGGCGGGCATATTCCGGATGGGTATTCAGCCCGGTCCCTACCGCCGTGCCACCGAGCGCCAGCTCCGACAGGTGCGGCAGGCTATTTTCGATATGCTTAAGATTATGCTCCAGCATCGCCACCCAGCCGGAGATCTCCTGACCCAGCGTCAGCGGCGTCGCATCCTGCAGATGGGTACGGCCAATTTTAACGATATCGGCATAGGCGCGGGATTTTTCCGCCAGGGTGCGGGTCAGCTCCAGCAGCGAGGGGATCAGATCTTCGCGCACGGCAATAACCGAGGCCACGTGCATGGCGGTAGGAAAGACGTCGTTTGAGCTTTGGCTTTTGTTAACGTCGTCGTTGGGGTGCACCTTACGCGCCATCCCACGCTCGCCGCCCAGCAGCTCACTGGCACGGTTCGCCAGCACCTCGTTCATGTTCATGTTGCTTTGGGTGCCGGAGCCGGTCTGCCAGATCGCCAGCGGAAACTGATCCGGATGGTCACCGTTCAGCACTTCATCCGCTACGCTGATAATGGCCTGTGCCTTCTCGACGGCCAGCAGGCCCAGATCCTGGTTTACCTTTGCTGCCGCCCGCTTGGTTAAGGCCAGCGCCCGGAGTAGCGAGACCGGCATTTTCTCGGTCGAGATGCGAAAATGCTCAAGCGATCGCTGGGTTTGCGCGCCCCATAGCTTGTCTGCCGGGACGTCGATTGCGCCCATCGAATCTTTCTCACTGCGATGCGAAGTCATACACGCTCCTTGAATAGTTGTGATGTGGGTAACAACATGCTCACTTGCCCAAAGAGTTATTAGTATTGATGATTTTCAGCCGTCAGCAGCAAAAAAAACCGCCCTTTCGGGCGGTCTTGTTTACTTCACGCAGCGGGCACAGGCCGAGGCATGGATCTGCTGGAAGAAGTCGTTGCCCTTATCATCCACCAGGATGAATGCCGGGAAATCGACCACCTCAATCTTCCAGATGGCTTCCATACCCAGCTCCGGGTACTCGATGCACTCCAGGCTGCGGATGCTGCCCTGGGCCAGTACTGCCGCCGGGCCGCCAATGCTGCCGAGATAGAAACCGCCGTGCTTATGGCAGGCGTCGGTCACCTGCTGGCTGCGGTTGCCCTTCGCCAGCATGATCATACTTCCGCCCTCGGCCTGGAGCTGATCGACGTAAGAGTCCATTCGCCCTGCCGTGGTTGGGCCGAGTGAGCCAGAGGCGTAACCGTCTGGCGTTTTCGCCGGGCCGGCGTAGTAGATCGGGTGATCTTTGACGTACTGCGGCAGGCCTTCGCCACGATCCATCCGCTCTTTCAGCTTGGCGTGGGCGATGTCGCGGGCCACGATGATGGTGCCACTCAGCGACAGCCGGGTCGATACCGGATACTGAGAGAGCTGCTGCAGGATGTCACGCATCGGACGGTTAAGATCGACGCGCACCGCTTCTCCCTCGCCCGCCTGGCGCAGCGATTCCGGAATGTATTTCCCCGGATTCTGCTCCAGCTTCTCGATCCAGATCCCGTCGCGGTTGATTTTGGCTTTGATATTGCGGTCCGCCGAGCAGGAGACGCCCATCCCCACCGGGCAGGATGCGCCGTGGCGCGGCAGGCGGATCACCCGTACGTCGTGGGCAAAGTATTTGCCGCCGAACTGAGCTCCGAGACCGAGATCCTGCGCGGCACGCAGCAGCTCGTTCTCCAGCGCCACGTCGCGAAACGCCTGGCCGTGCTCGTTGCCTTCCGTAGGCAGCCCGTCGTAATACTTGGTTGAGGCAAGCTTCACCGTCTTCAGGGTCGCCTCGGCCGAGGTGCCACCGATCACGAAAGCAATATGGTAAGGCGGGCATGCCGCCGTCCCCAGGGTGCGCATCTTATCGACCAGGTAATCCTTCAGCTTGCCCGGCGTCAGCAGCGCCTTGGTCTCCTGATAGAGATAGGTCTTATTGGCCGAGCCACCGCCCTTAGCGATGCAGAGAAATTTATACTCGTCACCATCAACGCTGTAGAGATCGATCTGCGCCGGCAGGTTGGTGCCGGTGTTGACCTCGCGATACATATCCAGCGCCGCGTTCTGCGAGTAGCGCAGGTTATCTTCGATATAGGTGTTATACACTCCGCGTGCCAGAGCAGCTTCATCACCGCCGCCGGTCCAGACCCGCTGGCCCTTCTTGCCGCTGATGATGGCCGTACCGGTATCCTGGCAGGTCGGGAGGATCCCCTTTGCCGCGATGTCGGAGTTGCGTAAAAATTGCAGCGCCACGTAGCGATCGTTCTCGCTGGCCTCCGGGTCGGCGAGGATGTCCGCCACCTGCTGCTGGTGCGCTGGGCGCAGCATAAACGAGGCGTCGTGGAAGGCCTGCTGCGCCAGCAGGGTCAGCGCCTGCGGTTCAACCTTGAGGATTTCGTGGCCTTCAAATTCCGTTACGGAGACGTGGTCTCGGGTAAGGAGATAGTATTCGGTATCATCCTTTTTGAGGGGAAAAGGATCCTGATAGTGAAAAGGTTTTGTCGACATTTTGCTCTCACTTACTGCGCGGTCTGGTTATGGTCTGGGCAAACGTTCCGTTGCCCTGCTTAAAAGCGAGTCTGCATATCCTACACAATTTTTTAACAAAAACTGAGATAAGGACGACTTTTTGAGTTTAGTGATTACTTACCATGGGTTTATTGGTTTAATACACGCAGATCATTCAACACAGTGCAGGGCTTGATAATGCAAAAACTCATTAACTCAGTGCAGAACTATGCCTGGGGAAGTAAAACTGCGTTAACGGAACTCTATGGGATCGCCAACCCCAACGGTCTGCCGATGGCAGAGCTGTGGATGGGCGCGCATCCGAAGAGCAGCTCAAAAATCGAGAACGCGTCTGGTCAGCCGCAGTCGCTGCGAGAGGTGATTGACCAGGATAAAACGGCGCTTTTAGGCCAGGCGGTCGCAGAGCGCTTTGGCGAGCTGCCGTTCCTGTTTAAGGTGCTGTGCGCCGACCAGCCCCTCTCTATTCAGGTTCACCCTAATAAGCAAGCCTCGGAGATCGGCTTTGCCAAAGAGAACGCGGCAGGTATTCCCCTGGATGCGGCCGAGCGCAACTATAAAGATCCTAACCATAAACCCGAGCTGGTATTTGCCCTGACGCCGTTCCTGGCGATGAACGCTTTTCGCGAATTCAGCGATATCATCTCCCTGCTCCAGCCGGTCGCAGGTGCGCATCAGGCTATCGCCCACTTCCTGGCGCAGCCGGATGCCGACAGCTTAAGCCAGCTCTTTGCCAGCCTGCTCAATATGCAGGGCGAGGAGAAATCACACGCTCTGGCAGTGCTGAAGGCCACGCTGGCAAGCCAGAAGGGCGAGCCGTGGGAGACCATCCGCTTTATCTCTGAGTTCTACCCGGACGACAGCGGTCTCTTCTCCCCTCTGCTGCTTAACGTGGTTAAGCTCAACCCAGGCGAAGCGATGTTCCTGTTCGCTGAGACCCCGCATGCCTACCTGAAAGGCGTGGCGCTGGAGGTGATGGCTAACTCCGATAACGTCCTGCGCGCGGGCCTGACGCCAAAATACATTGATATCCCTGAACTGGTGGCCAACGTGAAGTTTGTGCCGAAGCCAGCGGCAGAGTTGCTTACTGCGCCAGAACAGCGCGGTGCCGAGCTGGACTTCCCTATTCCGGTCGCCGACTTTGCTTTCTCCCTGCATGACCTCTCCACTACGGCGTCAACGCTTGCGCAGTCGAGCGCGGCGATCCTCTTCTGCGTTGAGGGCGAGGCGGTGCTGAGCAAAGGCGAACAGCAGCTGGTGCTTAAGCCGGGCGAATCCGCCTTTGTCAGCGCTGAGGAATCCCCTATTGAGGCGAGCGGCATTGGCCGCCTGGCTCGGGTGTACAATAAAGTGAACTAAGTACTGACCTTTTTGCACCTTATTGCTAAGCTTAGCAAGACCTTACGACTCTCCAGGCGGCCTCTTCCGCCTGGTTTCATTTTTAGGGATAATCGCTATGAAGAAAACGCTTGTCGCTGCGGGCATTATTGTTGCACTGGGCGTCGTCTGGACGGGAACCGCCTGGTACACGGGTAAACAGCTGGAAAAACACCTTGCCGACATGGTTGCACAGGCTAACGCCGAGCTTAAGCGCAGCGCGCCGGGCGCAAACCTGGAGGTGTCCTCGCAGAACTACGAGCGTGGCATCTTTAAAAGCCATCTCCAGCTGCTGGTCAAACCGGTCGCAGGTGGCGAGAACGCCTGGCTGAAGCCTGGACAGAGCGTGGTGCTGAACGAGACGGTGGATCACGGTCCGTTCCCGTTTGCACAGCTTAAATCGTTTAATCTGATCCCGGCCATGGCATCGGTGAAAACCACCCTGGTGAATAACGATGTCTCTAAGCCGCTGTTCGATATGGCTAAAGGCGAGTCGCCGGTAGAGGTGAATACCCGCATCGGCTACGGCGGTGATACCGGCTCCCATATCGCGTTTAAGCCGTTAAGCTATGAGAACGAAGGTGAAAAAGTTGCCTTCAGCGGCGGTGAATTCCAGCTTGATGCCGATAAAGACGGCAACGCTATCTCCCTTAAGGGCGAGGCGCAGAGCGGCCTGGTTAATACCGTTAACGAGTATGGTCAGCATGTGCAGGTCACCTTCAACAACCTGAAAACCGACGGCGACAGCAAGCGCGCGCAGTTTGATGAGCACCTGGGCAACCAGAAGCTGAGCGTTGAGAAGCTGGCCGTTGCCGTAGAAAACAAAGAGATCGCAGTGATGGAAGGCACTGAGCTGAACGTCAAAAACGATCTCGTCAACGACGGCAAAAACATCAACAGCCAGATCGACTACTCGGTTAACAGCCTGAAGATCCAGAGCCAGGATATGGGTAGCGGCAAGCTGACCATGAAGATTGGCCAGATTGACGGTCAGGCATGGCACCAGTTCCGCCAGCAGTACAATGCGCAAAACCAGGCCCTGCTCTCTCAGCCTGAAGTGATGAAAGATCCGGCCATCTACCAGCAAAAATCCACCGAGGCGTTCTTTGGCGCCCTGCCGATGCTGTTAAAAGGTGAGCCGGTGATCACCGTTGCCCCGCTGAGCTGGAAAAACAGCAAAGGCGAGACCACGTTTAACCTGTCGCTGTTCATGAAAGATCCTGCTGCTACCCCTGCCGCCCCTGCACCGCAGACCCTGGCGCAGGAGGTGGATCGCAGCGTGAAGTCGCTGGAGAGCAAGCTGACCATTCCAATGGATATGGCCACCGAGTTTATGACTCAGATCGCTAAGCTACAGGGCTACCAGCAGGCAGATGCCGAAAAACTGGCGAACCAGCAGGTGAAAGGCCTGGCGGCGATGGGCCAGATGTTCCGCATCACCACGGTAGCGGATAACGCCATCAGCACCAGCCTGCAGTACGCTAACGGTCAGATCGTCCTGAACGGGCAGAAGATGAGCCTTGATGAGTTTGTCGGCATGTTTGGTATGCCTGAGCTGGGTATGCCTCAGGCGGCACCTGCGCCTGCGCCGGTCCCTGCTCCTGCTCCGCAGGCAGTACCAGAAGCTGCCCCGGCTCCTGCTCCGCAGGCAGCACCGGAAGCGGCTCCAGTCCCTGCTCCGCAGGCGGCTCCGGAAGCGGCTCCCGCTCCTGCTCCGCAGGCGGCTCCGGAAGCTACGCCACCGGCAGCTGTGCCTCAGCAGTAATCCACAAGCCCCTCTCCGGAGGGGCTATTTTTTGACAATGAGTCGGGCCTTGAGGGTCTGGCTGCGAGCAAGACTGTCCTCCTTCGCAATACGCTGCATGATCCGTTCCGCCAGGGTATATCCCATCTCCCGTGCAGGCGTTGTCACCCAGATAATCGGCAGTTCATCCAGCGCGCTCTCCGCGACGTCCGCAAAGGCGGCCAGCGTCACCTGCTGCTCAAAGTAGCTGTCCATCCCTGCCTCACCGCTCTGACGTCCCGCACGCATTAAGCCGAACCAGGCCCCCCGAGCAATAACGTCGTTGTAACAGACCACCGCGCTGATGGTGGGATTATGCCGTAGCAGCGCAGCGACCGCTTCAGCGCTCTGCTTCTGGCTGGTGTCGCACTCCACGACCCATTCACTGTGAAAGGGTAAGCCATATTTCAGCAGGGTGGCGCAGTAGCCGCCTACTCTCTCGGCCCGCGTTAGCGAGGCGCTGTTGCCCCCCAGCCAGGCAATACGCTGATGACCGCGCTGAATCAGATACTCGGTGAGCATCTGGGCCGCCTGCATGTTATCCGGCCTGACGCAGTCAGCATCATCCAGATAGCTGGCGCGAGAGGCAAACACCAGCGGAATGCCCTGCTCTGCGGCGCACGCCTGCAGCTCGCCACTGACCCCCGCGCCTCCGGCGATGACGACGCCGTCCACCCCCTGTGCTAGCAGGGTGTTAAAGCGCTGGAGGAGCTGGTCGCCGCCGTCGCCACCGTGCAGGAGAAACACCATCCGTCCCTGGGCTTCAAGCGCCTCCGTCAGCCCTGCCGTCAGTTCGGCATAAAACGGTGAAGAGAGGTTGCGTACGATCAGGCCAATCACGCCGCTCTGCCCGCCGCGCAGGGCGGAAGCCTGGCGGTTACGGACAAAGCCCAGTCGCTCGATAGTTTGGTTCACGCGCTCGCCGGTGGCCGTAGAGATACGGCCCTTGCCGCTGAGCACCAGCGAAACGGTGCTAACGGAAACCCCGGCCGCGACGGCCACATCGTTAATGGTTATTTTTTTTGGCGTCATCATAAAAAAGCAAATCCCTGGTACTGGCTTAGATAAAACGATTTATCTATAGGACATATTTATACACTGAGTTATCGCTCAGCATTGTGATTTGTAGCGCATAAAATTTAGGTAAAACGTTTTATCTTTCTCGCACAACAACCTCATCTGCATCTCTTTTCGACAAGGAGTCGTTTATGACGACGAAAACCGTACAGAAAATTACGCTGTGGGAATTTTTCCAGCAGTTGGGCAAAACCTTCATGCTGCCCGTCGCGTTACTCTCCTTTTGCGGGATCATGTTAGGCATCGGCAGCTCGCTAAGCAGCCGTGACGTCATGACCCTGATCCCTGTTCTGGGCAATCCGGTGTTGCAGGCTATCTTCATCTGGATGAGTAAAATCGGCTCCTTCGCCTTTAGTTTCCTGCCGGTGATGTTCTGCATCGCCATTCCGCTAGGGCTGGCGCGTGAGAATAAAGGCATCGCTGCCTTTGCCGGTTTTGTCGGCTATGCGGTGATGAACCTGGCCGTTAACTTCTGGCTGACGGCAAAAGGTATTCTGCCCACCACCGATGCGGCGCTGCTGAAGGCCTACAACATTCAGAACGTGCTGGGGATCCAGTCCATTGATACCGGGATCCTCGGCGCGGTGATTGCCGGGGTGATTGTCTGGCTGCTGCATGAACGTTTTCACACCATCAGGCTACCCGACGCGCTCGCCTTTTTTGGCGGCACCCGCTTCGTTCCGATTATTACCACCGTGGCGATGGGACTGGTTGGCCTGGTGATCCCACTCATCTGGCCCGTCTTCGCCATGGGGATCCGTGGCCTGGGCCAGATCATTAACAGCGCGGGTGATTTTGGGCCGATGATCTTCGGTACCGGCGAGCGTCTGCTGCTGCCGTTTGGCTTACAGCATATTCTGGTTGCCCTGATCCGTTTCACCGACGCAGGCGGCACCCAGGAGGTCTGCGGTCATACCGTCAGCGGCGCGCTGACCATCTTCCAGGCCCAGCTGAGCTGCCCGACCACCCACGGCTTTTCTGAAAGCGCCACGCGCTTCCTCTCTCAGGGAAAAATGCCTGCCTTCCTGGGCGGCCTGCCTGGCGCGGCGCTGGCAATGTACCACTGCGCCCGCCCGGAGAACCGTCATAAAATTAAGGGCCTGTTGATTTCCGGCCTGATTGCCTGCGTTGTTGGCGGCACCACGGAACCGTTAGAGTTCCTGTTCCTGTTCGTCGCCCCGGTGCTCTACCTGATTCACGCCCTGCTCACCGGCCTCGGCTTTACGGTGATGGCCGTACTTGGCGTCACCATCGGCAACACCGACGGCAACGTGATTGATTTTGTGGTATTCGGCATGCTGCACGGTCTGGCCACCAAGTGGTATCTTGTGCCGGTGGTTGCCGCCGTCTGGTTTGCGGTGTACTACATCATCTTCCGCTTCGCTATCCTGCATTTTAATTTGAAAACGCCGGGCCGGGATATCGAAACGGCCACCACCGTGGAGAAGACAATGGCAGGCGCGCTGGGACGCTCCGGCTATAACGTTCCGGCCATCCTCGCCGCGCTGGGCGGAAGTGAAAATATTGTCAGCCTTGATAACTGCATCACCCGTCTGCGGCTGTCCGTTAATGATATGTCGCGGGTGAATGTGCAGGCGCTTAAGGACAATCGCGCCATTGGCGTGGTCCAGCTCAACCAGCACAACTTACAGGTGGTGATTGGGCCGCAGGTCCAGTCGGTAAAAGATGAGATGGAAGCCCTGATGAACTCGGTGCAGGCATAAAGGATAAGGCTATGTTTGATTTTTCAACGGCGATCGATCGGCATGGAACATGGTGTACGCAGTGGGATTACGTGGCCGATCGCTTTGGCGTGGCTGACCTGCTGCCCTTCACTATTTCAGATATGGATTTTGCGACCGCCCCCTGCATTCTTGACGCCATCCAGCAGCGGCTGGCGCACGGCGTGCTGGGCTACAGCCGCTGGAAGAATGAGGATTTCCTTGGGGCGGTGTGCCACTGGTATGGGACCCGCTTTGCCACTGAGATCGATCCCGAGACCCTCGTCTACGGGCCGTCGGTGATCTACATGGCCTCGGAGCTGATCCGCCAGTGGTCCGCGCCGGGAGACGCGGTCGCCATCCACACTCCGGCCTACGATGCGTTTTACAAAGCCATTGAGGGAAACCAGCGTCGCGTCCTAAGCGTGCCGCTGGAAAAAACTGCTACCGGCTGGGTAAGCGATTTAGCGGCCCTGGAGGCCGTGCTCTCCCTGCCGGAGACGAAAATCCTGCTGCTGTGCAGCCCGCATAATCCGACGGGTAAAGTGTGGACGCGTGAAGAGCTGGAGGCGATGGCTATGCTCTGCGAGCGTCATGGCGTCCGGGTGATTAGTGACGAGATCCATATGGATATGGTATGGGGCGAGAAGACGCACACGCCCTGGTGTCAGGTGGGACGAGGCGAGTGGGCGCTGCTCACCTCCGGGTCGAAAAGCTTCAATATTCCGGCCCTCACCGGGGCGTACGGCATTATCAGCGACGCGCGACGCCGTGACGACTACCTCGCTGCGCTCAAGGGCCGGGACGGACTCTCCTCCCCGGCGGTGCTTTCGCTCTGCGCACATATTGCCGCCTACCGGGAAGGTGCCCCCTGGCTGGAAGCGCTTCGCACCTACCTGCAGGATAATATGGCGGCCATCGCCAGCCAGCTGAATCAGGCGTTTCCCCAGCTTAATTGGCAGCCACCCGAGGCAAGCTATCTGGCGTGGATTGACCTGCGCCCGCTTAATCTCGACGATCGTGCGTTGCAGGATGTCCTTATCCACCAGCAGAAAGTGGCGATTATGCCGGGGTACACCTATGGTCCCGAAGGGAACGGGTTTGTCCGGCTGAATGCGGGCTGCCCAAGGGCGAAGCTGGATGAAGGGCTGGGCAGATTGATTGCAGGGGTCAATGCCTTGCTATAACTTTTGCTGCGCAAGGCAAAGTGGCGGAAGACCTTACCACCAGCTTGCCTTGCGCAAATGAATTACATACTGAGCCTCGCTGTTTCAGCGTTGTTATGCCATCAGCGCTGATTAAAACATGGTCCAGAGCAAGGCAGATAGCGTCGCCAGCCCGCCCAGAATGACCAGCCATACCGTCACGCCGCGAAGCTGCGCCAGCACGGGGCGGGTGTATATGAGGTAAGCGGGGATAAGGAACAGGATCACCGCAATCAGAGGTCCACAGAACGTTTCAATCAGGTTGAGCACATCTGGATCCGCGTAAACGATACCAAAGGTCAGCAGGAATAGCGCCAGAGAGGCCATGCGCTTGCTGATGCTCGCCTTTTTACCGGACACGCTGGCGGCCAACTGGCCGAAGGTCTCTGCGACCGACAGACCCACGCCCAGGAAGGATTTCGTCATACCGATGATAGCGATGAGCGGGGCAACATGGTACATCAGGTTGAAATCACCGTTCCCCTTCATCACTGACAGCACATTCAAGTTCTCCGCCTTCGCCCGCAAAAAGCTGTCATGCGGGATACTCAGCACGCAACTCAGCACGAAAAAGATGATACTGGTGAAGATGGCTATATAGGCGATGCGGATCACGAATAACGCCTTGCTTTCACCCTCCGATTTCTTTTCCCTGTAGCTGGCGCTCAGCGGGGACACCATAGGCGCGCAGCAAAACGAGAAGGTAATGAGCGGCAGTGTCAGCCAGATATTTTTCAGCGTCACCGGCAGCGGCGTGGCTTTCATATCAGCGGCCGCGCCGGTCAGGTTTGACAGATGCCAGTGCGGGATGAGCGATACGGCGATCAGCAGCACAGATGCAGCGAATGGCAGCGCCAGCGCACTCATGATGGCCACGACTCTGTCTCGCCCCTTGCTCAGCACCACATACAGGGCAGCGACCACGATAAACGACAACGGCCCACGGTTGATGGCGGTAATGTGCAGATGTTCAACCAGGAAATTATCAAGCGCATTAATCAGCGCGACCCCGTAAACCAGGGTTACCGGGAAGAATGTCACGCAGTAGAATAGCGTGATCAGTTTTGCACCACGACCGCTGAAGAAAGAGCCAAAGATCGGCAGCGTGCCTTTTTCGGTCTGCTCCTCGCGCATGTACACACGGCACAGGAGCAAATGCGGCATCAGGGATAACGGCAGGCCCAGCAGGAGCATTACCAGGAAGATCACCGGGCCGCGCGTGCCGATTTCCACGGGCAGGAACAGCGTTCCCGCCCCGACCGCTGTGCCATACAGGCCCAGCGTCCAAAGGTTGTCCTGCCAGTGCCAGCGACGGTGTGGTGTAATGTTGTCTGGGATAGTTGTGACTTTATTCATCATGTTTTACCGCGTTGATAGTGAGGGCGACGGCGACGTTTCTTAAGGGTTTGTCTTCTTGTAGTCGTCGTTTTGCCATCACATCGCTGGCGGAAAGGATTTGCTTTCGCATACCGTAAACCTTATGAGTATGCCTGCAAACAATTATCGTTATTAGTTGATTATGCTTTAACAGGCGGTTAATTAGGAAAGGCATTTGTTGAATTAACGAAAAAAATAACGCCTGACTTTCCCTGCCTGCACGCCTGTTAATTAAAAAATAAATACCTTTCTTATTAATTACCATAAGCAACAGTGAGAGTGTTACTAAAGGGCGCGCTTATTCGATCATTTTATAGTGAGTGGTAATGTACCTCCCTGCACGGCATTAAAAAAACAGAGTCAAAACAATTCTATAACCCACACGTATCTTTATTATACGCTGCGCCTGATCGGTTAAATGTCCTGTGCCTGAAACGTTGTTCAGGCACAGGACGTTAAGAGGCGGGTAATAGGAGGAATGCCCTGAGTTTATTTATAATGTTCCAGATTGGTTTCAGGACCTGTTTTGGCAATTTCCTGTGCTTTGCCAAAACTTTCAATCAGGCACTTATACTCCGGACATACATGCTCTGCAAGGATCTCGGCGAAGCGGGAGCCTTCAGCACGGTTCCACGTTCTCATTAATTCAGCGACAATGGCAAACGTATCTGTCGGAATCGCGCCAGCCTGCGCCACGCGCGCAATGGTCGTGTCGGTCGCGATTTTAGACCAGTTGCCCGAGGCATCCACAACACAGTAAACCTTATACCCCTCCTGAACTGCGCTAACCGCAGGGAACGCCATGCAAACGCTGGTGAGTGTGCCGGCAATAATCAGGGTCTTTCGGCCTGTCTTTTCGACTTCTTTCACAAACGCCGGATTGTCCCACGTATTAATCTGTCCGGTACGCGGAACATAAACGGCGTGGGGAGCATACTGGTGAATCTCTGGGATCAGCGGACCATTGGGACCGTCAGGAACAGAGGCCGTTGTGATCACCGGGATATTTAACAGTGTGGCAGTCTTGGCAATCGCTGTAACATAATTGCGCAGGTCAGGGACAGGCATATCACGTACCGTATTGAATAATCCACTCTGATGATCAATGAGTAAAATTACAGCATCATCAGCATCAATCATACCGTTGGTTGCAGCCATATTTATATCCTCATTATTACTGTTTAAATGCCGTCAGCTATCCCGGCACCGTGGTTAAATATCCCTTCACCAGGCCTTTAATCCATTGATATACCAAAATTAATAGTAGCCTGATTCAGAAAAAATGCAGCCTATTATCAGGGCAATGTCTGTCATGATATTTCCTGTGTTGCTGACCATCATCGCAGACTGGACGGTTCGGCATAAAAGTTCAGGAGGCAGAAGAGGAGACTGCAAAGCATGTCCATTATAGGTATCCCGCGTTACTGTCCGCTATGTGCCAGAAGTAGGCGTTTCAGTAAGAACCCCATCGGTGCCGTCTTAGAAAGATGACGTATGATGTTTATTTTTGTATGGTAACTGACGATTTCAACAACACTGCGGGAGTAACATGGGTAGTATTCATGGAAGGTTAAAAATCGCAGCAGGACAGTTTGCTCCGATTCGCGGCTGTATTGAAGAAAATCTGCATTATCACGAATTACTGATTACGTCAGCAGCATCGGCTGGCGTTAACCTTATCTTTTTTCCGGAGCTCTCTTTAACGGGTTATGAACCAGAGATGGCTGAAAGCCTGGCTCTTGCTGATGAGGCCTGCCTCCGGCCACTGCAGGCGTTAGCTGAGAGGCATAATATGGCGATTATTGCGGGTGCGCCTTTGAACGTTGAAGGCAGTAAGCCAGCCATTGGCGCATGCGTAATTTCTTCGAAGCACCCTATTTCCTTTTACCGAAAAATGCATCTTCACCCTGGAGAGTCTGATTACTTTTCAGCCGGTGACGAGGAGTGTGTTTTTACGGCACACACGTTTAACGTTGGCGTGGCTATATGCGCAGATGCAGGACAGCCGATGCATGCAGAAAGAACGGTGCATCTGGGGGCAGAAATTTATCTTAATTCAGTTTTGAGCGCAGGTGGCTATGAGAAAGATGCCGGCCTGCTGAAAAGTTATGCTAAACGTTACGCAATGCCTACGCTGATGGCGAATTACTGTGGCCCGTCAGGCGGCTGGAAGCCGGTCGGGAAAAGCGCTGCATGGAATGAAAAAGGTGAACTTATTGCTCAGGCGCCAGAGGATCGTGCCGCCCTGGTCATCATGGATTTACAGGATGGTAAGTGCTCCGGGCAAGTGATCTGCCTCAGTAAATAAAAAAGTTTGGGCCATTGATGTTTATGGGATCGTCAGTTGATCTTTATACTGATCAAATACGGCAATTAAATGATCTGCGACAGCCCTGACTCGCCGTGAGCCCGCTAAATCTGAATGCATAACCAGCCATAACGTTTGGTCCACACCGGTTTCAGGCTGGACGCATTGCAGGCCGCTGGCCCTCGCCATAAAGTGTGGCAGGATACCTAAACCCAGACCGGATGAAACTGCGGAAACCTGTGCGCCTAGCGTATTGGCTTCAACTCGGCATGGTCTACCCCGAAGCATCTTCGTGACCCAGCGCGCAGCAGGTAAGTGCTGGTGCGACTCAGACCACCCTACATACTGAGCATTGTTTAGCGCCAAACCCGCGGGTACGCCTCCCAGCTCATCGATATACGTTTTTGCGCCATAGACACCAAAACCTACCGTTCCCAGTCGCTTTAACGTCAGATTACCGCTGTCTGGCTTTACCATGCGGATTGCCATATCTGCATCTCTACGATGCAGATTGACTGACTGCACACCGCTTAATATCTCTACCCGCAGGTCGGGATAGGTATCCAGGATCCCTTTCAGGGAAGGAAGTATAAAATGCGTGGCCAGATTATCCGATGTGGCGAGTCGGACAAGCCCGGCCACATTGCCTTGTAGATTCGCCGTCTCGCCAAAAGCAAGGCCAGCATATTCCAGCGCCTCTGCCCGCTCCAGCAGGGCTTCGCCATCATCTGTTAGCCGATATCCGCTCTGATGCCTGCTAAAAAGCGGTACTCCCAGCGATTGCTCAAGCCGATCTAACCTTCTGGAAATGGTTGCAACCCCAATACTCATTGCCTCAGCGGCGCCACTCAGCGTACCCGAACGGGCGATCGCCAGGAAAACACGCGTGTCATCCCAATTGAACTCAGTTTTCATCTTATTTCCGATTATGGAAAACGACTCTCCGTTTTCAGCTCTTTTTTATCACTTTCGTAAGGATGATACTTCAATCCACACAAGGCGATAAACATGCAAACATCTTATCTCGGGTGTTTCAGACCGTTTTCCGCAAGATCGTCCACCCTTTTTGAAGAGTATTAATTTATGAATGACACCGTTTTACATGTAAGCCCGGTGCCCACCCGCGCCTGGCTGGCAGTCGCTGCGCTCGGGATAAGCGCATTTTCGATTGTGACCAGCGAGCTTGCTCCCGTTGGCATGCTGAGTACGCTTGCCAGCGATCTGAATCAGACTGAGTCTGGGGCGGGTCTTGTCGTGACAGCATATGGATGGGTTGGCGCGCTTGCAGCGCTTCTTTCCGGAGTCATACCGGCGCGCATTTCCCGTAAGGCTCTGCTTGTGAGCCTGATGCTGATCCTTGCCCTTTCCTGTATGGTGGCGGCCCTTTCCCACTCAATGACCGCATTTATGGGTGCGCGCATGGCAGGGGCACTGGCACACGGTGCTTTCTGGGCATTAATTGGTGTGGTGGCGGCACAGATTGTTCCAGCAGAGAAGCTTGGCCTGGCTACATCAGTCATTTTTGGCGGGGTGTCGGCTGCCAGCGTTCTTGGTGTGCCCCTGTCCAGCTTTATTGCAAATATGGCCGGATGGCGTAGTGCGTTTGCAGTGATCTCCCTGCTGTCGCTTGTCACCGCCTGTGCTTTATTCTGGACGCTCCCCACGCTGGCGGCGCCTCAGCCTCCAGGACTGCGTGCTTACTGTGGGATATTTAAAAACCCGGTGATCCTTTCCCTCTATGGTGCCACGGCCTGCATTATTTCAGCTCACTTCGCGGCATTTACCTACGTTGAACCGCTGCTGACGAAGGCACAGGGCGTGCCGACGGCGTCCATTTCTGGTCTGCTGCTGACATCAGGACTTTCCGGTCTGGTGGGAAACATCATTGCCGGTAAGCTGATAGATCGTCATGTAAAAGGGTTGATACTCATCTCTCTGCTACTGAGTACGGGCGCGCTCGGCATCTTTGGGACAAAGAGCATCGCCCCCCTTCCTGTTTGGTTGTCAGGCATGCTGCTTGCTATATGGGGTGCGGGTATCGCCATTGTATTCGTTGGGTTGCAGACATGGCTGCTTCGTAGCGCCGGAGATGCTGCACAACCGGCGTCAGCCATATACGTTGCCATTTTCAACGCAGCCATCGGTACCGGTGCGCTTGCCGGAGGTCAGGCGCTCACTGTATTAGGTTTTCAGGGCATAGCCGTACTGGCTGCAGGCATCATTGGGTGCAGCATCATCCTTGTCGCAGTGCTTAAAAGCCCTGGACGCGTTGCAGGAGAAGTTCGCTCATAACCTCGATTTGATTAGAACACTGTAAAGCAAGTTCAAGAGCAAGCTAACGAAGCCTGCATTGATGTCCGCTTTGTACCAGAGGCGGACGTTTCCTGGATTGTGTAATAATCATTTTCTTGATAATGTTAATGCATGTGGTTAACTTCTACACTCCCGCAATATGGCGCGTATCTATTTTTAACTGCTTACGCCATATCCGATTATGTAATGCCAGGACTATTGACCGGTAGAAAATTGAAGAATTCATCCACATCACATTGAGGCATAAAAATCCCAATCCTAAAGCAGACGTTATTTGCGGCGTGTAATTATCAATAGAGCCGAATACGAATAAAGACCAAGCATAGATAAAATAAACAACAGCTATCATTCCTGTTAAAGCAATAATCGCAAGGTATAATTTATATCCGATCAATGAACCGCGCGCGGTTAGTAGCATAGCACTCATAATCACTACACAATAAACAACCGCCGCAAAAAACACGCCCATCAATACCTTATACTCGGGTAGATTTAACCAACTAAATAGCAGCATCCAGACAGAAACCTGTGGCATTGCATAGCAAGCTACTGCAAGTATCATACTGATACCTAAAGGAATTCCCGTCATATATATTCCAACAGGTGCGCCGAGTCGGCTTTTTAACCGATCTTTTAGTAACTCAAGCCGTTGCAACTCGTTAGTCGCCATTTTTTTTGTTATGACAGCACTTAACGCAAGACTCTTTTTGATATATCTCATCATAACCAGTCACTAATTTCCTATAAGTGAGAAAGACTGAATTAAACCAAAAACGTATTTGCCGGATTGAGTGATGTTCTGAGGATTCCTGATATTTCCCGAAATAGCACTGCCGACAAATGCGGAAGAGTTAGCAACAGCATTCATCAGTTCACGTTGTAAAAGTAATTGTAATCCTTCCGAAGGATAGCGCTTAGGGTAAATGCCAGATTTCATCGCCGCTTTAATACCTGAGTTGGAGATTCCAGGATTTTGAATGCGAATGATTTCCTCTGTCATGCGTGTGCGATCGGCTCGGCTCATTTTTTGTAATAAGGAAAGTATACTCTCAGAGGTTGAGCGATTAAGCAGGCGGTAGGTTAACGAAGCGCTTTTTAAACCTGCAGCCGCTCCGGCAAGTGAAATTGCATCAAGGGCAGTATTGGTTGCCGTGTACCATTCCTGAGAATCTATCCATATGACATAGTCATCATGATTCATAGCAATTAGTGAAAGCCGACCAAGCCCGTTTGCACATTGTATTCCTGTGGCTACACCACCAGCGATAATCATAGCGGCAACGGTAGAGGAAGTACCGGCGGTGACAGGAATGGCCATACCTGCTCCCGCAGCAAGTACAACAGTAAGAATTGCGGCCCCGCAGGAAATCGCCGTTGAGCCAATTTCAGTCGCTAATGAAGGCGACTGAATCGTATTAGTTGTCGCTTGAACAGCATTATTTGATGAAGCATTGACTTTTGTTACTACCACATGGCTGACCGAGCTTTCGTTTGGTGTCGCGATCCGCCTTGAGGGCCTTACTAGCCACTGACGCGCACCGTCTGAGTAAATAATCCCGACCTGACTAAAGTTTCGACTACAATCCAACTGATTAGCAAGAGCAGTAAAATCAATATCGTCGCCAGAGGCTAAACCAAGACTTCGGGCAAATGCGTAATCGGGAAGATATTTTGAGTTCTGTCCTAAGAATGTCATTTTATCCCTCTTATGTATAAATTGTTATATCATTGAGAAGTCAAGAGTAAATGCCTTAAGATTTTAGAAAGTTAGGAAAATTCCGAATAATATCCACTTGTGTCATGTAGCGGGAAAAGTGTAACCGATACTACATTTACCCGATTGATACCTTTATTTTTTCGCCTCTATTGCCAATAAGCAAGTGCTTTACTCGTAACGAACCATGGCATAAGCATATGACCTCTCCTTTCTTACATATGCCAACTCAGAGTGGCAGATGCCTCATAAGAGAAGCTCGCTCATAGCCTCGCCACTGATTTCCGGAATCAATGCTTTATGATGATTTATATTGCGCAAAACAAATTTTCCTTGCGCAATATAGCTTTCCGTAGCGTTTTATTTTTATAATGCTCTGCACTTTATCTAAAAAAGAGTGCAACCATGATTGACGCTAACCTTCCTTTGACCGACATTCACCGCCACCTTGATGGCAACATCCGGGCGCAAACCATTCTTGACCTTGGCCGTGAGTTTTCCCTTACCCTGCCCGCCGACTCGCTTGAATCGCTGCGCCCGCACGTCCAGGTGACCGCTAACGAACCGGATCTGGTGAGCTTCCTCGCGAAGCTGGACTGGGGCGTCAAGGTGCTGGCCTCGCTGGACGCCTGCCGCCGCGTGGCGTTTGAGAATATGGAAGATGCCGCACGCAACGGGCTGCACTATGTTGAGCTGCGCTTCTCCCCCCGCTATATGGCAATGACCCACGGCCTGCCGGTCGCGGGCGTCGTTGAAGCGGTCATTGAGGGCGTGCGCCAGGGCAGCGAGGCCTTTAACGTCCAGGCTCGCCTGATCGGTATTCTGAGCCGCACCTTCGGTGAAGACGCCTGCGTTGAGGAGCTGGAGGCGCTGCTGGCTCATCGCGATGCCATCACCGGGCTGGATCTGGCCGGTGACGAGCTGGGCTTCCCCGGTAGCCTGTTCCTGACCCACTTTAACCGTGGCCGTGACGCAGGCTGGCACATTACCGTTCACGCCGGTGAAGCCGCCGGGCCGGAGAGCATCTGGCAGGCGATTCGTGAGCTAGGCGCGGAGCGTATCGGCCACGGGGTGAAAGCCATTGAGGATCGGGCCCTGATGGATTTCCTCGCCGAGCAGCGCATCGGCATTGAGTCCTGTCTGACCTCCAACATCCAGACCAGCACCGTCGCATCGCTGGAGGTGCATCCGCTGAAAACCTTCCTTGAGCACGGCATTCTGGCGACCATCAATACCGACGATCCGGCGGTTCAGGGCGTAGATATTATTCATGAATATCGCGTGGCGGCCCCGCAGGCAGGCCTGAGCCAGGCGCAGATCCGCCAGGCGCAAATTAACGGTCTCGAGGTCGCGTTCCTCAGTGCGGCAGAGAAGCAGGCGTTAAAAGATAGCCTGCGCACCGCGTAAAAAAATGCCGCCCAGGCGGGCGGCACATTCGTTACGTCGGTTACGTCAGACAGCGTTATGCCAGGCAGAGCGTCGAGCGGTGCTTAGCCGACTCCATGCCTAACTCAATCAGCTCCATAATCTGAATCGCCTGGCTGGCGGGAACCGGGTTCTCGCCCACGCCGTTCAGCGCATCGCGAATGCCGGCATAGTAAGCCGGATAGTTCCCCGGTACGGTGAGCCAGCTCTCCTCGACCACCTCCTCACCCTGCACCCGAGTCAACACGCCGTCGCGCATATCATAGCCCCAATCCTCCTGCGGCAGTCGCTCGCCGTTTTTCAGCCGCTCCTCCTGCGGGTCGAGGCCATACTTGACGTAGCTTCCGCGAGTGCCGTGCACGATATAACGCGCCGACTCGGCCGCCGCCAGTAGCGTTCCGTGCAGCACGATACGGCGCTGGGGATAGCTCAGCACCGCATGGAAGTAGTCCGTGGCCTGCGCACCTGGACGCAGCTGGGCCAGATCGACGGTCAAACTCACCGGCAGGCCAAACAGGTTTACCGCCTGATCGAGCAGGTGCGGGCCCAGATCGTACCAGATGCCGCTGCCCGGCCCGGCCAGCTCGCGCCAGCGGTTACGCACCTGCGGACGGAAGCGATCGAAATGAGACTCAAAATAGGTCACCTCACCCAGCGCGCCGTCGGCCAGCAGCGCCTTCACCGTCAGGAAATCACTGTCCCAGCGGCGGTTGTGGAACACCGAAAGCACCCGCCCCAGCGATTTCGCCAGCGCATCAAGCTCACGAGCCTGTGACAGTGTCACGGTGAAGGGTTTATCCACCACCACATGCTTGCCCGCCTCCAGCGCCGCCTTAGCAAGCGGAAAGTGGGTATCGTTGGGCGTCGGGATGACAATCAGATCGAGAGTCGGATCGTTGAAAAGGTGTTTAGGTTCGGAGACGACCGGCACCGTTGGCCAGTCCGCCTTCACTTTCGCCTCATCGCTGCTGGAGATCGCGGCCAGCTCCATACCCGATGTGCCGTCAATCAGCGGGGCGTGAAATGTCTTGCTGGCGTAACCGTAGCCAATTAATCCGACCCGAATTTTATCATTCATCGTGCTGCCTCTCATCAGTGCGTGGAGATATTTCAATCCTAAAACATACTGTTCACAATAATATGCATTTTATAACTTATCTAAAACATCCTGTAGCACACTTTAACGTTCCAATTGCGAATAGGCCGAAAATATGGTTTGTTACTTGCTGAGGCTTTTTTGCATCGATACTATGCCATTTCTATATACAGGGAGAAATAGAAAAGTATGTCTGGAATAATGAACCGAATCATTGAATTAGCTGGGTGGGTTGTGCTGGGCGTGAGCGCCATACTGCTGGGGGTTGCCAGCCATATTGATAACTACCAGCCGCCGGAACCTGCTGCTACCGTTCAGGCAAAATAGCGCACGCCCGCGTTATTTTTAAACGCTTGCCGCGGCGGTGATTTGTCGCCGAGTGCGGTAGGAAATAGCGCGGGTAGCATTCGCTGTATAATCCTTTATACTCTCGCCCTGCAAAAGAGATTGAGCCACGCCAGGGGAGAGAATGATATGACCGCAACGCCTGTTGAACGCCCTGCTGAACGCATTGGTGGATGGTTGCTCGCCCCGCTCGCATGGCTGCTGGTCTCTTTGCTGGGAACGCTGCTGGTGGTAGCGCGATTTTCCGCTGTGCTGCTGACGCCTGAGATGGCGGCCGTGCTGAATGCCCAAAGCGCCGGAGATAAAACGCTGTGGTATACCTCGTTTATCTTTGCTATCGCCATGGGCGGTTACACCCTGTGGCTGACCGTCGCGTTCTTTAAACGCCGTCGGCTGGTGCCGAAGCACTATATTATCTGGCTGCTCATCACCATTCTGCTGGCGCTGAAGGCGTTTGCATTTTCGCCGGTTTCGGATACCCTGGCGCTGCGCCAGCTGCTGTTTCCGCTGCTGGCTGCCGCGCTGATCGTGCCCTATTTCAAGCGATCGCAGCGGGTCAAGAAGACCTTCGTAAACCCGTAATTAACCCTATTCGTTGTACTGTTGTCGCCCGGATCGATTTATCCGATAATAGGCGGCTACTCTTTTTCAGGCTGAATAATGACTGATTACCTGTTGCTGTTTGTCGGAACCGTACTGGTTAATAACTTCGTGCTGGTTAAGTTCCTGGGCCTCTGTCCGTTTATGGGAGTCTCCAAAAAGCTGGAGACGGCCATGGGGATGGGGCTGGCGACGACCTTTGTGCTCACGCTGGCCTCTATTTGCGCTTGGCTGATCGACACCTTTGTTCTTATTCCGCTGGATCTCATCTACCTGCGCACCCTGGCCTTTATTCTGGTCATCGCCGTGGTGGTGCAGTTCACCGAGATGGTGGTACGCAAAACCAGCCCGGCGCTCTATCGCCTGCTGGGGATCTTCCTGCCCCTGATCACCACTAACTGTGCGGTGCTGGGCGTGGCGCTGTTGAATATCAACCTCGGTCATAACTTTTTACAGTCGGCGCTGTACGGTTTTTCTGCTGCCGTCGGCTTCTCGCTGGTGATGGTTCTGTTTGCCGCTATTCGCGAACGTTTGGCGGTGGCGGACGTACCGGCACCGTTCCGCGGTAACGCCATCGCGCTGATTACCGCGGGTTTAATGTCTCTGGCCTTTATGGGCTTTAGTGGTCTGGTGAAGCTGTAATGTCTGCTATCTGGATAGCCATTGCGGCCCTGAGCGTGCTCGGGCTGATCTTTGGCCTGATTCTCGGCTACGCCTCGCGCCGTTTTGCGGTGGAGGACGATCCGGTCGTCGAAAAAATTGATAACCTGCTGCCGCAAAGCCAGTGTGGCCAGTGCGGCTACCCCGGCTGTCGCCCCTATGCCGAGGCCGTAGGCAGTCAGGGCGAGAAGATCAACCGCTGTGCGCCAGGCGGCGAAGCGGTGATGCTTAAAATCGCCACGCTGTTGAACGTCGACCCGCAGCCCATTGGTGACGATGCCGAAGCCGCTGAGCCAGTACGTATGCTGGCAGTCATTGACGAGCCTAACTGCATTGGCTGCACCAAGTGCATCCAGGCCTGTCCGGTTGATGCCATCGTCGGCGCAACCCGCGCCATGCACACGGTAATCAGCGATCTCTGCACCGGCTGTAATCTCTGTGTTGCTCCGTGCCCGACGCAGTGTATCGACCTGCGTCCCGTAGCGACAACGACTGAAAGCTGGAAATGGGATCTGCAAACCATTCCGGTACGCATTATTCCTGTGGAACAACATGCTTAAGCTATTCTCCGCGTTTAAAAAAGATAAGCTCTGGGATTTCAACGGCGGCATCCATCCGCCGGAGATGAAAACTCAGTCAAACGGTACGCCGCTGCGCCAGATCCCGCTCGCGGGGCGTTTCGTCATTCCTTTGAAGCAGCACATCGGTGCCGAGGGCGAGCTGTGCGTCGCCGTGGGCGATCGCGTCCTGCGCGGCCAGCCGCTGACCCACGGTCGCGGACGTATGCTGCCGGTACACGCCCCCACCTCAGGAACGGTTGTGGCGATTGCCCCCCACTCTACCGCGCATCCGTCGGCGCTGGCCGAGCTGAGCGTCATCATTGATGCTGATGGCGAAGACCGCTGGATCGAGCGCGACGGCTGGAGCGACTATCGCTCCCGCTCCCGCGCCGAGCTGATTGAGCGTATCCACCAGTTTGGCGTAGCGGGCCTCGGCGGCGCAGGCTTCCCGACCGGCAATAAACTGCAGGGCGGCGGGGATAAAATCGAAACGCTGATTATTAACGCCGCCGAGTGCGAGCCGTATATCACCGCCGACGATCGCCTAATGCAGGACTGCGCCGCGCAGATCGTTGAGGGCATTCGGATCCTTGCGCATATTCTTCAACCGCGTCAGGTACTGATTGGTATTGAAGATAACAAGCCGCAGGCTATCTCGATGCTGCGGGCGGTGCTGGCGAATGCGCACGACATCATGCTGCGCGTTGTCCCCACCAAATACCCCTCCGGCGGCGCGAAACAGCTTACGCAGATCCTTACCGGCAAGCAGGTTCCACACGGCGGCCGTTCGTCAGACATCGGCGTGCTGATGCAAAACGTGGGAACCGCCTTTGCCGTTAAGCGTGCGGTTGTCGATGGCGAACCCCTGACCGAGCGCGTTGTGACCCTGACCGGCGAAGCCGTTGCGCAGCCGGGTAACGTCTGGGCGCGCCTGGGCACGCCGGTGCGCCACCTGCTTGATGCCGCCGGTTTTTGCCCCTCCGGTGAACAGCTGGTGATCATGGGCGGGCCGCTGATGGGCTTCACCCTGCCGTGGCTGGACGTGCCGGTGGTCAAAATTACCAACTGCCTGCTGGCCCCTTCGGCCAGCGAAATGGGCGAGACGCAGGAAGAGAAAGGCTGCATTCGCTGTAGCGCCTGCGCCGACGCCTGCCCGGCGGATCTGCTCCCGCAGCAGCTCTACTGGTTTAGTAAAGGCCAGCAGCACGATAAAGCCACCGCCCATAACCTGGCGGACTGTATCGAGTGCGGGGCCTGCGCCTGGGTCTGCCCAAGCAATATTCCGCTGGTGCAGTATTTCCGCCAGGAGAAGGCCGAGATCTACGCTATCACCCAGGAAGAGAAGCGTGCCGCCGAGGCGAAGATCCGTTTTGAAGCGCGTCAGGCCCGTCTGGAGCGCGAGAAAGCGGCACGTCTTGAGCGTCATAAGAAATCCGCTGCTCAGCCAGCCGCCAAAGATAAGGATGCGGTGAATGCTGCCCTGGCCCGCGTGCGTGAGAAACAGCAGCGCGCCACCCAGCCGGTGGTGGTCCAGGCCGGTGCCGAGCCGGATAACAGCGCGATGATTGCCGCGCGCGAAGCCCGCAAGGCCGAGGCCCGTGCGCGTCAGGCTGAAAAAGCCCAGCAGCCAGCCGCAGAGACCACAGCCGAGCCCGTCGATCCGCGTAAAGCGGCGGTCGAGGCCGCTATCGCTCGTGCCAAAGCGCGTAAAGCCGCCCAGACAGCTGTGCCGGAAGCGGCGCCTGAACCCGCCGCCGTTGAGCCAGCCGCCGCGGTCGATCCGCGTAAAGCCGCGGTTGAAGCCGCTATCGCTCGAGCGAAAGCGCGTAAGGCACAGCAGCAGGCTGCCGAGAAGGTCGTGAATAAAATAGTAGATACCCCGGCAGCCAATGACGATCCGCGTAAAGCGGCCGTCGCTGCGGCGATTGCCAGGGCTCAGGCTAAGAAAGCCGCAAAACAGGCTGTTAACGAGGAATAGATGGTTTTTCGAATCGCAAGCTCCCCCTATACGCACAATCAGCGCCAGACATCACGGATTATGATGCTGGTTCTGCTCGCGGCCCTGCCCGGTATCGCCGTGCAGACGTGGTTCTTTGGCTGGGGGACGCTGGTGCAGATCGTACTGGCAGGCATCAGCGCCCTCGTCGCTGAAGGGCTAGTTCTTACGCTGCGTAAACAAAATGCAGGCGCCATCCTCAAGGATAACTCTGCTCTGCTGACCGGCCTGCTGCTGGCGATCAGTATTCCGCCGTTTGCCCCCTGGTGGTTGGTGGTGCTGGGCACCGTTTTTGCCGTGATTATTGCCAAGCAGCTCTACGGCGGCCTTGGGCATAACCCCTTTAACCCGGCGATGATCGGCTACGTCGTGCTGCTGATCTCCTTCCCGGTGCAGATGACCAGCTGGCTGCCGCCGCATGAGATTGCCGCCAACGTGCCCGGTTTCATGGATGCGCTTCAGGTTATCTTCACCGGCCACAGCGCGGGCGGTGCCAATATGGACACCCTGCGAATGGGCATCGACGGGGTTAGCCAGGCTACTCCGCTGGACACCTTTAAAACCTCGCTGCACGCCGGTCACAGCGTCGATCAGATTATGCAGTACCCCATCTACAGCGGCGTGCTGGCTGGCGCGGGCTGGCAGTGGGTCAACCTTGCCTATCTGCTCGGCGGGGTGTTCCTGCTGGGAAAAGGCGCTATTCGCTGGCATATTCCGGTTAGCTTCCTTGTGGCGCTGACCCTCTGCGCCACGCTGGGCTGGCTGTTCTCGCCGGAGAGCCTCGCCTCGCCGACGCTGCATCTCTTCTCCGGCGCGACCATGCTTGGGGCCTTCTTTATCCTCACCGATCCGGTCACCGCCTCGACAACCAACAAAGGCCGCCTGATCTTTGGCGCGTTGACCGGGGTGCTGGTGTGGCTGATCCGCAGCTTTGGCGGCTACCCGGACGGCGTGGCCTTTGCGGTGCTGCTGGCGAATATCACCGTGCCGTTAATTGACTACTATACGCGTCCGCGCGCGTATGGCCATCGCTGAGGAGCCGCCATGTTAAAGACCATGCAAAAACACGGCGTAACGCTGGCCCTTTTCGCCGCCTGCTCTACCGGCCTGACGGCAGCTATCGCCCAATTGACCAAATCCACCATTGCCGAACAGGCCGCGATCCAGCAGAAGGCGCTGTTTGATCAGGTGGTGCCGGACAATATCTATAATAACGATCTCAGCCAGAGCTGTTTTCTGGTAAACGCCCCGGAGCTGGGCAAGGGCGAACGGCGGGTTTACATTGCCCGTCAGGACGACAAGCCCGTGGCGGCGGTGATGGAAGCTACCGCACCGGACGGTTACTCCGGCGCTATTCAGCTGCTGGTTGGCGCAGACTTTAACGGCACGGTGCTGGGGACGCGGGTTACCGAGCATCACGAGACGCCGGGACTGGGCGACAAGATAGAACTGCGCCTCTCCAACTGGATCACCTCTTTCAGCGGCAAGACGATTGCCGGCGCGTCTGATAGCCACTGGGCGGTGAAGAAGGACGGCGGTGATTTTGACCAGTTTACCGGCGCGACCATTACCCCCAGGGCGGTGGTGAACGCTGTTAAACGTGCTGGCCTGTATGCGCAAACCCTGCCCGCCCAGCTTAATTCCTTACCGTCTTGCGGAGAGTAGACCATGAGCGAAATTAAAGACGTTATTGTTCAGGGATTGTGGAAAAACAACTCGGCGCTGGTGCAGCTGCTGGGCCTCTGCCCGCTCTTGGCTGTCACCTCCACCGCCACTAACGCCCTGGGCCTTGGTCTGGCAACCACCTTCGTGTTAACCCTGACTAACCTGGCCGTTTCCATGCTACGCCGCTGGACGCCCCCGGAGATCCGTATCCCGATCTACGTCATGATCATCGCCTCGGTGGTGAGCGCGGTGCAGATGCTGATCAACGCCTATGCCTTTGGTCTCTATCAGTCGCTGGGGATCTTTATCCCGCTGATCGTCACCAACTGCATCGTGGTAGGCCGTGCGGAAGCCTTTGCGGCGAAAAAAGGCCCGGCGCTCTCGGCGCTGGACGGCTTCTCTATCGGCATGGGGGCCACCTGCGCCATGTTCGTACTCGGCTCCCTGCGCGAGGTGCTGGGTAACGGCACGCTGTTTGACGGCGCGGATGGCTTGCTGGGCAACTGGGCGAAGGTGTTACGCATTGAGGTGTTCCATACCGATTCACCTTTCCTGCTGGCGATGCTGCCTCCAGGCGCGTTTATTGGCTTGGGCATGATGCTGGCAGTAAAATACCTCATCGATGAGCGGACTAAAAAACGTCAGGCAGCCGCCGCCGCTTCTTCTGCCGTCGATACTGCTAATGTAGAGACCCCTGCCACGCCCGGGAAGGCCTGATGAACAAAGTAAAACGTCTGGAGATTTTGACCCGTCTTCGGGACAACAATCCGCACCCCACCACCGAGCTGAACTTTAACTCACCGTTTGAGCTGCTGATTGCGGTTCTGCTCTCGGCCCAGGCCACTGACGTCAGCGTCAACAAGGCGACGGCGAAGCTCTATCCTGTCGCCAACACGCCAGAGGCAATGCTCTCCCTTGGCGTAGAGGGAGTGAAGTCCTATATCAAGACCATCGGCCTGTTTAACAGCAAGGCGGAGAACGTTATTAAAACCTGCCGGATCCTGCTGGAGCAGCACGGCGGCGAGGTGCCGGAGGATCGTGCCGCGCTGGAGGCGCTGCCAGGCGTTGGACGCAAAACCGCCAACGTGGTGCTGAATACCGCCTTTGGCTGGCCGACCATTGCCGTCGATACGCATATTTTCCGCGTCAGTAACCGGACGCAGTTCGCGCCGGGTAAGAACGTTGAGCAGGTGGAAGAGAAGCTGCTGAAGGTCGTCCCGACGGAATTCAAGGTTGACTGCCACCACTGGCTGATCCTCCATGGCCGCTACACCTGTATTGCCCGTAAGCCCCGCTGCGGCTCCTGCATTATTGAAGATCTCTGCGAGTACCGGGAGAAGGTTTACGAGTGATCTTTTCCCCGCCCTGCTTTTCCTCCATATAACGCCAGCTTATGTTTTCATGCCGACACAGGGCGTGATAAAACTCGGCTGGTTATTACTTTTTAAGGTTAATCGTTTTTTTAATACAAAAAATTTCTATACATTTGTGATAGAGATCACTCTACCCGCCAAACGTTATAAAAATGTTTCAATAGTGAGACCCGCACCTGCACCAGCCTGCATCCCATAAGCAATCAGCGGTAGATTAAACCACTGTTTTTAGCAATAGCGGGCCATTACGCTGCTTATAGCGCAAAATAGCAGAACATATCGCCATAGCCCCGGTGGCGCCCATTTTTCTTAGTGGAAAAAACTATCAAAATGCTAAAGCCGAAATTTAACGCTGAATAACATTCTTCCAACTGGCGCTTTATAGCGATCGGTTTATATGTAACAGATTATTACAAAGGTATTGCCTCAGCGTGCTGGATAGGGAACATTACCCGCCGTTTCCCCTCCCTTATAACTATAAGCTCGATGGACTCTGGCCATCGCGCACTGAACACCCCCGTTAATATGGGATGTAAAAAAAGAGGTATATGTGTCGACTGCAAACAACAAACCAACTGAGAGCGTCAGCCTGAACGCTTTCAAACAGCCCAAGGCGTTTTACCTGATCTTCTCCATTGAGCTGTGGGAGCGTTTCGGTTTCTACGGCCTGCAAGGGATCATGGCGGTGTACCTGGTGAAACAGCTGGGTATGTCAGAATCCGACTCAATTACGCTGTTCTCCTCCTTCAGCGCCCTGGTATACGGCCTGGTGGCCATCGGCGGCTGGCTGGGTGATAAGATCCTCGGTACCAAACGCGTTATCCTGCTGGGCGCGATTGTGCTGGCGATCGGCTATGCGCTGGTGGCCTGGTCCGGCCATGATGCGGCCGTTGTCTATATGGGTATGGCGACCATTGCGGTAGGTAACGGCCTGTTCAAGGCGAACCCCTCTTCGCTGCTCTCTACCTGCTACGCGAAAGACGATCCGCGTCTTGATGGCGCTTTCACCATGTACTATATGTCCATCAACATCGGCTCATTCTTCTCCATGCTGGCGACGCCGTGGCTGGCAGCGAAGTTTGGCTGGAGCGTGGCCTTCTCGCTGAGCGTGGTCGGGATGCTGATCACCGTCGTAAACTTTTTATTCTGTAAGCGTTGGGTAAAACAGTACGGATCGAAGCCGGACTTTGAACCGCTGCGCGTCGGTAGCCTGCTGGCCACTATCGCTGGGGTTGTCGTCCTGATCGCCGCTGCCACCTGGCTGCTGCACAACCAGGGTATCGCCCGTATGGTACTGGCGGTCGTGGCGCTGGGTATCGTGATTATCTTTGCCAAAGAGACCTTCTCAATGCACGGCGCGGCGCGTCGTAAGATGATCGTGGCCTTCATTCTGATGCTGCAGGCGATTGTGTTCTTCGTCCTCTACAGCCAGATGCCGACCTCGCTGAACTTCTTTGCCATCCGCAACGTTGAGCACTCTATTCTGGGTATCGCCTTCGAGCCGGAGCAGTATCAGGCCCTGAACCCGTTCTGGATCATCATTGGTAGCCCGATTCTGGCCGCTATCTATACCAAGATGGGCGACACGCTGCCGATGCCGTTTAAGTTTGCCTTCGGGATGGTGCTCTGCTCAGCCGCGTTCCTGATCCTGCCGCTGGGCGCTAAATTTGCCAGCGACGCCGGGATCGTCTCCGTGAGCTGGCTGATCGCGAGCTACGCCTTCCAGAGCATCGGTGAACTGATGATCTCCGGCCTTGGTCTGGCAATGGTGGCCCAGCTGGTTCCACAGCGTCTGATGGGCTTTATCATGGGTAGCTGGTTCCTGACCACCGCAGGGGCAAACCTGATCGCGGGCTACGTGGCTAACATGATGGCTATCCCGGAAAACGTGACCGATCCGCTGATGTCGCTGGACGTCTATGGCCGCGTGTTCCTGCAGATTGGTATGGTGACCGCCGTTATTGCGGTGCTGATGCTGCTCGCCGCGTCGAAGCTGAACCGTATGACGCAGATGGATGAGAAAGACTTAGCCGAGTCTGAAGCAGCCTCCGCGTAACGGTACTGGGAAACGCAAGCCAACAAAAAAACCGCTGAGAAATCAGCGGCTTTTTTTGTTTAAGCTGCAACGCCGGGCGGCACGTTGTTTGCCCGGCCTACATTTAAGCCCGGTTATACTTCTACAGCGCGGAACAGATGTTCGGGGCGGGCGATGCGATCCTGGGCAGCCACCACCTGCAGCTCATACTCCCCCATCTCTTTGGTGGTGAGCATGATTTCATACACCGCCGCCGTCACGTGCTCCAGCGCATCGCGCAGGGATGTCCCCTGAAGGAGTTTAACCAGCAGCAGACCGCTGGTGACGTCGCCCACGCCGACCGGCTGACGCATACCGAAATCCACCAGCGGACGGCTAATGTGCCAGGCTTCGCGCTGCGTAACCAACAGCATCTCAAAGCTCTCCATACTTTTAGCAGCACGCGCCAGGTGCTTAACGAGGACAATCTCCGGCCCCTGCGCAATCAGCTCGCGGGCGGCGGAAACGGCCTCGCTGATGCTGTTAACCGGGTGGCCGCAGAGCATTTCCAGCTCAATCAGGTTTGGGGCAATGATATCGCTGGCAGGCAGAGCATAGCGCGCGTGAAACTCCGCGACGCCGGGCGCAACGATGCATCCCTTCTCCGGGTGGCCCATCACCGGATCGCAAAAGTATTTCGCCTGCGGATTGGCGGCTTTAACCTGGCGCACAATGCCAAGAATATGCTCGCCCTGCTCGGCAGAGCCGAGGTAGCCGGTTAACACCGCGTCGCAGGTCTTCAGCTTGTCGATATCGGCAATGCCCTGCACGATCTCGGTCAGATGTGCGGGCGGCATTACGCAGCCGGTCCACTTGCCGTATTGAGTGTGGTTAGAGAACTGAACCGTATTCAGCGGCCAGACGTTGGCACCAAGGCGGCGCATCGGGAACTCAGCGGCGCTGTTACCGGCATGACCAAAGACGACGTGAGACTGGATGGCGAGGATATTCTTCATTTTCTTACCCGGACATAAAAATAAGGGAGTGATTTCTCACTCCCTGTGCTTAGTGCATTACTTCCAGCAGATCAGACAGTAATTTTTCTTACCACGACGCAGCAGCGTATAGCGACCAAACAGACGATCGCTGTCGGTAAAGGTGTATTCCGCGTCGGACTGTTTTTCACCATTGATGGTGACGGCGTTAGAGGCGATGGTCTTGCGTGCCTGACCACGAGACGGCTGAAGATCGGAATCTACCAGCGCCTGCATCAGATCCGCGCCCTTCTCCATTTCAACCATTGGGACGCCGTCCTGGGCCAGCTGCTCGAAGTCAGCTTCGCTCAGATCGCTCAGGGTACCGTTGAACAGGCTGGCGGTGATGCGTTTCGCCGCTTCCAGTCCCTCTTCGCCGTGTACCAGACGGGTCACCTGCTCGGCCAGCACATACTGGGCGCGCGGTGCTTTACCGCTGTTCTTGTCTTCCTCTTCCAGGGCGTTGATCTCCGCGATATCCATAAAGGTAAAGAACTTCAGGAAGCGGTAGACGTCGGCATCGGCGGTGTTGATCCAGAACTGGTAGAACTTATACGGGCTGGTTTTCTTCGGATCGAGCCAGACCGCGCCACCCTCGGTTTTACCAAACTTGGTGCCGTCGGCTTTGGTGATCAGCGGAACGGTCAGGCCGAAGACCTGGTTCTGATGCAGACGGCGGGTCAGGTCGATACCGGAGGTGATGTTACCCCACTGATCGGAGCCACCAATCTGCAGCGCCACGCCGTGCAGCTCGTTCAGGCAGGCAAAATCGTAGCCCTGCAGCAGGTTATAGGAGAACTCGGTAAAAGAGATGCCCTGATCGTCACGGTTAAGACGCTGCTTTACCGCCTCTTTGTTGATCATCTGGTTGACAGAGAAGTGCTTCCCGATATCGCGCAGGAAGGTCAGCACGTTCATGCCGCCAAACCAGTCGTAGTTGTTTGCCGCAATGGCGGAGTTGTCACCGCAGTCAAAGTCGAGGAAAGGCGCAACCTGTTTGCGGATCTTATCTACCCACTCCTGGACAGTGTCTTCCGTGTTAAGTTTACGCTCGGCGGCTTTGAAGCTCGGATCGCCAATCAGGCCCGTTGCGCCACCCACCAGCGCCACAGGCTTGTGGCCTGCCTGCTGGAAGCGTTTCAGGCATAACAATGGAACCAGATGCCCCAAATGCAAGCTGTCGGCGGTGGGATCGAAGCCGCAATAGAGCGCGATCGGGCCTTGCGCCAGTCGCTCTGCTAACGCATTTTCGTCCGTCACCTGGGCCACGAGGCCCCGCTCTTGCAATTGTTTAATCAAGTTACCGCTTGCCATCAAATTCTCCATGTATCTAACGCTGCACCTCTGCCGGTACACGACTTTTCGCTCGTTACGAAAGAGGGATAGAATAAAGCGCTGGAACCCGGAGTACCAGCGCTTAAATCAACATTTTTCAGCCATTAAGGCGCGAGACGATCGATTTTCCAGCCGCTATTTTCACGCTGGTATAAAAAACGATCGTGAAGGCGGTGTTGCCCCCCCTGCCAGAACTCCATCTGCTCGATGCTGACGCGGAATCCACCCCAAAAGCTCGGCAATGGCACTTCGCCCTGCTGAAACTTCTGCTTAAGCTCAAGGAACTTGCTTTCAAGGACGCCACGGGCGGAGATGCGGCTGGACTGCTGCGAGACCCATGCGCCGATCTGGCTGTCGCGTGGGCGGCTGTGGAAATACTTCACCACTTCCAGCGTCGAAAGACGCTCTGCTTTGCCAATGACCATCACCTGGCGCTCCAGCATGTGCCAGGGAAACAGCAGGCTGAGCTGCGGGTTATTTTCAATATGATGCGCCTTGCGGCTACCGAGGTTGGTATAGAACACCAGCCCCTTTTCATCATAGTGTTTGAGCAGAACGATACGCTGATAAGGCTGGCCTTTCTCATCCACCGTCGCCACGACCATCGCCGTGGGATCGGCAAGACGGGCCTCGCAGGCCTGGGCGAGCCAGCGTTCAAAGAGGTCTAGCGGTTGAGCAGGAAGATCGGCGCGGCGCAGGCCGCCTTTGATGTACTCGCGGCGCAGGTGCGCAATGTGCTGCAGATCGCTGTTATTTGCATCGTGGTTGTCTGACATGGCGTTCGCTACGTGAATGTTCAGGTGGCGCTATTGTGCGCCGCCTGGGTAAAAATCTCAACGCTGCGGGGTTTGTAGCTGGCAGTTATTCAAGATAATGCGATCGTGCTTGTAAACCGTGGCGTTATCCCCTTTAGACCAGAAGACGTAGATCCCGTCGGTATAGCGCGCGCCAGAGGCGGAAAGACCCTGCTGTAACGTTAGCGGCGTATCTTCTAGCGTGAAGCTGACCTCTTGACGCGTCTGGTTGAGCTTAACCGTCAGCGGTTTTTCATCATCGCACTGATAGGCCAGCGTGTCGGTGTGCATACGCTCCATAAACTGGTTATAGGTCGTACATCCGGCAAGCATCACGGGTAATAAAGCAATCAATAATCTTTTCATGATCCGTCCTAAAACATATCCCGGGGCAGATCGTATCACGGCTCTGCCCCTGTTTTGTTTCAGTCTAACGTCTCGTTACAAAACAGAATTTAGGTTATGTCTGATTATGTCGTGGATTCGCGGGAAAGATAGCCCCGAGCACGCTGGGCTGCGAGGCTCCCGTCACGGAGGGGAGATTGCCGGGCAGACCGGCAATGGTGCGCCACGCCAGCCAGGCGAAGGCCAGCGCTTCCATATCGTCCCCGCTGATGCCCGCCTCATCGGTGGTGCCGACCTCAATGCCCGGCAGCAGGCTGGCGAGCCGCGCCATCACCAGCGGATTTCGTCCCCCGCCGCCGCAAATCATCAGACGCTCGCAGCCGCCGCTCAACAGCACCTGCTCAGCAATGCTGACCGCCGTCAGCTCTGCCAGGGTCGCCTGCACATCGCTGCCTGAGAGTCCGGGGAAATGGGCGAGCTGACGCTCCAGCCAGCCGTAGTTAAAGTACTCCCGTCCGGTGCTTTTCGGTGCGGGGCGGGCAAACCACGGATCGCTAAGCATCTGCTGCAGCAGCGGCCGGATAACGTTACCGGCTTTTGCCCACCGGGCGTCCTTATCGTAGGGCTGGCCCTTCTGCCGCCAGATCCACGCGTCCATCAGCATATTGCCCGGACCGGTGTCGTAGCCTCTGACCGGCTGGCCAGGAAAGAGCAGAGAGAGGTTGGCAATGCCGCCAATGTTGAGCACCATGCGCCGCTCTACCGGATGCGCCAGCAGCGCCTGATGGAACGCAGGCACCAGCGGTGCGCCCTGCCCGCCGAGGGCGATATCCCGGCGGCGGAAATCGCCTACCACCGTAATGCCCGTGCGGGCGACGATCTGGTTGTTGTCGCCAATCTGTAGCGTATGCGGCGCATCGCCCAAGGGCTCATGCCAGACAGTTTGGCCGTGGCAGCCGATGGCGACAATCTCCTGCGGTCGCAGGTTCTCCTGCTTTAGCAGCGCCAGCACGGCATCGGCAAACAGTTTGCCCAGCCGGCTGTCCAGCTGCCCCAGCTGAGAGAGGGTCAGCTGCTGGCCCTGGCAGATAGCGAGAATGGCCTCTTTCAGCGACACGGGAATAGGCCAGCTCAGGCTTGCCTGCTGCGCCACCATGCGATCGTCAATTGCCGCGAGGACAACATCTACCCCATCCAGGCTGGTGCCTGACATGACGCCAATATAGCGACCCGATTTCATATGCCGTCCTTATCTGTCTGCGTGGCTTTAGTTCACTACACCACCTTAAAGCGGTTGCCCAGGATATGTGTAGTGCTATTTTGTTTTTTCAGTCCGAATTTGTACCGGTTAGGTTGTCCATTTTTGGCTTGTTTAAGTAAAGTTAAGCTCTGCAACCGTACTATTTTCGCATTGTTTTGGCGGAAGGTGTGACCTGTTATCTTTAAATGCCATATAATTTAAAGATGACGGATGCTCGTCCGAGCGTTTTAGGTGAACAGGAGATTCATAGATGATTTTACGTACACTGGCAGTTTCCCTGATTGGTTTCACTCTGGCGGGCTGTGCGAATGACAGCACCCTTTCAGGCGACGTTTACAGCGCATCCGAAGCTAAACAGGTGCAAAATGTCACTTACGGAACCATTGTCAACGTGCGTCAGGTGCAGATTCAGGGCGGCGATGACAATAACGTGATTGGTGCGCTGGGCGGTGCGGTACTGGGTGGTTTCCTTGGTAACACCGTGGGCGGTGGCGCGGGCCGATCGCTGGCTACTGCCGCAGGTGCCGTAGCAGGTGGCGTGGCCGGTCAGGGCGTACAGGGCGCGGTGAATAAAAGCCAGGGTGTAGAGCTGGAGATCCGCAAAGACGACGGCAATACCATTATGGTGGTGCAGAAACAGGGTAATACCCGCTTCGCGGCTGGTCAGCGTGTGGTTATGGCCAGCAACGGCAGCCAGGTCACCGTCTCTCCACGCTAAGTCTTCTTACAGGGGCCGCTACAGCGGCCCTTTTTCTTGCTATCCAAAACGTCCCGCCATAAAAAAAGCCCTGCTTTCGCAAGGCCCTTGTCAGCGTCAGTCACGCGATTGTAATTCAATAATATTATGCTCAAGGCGACCCACCAGGCTGATGAGCTGCTCCAGCTCGCTGGCAGAGATACCCGCGAGGATCTCCCCCCGGGTTTTGTTGATGACGGACTCCATCTCATCAATGATCGGAGCGGCCTTCTCGGTGAGCTTGATACGTTTTGCACGCCGATCGCTGGCACAGGTTTGACGGGAGATAAGCCCCTTCTCTTCCAGCTGATCCAGCGTACGCACCAGCGACGGCTGTTCAATGCCGATCGCTTTTGCCAGTTGAATTTGCGACTGTTCGGGCGGCAACTGATGAATATTATGCAGCGTTACCCAGTGAGTCTGCGTCAATTCCAGAGGTTTTAGGCGATGGTCAATCAGTGCACGCCAGATACGTACTAAACGTGCTAGATCAGAACCCAATGGCGATTCCAATTTCATCTCCTTATAATTAGCTTGCTAAGTTATTATGCTGATTTTAGAATAGTGTGCAATATTTATATTTTCAAAACAAACGTATTGCCGGTTTTCCTTATAGCTGACGCGATCAGCTTAGAGCAGAAAAGGAGTGCGTTGCCGAGGTTTTTGCTAAACCTATAAACAATGATAGTTAATGCAAAGGATTACGATTTGTGACGCTTACGCTTAATGCAACAGGATTGCCCTTACAGGATCTGGTGATCGGCGCATCTCTCTATTTCCCCCCATTTTTCAAGGCGTTCGCCTGCGGATTCATTATCTGGCTTGTGGCGCATCGTCTGTTGCGCGACTGGATCTATTCGGGGGAAATATGGCATCCCCTGCTGATGGATCTGTCGATCTTTACCCTTTGCGTCTGCCTAAGTTTCGTATTTCTGGTTGCGTGGTGAGTATGTCGCTAAAAACAATTAAATATTTTTCAACCATTGCGATCGCCGTCGTCGCGGTGCTGGCAGGATGGTGGTTGTGGAACTACTACATGCAGTCCCCATGGACTCGCGACGGCAAAGTTCGCGCGGAGCAGGTGAGCATTACGCCCCAGGTTTCCGGCAGCATTACCCAGCTCACGATTAAAGATAATCAGTTCGTCAACGCTGGCGATCTGCTGCTGAGTATAGATAGAACGCCTTTTAACATAGCGGTACTTAATGCGCAAGCCGAGCTGGCTAAAGCGCGATCGGACCTCGCAAAAGCCACTAACGAAGCCAAGCGCCGCCAGCATTTGTCGCGCAACTATATCTCCGCGGAGGATATGGATACCGCGAATCTGAATGTAAAAGCGGCTCAGGCCACCGTTGAGGCAGCCGAGGCGGCGTTAAAAAACGCACAGTGGCAGCTTGCGCAGACTGACGTTCGCGCCCCGGTGGCAGGCTGGGTAACCAATCTTTCAACCCGTACAGGGGACTACGCCACCACAGGCCAGCCGTTGTTCGCCCTCGTCGACAGCCACTCTTTTTATGTAATGGGTTATTTTGAAGAGACAAAGCTGCGCCATATTCGTGAAGGTGCACCGGCCGTTATTACGCTATACAGCGGTAACGTAAAGTTACAGGGTCACGTCTCCAGCATTGGTCGCGCCATCTACGATCAAAGCGTAGAGAGCGATTCGGGCCTGGTACCCGACATTAAGCCCAATGTTCCCTGGGTACGCCTGGCGCAGCGCGTGCCGGTGCGAATAGCGTTCGACTCGCTTCCTCGGGATGTCACGCTAATTTCCGGTACGACCTGCAGCGTTGCGATTGGTCAGCGCTAATGAATGTTTCGTCGTTGGGATGGCGTAATACGCCCTGGTTTAAGGCGACAGCCGGGCAATGGCGATATGCATTACGTAACGCCATTGCCATGTGCCTTGCCCTAACGCTTGCCTACTGCTTTAACCTGGATGAGCCCTACTGGGCAATGACCTCCGCTGCCGTGGTGAGCTTTCCAACGGTGGGCGGCGTCATCAGCAAGAGTCTTGGCCGTATTGCCGGCAGCCTGCTGGGCGCTACGGCGGCGTTGATCATTGCAGGTCATACCTTAAATGAGCCGTGGCTCTTCTTAGTCAGCATGGCGGCCTGGCTCGGCCTGTGTACCTGGGCCTGCGCCTACTTTACCAATAACGTCGCTTATGCTTTTCAACTGTCGGGCTATACCGCCGCCATTATTGCCTTCCCGACCGTTAATCTCATTGATACCGTCCAGCTGTGGGATATTGCTCAAGCCCGCGTTTGTGAGGTCGTGCTCGGTATACTTTGCGGCGGAGTGATGATGATGATCCTGCCCAGCACCTCGGATGGCACCACCCTGCTCACCGCGTTGAAAAACATGCATGCACGCTTGCTGGAACACGCCAGTCTGCTCTGGCAGCCTGAAACCAACGATGCCATACGGTCCGCGCATGAAGGGGTCATCAACCAGATCCTGACGATGAATCTGCTACGCATTCAGGCGTTCTGGAGTCATTACCGCTTTCGTCGCCAGAATGCCCTGCTCAACGCGCTGCTGCACCACCAGCTGCGGCTGACCAGCGTTATCTCCAGCCTTCGGCGCCTGCTGCTGAACTGGCCCAACCCGCCTGCGCAAGCCCGTGAGATCATAGAACAGCTGCTCTCTGCGCTGGCCAGTCCCGGTACGGACGCTTATCACATCGCACGCATTATCGCCCCGCTACGTCCCTACGATGATAGCGACTATCACCACTTCGCCTTCTGGCAACGGCTACGCTATTTCTGCGCGCTCTATCTGCAAAGTAGTCGCTGGCTGCGCGCACTGGAAAACGGCGCGCCCGTCTCGTTGCAAACCGCCAGTCGTCGCTCAGGCCTGGCGCGTCATACCGATAGTATGGAAGCCTTATGGAGCGGTACGCGGACCTTCTGCACATTAATGATGGTGGGTGCATGGAGTATTGGCACCCAGTGGGAGTCCGGTGCGAGTGCGCTATCGCTGGCGGCGATAAGCTGCGTGCTCTACTCCATCGTCGCTACCCCGTTTAAATCGCTCACCTTACTGATGCGTACCCTCGTGCTGCTCTCATTGTTCAGCTTTGTGGTGAAGTTTGGCCTGATGGTGCAAATAACCGACCTCTGGCAATTTTTGCTGTTTCTTTTTCCCCTGCTGACTACCATGCAGTTACTAAAGCTGCAAATGACGAAGCTGGCGGGGTTGTGGGGGCAGCTGATTGTTTTTATGGGATCGTTTATCGCCGTGACCAACCCGCCCGTATATGACTTTGCCGATTTTCTTAATGATAACTCGGCAAAAATTGTCGGGGTGGCGCTTTCGTGGCTGGCGTTCGCTATTCTGCGCCCCGGCTCGGACGCCCGTAAAAGCCGCCGCCGCATACGTGCTCTGCGCCGTGACTTCGTCGATCAGCTCAGCCAGCGCCCATCGTATAGCGAATATGAGTTTGAATCGCTGGCCTATCATCACATTAGCCAGCTGAGTAATAGTCAGGATGCGCTCGCGCGCCGCTGGCTATTACGTTGGGGAGTGGTACTGCTCAACTGCTCGCATGTGGTCTGGCAGCTTCGTGAGTGGGAAACCCGCTCCGATCCCCTTTCCCGGGTCAGAGACATTTGCATAGCTCATTTACGCAACGTGATGAGCGAGCGGGGAGTCAACCAACGTCAATTGGCCAATACGTTGCAGCAGCTACAGCGTATCTGCGACACCTTATCGCATCACCATCAGCCCGCCGCCCGCGAGCTGGCGGCGCTTGTTTGGCGGCTACAGATCTCACTGTCGCAGCTTGTACAAGCGCCACCGCCGGGGATGCTAACGTAATGAATTAATAACAGTTAGTGAATCACGCCACAGGCGTAGCGTGCTCCACCGCCGCCTAACGGCTCTGGTTTGTCGGCGTAGTTGTCGCCCCCGACGTGGATCATCAGGGATCTGTTTTTCACCTCATCCAGCTTTTTCAGACGCGGAGAAACCACGGGCTGGGTGGCTTTGCCGTCGTTATTGACCTGAAGCACCGGCAGATCCCCCGTATGGCCTGCGCCCTCTGGCCCTTCATGTTTGCCCGTGGTGTGCGGATCGAGGTGCCCACCGGCTGCTTCAGCCGCCGAGGCTTTGCCGTCCTTCATGGCAGGCTCACAGGTTCCCTTAGCGTGAACATGAAAACCGTGATCGCCAGGGGGAAGCGCTTTCAGATCGGGCGCAAATTCCAGCCCCTTATCCGTTTCAGTGATCTTCACCGTCCCGATGGACTGACCCACGCCCTGAGAAGTGACAAGGTTCATTTCAACCTCTTCACTGGCAGCCTGCGCACCGGTGCAGGCTAACAGTGTTAATACGGCCAGGCTTAATCGCTTCATATGATCTCCGGTTATTGGCTGTTATCCCTGAAGTTTAAACCAGAGATGCAGATACCACCGGAGAATCAGATAATCAGCTATCAGGGTACGTCGTACCCAAGCGCGGCTTTGCGGATGCGGAACCATTGTTGGCGGGAAAGCGTGAGCGCTTCAGCGGCAATGGCCGCACGCACGCGCTCGATTTTGCCGGAGCCGATAATCGGCAGCGGCTTCGACGGCAGCGCCATCACCCAGGCATAAACCACCTGTTCAATGGTTTCAGCACTGATCTCCTGAGCAACCTGAGCCAGCTCGTCGCGCAGTGGCTGGAAAGCCTCATCGCTAAACAACCGCCCACCGCCGAGGCAGGACCATGCCATCGGGCGAATGCGCAGCTGCTGAAGCTGGTCGAGCGTGCCGTCAAGCAGCAGCGGCTGATGCACCGGGGAGATCTCAACCTGATTAGTCGCGAGGGTGAACGGCAGACGCGACTGCAACAGCGCAAACTGTGCTGGCGTAAAGTTAGAGACGCCGAAGTGGCGCACCTTACCGCTCTGGTGGAGCTGAAGAAACGCCTCGGCAATGTCGTCGGCATCCATCAGCGGATCGGGACGGTGGATAAGGAGCAGATCGAGGCGATCGGTCGCCAGGTTCGCCAGAGAGTGCTCGGCGCTGCGAATAATGTGCTGTTTATCGGTGATGTAGTGGCCGATAACGTGCTCTGGACGCGCGGTTGTGGCAATGCCGCACTTAGAGACCACTTCCATACGCTCACGCAGGTGGGGAGCCAGCTTAAGCGCTTCGCCAAAGGCGGCCTCGCACTGATAGCCGCCGTAGATATCGGCGTGATCGACCGTGGTGACGCCCAGATCCAGATGCGCTTCAATAAAGCTGACCAGCTGGCGGGGGGACATGTTCCACTCCATCAGACGCCAGTAGCCCATGACAAATCGGGAGAACTCTGGCCCCTGGGGCGCGAGGGTAATACGCTGAACCATAACCGCTTCCTTTCTTTGTAAAGAGATAGGCACAGAGTATACGGAAATCGGCCCTTAAAACAGTGAGGGCTGCTGCGGTTCTTCGCCTGCCGGTTGGCTACCCGCACGCTTTTTACGCAGGGCTCGCTGATGGCAGAGACGTAAAACGTTCTGCTTTTCGCTATCGCTCATGCGCTGCCAGTTAAAGCGCTCATCCCGGCTGCGCAGGCAGCCCCGGCAGTAGCCCTGCTCATCGGTCTGACAAATTCCCCGGCATGGGCTTACAATGGGGAAAAACTCCAGCTGTTCCGGCACGTCCTTCCTCCTGTTAACGATCGATAACAACTATTGAAGACGCCCCCGGGCCAGAAAGCAACCCTTGCATTAGACCGAATGGTCTATTAGAGTGATCTTATGAACAGAGATACCGAACACGATACCCGTGAACACCTACTGGCAACCGGCGAGCAGCTCTGCATGCATCGCGGGTTCACCGGCATGGGTCTCAGCGAGCTATTAAAAACGGCAGAAGTGCCGAAGGGCTCGTTTTATCACTATTTTCGCTCGAAAGAGGCGTTCGGCGTGGCCATGCTTGAGCGTCACTATGTCGGCTACCACCAGCGGCTGGCGCACCACTTTGCTCACGGCAGCGGTAACTACCGCGATCGGCTGATCGCCTATTTCCAGCAGACGCTGAATCAGTTCTCGCAGAAGGGCATTATTAGCGGCTGCCTGACGGTGAAGCTTTCGGCTGAGGTGTGCGATCTCTCTGAGGATATGCGCAGCGCCATGGACAGAGGCGCAAGTCGCGTCATCGCGCTGCTGGCCGAGGCGCTGGAGAACGGACGTCGTTCCCGCTGCCTGGCGTTTGAAGGCGATGCCCTGACCCAAGGGCAGGTGCTCTATGCCCTGTGGCTGGGTGCCAATTTGCAGGCTAAGATTTCCCGCAGTGCCCTACCGCTGGAGAGTGCGGTGGCACATGCTAAAACAATACTTATCACGCCTGAGTAATACAGGCGTTTTATTTGACCTTTAACTAGTCGACCGGTCTATTCAGGAGATGTTATGTCGAACAAACTGTTTACCCCGCTGAAAGTGGGTGCGATTACTGCGGCGAACCGCGTTTTTATGGCACCGCTGACGCGTCTGCGCAGCATTGAGCCAGGCGATATCCCTACTCCGCTGATGGGTGAATACTACCGTCAGCGCGCCAGCGCCGGGTTAATCATCAGCGAGGCAACGCAGATCTCTGCCCAGGCGAAAGGCTATGCCGGTGCCCCTGGCCTGCACAGCCCTGAGCAGGTAGCGGCATGGAAAAAGATCACCGACGGCGTTCACGCTGAAAATGGCCACATGGCCGTGCAGCTCTGGCATACCGGCCGTATCTCCCACGCCAGCATCCAGCCGGGCGGCAACGCGCCGGTGGCCCCGTCGGCCATTAACGCCGGGACCCGCACCTCGCTGCGTGACGAAAACGGTAACGCTATTCGCGTCGATACCTCTACGCCGCGCGCGCTGGATATCAGCGAGATCCCGGGTATCGTTGACGACTTCCGCCATGCCGTTGCTAACGCACGCGAAGCTGGATTTGACCTGGTCGAGTTGCACTCCGCCCACGGCTACCTCCTGCACCAGTTCCTCTCTCCGTCTGCCAACCACCGTACCGACGAATACGGCGGCAGCGTTGAGAACCGCGCCCGCCTGGTGCTGGAAGTGGTCGACGCCGTAAGCAAAGAGTGGAGCGCGGAGCGTATCGGCATCCGTCTCTCCCCGATCGGTACGTTCCAGAACACTGACAATGGCGATAACGAAGAGGCCGATGCGCTCTACCTGATCGAAGAGTTAGCTAAGCGCGGCATTGCCTACCTGCACCTCTCCGAGCCGGACTGGGCCGGTGGCCAGCCTTACACCGATGCGTTCCGTGAAAAAGTGCGTGCCCGTTTCCACGGCCCTATCGTTGGTGCCGGTGCTTACACGCCTGAAAAAGCAGAAAACCTGATTGCCAAAGGGTTGATCGATGCAGTGGCCTTTGGTCGCGACTACATCGCTAACCCGGATCTGGTCGAGCGCCTGCAGCGTAAAGCCGAGCTGAACCCGCAGCGTCCGGAGAGCTTCTACGGCGGCGACGCTGAAGGCTATACCGACTACCCGACGCTGTAACGGGTTCTGTCACTGGCATTGATAGCGGCAGGGATCCGCCGCTATACTAAAATAGACTTTATGACTTAAATGCCTGAGCAAAAAAACGAAAGAGGATATTATGCGCTTACTTCACACCATGCTGCGCGTTGGCGACCTGCAACGTTCCATTGAGTTCTACACCAAGGTTCTGGGCATGCAGCTGCTGCGCACCAGCGAAAACACCGAGTATAAGTACTCGCTGGCCTTCGTTGGCTACGGCCCGGAGAGCGATGAAGCGGTGATTGAGCTGACCTACAACTGGGGCGTGGATAGCTACGATCTGGGCAACGCCTATGGTCATATCGCCCTGAGCGTGGATAACGCAGCCGAAGCCTGCGAGCGCATTCGTCAGAACGGCGGCAACGTGACGCGCGAAGCCGGTCCAGTTAAGGGCGGCACCACCGTTATCGCATTTGTTGAAGATCCAGACGGTTATAAAATCGAGCTGATCGAAGAGAAAGACGCGGGCCGCGGCCTGGGTAACTGATCCCTGCGGGCGCACTCTGCGCCCGTTGTTTTATCTGCGCTATGCAATCCCCACTTAAGGTACACTCCCTACTTAAAGTTTGCCATAATGCGCGCTGCTTTTTCCTGTATTAAGAGATCCTATGTCCGATAACGCACAGCTCACCGGTCTTTGCGACCGTTTCCGTGGTTTTTACCCTGTCGTGATTGATGTTGAAACCGCCGGGTTTAATGCCAAAACCGATGCGCTACTGGACATTGCCGCCATAACGCTAAAGATGGATAGCGACGGCTGGCTGATGCCGGACAGCACCCTGCACTTCCAGGTTGCGCCCTTTGAAGGTGCCAACCTTGTCCCCGAGGCATTGGCGTTCAACGGTATCGATCCTAACGATCCGCTACGCGAGGCGGTCAGCGAATACGATGCGTTGCACGCCATCTTCAAAATGGTGCGCAAGGGAATTAAAGATTCCGGCTGCAATCGCGCCATTATGGTGGCGCATAACGCTACCTTCGATCACGGCTTTTTGATGGCGGCAGCAGAGCGCGCCGCGCTCAAGCGCAACCCGTTTCACCCCTTTGTAACCTTCGATACCGCTGCCTTAAGCGGGCTGGCGCTGGGTCAAACCGTTTTGTCAAAAGCCTGTACGGCCGCTGGCCTGTCGTTTGACAGTACCCAGGCGCACTCCGCGCTGTACGATACCGAACAGACCGCCCTGCTGTTTTGCGAGATCGTCAACCGCTGGAAACGGCTCGGCGGCTGGCCGCTGCCGATGGTTGCTGACGAGGCGTAACGCCGCGCGTTAGGGCGAAATAGTCGGTAATAAGCTGCTGTAAGTGCTGCCTGGCCTGACGTTTTTGCGCCTCCGGGATCGTTTCAGGCGTTTGCTGCTCCGACATCAGACGGAGCTGCTCCTCTACCGGCACCGTCTTGTTAAAGGCCAGCGTGGCGGCAAACACCTGTGATTTCAACTCGCTGACGGTAAGGTATTTTCCCTTTTGACCATCAAGGGCATTGAGCCGCTCACTCAGGTTTTGCAGCGTGAGCATCCCCTGATGCCATCCCGTAAGCGACGCATCCGGCGTCCTGCTCAGCGCCCGATCGTCCGGCAGCGCAGAGAGCGCATCCGGACGGGCCAGGGAGTACCATCCCGCAAAGCCAACGGCACTCAGCACAAAGGCAGTCAGCATCCCGCTCAGGAAAGCACCGGCACGTTTTTCTGTAGGTACTATTGCGTGGATCGTCTCAACGTTTGCGCCCTGCGCCGGCGGGATGGCATATACCCGCTGAGGCTCGGAAGCATTCTCTACGTGCATCAACGCATGGCGTACCTGTTGCAGCAGAGGCGCTATCTGGCTTACCTGTTGCAACGCCTGTCGGGCCAGAGTGTCGCTCAGGGTATCCAGCGTCGACTCCAGCTGCCGTAGCTGGGGGTAATCCTCAGCGTTCAGAGTAAAGGTGCGAAACACCTTATGCAGCCGCTGAAACAGCCCGCAGAGAATGTCCGCACGCGGGTGATTGCCCTGAGGCCAGACCTGAGCCCACCGATGGCCCAGCATTGCCGCAATGATATTCACGCCTTCGTGCATGCCTGCCACCCGCGCCAGATGGCTGCGCGCCAGGGTATACCAGGCCGCTGTCTGCAACTCAACGCCATTTTTTTCAAACAGGGAGAGGGAGAGCTGCCCTACCCGCTTCCAGTCAATATCCGGCCTGGCCGGATGCGTCAGCTTGCTCATTTCATTGCGCAACGCAATGAAGTCAGGGAACGGACGCGGATCGTCGCCCGTCCTGAGATGTCGGGGTTCTATGTGTTTCATGATCGATGTATCCGTGAATTGACAGACAGGGATTTTCTAACTGACTTGTGTTTTAACTGACATAGTTCTGTTGCTTCAGGTGGCGGATCAGCACCCGCCCTTCCGGCATAAACTCGGTGCCATAGCGCACAAGTCCGACACCTCTGAGTTCGGCATCAATGGCATAACGCAGCTCGCCGGGGATCGTCTGGTCCAGCAGGACGACCTCAATCTTCTTCAGCCGGGGCTCATAGTTAAGCAATACGGCTGACAGGGTTCCCATCAGCTGATGTGCGGTTCCCGGCATCCCCTGCAGGATTTTGGTCATATCCGGCAGACCGTAGTCCGGCAGGTGCGCCAGCGTCCCGGCGCGACAGTTCAGAATACGCTGCATGTTGTCCAGCACTGACAGGATCGTCTGGTTCTGCTCACTGACCTGGTTCAGGTCGAGGTCGCCGGTGAAATTGCCGTAGAATATTTCGTAGAGTGAGGGGGCGCTATGGCGTGCCGACATAGTCAATCATCCTTCAACGGTTGCAGGATCAGCCGGTTCTGCTCGGCTTCAATCACGCGGGGCCTGTCTGGATCGAGCTCGTCGCGAGACAACACCCGTTTCCAGCTATTTTTCGCCATCTCCGGTGCGCGGAACAGCGCCACCACGGCGACAAACTGCGCCTTGTCATCCAACGGCATATCCAGGCTGACATCCTCCCCTGGCTTCACCACCAGACTGCGGCTGGCAAGCAGATCCGCGCCCGGCGCCTCATCGCCCTGCGTCAGCAGCTGCTGGTAGACGGTTTTATCAAAGATCTTACGGTCCTTAAGCTGGTAGACCCGCACCATCAGCGGTTCCGACAGGGAGGTATTCTCCTGGCCGTCGGTATTCAATGCCTGGCGGGCGGTGATGTCCAGATGCAGGGTTTTCACCTGCTTATAAAAAACAGACTTCACTACGGACGCCGTGCCGTCGCTGACGCTCTGCGTCAGGCCGCACCCCGCCAGCAACGGTGGCAGCAGCAGCAAAGAGAGTCGTTTAATCAACAGAGTACGCAACACGTCGGTTTCCTTGTGATGTAACGGCGGGTGACATACCACGGTAGTTCCCCGCCTCGATGGTGAAGGTGGCAGGCAGATCCGGCGGGACGTCATCGCCCTCCATGCCCAGAACGCCGGTCATGCCGAGGACAAAGGGCGTCTCGCCCAGCACCGGGGCGGGCAGCAACTGCGTGGGAACGGTCAGCTGGATAAGCGCCCTATAGCGCCAGCCGAGGTAGACCCGCAGCAGCACCAGAAAATCGTCATAGGTCTGCCCCGCCGGCAGCCAGCTCTGCGCCTCCGCGTGGTCTTCGGTATACAGGGCAATCAGCAGTTGGCTGCCAATCTCTGTCGTTTCATCGCCAAGCACCGTATATCCGTCGAGCTGGAAATCGTCATCGCCGTAAAAACCCAGCGGACGATCGATGTAAACCGGGCGCGGAGAGTGCGGCGTGACGGTCACCTGCGTGCGAGGAGCCAGCAGCCGCACCAGCGCCTGAATCCCCTCTTCGGTACGACCCGGCAGTCGCATCACGCCAAGGAGCGCCAGAAAACGCGATACTGGGGTGGCGATATGGTTATCCGTGCCGGGAATGCCCAGGCCAATCAGCCCCAGCAGACTCTGGGAGGTGCGGTCCCTGCCCCCGGCCTCAAAGGTTGCCGGGTAGGAATACTTGCGCCAGATACGGTAAAACTGCGTCAGAATGCGGTGGTTAAAGATATCGAGAAACGCTTCCTGCGCCTCATGCCCCTCCCGCCGCTGCGCAATGTCATCCAGCCAGGCGGTGGGCAGCGGCGAATCCACGCCGTACAGCCCCATAAAGGTCGTGCGCACCGTCGGCGGCGCGTCAGGGTTATCCTCATCATATTCCACTGCCTTTAGCTCGCTGACCGGGAAGCCCATCCCCGGATGCGGGCGAAAGCGCACCGGGTCGTCCGCCGGGCTCAGCGTGATACCGAGCGCGGGTGCCTCAGGGCGCGATTTCTCCAGCAGCTGACAGAAACGGTAGAAGTTGATGCGGTGGATATCCCGCTCAAGCCTAAGGCTTAACCGGGAATGCGGCGGTTGTGGTTCTCCTGCCATTCAAGACGTTCTCCGGTAGGTTGCAGTATCAGGATCAAACGGTTAAAGAGGTGGATATCGGTGTACAGGGCAAAGAAGCGGTTGAGCATCTCACCAAACAGGCAAATATCGCCGTGTCCAGCAAAACCGTTGCTGTCCAGGGTCACCTCTATCTGTACGCCCCGCATAAAGTGCCCCTGTTCAAATCGCTCAACCTCGCCGTGTTTAACATCGACAATGGCCGCCAGACGGCGGCGATTCATCTCGTTATCCGTCCAGTCATACAGCGCCAGCGCGCCGCGCAGAACATCGGCGTTATCCATCATCCACAGAAAGCTGCTGCCCAAATGGCTGAGCACCCGCCAGTGAAAGCGGTCCCGATCCGGCGGGTAACACGGCAGCGTGGGCGCACAGAGATTGCGCACCTGGATACGCGAGGTGGTGGACTTGACCACCGTATCCAGCAGCGTACTTTGCAACGCCCGACGCGGTAGCTGGCCGTTCGTTCCGGTCAGACTGAGGGAGAGTTTTTCGTCCTCCGGTACGGTGTGGTTATCGAACGCCTCCCCACCGAGGATCAGCCAGGTATCGTGCAGCCCGGAAGCACCGCGCTTCACTCGCGTGTGGTAATAGTATTCCGGCGCGTCGTGGCGCAGCATGCCCCCTTTATGGCGAAAGCTGGTGAACGGCACATACAGCTGGTGTCCGGAGTGGCGCGAGGAGGTGACGGAATCTACAGAGTAAATTTCCGTATGCCCGTCCTGAATGCGCATCGGACGCAGCAGGTACTCGGTCTGGAGCATGTCCAGCTGCAGCGGGTCAGATTCGAGCGGGAAGAGGTTAATCACCGGGGCGCAGTGCAGCCGGATCTGCTTCGCTGAAAAGGAAAACTCGTGGGGCCACGCTTGATCCAGCACCAGATCGATTTCAAACCAGGGGAGGTTCTCCGGAAAGACGACGTTTTCCAGCCCGCGCAGTGCCACAGACATAAACTTCTCGCGGAAGGTGAAATACTCCAGCAGTAGTTGGTAGCTGCTAAAGCCACCACTTTCCGGCAGCAGCGCCTCGTCCTTGCCAAAGCCGCAGACGGCAAAATGGGCGTCCAGCGGCCTGCGGTCGATATCGCCGGGAAAGCGGATACCCACTTTCGCTACATTGAGCGTGAACGCTTCGTGCAGCGCACAGGCCAGCGCGGCGTCGGCATTCAGGTACAGCGGGAGGCGGCTTAAATCAATAGTGCGCCAGTCTGCCAGCGGTCCGCACTCAAAACGCAGGCGGATCAGCGAACGCCCGTCCGGCTCGGTGGTGATACCTGCATGAGAAAGCGACAGCGGCAACAGGGTCAGCGGCTGGGTGGTGGTATAGCGGCAGCGGGTTCGCTTTTCACCGATGGGCTGCGAGCGCACCTCAAACCCCTTGGCCACAGTGACCGGCTCCTTCATCTCCCGCCAGTCGGTAGAAAACTCTACGATGGAGAGGGAGGGAATGGTGCGCAGATAGTGCGGCCAGATCATGCTGACCAGCCCGCCAGTCAGCTCCGGCAGGTCGTCGTCCAGCTTTTCGCGCAGCCGCCCCATCAGGAAGGCAAAACCTTCGAACAGCCGTTCCACATAGGGATCGCGGGCACCCGCTTTGTCGAGGTTTAACGCTGCGGCTCGGTCAGGATGGGCGCGGGCAAACTCCTCACCCGCTTCGCGCAGATAGCGCATTTCAGCGTCAAAATAACGCAGGGTTAAGTCGTCCATTGCATATCTCAGATATCAGGATGTGAATAAAAGCGTCAGCTGCACAGCACGGCAGCTCTTGAGGGATCGAGGGCGATCAGCCCAGCCAGCAACGTCTCCATCTCCGGCTGTAGGCGGATCTTCTCTGCTTCACTGCGTCCGGCCTTCATGCGCAGCAGTTTCAGCCTTCTTGCCTTCACCTCAAACAGCAGGCCCGGCTCCCATTGCGTCAGGGTCAGGGTTGCCGACAGGCAATCCAGCTCCGCCAGCAGGTGCAGGGCCAGTTCGTTTTTGCCCGTCTGTTCGGCAATGCGCGCCATCAGTAAACGCAGCAGCCAGCGGCTGCGTGGCGTGGCGATCCCAGGACGGGCCTGCAACCAGGCCAGCGCCGCATCAGGACCGTCGCTGTCGGCCAGCGTGAGCGCTTCCGGCTCCAGGAGCAGAATATCGTCGTCGCCGGATACCCTCGCAGACGCGGCCGTAGTATTGTCCTGCCAGCCCGCAGGGTTATCCTTTACCTGCTGCTGGATCCAGTTGAGGGTCACTTCATCAGCGAACGGCGTGCCGTCGTTAAAAGCCAGCGTCTCCAGCCCCGGTAGACGCGAGAGCACGCCTTTTAGATCAGCCTGAATAATGGCGGCCTCGGCCTCCCGCCCGGATTTCACCAGCGCCTGGTGCAAATACCACTGCACGTCCAGCCATAGGTGATTAGCGCCGCGCGACAGCAGGCTGTCCGCCTCCTCCATCAGCTCACGCCAGCTCTGTTGCAGGTATAGCCGTTTCAGCTGGGCTCGCTGTTCCGGCTTGGGCGGTTCGATGCGGGTTTTACCGTCGGCTGAGAGCGGCGGGAGCTGATGCAGGGTGTCATGCCGGATATTTTTAATCAGCCGATGGGCGGCCAGCCAACCGTCCGGCTGGCTTCTCAGGTAGTCTGCCAGGGTACGTGCCTGGGTCAGCAGCTCCTGCCCTGATGCAATGCCCGCCAACGGCGGCACGCTGCCGAACGGGGGCGTGGTGTGGCTGCCCTCGCTGACGTTCTGTGGCACGACCGCATCCATACCGCCGGATTTCAACAGACGGGTTTCCAGCGCGCCATACAGAGCTCCGAGCTGCGGGGGATCGTCTGCTGCCATCTGTTCCACTGCTCGCTCAATCAGCCACAGCGCCCCGACAATGCGTCCGGCGTCGGTTTTGGTCACCTCCGGGTAGAGCAGCAGACTGTCCAGCATCCGGCTGCTGGCCAGCCACTCCAGCGCCGCTTTCCGGCTGCGCTCCCGCTGCGGATGGAGCCGTGTAGCAAAGCGCTGCATCAGGCCAGCCAGCAGTTCGAGTCCATCCGCCAGCCCCGCTTCCCCATCACGATGCAACCGCGCCCAGGTGTAATACGTCGCAACGCGGATATCCTTGCTGGTGGTGGTCAGCAGTTTTTCCGCGAGCTGGCAAATCAGCGCCGTGTCTGCGCCGGAGAGCTTGTTAACCTCCTCACGCATCTGCTGAAAATCGTCGTCATAGCCGGGATCGCCGCCGGTGGGATTGTCATCAGAGATGGGCTTCAGCCAGTTTTCCCACAGGGCAAGGCGGGACTGTGCCTCCTGCGCCTGCGCGTCTGCCCGTAGCTGACAGGCGGCCAGCAGGGAATCAACGGACGCCATTATTCACTCCTTTCATTTGCATCGAGTTCATTGTCATTCGTCCGTTTTGCGTTCAGCGTGTCTACGCTAAATATCTGCGCCGGAAGCGTGAAGTTGCGTAGCTTCAGCAGCGCCAGCGGGCCGTCACCAAGCTCCGTGCGCAGTAGCCACTGAAGCTGTCGGTTGTCCGGCGCGGTAAGGGTCAGACGGTACAGGCCGTTGCTCTCCTTTTGCCGCTTCATCCTCTCTAGCAGACGGATAACGCCCCAGGGACCGCTGTCGTTAGCAAACAGCCGTGCGCCTGCCGCCGTGGAGGTCCAGGTCAACATCGCACCCGGTTTGTTAACCACCCCCGGCCAGCGGAAGCTCTGCCAGTCGGCAAGCTGGTTGAAATAGTGCAGCGTCTGCCCGTCGAGGGTCAGCTGGGTCTCGACAATCTCCGGCATGGCCACGCCCTGCATCTCAAAACTGATGCCCTGGCTGCCGTCGGTAAACAGAATGTCAGATAACTCGCTCAGCTGATTAATCGCCCTGAGGAATGCCGGACTAAACGCCAGCCCCTGGCTGTGGGTGCTGTCTGCCACCCAGCTACTGCCCTCCCGGTGCAGCACACCACCCAGCTGGCTGGTAAGGAAACGGTCAATACGACCGCTGTCGCGACGGATAAATGCCGCCAGCATCGGCAGCGAGGCGTCATTTTTGCCTGCGGAAAAGGGATAGCGCCCGTCAAATGCCGCATGCCAGTTAGCGACAATAGAGCGCTGCCACGCCTCGTTCAGGCTAGCCGCTGAGGGCTGTAACACCGTCTCCCAGGCCTGGGTCAGGGGCTGGACAAACATTGTCTGTCCAAAACCACTCCACTCTTCGCCCAGGCTCGCCGCCATCAGGCTGCCGTATTCCCGGGTATCGGTGAGATCCACGCTTTTTCCCTGAAATACGGTCTGCGCCAGCTGCTGCATCATCGCCTGCGGATCGGGCGCGCTTGCCACCTGTTGAAGTCGGAGGCGCACGCGGGTCAGGCGGGTTAAATAGGTCTGTAAGCTGAGCGAACTGTCCGCCGCCATCACGTTTTGCGCGTTGTTTTTCCCCATCAGAGCAAGGAGTGGTCCGAACGTGCCGTCTAGGGGGCTGACAGGCCCGGCAGCCTGCTGGTCAATCACCGGTTTATCGCCCTTACCCAGCAGGTTTTTTGCCGACTTTACCAGCGAGTCAGATATTGCCTCTCTCTGCTGGCCGGTCTGCCCCTGGTACGCCAGGGTATTCATCAGGGCAATCAACGGCGACTGGCGAACATCGCTGGCCAGCGTTAACTGGTCGGTGACATCCGCAATAGTATGCGCCGGGTTAAGCCGGATACTGTTTAAGACGTTCAGCCACGCACCGGCGAAGTCGGCGAAATAGCGGTCCGTCAGGCGCTGCTTCAACGCCTCCGGGGAGACATCCCCTGAGACGCTTTTCCGGTTATCGCTCAGGACCCAGTCAATCTCGTCGCGCCGGGAGGCCACCGCTTTATCAATTGCATCCTGGATGCCGCCCTCCCATGCCTGGCGGGTAAACATTCCCGGCACCACCTCCCGGGTGGTAAAGAGACGGCTTGCATCGGTCTGCGGGGTCATATCCTCAAGGGTCATGTCGGCATAGTTTCGGCGCACCTGAGTGAGCATGGTCTCGTACAGAGTGCTCTCAGCATTACGCTGACCGATTTGCTCCAGTAACACCTGCCGCGCCTGCGTCACCAGCGCGGCATCCGGCGTTATTGTCCAGGCAGGCTGTGACGGCAGGTTCTGCATGTACCAGGCCCACAGATCGGGTGCGATACTCTGCCATATCGCCGAAGAGATGCCGTCACGGGCAGGCTGAGCGCCTGTCATTACCCGCGTGTAAAACGCCGCATCTGCTTTGTCCGGACGCGCCATCATCAGGTACGCTTTCAGCTGGTCATAACCGGCTTTTGCACGCCGTGCCCGTTGCGAACTGCGCGGCGGTAGGTTCGTCAGCGCCGTCAACTGCTGCGTGAGCGCCTGCACTGCCGCATCGCGTATCAAGCGGTTATTCGCCTGCGTGTACCAGGGCATCAGCGCAGCAAAAAGCTGCGCACTGTGGTCGAGACCGAAACGCTGATACCAGGGCGCGCCGTGCGCCTGCTGGCGCTGTAAACGTGCGAGATCGTTAAGCAGCACCTGCAAGGCCACCAGCTGCTCATCACTGACTACCGGATGGTTAACCAGCTGCTGCGCCCGTTCCGTGGCGGTCACAATATGCTGACGGTTAATGATAAAGGAGAGCAGGCTGCCCGCGCCCCACAGGACCACCAGCGTCAGCAGGGTAACGCCCAGCGTACGCTGCCACGGCATCCCTACCTGCACGCCGCGAGCTCGTTCACAGTCTGTCATCACCCCCTGCCACGCTGCCGGGGCGGACCAGCTGTGAGGGTGAAGCGCCTCATCCGTTACTTTTTCCCCTGCCTGCGCCGGGCTGAACATCAGGCCACGCAGCGGAATACGCTTTAGGTGCTCCGTCAGCCACGGCATCAGCAGCGCACGCCAGCAGGCAATGCCGCTCTCCTCAAGAGAGTGTCCCACCCGCAGCAGAAAATCATGGGTCGGGTTGGCGCACAGCTGTTGCATGCCCTGCTGACGCAGGGAGGGCAGAATGGCGCGAAGCTGCCGTTCAACCGTCTCTGGCGTGGCCCGCGCCGGAAACAGCACCCCCACCGTCTGGCTGGCACGGTTATCCTGGGGCCACAGCGTGTCGCATACCTGCCACAAATAGACCGGTGGCTGGTAGTGCAGCGCCTCTCCGAACTGTTCGAGCGTGCGAAGAGCATTGTCAAGCGTACCGGTGGTGGCCTGTGCCTCATCAAGCGCCAGCACAATGCCGTCCAGTGGACGGTTGCGGCGTAGCTTACGCAGGGCGTTCAGACGTTCGGCATCAGGTAAAGCAGACAGGCTGCCGCCGTAAATCAGCACCGTCCGATGCCCCTCCAGCCACTGTTTTTCAGCAAGGCCAGGGGCGATGGCGGCGATGTGTTTGTCCTCTCCACAGACCAGTAAAAGGCGGACTTTGTAGCGCCAGAGAGAGGTATAGCGGCGGCGGAGGTGTTTTTTTAGCAAAAAAAGAGGGGCATTTCCTTCCTGCGTATCAGCCACCGCGCCTGTTGAATAACTCTCCAGTGGGAGCACCGGCGTATCGTTTTTCAGGAAAGGAATAAGGAAAAAAATCAGCGTACACAGCGTACCGGTCAGAAAAACCGTCCCCAGTAACGCTATCCAGGATGCGTGTTCGCCTACGGTTGCAAAGAAAGGTGATAGCTGTGCCAACAAAAACAGCAGTGCCGACAAAACGGCAAGCACAAAGAGGGCTGCCCCAAGTATGTGTAAAAACCTTTTCATGGTGGATTATTCCTTTCGGGCCAGTCCGGCAGCCTGAATAAAGCGCGGGCGTTGCAGAGAAGCGAGGGTGCGGCGCAGAAGAAACACGCTTCCCGGCAGCGTAACGATCAGCGACAACAGCATACTGAGCACGCCGTACCAGGAAAAAAGCCAGCCTGTAGAAAAACGAGCTAAAGCACTGAAAGCCGCTATGTTGAGCAGTATCGCCAGGCAGAGTGACCCTGCTGGATAAGGCAGTGGAGAAAGCCTCACCTCTTCATCACGGATCACCGGCAGACTATTACCCACGACCATTGCGAAAGCCTGCTTATTATCCGCCTGTAATAGCCAGTGACTCCCCGGACCGTAATTGACCATCTCTGTTGCCGCAGCCATCATCAGCCATCCGGTCAGATAACCGTAATCTGCGCTGATTTTGGCAAAATCGATAATGCCAGCGGTGGCGATATCCGCATGCAGAGGCAGAGGTAGTTCATTTACCACCCGCCCCAGCGCCTGTGCAGATGATGCAGATAACCCGCTGTACCAGACCAGATGCTTTATCCCGGCTGGCTGCTGGGCGATATCGCGCAACTCGGCTAGCTCACGAGGTAACGCACTTGCATTCAGCGGCATGGCGCGAAATACTCGCACCGCATCCCGTCGTTCTGCGGGTTTCAGCATCGCCTCAGGGAACAACATCAGCGCACAGGCAAATTCAGGTAAATTTTCCTCCGGCTGGCGGTAATGCAATGCCAGCACCAGTACGGGAGTACGTGTAGTCTGTAAACGTCGATTCCAGCCATGACACAACAACTCGTCAGGCAAACACTGAATCGTTGGCGTCCACGGCAACCCTTCGGCGGCCCATAGGCGGGAAAAGGCCTCCTCTTCCCTCTCCTTATCCATAGAGGCCGTCTGTATCAGCACCGTCAACTGGCCGGAAGAATACCGCTGAATAAACGACGCTCTGCACTGCTGGATTAACTGCTGGCAGAGCTGCTCAAAACGGAAAATACCAGGGATCACAGGCTTATCTGTGGCCAGCGTCAGGGGAGAAACGTCATCCTGATGCTCGGTCACACCACCCGCCAGGCGGGGAAGCAGCTGAGGATCCGCAGTCAGTACCGCGTGCCGGACGACGCAAAGATGCTGGTGCGCATGATATTGCCAGGCCAGGCGCGTACCCTGACGCCAGTTATTCCAATTGCAAACCCAATAAGACTGGGTTTCCCACCATAATAGATACAACGTTATGGCCGCCGCGATACCTACCAGAGTATAGGCAGTCAGCGGTAGCCAGTAGCCGCTAGCAAGCGTGGGAAATCCGCCAGCAGGCGAATGCATCACCGCCTGAACCAGTGCGACAAATAGACCTGCGACAATGATTAACAGACAAATCCAGGGTGACCAGGCGGGGGCTTTATCCCTGGCGGGAATATTGGGTAAGGACCATCCCATTAATCAATCTCCATATCCGGCAGGCTGGCATACACCACCGAACCACAGGCGCTCTTACAGCCATGCACGACAATTCCTCTACCGTTTTCCTCATAGCTCATATCGCATTCCACGATCGGATTGGAACCGTGCTCTGGACAGGACACGGTGTCATTCAGCAGCGCCGCATTTTTCCCCATAATTTCAAACGTGGATGATGTAGAAATCACCCGACCACCGTGGGAGGTGGCATCGTTAAGGACTACAACACGTTTAGGCATATCCACTCTCTGTTAATGATGGCCCTGCTGAGCTTCCATTTTCTTCATCTCGGCCATCTCTTCCGGCCCGATGCATCCGGCGCTCTCGGCATCCACTTCCGCTGGCCTACTGTATTTCGGATGTTTGCCAGTGTGGAAATAGGGATCCGAATACTGCCAGTCCGCCATCCGGCGTAGCTGTTCGAGGAAGCTCTTATCGTTTGAACTTTCGCAGATGCCAATTGGCAGGTCGTACGCTACGACCTGTCTCATAAAAAAAGGATTTGAAGGAAGAGAACTGTGATCGCTGGGCTGGGAGACAAACATCCGCAGCCGGGCATCTTTTTCCGCACGGGTTTCCCGGCGACGATTCTGCCGCGCATCTTTTGAATTCTGCGGATACCAGCCCATGGTTCCTTTGTCCGTTACCCACTGCTCCGGGTACAGCGAGGCATACCAGCGGAAGGTGTTGTCATGCCAGGTCCTGTTACCATCCCTAGTGACTGAATATTGTCCCCAGCCGTAGCCCTCTTCACCGGTATTTTTCTCATTCTTTTTTTGCAACCCCACCCGGGTGGCATCAAACCCAACCATCTCCTTGGCAGTAATCGGTTTGGGAACTTTTTCGCCGTTGATGTACAGCGTCTGTTCAGGCGGCGGCGCATCATAGACGCCCAGCTGCCCGCCATCATCCCAGAACGGCGCTCCCGCTGGCGGGAGACGGCCAAAGGGTGTATCCTGGCGGGGCGTATCCCCACAGGACGTTTCGCGGGCCATCATCCGCTGGAACAGATGTCCCTGGTAAGTAACCAATAATCGGTTGGTTACCCCACACTCATCGTTGGGCAATCCCTGCCAGCCAATACTGAGCAGCGCGCTCATCCCCATCACCCGATCGTGGGCATTACAGTAGATCCATGTGCGTCCATGATTATCTCGCTCGGGTATACCGTTATCGGCCATGCCGGTGGGTTTCCAGCTCCTACCATCGGCATCTATACCCACTACCAAACGCCCATAGTCGGCTTCTGAGAGATGACCGGCCTGCTTTGCCACCTTTTCGACAATGGTGGCAAAGGTCTTCTGCCGCGCCCTGGTGGAAATACATTCCGCAAAAGGATACGAAAACCGATCTATGGCTTTATGTTCCATGGCATAGGGCGAGTTCATGACAAACAGGGCATCCGGCGCTTTATCCGCCAGCAGCGTTGCGGCCATAGCAATCATCGTGCCCTGACTGTGCGAAACCAGCGTCACCGTATCTTTCGGGTAAGTGCTGCGGATAGTATTCAACAAATCCGCCAGCCGCCGAGCGGCATGAGCGTAATAGTGGCGGGCAGGCGCATTGGCCAGCAGGCGATCCAGCTCGGTATTAACAAACTGAACACTGAACGGGATCGGCGTCTGTTTTAGCCATTTACTGAAACCCTGGTCGCTCCACAGCGATACCAGCTGGTTACAGCCGTTTTGGAACGGACCGCCCCCCCAGTACCATGGGCCGCGAGCAGCAATTTGTGCATCGGGCAGCTTCTGATATTTTTTCAGGTCGTGATAATCGTCGCCTGCCAGGTTACGCAGCGGGATCTGATACTGATCTTCGTCACCTGGTTCTGCGCTATATCCCCAGTAAAAACGGATCACCGGAGAACGACTGGCATCAAGATTAGCTACTTCCCGGAGCTGATTTTCACCCGTCTGATAAATATTAGGAGCTAATAACATATTCTCCGGTAGATATAACCTTTTATTTAAACCTATACATAAGTTTTTTTCAGCCGAATCATACCATTCACCTTCAGAATTGACCCCATGAACAAAAATAATCAGCCCTGGAAATTGAATCGGATGATAGCAGGCAGAACGTACTTTGATATTTTTATACGAACACTTTCCCTGCCAGCTTGGTTTACCATTATCATCAATACTCATTGGCGCATCGCGTAAGGGCTCTGACTGTAGTTTATTCATATTGAGGGATCCCTGTGGCATCCGTAGCATAAACCTGTTCCGGTGTTACGCTGACATTCGTGGGCCTTATTGACATGTCGCAGGTAAAGCGTATAGCACCTGATGGCGTCTTTACTCTCTCTGGTATTTTTACATCATAGTAATCTTCATTACCAGAAAATGGCAGTTTATAATCCACAACTTCAAAATGCTTGCTAAAGGGTGGGGAGCCTTTAAGATAAACATCATTATCATTGATAAAAACAGTAAGATCGTCTCCTCGGTAATAGTCAGTTGACAAATATATATTCATCTTATAACCATTATTAGAGTGATACAAATAAACACCGTTATTTAACTCTCTATCGCTATAACTATGATGCACCTCTGGATAAGCTATCACATTAGGTGAAGCAGCATAAACAACCCCTCCCTTCCAAAATAACGTAGGGTTCGGTTCGAGAATAGAGTTACTATCCGAGCCACCATTGATATACTCTTTTATGTTTTTATTCGTATCATGGTAATAAACAATGCCCCCATGATCGCAATCCTTATAATTCTCCAATGTGAAAAACCGATGATCGTCAATCCGGTAAATAACCTGCGGTGGTACATCGAAAAGGTAATATTTGAAATCATTGCCAACACCTTTTGCCTCCATCGCCCCCGATGCAGCGCCGAAAGCGGCCCCTGATGTTACGATACATCCAGAAAGCGAAAAGCAAGACAGCAGCAGTCCACATATCCCTACAGCCCATCTTAAATTACTGGCGGAGCGTACTTTAATGTTTTTATACGAGCACATCCCCCGCCAGCTTGGTTTACCATTATCATCAATACTTATCGGCGCATCACGTAGGGGTTCTGGTTGTGTATTACTCATGATGAGGGATTCCTTTGGCATCAGTAGCATAAACCTGTTCCGGTGTTACGCTGACGTTAGTGGGCCTTATTGACATATCGCAGGTAAAACGTATAGCGCCAGAAGGTGTATGGTCATTAGGCCATTTTTCACCCTCAGCCGATCTTGGTTGATCCATTGATGTACCCATAGAATCTATTTTCTTTGCAGGCAAAGAATATGATAAATTTAACGAACCACGAGATTTAATATAAACATTATCATCTGTAACTACCAAGATCGTTCTAAATCCAGGATCGGTATCTCCAGCCACTTTTATTTCCCCATATTTTCCATTTATTTTATAGGTTAAAAAAACACCACTATGCGTATCCCTGTCGCTCATGAGCGGATAACGACTCATAAATGCCAGCACTTTATCTGAAGCAGCATAAATAAACTGCCCCTTCCACGACATCATCGGATTCGCTGTTAAAATAGAGTTACTGTCCGAGCCACCATTAATATACTCTTTTATATTTTTATTCGTATCATGGTAATAAACAATGCCTCCATGATCGCAATCCTTATAGTTCTCCAGCGTAAAAAATCGATGATCGTCAATCCGGTAAATAACCTGCGGCGGGACATCGAAAAGGTAATATTTGAAATCATTGCCAACACCTTTTGCCTCCATCGCCCCCGATGCAGCGCCGAAGGCGGCACCTGATGTTACGATACATCCGGAGAGAGAAAAGCATGACAGTATGATCCCCGATATTCCTACGAGGCGAAAAATCGCCTCTTTAATAGAATTCATTCTTAATCCTCTTTAAGCAGTTCAAAAATAACATCGTCCAGAGTCTTCCCCTGAATCAGAGGCGTTTTTCCATAGGAATCAGTTACACCTTCCTGCACAGATCCATCCGGCAACGTAAGGCGAAACCGCCTGTTGGCGATGGGTTCTTTGCTAACAGGATGTAATAATGCAAACCGCTCATCAAAGCTCCCGGCTTCAAACGTCTTCATTACTCCCTGCATATTTGCGGTTCCCTGTTTGGATATGCCCTGGTTTTTCACCAGCAGCTTACCCGGACCGCCAGTCTCCACGTTTCCGCCCTTAATTTTGATGTACCCGCCCCCGCATATCAGCGTCAGCTCATCCTGGGCGGTTATGACCAGTTTTTTACCGCTGGTGATATGCGTGTCCTGCGTTGACCAGGTGGTGATAGCTCCCCCCTGCGCCTGAATATCAATATCGCCCTGCGAGGCAAACCACTTCCCACCCTGCTGGCTCCAGAGGCCGATCTGTTTTCCCGCTGCCAGGGTGAAATCTTTCTGCGCCCCGATATCCAGCTGCTTACCGGCGACCAGCGTCATATTTTCCTGCGCCGACAGCAGCATATCGTCGCCGCTTGCCAGCGCCACACCCTGCGGAGCCGTGCCCAGCAGCACCGCCTGCTGAAGCCGGTCGAGCTTCTTTTGCAACAGCCTCTGCTGACGTCCGACATCTGCTGCCAGCGCCTGTGCCTGCTGCGCGCTGGCCGCCAGCGACTGCATCTCCACCAGCGCCGCTGAAAGCCGTGACAGCGCCGGCTCCATCGCCAGCTGTTGCCCCTGTGCCTTCGGCTGTCCGTCGGCGGTCATGAATATGCCCTTTCCGGCACGAATGGCCCCGTAGCTGTCCGTACGCAGCTCTACCCCCTCGCCGCGCTGATTCCTTTCGCTGTCCACCAGGTGCCCGAGGTTAAGCTGGCTCTTGCCGCCGTACTCGGTGCTGATCTTCACGTGCTCCTTTCCGCGCGTGTCGTCGAGGCGGATCTTGTTATTCGCCGGGGTTCTCAGCACGTTGCGCTTGTAGTTATAGATAGTCACATGATCCGGGTGCGCCGAGTCGTGCAGAACGCCGGCGATATAGGGCCGGTCCGGATCGCCGTGCTCAAAGGCTATCGCCACCTCGGTGCCCGCCAGCAGCGGCAGGTGCAGACCGTAAGTGTCCCCGGCATACGGCCGGGACTGGCGCACCCACAGGCTCTCTTCACCCGGAGACCAGCGATCGCGGTCAAACAGCAGGCTGACGCGGTAGCGCCCGTCGCGATCGATATGGCCATAGATATCGTTGGTTTTCGTGCTGGTCACTCTCGCCGGAAGCGTCCCCGCCATCACGGGTTTAGCGATGGTGGCCGGGCGGAAACAGTAACGCTCTGAGAACGGGATAGCGTGAAAGGTGACCTCAAAGCTGCGGTCACGCCGGGCGCGGCTGTGAATGCGGGTGATCACCACCCCCTGACGGAAGGTATCAGCTACCTCCTCGCCGCCGGTCACCTTCAGCTCCTGGCCGGGGGCCAGCGTCGCGCAGGTGGTTTCGCCGTTCAGCTGCACCTGACCGTTCAGGTAACGCTCGTGGCGGATACGGGCGTAAAACGCCCCGCTCTCCGGCTCCGGGTCACGCTGGTCGCTGTTGCCCGGCGTCAGGTAGTTGTCCCCCCAGTGATACGCCTCGCCGCAGGTGGTGCTGTCGCCCGGCGACACATCCGTGCTGAGGTTCATGTCCTCCGGCGCGTTGCGGTAGTTATAGCTGCGGGTAAAGACTGACTTCTCCACCACGTGATGATGGCTTTTCAGCGCCCACACCGACTCGGTGCCGCTGTCATGCTGCCCGGAGGGCGGAACCGACGGCAGCGTCAGCCCCTGTTCGACATAGCGCTGGTCATCGTAAAACGCCACCACGTCAATACTGAGCCGGGTGTCTGCCGTGATGCTGTACCAGATCCCCACCTCCGCCAGCAGGCGGGAGATAAAGGTCAGGTCATCCTCGTTGTACTGCATCACCTGCTCACGGCGCGGATACTCATTTGCCAGGGTGAAAACAAAGTCCTCCCCGCGCATGTCGTGGCGGGTGCGCAGGATGTGGTCCACAATATCTGGCACCGACATATCCTGGTAAATCCGGTTCTGGTGGCTTCTTGAGAGCAGGGCCAGCCGCGGCTGCAGCGTCAGGCAATAGCGCGTTTCATCCCTTGAGGTGGAGAGACGTTCAAAACCGGTAACTGTTCCCTGGAGGGTGCGTACCGGCTGCTGAACCCCGATCCCGAAACCCTGATCAACCGGAGCCTGCAGGGTCAGCGACGCGTCCTGCATCAGCATCTGCTGCGGCGTGATGGTCTTATCCGGGCTGGTGAATTCAATGGTGTAGCAGAACGGTTCACTCAGCGCTTCCTGACCTTCAAAGCAGAGTACATCCAGCAGCGACTGACAGCCGCGCACCTTCAGCAGGTTATGGCTGTGGCTGAACAGCGGGGAGGTCGCGTCACTCATGGTTTATTTCCCCTTCGTCCAGATCCAGCCCAATTCCCGCCTCCTCACTCCAGCTCAGCGTCAGCCGCTGCGGCTTCTGTCCCGCCGCCATACGACTTAACAGCTGCTGGCTCAGCACCGGCAGGATCTGCTGATTAAGGAGGCTGTCGATGTTGCGCGCCCCGGTATCCGGCAGCAGGCAGGCACTGGTCAGGGCGTCATACAGGCTCTCGTCGATAGCCGTTGTCATGCCGTAATGGCGGGCCAGCCGCTGGCTGACCTGATCAAGCTTCATCCCCACGATGGTGCGCATCGCCTGCTGCCCCAGCGGGCGGTAGATCACGGTCTGGAAGCGGGCCAGCAGCGCGGGCTGGAAGTGATCCCGCAGTATGGGGCGCAGCAGTTCGTGCAGGTCGACATCGGTGGCGTCCGGCTGGTCATCCAGCAGTTGCATGATGTGGTCACTGCCGAGGTTGGCGGTCATCAGGATCACCGTGTTACGGAAGTCAATCTCCCGCCCTTCACCGTCGCGCATAAAGCAGCGATCGAAGACCTGGTAGAAGAGGTTCATCACGTCCCGGTGCGCCTTCTCCACTTCATCGAGCAGCACCACGCTGTAGGGACGCCTGCGCACCGCTTCAGTCAGGATGCCGCCCTGCCCGTAGCCAACGTAGCCCGGGGGCGAGCCTTTCAGCTGCGAGACAGTGTGCGGCTCCTGGTACTCGGAAAGGTTAATAGTGATAAGGGACTTCTCGCCGCCGAACAGCGCATCCGCCAGCGCCAGCGCGGTTTCGGTTTTGCCGGTTCCGCTCGGGCCGACCAGCAGGAACACGCCCTGCGGCCCGTTCTCTGGTGCAAGCCCGGTTTTGGCGGCACGCAGGCGTTGCGCGATGGCGTTCAGCGCCGCCTCCTGTCCGACCACCCGTTTTTCGAGTGCGGCTTCAAGGCTCAGCAGCTCCGTCTGCTCATCCTTCATTAATGAGGAGAGCGGCACGCCGGTCCAGTCAGCGATAACCGTGGCAACGGTGCGCACGCCGACGTCCACCTCCAGCAAAGGATTATTTTGCTGAACTTCAGCAAGCTGGTGCCGCAGAGCGGCAAGCTCCCTCTGGCGGGAGATATCTGCGCGGCAGGCCAGCAGCTGTTCGGAGAGTGCCAGCTCCTGACCGTACTGCGTCTCCAGCGCGTCGAGCTGCAGGATGATGCTCACCTCTTCTTTATCGATAGCCTCCAGCCGCTCGCCGTGCGGGCCGTTCCCCACCGCCAGATCCTCCAGCAGCGCCTGCTTTTCCAGCTCCAGCGCGGTGATGGCGGATTTCATGCGGGTCAGTGGCTCAGGCACGGTATCGAGATTCATGCGCACGCGGGCGGCGGCGGTATCGAGGAGATCCACGGCTTTATCCGGCAGCTGACGTCCGGTGAGGTAGCGCCGGGAGAGCGTGACGGCGGCACGCACCGCGTCGTCAGTGATATGCACCCCGTGATGCTGCGCGTAGCGGGTTTTCAGGCCACGGAGCATCAGACAGGCGGTGTCGTCATCCGGCTCGTCCACTTTCACCATCTGAAAGCGGCGCTCCAGCGCGGCATCGCGCTCAAAGTACTGCTTGTACTCGCTCCAGGTGGTGGCGGCGATGGTGCGCAGCTCGCCCCGCGCCAGGGCGGGTTTCAGCAGGTTGGCGGCGTCCGCACCGCCCGCCTGATTGCCTGCCCCGATAATGGTGTGCGCCTCGTCGATAAACAGCAGCACCGGCGTGGACGACTGCTGCACCGCATCGATGATGTTTTTCAGCCGCTGCTCGAATTCGCCTTTCACGCCCGCGCCAGCCTGGAGCAGGCCCAGATCCAGCGTGCGCAGGCTGACGGCCTTCAGGCTCTCCGGTACGTTGCCTTCGGCAATGCGCAGCGCCAGCCCTTCCACCAGCGCGGTTTTGCCCACGCCAGGCTCGCCGACGAGGATAGGATTGTTTTTGCGGCGTCTGGAGAGGATATCCACCATCTGACGGATCTCCGTATCGCGGCCATACACCGGATCGATGTGACCCTCGCGCGCCCTGGCGGTGACGTCGAGGGTGAACCTGTCCAGCACGTTCTGTAACGCCGGGTTCAGCTCCCCGTCATGATCTAGCGCCAGCTCCGCTTCCTGCTGAACGTCCGGGCGCTCATCGGACTGCGCATCGAGCAGCGGACGCAGGCGTTCCAGCTGGCTCTGGCCCAGAGTCAGCAGCGGCCACAGGCCGTCACAGCGCGCCAGTTTCGGTTTATCCACCAGGGCCATCAGCAGATGGACGCTGCGAATGCATTCTTCACCTGCCAGCGAGGCCCGCAGCCAGGCGTCCTGCATTAGCGTCTGCGTGCTCTCAGCCAGCTGCGGACGACTGCGCACGGAGCGCGGCAGCGCATTCAGCCAGCCGAGTAAGTCCTGCCACAGGGCATCCATATCCCACTCATAGCGACGCGCCAGCACGGTGAGGTCGCCCTCCCCCTGCTCCAGCAGTTTCAGCAGCCAGTGCTCCGGCAGAATGTCCGCGTGTGCCCGGGTCTGGCACAGGGAGGCGGCTCCCTCCATCGCACGGGCGCAGTAGGGGTTGAGACGACGCAGCAGAACGGCGGGATTTTCCATGACTCTCTCTCTTTATCAGTTCCTGGACACGCTACCGCCCATCGCTGTTTCCTGTTGTCCAGGAGACCAAAGCGCACGAGGTCGGTCGCGGATTGTGTTTTTGTTTGCTCAGCAGCCCACAGCTGGCCGCTCAGAAAACAAAAACAGCAGACGGAAAACCGTCTGCCGGGGGGGTTATGCAGTAGCGCGTTCGTTCCAGGAATCGGAATGAATGATGTTGCCGTCCTTATAGGTCCAGGTGATTTTTTCGTAACGCAGCTCGATCTGTTCCAGGTGGTTGTGCTTCTCTTTGGCAGGATCTTTGATGTCGTGCATCAGCGGGTTCACTTTCACCACCTTCACGTTCTCCAGTTTGGTGTTGAAGTACTCCACCTCCTGGCCCGCGTCGTTGATCTTGTACCACTTGAACTCGGCCGATTTCAGGGTCTGCCCGGTGGTCACCGCCTTGTAGAGGTAGGGGCTGGAGGAGTCGATCTCCTTGGTGAATTTGAACGGCGTGTGGATGCGCGTGCCGGTCAGCCTGCCGGTGTTGTTGTCGGTGGGGATGTAGAGATCGTGCTCCTGGGCGACAACTTCGATGCTGCCTTCACGATCCTTCACATCGACGGAACCCTTGATGTCCGCACCGCCGTCGTCTTTCAGCCACAGATAAACTGGAATTGCCATTGTGTATCTCCACTTATTGTTTATTAGCGTCACCCTGCTGGGGTGACAAAGGGGTTTTGCCCGGCATCCGGCAGGCATTGGCCTGCGGCACCAGACTGATGTCGACACGTCGGTTGAGCGCGCGGCCTTCCGGCGTGTCATTGGTTGCGACCGGGCGGCTTTCGCCATAGCCCTGCACCGCAAAACAGCTCTCCGGCACGCTGCCCGTGTCACGCATCCAGTTGCGGACTGACTCGGCGCGTTGCAGAGAGAGGCTCTGGTTAGATTTTTCATCCCCGGTGCTGTCGGTATGGCCTGCGACCACGATCAGCCAGCCGGGCCTGGCCTTAATACCCACCAGCGCATTCACCAGCACCTTTGTGGATCCGGGTTTCAACTGCCATTGGCCGGTAGCAAACAGCGACATGCTGTCGAGACGTACCGTCTGCGGCCCCTGGATCACCTTGTTGATCACGGGCGGCTGTGGAGGCGGTGGCGGAACGTATGTCTGAATGGCAGCCAGCACCGCAGGGCGCAGCTGCTCCCCCCGATACAGCCCCAGCCCGTAGCGCAGCGGCTCACCGTTGCGAGACCAGTTATTGAGCAACGCCACATCATTACGGAGCCGTGCCACCGCCCTGGCTTTTGGCACGGTGTCCGTCATCCCAATTCGGTAATAGCTCGAGACATCAAAGGCGAGCCGATGCAGCAGCTGACGGTTGTTCCATGCGCTGCTGCACAGAGCGACCAGTACGGCCAGAGTGAAGAGAGAGAACGCCCGGCGCTGCGTCCGGTTACGCGGCGTTGTGCCGCCACCCTGCGGCAGCAGCGGCAGAATACAATCCGGGAGTGGTGCATCGTCTGGCGATAACGTACCCGGCTGCCAGCCCGGCAGCTGATTGAGAGTGGTATGACGCGCCAGCCAGCGAGACCAGAGAGAGTCTGCCAACGCAGGCACAGCGGACGACGGAGCCTGGTGGTAGAGCACCATTGCTGGCACCGCAGGCGGCATGTCCGGCGAGTTCGCCGTCAGCGCCGGTAACACCGCCTCTGCCATATAGCGGGCTTGCGCGTTCACCCTCACCTGCGCCCGCAGGCGGGAGGCGCTATCGCCCTGCGAAAGCCAGTGGGCAAGGCTGTTCGGGGCGCGATCTGCCTGCCAGACCTGAGGCGCGTTTCCCGCCCGAACGGACTGCCACAGCGTCTCAGCGACAGACGCCCCCGCGACGGTGCTGGCCAGCAGGAGCGGCACCGTGCGCCGGGTATCACGCCGCACCTGCGCAAGCTGCCAGCGCAGCTCATGCAGGCGGGTGATGAGCATTGCCTCATCGTCATGCTGCTGCGGACGGACAACGATCATCACGGCCAGTTGCGCAACCAGCTCCGGGCGTTGCCAGAGCAGATGGCGTACCGTCTGCCGCAGTTGTGCTGTGGACACCTTCAGCCAGCAACCCTGCGCGGTACGATACAATGATCCCTCGCCCGGCCAGTCCAACGTGTCGCCGCAAACCAGCACCACCGGCAGGCGGTACGGCGCTTCCGGCAGATCGTTCAGTTCACCCTCACCTTCCGCCAAACCGCCCGAACGGTGACCAGCAGAAACCAGAGCGGCAATAACGACAATCATTGTCAGCAGAATGGCAAAACCGCGTTCACCGGCTGTCAGCGGCAGGAACAGCAGGCACAGCAGCGCCACGAGCAAACCGCCCCACAGCCATAACAGGCGCTGCTGGCGAACGCTCATTTTCCAGCCCCCGGCAGCAGGGATGTTACCAGTCCGTCAAGCCAGTGATTTAGCCCCAGCCACAGCGCCGCCACCACAATGGCGGACAGGCCGATGCACACTGGCCAGTGGCGTAACCGCTCACGCACGCCGCAGCCGCCGGAAACCGTGGCCAGAAGCGGTACGTTTGACGAAAAAACCGACGGCGGGACGCGCTCGGCCAGCGCCCGGACAATCTGCTCACGGGCCGGGTCGTTCAGCGTGGCAAAGCTGCCCTTAAACCCCAGCGCCAGCACCCGATGGAAGCAGGTCAGCACCGCGCTGTCCGGCGCAGGCTCGCGCAAAACCTGGCGTATCCGTTCGTACAGCGCATCCCCGGCGTCCATGGTGCCGAAGTAGTTGGCCTGTAGCGGACGGTCGTACCAGACGATACAGGCATCATCCTCACCTTCTCGTCCCTTGGCGGTTTCATCCAGCAGTGCGCACCAGGCATAGAGAATATGCTGGCGATCGGCCTCGCTCATTCCGGCCTGCTCCAGCTGCACCATTACCTGGGTAATATCCTCCACGCAGCGCTGCCAGAGCATCTCCCCTTCGCCTTCCGCCAGCACGGCTCCGTAACGCAGCTCGGTGACGATCAGCCAGGTGTTCTCCAGCAGGGCGTCAATATCAATATCCTTTTTCATGAACGCAGCACCGCCCAGAGTTCAAGCTCCGGCTCGCCCAGCAGGCCGGAGACGTAAAACACGCAGCTTCCTTCCGCCAGCATGGCCTGCGCTGCCGGATGGGCCATATCAAGGTTGAAATACTGATTTTCCAGACGCAGCGGGATCGCCGCCGGAACATGGCTCATCGCCCGCAGCGGGACGCCGGGCCGCGAGCCATTGACCACTCTGTCCACTTCATCCGGGCTGCCCACTTTGCACTGCTGCGGAAACAGCTCCAGCAGCTGCGCCACCGGTAAGGTGGAACGGACTGAGAGATAAAAATCAGCATCCTCGCGCAGCCTGAGATCGTGCAGGCGGGCATGCCAGCGTTTGCGCCGCCCATCCTTAACCATCTCAATTGCCACTACCCTTGATGGCAGGCTGGCCTCCAGCAGCACGCCGAGCAGGTCAAACAGCGGTGGGAATACCACCGTTAACTGCTCGTGACGGTAAACCGGAATATCAGCCGTGGTATGCTCAAGAGAAAAGGTCAGCAGGCTACCGGCCAGCCCCGCCAGCACCTCATAGAGGCGCTCGGGATGAACCTGCGGATGGCGCACAAAATGACTCAGCACCGGCTCCGCATGGTTCAGGGCATTCAGCAGCCAGAACAGCGACACGTCCGCCACCGCAAAATCCGCCATCCGCTCGTTGCTCTCTCGGCGCATCGCCATCAGTCGATGCAGGCGAATGCGCAGCTGACTCAGTAACTGCTCCAGCCGATCCAGCAGCCAGCGGCTGGCCTGGACGCTCAACAGCGGTGGAATAAAGGCGCTGTCCTGCAACCAGTTGCCCTGATTGTCACGAAACAAGCGGGCCACGGAGACCGTCTGGTAGCTAGCGTTATCCTCGTCCGCCGCGCGCAGCGTCAGTTCCGGCAGCATCACCGCTATTTGGCGGCTGTCGTCACCATAGCGGTTACGCACCTCCCGCCAGCCAAGTCGCCAGCGCACCGGGCGCTCTGGTTTCTCTTCCGGACGCAGGCAGTTGCCGCCATTTTCATGCTCATGCGGCAACGCCAGCACTACCGTCAGCTCGCTGCGTTCGGGAAGCACAAGCACCGGCGGCAAGGGATCCGCATTATCAGTATCGATAAGGGTGCCGTCGGCAAAACGCACAGACAGGTGGCTGGCTTTCAACCGCCCCTGCGCCAGCAGAGAGGCGTCAAACTCCACATGCTGTACTCCCCACGGATTCAGCGCCCCCATCCGGGCGATACTCTCTGCGGACCAGGCGGTAAGCGCCGCCTGATGCTGAAAATGCTGCGGCGAGATCATCTGTCCCCTTGCCCATAGCGGTCGTTCTGTCTTCATCGCACCTCCTGTGCGTTACGCTTTCGCCTTCGGCATCTGAGAA
>NZ_BBMZ01000020.1 GCF_000759795.1 Pseudescherichia vulneris NBRC 102420
GGGGAAAACACACGCGACCATCAGCCGGTGAAGCTGGCGGCGATGGAAGGCAGCTGGAACCCGCCGCCGCCCGGTGAAGGCGAGCCGCTGCGGCTTTTCGCCATTCCGGATATGCAGGCACAGCGTAACCATTTTGAACTGGCCATTCCGAATATTGGCTCGCTCTATCTGCGCCATAACCTCACCGGCACCATTCACAGCCTGAACCAGTATCCGCGTGATGAACTCCCTTGGGTGCCCGGCGTGTTCTTCGCGTTTCGCGCCATGGTGGGGCTTGGGCTGCTGATGCTCTTTTTCGGCGCCGCCGGGCTGGTTGTACGCCTGCGCGGCAGGCTATGGACGTCCCGCAGGCTGCAGCGCGGCATGGTATGGATGGCACCCGCGGGCTTTTTCGCCATGCTCGCCGGGTGGTTTGTGACCGAGACCGGACGCCAGCCCTGGACGGTTTACGGCGTGCTGCGCACCGCGCACAGCGTTTCTCCCGTGGCCCCCTCGCTGGTGCTGACCTCGTTTTTTGCCATCCTGATCGTGTATCTGCTTATCTTCGCCATCGGGCTGTGGTTTTTGCTGCGCCTGCTTGGCAGGCCGCCGTCACACAATGAAAGAGAGCCGAATGCGGAAGTGGCGGAGCAGACCGGACGCGGCATTACGCCGCAGAGCATAAGGGGGCGCTACGATGCTTGAGGCTATCCTTTCTATGCCCCCGTTAACGCTGCTTAGCGCCATCGCCCTCGCCTTCGGCGTGCTGGTTTACGTGGTGCTGGACGGGACCGATCTCGGCATCGGCCTCCTCGCGCCGTTTCAGCCGCCGCAGGCGCGCCAGCAGATGAACATCTCTCTTCTGCCGGTATGGGACGGGAACGAAACCTGGCTGGTGCTGACCGCAGGGGCGATGCTGGCGCTTTTTCCGGTCGCCTTCAGCATCCTTTACAGCGCCCTCTATCTGCCGGTCTATATCATGCTGCTGGCGCTGATCGTGCGCGGCATGGCGATAGAGTTTCGTCATCAGCATCCGGCGCTGTTTGACGCGCTGTTTATCGGCGGATCCTGGATGGTATCGCTAAGCCAGGGTGCGACGATGGGCGCATGGATTGAGGGAATAGCGCATAACGGCGAACAGTTTACCGGCGGCCCTCTGGGTTGGCTTTCACCGTTTTCACTCTACTGCGCGGTTTCACTTACCGTGGGGTATGCGCTGCTCGGTGCCTGCTGGCTGGTGTGGCGCTGCGAAGGGGATCTGGCCGTTTGGGGCCGACGCCAGGCGCTACGGCTTGCGCTGATTACCGCCGCGCTGCTGGCTGGGCTGGTTATCTGGACCATGCAGCTGCATGAGAATTATCGTCTGCATTTGCTGGCGTGGCGCTACAGCGGGCCGCTGGCGCTCATCGCACTGCTGGCGCTGGCGGGGCTTATCGTCACGCTGCGCCGCAAAAGCCAATTCTTGCCGCTGGCCATGGCGCTGACGCTCTTTTGCGCCGCGTTTGGCGGCATGCTGCTGGCAGTGTTTCCGTTCATTCTGCCGCCCGGCCTGCTGCTGACCCAGGCCGCCGCCCCGCCCGCTACGCAAAAGCTGATGCTTATCGCCTTCGGCACATTTGTACCGATTACGCTTCTCTATAACAGCTGGGGTTTCTGGATCTTCCGCGGCAAAATTCACGCAGCGTCTGCGTCATTATCAACAGGGAAGCAGGTCGACGATCGCCGTTAAATGCTCTCGCAGCGTGCTATGCAGCTGACGAATAGCCGGAGAGAACTGCTTGCGGTGCGGGCAGATGAGATTGAGCGGTGCGGCTTCCCCTGGGTGCTCAGGGAGCAGCATCTCTAGTCGTCCGGCCTGCACGTCGGCGCTGATGTCGATCCACGACTTATAGACGATGCCCATGCCCTCGACGGCCCAGCGTCGCGCCACGTCAGCATCGTCACAGAGCAGGCGGCTTTTGACCGTCAGCTGGCGGCGGGTGCCGTTCTCAGGGAAACTCCACTTGTCGTAGACGTGGCTATTCATGGTAAACAGCAGGCAGTGGTGCTGTGTCACCTCGTCAAGACTGGTGGGTCGACCGTGCTTTTCAAAGTAGGCCGGGGAGGCGGCCAGCACGCGGCGGTTGTTTTCCGCCAGCGGCAGCGCCACGTAGCTGCTGTTATCCAGCACGCCGTAGCGAATGGCAACGTCTATCGGATCGCGAAAGACGTCGCTGACCTGATCGGAGAGCGAGAGCCGCAGCGTGATTTTTGGGTGCTGGTCGCAGAAGCGGGTAATCAGCGGCAGCAGAACGTTGCGCCCGATATCCGACGGCATCGCGACCTTCAGCTCGCCCTGTAGCTCGTCATTGCCGCTGTGCAGACTCTCCTCACCGGCCTGCACCACGGCCAGCAGCTCCTGGGCAAACGGCAGATACTTCTCCCCCTCCGCCGTCAGCCGCAGGCTGCGGGTCGAGCGCGCGAAGAGACGCTTATCGAGATCGCGCTCCAGCCGGTGAACGGCAGCGCTCACCTGACCCGGGAGCAGATCGGCCTCCCGTGCGGCGTTAGAGAAGCTTCCCAGCGCCGCGGCGCGCACAAACAGCGTCACATCTTCAAGGCGAATCATGCTCTTATTCTCTTTCGCCACAGCATGACTATGCTGAGGCTGTCATGCCGGGCGGCACTGCGTTTGCCCGGCCTACGGTGAGCTACAGACGTAATCAAATCAGCGCTGGCGCATATCCGGGATAATGAGATCCCCGCGCAGTACGCATGCGCCCAGCACGTCCTGAGTTTTTTCGCTCAGCCAGCTGACGATGCGGGCCGCCATCGCGTCCATGGAGTATTCAATAGCCGGGATGGTTGGGATCCCCGGCAGGTGCACGGAGCCAGCGAGGCTGAAGACCATGATGTCACCCGGCACCGATTTATTAAACGCCTGTAGCTGGGTGATCACCCGCTGCGCCTCCTGCTCGTCGGCGACCAGCAGGGCATTAAAGTTCAGCGTGCTGGCGTTGTTAAGCAGCACCTGGAGCGCAACCGATGCCGAGGTGGCATCCATAAACACCAGGTTACGGTTAAAGGGCAGGAAGTTGTTTTCCAGCGCGTGCTTGTAGCCCAGCAGCACTCGCTCAGCGGAGCCGCTCACGTCCGGGTGGATCAGCGCTATCTGGCGTCGACCCTGACTAATCAAATAGTTGCAGGCCGTTTCCGCCGCGAAGGCGTGATCGAACTGAATGCTGTTCGGCGTATCGGCTTCCACACAGTCCACCAGAATCACATCATCATAGCCAAGGTTATTCAGCGGAAAACGCGCGCCGATAATCAGCACATCATCGCAGAGACCGCAGGTTAACTCGTCGAGGGCGCTAATCACCTCTGACCGGCTATTGGCAAAGCGCAAAAGCAGGTGCTTCTGATGTTGGCTGAGATGCTTCTCCAGCGCGTAGAGGTAGCCGGTGGTCTGGTTGATATTATCCTGGGCGCAGATGACGCCAATGCAGCCGGTGGTCTGGCTAAGCAGAGACTGCGCGATGACGTTGGGCCGGTAGTTTAGCTCTTCAACGGCTTTTAACACCGCCAGTCGGCTGGCCTCTTTGACGCCGCGCGACCCACTCAACACCCGTGAGACGGTTGCTTTTGACACTCCCGCCAGACGTGATACATCGTTGATTGTAGACATCTTTTTCCCCTGTCAGGCCGAATATACAGCCCGAAAAACAAGTAAAGCATGGTGCATAATATCGCCAGCAGCAGTATAGCTGCATTCTATTTCGCATGGAAACCGATTTTCCGTTTATCCCTTATTGCGGGGAGTGAGCCATAAAAACCTGTGATGTAAATCCAGGAAAATAACCATATGGCCAATGGATTTTGATGGGTATCACACTTCGATGCCTGAGTGATGGAAACCGGTTTCCATATGATATCCAATCACCATTGTAATAACTTTTAACATTTAGAGGATGGGGATGATGAACAAGATCATGCTGTGCTGCTCTGCAGGGATGTCCACTAGCCTGCTGGTGAGGAAAATGGTCGAAGCGGCAGAAGAGAGAGGTTTACCGGTAGAGATTGATGCTTACGGCGTAGCGGAGTTTGATACTCAGTTTCCACGCTATCAGGTGGTGCTGCTGGGGCCGCAGGTAAAATACATGCTTAACTCGCTGTCAGAAAAGGCTGCCGCCCACGGCATTCCCGTTCAGCCCATTAACCCAATGGACTACGGTATGCAGCGCGGCGATAAGGTGCTGGACTTTGCTCTGTCGCTCATCGAAGCGGCACACTAAAAGGGTGTTCCTATGAGTTCGTTATATCAATCCATGGTTGCCGTTATCGAGCAGTCCATTACGCCGCTGGCGGGACGTCTGGGGCAACAGAAGTATGTCATCGCCATCCGCGACGGCTTTACCGCCGCGCTGCCGTTTATGATCATCGGCTCCTTTATGCTGGTGTTTATCTTCCCGCCCTTCTCCGCCGACACCACCAACAGCTTCGCGCGCGGCTGGCTCGACTTCTCCCAGACCTATCGCGAACAGCTGATGCTGCCGTTTAACCTGAGCATGGGCGTGATGACCTTTTTTATCTCGGTCGGGATCGGTGCCAGCCTTGGTCGGCAGTTTAATCTCGATCCGGTGATGTCCGGGCTGCTGGCGTTTATGGCCTTCCTGCTGGTAGCCGCACCCTATGCCGACGGCAAAATCTCCACCCAGTACCTGTCGGGCCAGGGGATCTTTACCGCGCTGATCACCGCCATCTACTCCACTCGCGTCTATGCGTGGCTGAAGCAGAACAACATCACTATTCGTCTGCCGAAAGAGGTGCCGACTGGCGTGGCGCGCTCCTTTGAGATCCTGATCCCGGTGGTGGTGATTATCGGTACGCTGCACCCGCTGAACCTGTTCATTGAGGCGCAAACCGGCATGATCCTGCCCCAGGCGATTATGCACCTGCTGGAGCCGCTGGTTTCGGCGTCGGATTCACTGCCTGCGATCCTGCTCTCCGTGCTGCTGTGCCAGATCTTCTGGTTTGCCGGTATCCACGGGTCGCTGATCGTTACTGGCATTATGAACCCGTTCTGGATGGCGAACCTCTCTGCTAACCAGGCCGCGCTGGCGGCGGGCACGGTGCTGCCCCACATCTATCTGCAAGGCTTCTGGGATCACTATCTGCTGATTGGCGGCGTCGGCTCTACCCTGCCGCTGGCCTTCCTGCTGCTGCGTAGCCGCGCTACCCATCTGCGCACCATCGGCAAAATGGGCATCGTCCCGAGCTTCTTTAATATCAACGAGCCGATTCTGTTCGGTGCGCCGATCATCATGAACCCGATGCTGTTTATCCCCTTCGTCTTCGTGCCGATGATTAACGCCTGTCTCGCCTACGCCGCAACGAAACTGGGCTGGCTGGCACAGGTGGTTTCGCTGACGCCGTGGACAACGCCTGCCCCTATCGGCGCCTCCTGGGCCGCTAACTGGGCGCTGAGTCCGGTCATCATGTGCGGGATCTGCATGGTGCTGTCCGCCCTGATGTACCTGCCGTTCCTGCGGGCCTACGAGCGTTCGCTGATGAAAACCGAAGAGCAGAAAGCGCAGGACGTGACGCCGCTGGCTGGCACCGTGCGTCAGTAATTAACCGGAGAGAATAGAGATGAAATACGCATTTCCAGAGCATTTCTGGTGGGGCAGTGCCAGTTCCGCGCTGCAAACCGAAGGGCAGAGCCAGCAGGGCGGCAAAAGCGCCACGACGTGGGACCACTGGTATGCGAGCCAGCCGTACCGTTTTCACCAGCAGGTCGGCCCGCAGGATACCTCAACGTTTTACCAGAACTGGCGGCAGGATATCGCCCTGCTTAAGCAGCTCAACCACAACAGCTTCCGTACCTCGCTGAGCTGGTCGCGGCTGATCCCAGACGGCGTGGGTGAGGTCAATCCTGAGGCGGTGACGTTCTATAACAACGTTATTGATGAGCTGCTGGCCCAGGGGATCGTCCCGTTTATCACCCTGTTCCACTTTGATATGCCGATGGTGATGCAGGAGAAAGGCGGCTGGGAGAACCGTGAAGTCGTGGAGGCCTTTAGCCGCTACGCGCAGATCTGTTTCGACCTGTTTGGCGACCGGGTACTGCACTGGTTTACCTTTAACGAGCCGATTGTGCCGGTGGAAGGCGGCTACCTGTATGACTTCCACTACCCTAACGTGGTGGATTTTAAACGCGCGGCGACGGTGGCTTACCATACGGTGCTGGCGCACGCCTCGGCGGTTCGCGCCTATCGCGCCGGACATTACCTAGGAGAGATCGGCATTGTTCTTAACCTGACGCCGTCCTATCCACGCTCAAACAACCCGGCGGATCTCACTGCCGCGCACCATGCCGATCTTCTGTTTAACCGCAGCTTCCTCGACCCGGTGCTGGTTGGCGAGTATCCGGCAGACTTAGTCGCGCTGCTGAAAGAGTACGATCAGCTGCCAGCCTGCCTCCCGGAGGACAGCGCCCTGATTGCCGACGGCAAAATCGACCTGCTGGGGATCAACTACTACCAGCCGCGCCGCGTGAAGTGTCGCGACAGCGCGGTCAACCCGGCCTCGCCGTTTATGCCGGAGTGGCTGTTTGATTATTACGAGATGCCGGGCCGGAAAATGAACCCCTACCGCGGCTGGGAAATATACGAGCCGGGTATTTACGACATCCTCACTAATTTACGCGTTAATTACGGCAACCCGCGCTGCTTTATTTCAGAGAACGGCATGGGCGTCGAAAACGAGCAGCGTTTTATTGAGAATGGCCAAATTAACGATCAATACCGGATTGAGTTTGTTTCCGGCCACCTGAAGTGGCTGCATAAGGGTATTCAGGAGGGCTGTCACTGCCTCGGTTACCATATGTGGACGTTTATTGATAACTGGTCATGGTGTAACGGCTATAAAAACCGCTACGGTTTTGTGCAGCTCGATTTAGCTACCCAGACGCGGACAATAAAACGCAGCGGAGAGTGGTTTGCCGCTACCGCCGCTCAGAACGGATTTAACGAGGAGCAATAAGATGATTGAACTGGAAGAGGCCGTCATGGAGATTATCGTCAACGCTGGCCAGTCGCGCAGCCTCTGCTTCGAGGCGCTGCACGCCGCACGCGAGGGCAACTTTGACGAGGCAAACAGCCTGCTGCGTGAGGCAGACGGCTACGCCCGCCAGGCGCACCATATGCAGACCAAACTGATCGAGCAGGACGCTGGGGAAGCCCGCCAGCCGATGACCTTAATTATGGTTCACGCCCAGGATCATTTAATGACCTCGCTGCTGGCCCGTGAACTGTCGGAAGAGATTATTCGTCTTTATCAACGCTAATTAATTATGGAGAAATAGTCAGTCAGTTTTAAGTAATCTGTACCTCACAATTAATGGTGATAGCGCAACTATTCCGCATCAAGCGGCGGGATAGTTATTGTCTAAAAATAATATATTAGATTGAGACAAAAAATGAATATCAATAAAAAACTTCCAGTCGCGCTGGCGGTTATGGCTGCCCTTTGCTCTGGTTCAGTCAGCGCCCAGGAGTTTACTCAAGAACAGATCGACGCGATTGTGGCAAAAGCAGTTGATAAAGCCCTCGCGGAGCGGCAAAAGAAAATGGATGCGGCGATCGATAAGAAAGCCGATATAATTACGGAGCCACAAACCGCGGCCCAGTCGCCGGATATGGCGATCCCCTTTGGCGTGAAATTTACAGGCTATGCCCGCTACGGGGCGCAGTTCCAGGGCGGCGATCAGAAGTTCGTTGGCGTTGACGGATCCTATAACGGCTCCTCTGCCATCGGTCGCCTGGGCAACGAGGGCAACGGCGGTGAATTCCAGCTCTCGAAAGCCTTTAAAGGCGATAACGGCGCTATCTGGGACATCAACGTGATGTTCGATCACTGGGGCGACGAGGTGAACCTGAAAAAAGCCTACGCCGGGGTGACCAATATTCTGGCATCCAACCCGAACGCCTATCTGTGGGCAGGCCGTGACTTCCACCAGCGTCCGCAGCAGGGTATCAACGACTACTTCTGGATGAACCACGACGGCCAGGGCGCAGGGGTGAAAAACTTCGACATCGGCGGCGTGCAGTTTGACGTGGCGGCGGTGGCGGCGGTCGAGTCCTGTAGTCCGGAAGTGATGAACGATGAGGGCAACCCGTCGCGTATCACCTGTACCGGCGGCTCCGGCACCGGCGATAAAGGCAACTACGCCATTACCTCCAAAGTGCACGGTATGAAGGTCGGCCCGCTGGATCTGGAGCTGTATGCCAACTACGGCTTCGACTCGAAGGCGGTGGATACCGACGAGCGTAAGAATGCCTGGCAGGGCGGCGTGGTGCTGAGCCATACCAGTGAGAAAGGGGTAAACAAGGTGATTGCCCGTTACTCGGATAACTCAGACAACAGCGTATACAACAAAACCGACGATCTGACAGCGATCTACGCCAGCTTTGAGGGGAACTACAAGTTCACCCAGCAGGCACAGATTGAGTACCTGCTCGCCTTCCACGACTACGATAACGATGCCAACAGCGTGGATAACCGCCGCAACTACGGCGCGATCGTTCGTCCAATGTACTGGTGGAACGACGTGCACTCTACCTGGCTGGAAGCGGGCTATCAGCGGGTTGATTTCGACCAGGGCGGGGATAACCACGGCTGGAAGCTGACGCTGTCACAGAACATTTCGATTGCAATGGGGCCGGAGTTCCGTCCGATGCTGCGCTTCTACGTCACCGGCGGCCAGGTGGATAACGACCGCACCGCGCGGGTAAACGGTACGGAAGAGAGCAATCTGGATTCGTTCAACGTCGGCGCGATGTGGGAAGCGTGGTTCTGATGTAGTTCGAGCGTCATGCCCGGCGGCGCAGCGCCAGCCGGGCAGAGAGCAATTACCCTTTTACGCGTACTTTCGCAGCCACTAACAGCGCCGTCAGCAGCATCAAGCTGCCGGAGAGCACCAGCGGCGAGAGCAGGCCGAGGTTATCGAGTGCGTAGCCGCCGACCGCCGCGCCGCAGGTATTGGCAAGCTGGATCACCGCAACCTGGATCGATCCAGCCTTTTCCGCCTGATCCGCCAGCGAGCGGGTGATCCACGTCGACCAACCTACCGGCACCAGCGCAAAGGCTAATCCCCATACCACTGCCACCACAGAGGCGACGATTTTATCGCTGCCCCAGAGGATCAGGGTCAGGGCGCTAAGGGCCAGCACCAGGGGGGCAACGGCCAGCGCCGTTTTCAGCGATTTCTTGAGGAACGCGGACGACATGGAGGTGCCGATAAAGCTGGCAATACCAAAGCTGAGCAGCACCAGCGTCAGGCCATCGACGTCAAAGCCTGCCATGCTGGTATAAACCGGGCGGATATAGGTAAAGAAGGCAAACTGACCGGCAAAGGCCATAAAGATGGCGATCATTCCCGCCAGTACGCCTGGGCGCTTCAGGATGCCAAACATATTCTGCTTATGCTGCATCGGTTCGCCCGGCAGGGACGGCAGCGCTTTCCAGACCCACAGCGTACAGACGATCCCCATCACCGCCGCCGCGTTAAAGACGTTACGCCAGCCAATGATGCCGCCGAGGAAGCTGCCCAGCGGAGCGGCGATCACCAGCGCAATCGACACCGCGCCAAAAATCACCGACAGCGCCTTGGGAACCACGCGCGTCGGCACCAGACGCATAGTCAGCGAGGCGGACATTGCCCAGAAGCCGCCGAGCGCGAGGCCTAAGCAGGCGCGCCCGACCAGCAGCAGGGCAAAGCTGTTGGCAAACGACACCAGCAGACAGGAGAGGGTTAACAGCACCGAGAAGATCAGCACCACGTAGCGGCGGTCGGTGGTGCGAATGGTTTGGGTGATAAACAGGCTGGCAAACATGGCCACAAAGGCGGTCATGGTGACCGACTGCCCGGCGGTGCCTTCAGAGATGCCTAAGTCCAGCGCCATCGGCGTCAGCAGGCTGACCGGCAGAAACTCCACGGTGATAAGGCAGGCCACGCAAAAGGCGACGGCGAAGACGGCTGACCAGTTGGGCCGAGCCAGTTCCGGGTGGGGTTTTCCCTGTAAATGCTCACTCATTTTGCCTCCAGGCAACGTCACATTGCGGTAAAGTCGCGCAGTGTAACATTCTGAGTGTGACGTATTTAACGTTTTAGCAACTATTCAGCCAATGAGCGCGGAATATATCGTAGGCCGGATAAGCGTAGCGCCATCCGGCGTTACGGGACTTAGTGCAACCAGTGCACGCCCTCTTCAGGCATAAAGAAGGCGTTGTAGCGCACCTGGAAGTTATTGATTTCGGCCATATCCGGCTCCAGCTCGCGCAGGAAACCCAGCGCCAGACGCACCTGGGCATCGGTCAGCGGCGCGGCAAGGCGGGCCTTTTGCAGCGTACGGTGCCAGTAGTGGAGGTTCTGCTCGCTGCTATCGACAATGCACGCCTGCCAGATCAGCAGCGTCTGGGCGGCATTCTGGAGATGCGCCTCGTCCGGACGGGAGAGGTACTGAATGTACTCCGCACCCGCCGCTTTTCCCAGCTGGTCAATCATCGATTCAACCGGCATCGGCGTGGTGCCCAGCCGCTCGCTCAGACGGCGTACCGCCCGCCGGGAGTCAGAGGTCAACACCCGAAAACCCACTACAAAAACAATAACCAGCGTCGCCAGCGTTAACCAAATCATGAAAGCTCCTGCCCAATCCCAGAATGCTTATCATACGGGTAAACGCGGCGACGCATACAGTCTCTTTAGCAAATGCTCCATAACCCCTTGCCCAATCGTGCAGGAATATAAGGGGAGTTAATCAGGGGTTTTCTGCGATGCAATGTAAGCTTTCAATATTTCGGTTGTTGCAGTGCCAGCACTACATGCGAAATAAGAGCGTGACCAGAGCACCCCGCTATTACTCGCTTTACGTAAATTCGTATTCAGGATGCGCGCACGGCGGCTACTGATCGACTTCAAATTATTAACCAGCACACTAATAGACAGTTTTGGCGGGTAAGCAATTAATAAGTGGACGTGATCCGCTTCCCCATCCATTTCCAGAATCTCAATCTCCAGTTTTTCCGCAGCGCTTTGAAAGGCTTCGCGTATCTGCTGAATCATCATGTCGTCAAAAATCTTGCGGCGGTACTTCGTGGTAAAAATCAGGTGAACAACCAGTTTACTGACGCTATGGCGGCGTAAGAGATAACCCTCAAATGCCTTATCGTGTACACTCACTTGAAAAACCCCAGTTATACCCTTAAAGTAAGCGCATTCTATGCGTGAGCACTGAAAATGAAAAGAGCTACTAAAGTACGCATTTACCCAACTGACGAGCAAGCCGCATTCTTAAATGCGCAGTTTGGCGCGGTGCGTTTTGCGTACAATAAAGCCCTCTATATCAGCCGCCACATGTACAAGCGCCACGGCGTTTCACTCAGACCAATACGCGACATAAAGCCGTTGCTGGCAGTAGCGAAAAAATCCCGCCGTTATAGCTGGCTCAAAGAATTTGATTCGCTGGCGCTACAGCAAGCCGTCATTAATCTGGACAAGGCATTTGCTAACTTCTTTAACAAGAAGCTCAAAGCCAGGTTCCCTGTTTTCAAAAGCAAGCATGGCAAGCAATCCAGCTACCATCCCAACGGGAAGATATTAACTGACGCTATCCAGTTGCCAAAAATCCCGCCTGTCCGGGCGAACATTCATCGGGAAATTGTCGGCAAGGTTTCCAGCATAACAATCAGCCGCAACGCTACGGGCAAATACTACGCCTCAATACTCGCAGACGACGGGCAGGAAGCGGCAGCAAAGCCGGCCTGCATTACCGCTGTGACGGGTTATGACTTGGGGCTTTCCCATTACCTGATCGGCAATGACGGCGGTAAGGTGGCTAATACTCGTCACCTGGTCAGCGCATACCGCCGTTTACGCCGTGACAGCAAGGCGCTATCCCGTAAGAAGCTGGGAAGCGCAAATCGCCGTAAGGCTCGCTTACGCCTTGCCGCACAACACGAACGGGTAGCTAATGCCCGCGCTGACTTCCAGCACAAACTTTCCAGACGAATTATCGACGAAAACCAAGCGGTGATTGTGGAAACGCTAAAACTGGCAAATATGATGAAAAATCGTCGTCTTGCCCGTTATATCGGCGATGCGGCATGGTCCGGATTTGTGGCAAAACTTGCATACAAAGCGGAGTCGGCAGGGGTTCACCTGGTCAAGCTGGATCAGTGGTTCGCCAGCTCGAAAACCTGCCATTGTTGCGGTTACAGGATGCCGGAAATGCCGCTGAAGGTGCGCGAATGGAGATGCCCCGGCTGTAGTGCCAATCATGATCGCGATATCAACGCGGCGATCAACATACAGCACCAGGGCGTAATAGAGTTAATGGCGGCGGGTCACGTCGTAAAAGCCCATCGAGGCTTGCGTAAGTCTGGCTCTGTGCCAGTTGCAGCCTAAGAAGTGGGAAGCCCCGCCGTTTAAGGCGGGGAGCAGTCATGAACATAAGAAGATGATTATGTTGGCAAAGCGGAGAGAGATGAGCCGCTACCACTCGCGCAGTTTGACGTGCTGATCAGCGACCGCCCGCTACCGGCAGAGTATGCCCTCCACTGCCGGAACGGCTCGGTCAAGGCGATCACCCCTGACGCGGAAAGTGAGTAACCTACTCGAAAAACACGGCAATTTTGTTGAACATGGTGGGATCGGACTGGTTACGCACCACTTTAACCACATCTTCTAGCTTGTCGATCTGACTCATCATCTGCTCCAGACGCTGATCGTCCGCCACCAGCAGCCAGATACGGCTCTGCTCGCCGCCCGGTAGCGGCAGGCAGAGAATGCCCTCTACGTTAAAGGCGCGTCGGGCAAAAAGGCCGCAGACGTGGGTCATCACCCCTGGGTGGTTGCGCACGGTGAGTTCCAGAATAACGTTGTCGTGTGTTGATTGTGGCATGGCTTATTCCCCCACCATTTCAGTATTGGCCGCGCCTGGCGGAACCATTGGATAGACTTTTTGCTCGGCGTCGGTACGAACGTGGATCAGCGCCGGACCCGGACGGGAGATGATCTCCTGCAGGGCCGCGTGCGGATCGGCCGCCGCGTTTAAATCACAGGTGTGCAGGCCAAACCCGGCGGCGATCTGCATAAAGTTGATCATCCCCGGATAGGTGGCGGCAAACACGCCCTGCTTGTAGAACAGACTCTGCTGCTGGTGTACCAGCCCCAGCGCTTCGTTGTTCATCAGAATGATTTTGATATCGAGCTGGTTTTCAGCGGCGGTTGCCATCTCCTGAATGTTCATCATCAGGCTGCCGTCGCCGGAGAAGCACAGCACCTTGCGATCGGGATTGGCCAGCGCTGCGCCAATGGCCGCTGGCAGGCCGAAGCCCATGGTGCCTAATCCGCCGGAGGTGAGCCACTGGCGCGGGCGGTTGAGCGGGTAGGCCTGAGCGGTCCACATCTGGTGTTGCCCGACGTCGGTGGTGATAATCGCGCTGTCGTCAACGCAGGCGGCAACGGCGTTAATTAACCCGTAGTGGCTCAGCGGATCGTCCGCGCCCGGCATGTTAGCTGGAAACTCCTGCTGCAGCTGCGCCACGGTATCGCGCCAGGCGTCACGAGTGTCCTCTGCAATCAGCGGGATCAGCTGAGCCAGCACCTCGCTAACGTCACCCTGAATAGCACAGTGCGGCTGCTTGATCTTACCCAGCTCGGCGCGGTCGATATCCACATGGATAATTTTGGCGTTCGGGCAGAAGGTTTCGGTCTTGCCAATCGCCCGGTCATCAAAACGTGCTCCCAGCACCACCAGCAGATCGGCTTCGTGCAGGATAAAGTTGGTGCTGCGCGCACCGTGCATGCCTAACATGCCCAGCGACAGCGGATGCTGTTTCGGCAGCATGCCAAGGGCCATCAGCGTCATGGTGGTGGGCAGGCTGGCCTTCTCCGCCAGGATCCGCACCTGCTCGGGCGCGTTAATCACCCCGCCGCCCAGGTAGAGCACCGGGCGCTGGGCCTGATTAATCATTGCCGCCGCCTCTTGCACGCTCTCGATGCTAAATGCGGGGGCTGGCGCAGCATCACCCGGCTCCGGCAGGGTGTCTAATTCGATCTCTGCGGTCTGAATATCCTTAGGAATATCTATCCACACCGGGCCGGGACGGCCTGACTGGGCAATGCGAAACGCGTCGCTGATCACCTGCGGCAACTCGCGGATGTCGCGCACCAGATAGTTGTGCTTGGTGATGGGGATAGAGATGCCGTAGGTATCTACTTCCTGGAAGGCGTCGGTACCGATCATCGACGAGGGGACCTGACCCGTGATGCAGACCAGCGGAATGGAGTCGAGGCGCGCGTCGGCGATGGCGGTCACCAGGTTGGTGGCTCCCGGCCCGCTACAGGCCATACAGACGGCGGGTTTCCCTTGGGTGCGCGCCATGCCCTGGGCGATAAAGCCCGCGCCCTGCTCGTGGCGAGCCAGTACATGGCGGATCTGCGTGCTTTGACTCAGGGCGTCGTACAGCGGCAGCACCGTGCCGCCTGGGATCCCGGTGACGATAGTGATGCCCTGGCGCTCCAGTAAATGAACGATTAACTGTGCGCCGGTAAAGCGCCTTGCCTGCGAGGTGGTGCCCAAACTTGCCATGCTCCAGTCCTTTAATTCTGGGCCGACTTTCCGGGCGGTCTAAACGAAAAACCCCGCCCGGTTTGCGCCGGCGGGGTTTTGGAATCGTGTGTTCCGGACCCTACGGCGCTATGCCGACGACCACCACCACACGCACGACGACGACCGCGGCAGATGGCGCGGTGCGTAGTAGAGTCGATGTCAGCATGGTTGGGTTCATTAGGGGCCTGTTGTGTATGTTGTGTTGTTTATTTATTAGCTGAATTTATACAAACACAGCTGGTGCAGCATGACAATCGTTTTATCGCAGCGGCGGTGAAAATGTGTGACCGATCACGCTTCAACGCCAAACAAAAACGCGGCTAAAACAGGGTTAAGTGTTACAGTTGTATGACAATTCATCATCCGATTCGCTATGACGCTCTCTGTTTTCTGCATTCTCTTATTCGCTGCCCTGCTGCATGCCAGCTGGAACGCCATCGTAAAAGCCGGAACGGATAAACTCTACGCCGCCATTAGCGTTAGCGGCTCTGCGACGCTTATCGCCCTGATCCTGCTGCCCTTCTCACCGCAGCCCTCCGCCGCCAGCTGGCCTTTTTTAGTGATCTCTTGCGCGTTACAGGTGGTGTACACGGTGCTGGTGGCAAAGACCTATCAGGTTTCCGATATGAGCCAAACCTATCCCCTGATGCGCGGCACGGCCCCGCTGCTGGTCGCGCTGATTAGCGTCCTGGCATTAGGGGATACGCTTTCGTGGCTCGCCTGGGCTGGGATCGGCGTCATCTGCCTGTCGATACTGGCCATGGCGCTGAATGGCCGCATGCAGTCACGCAAAGGTATCTGGCTGGCGCTGCTGAATGCCTGCTTTATCGCGGGGTATACGCTGGTGGACGGCACCGGCGTGCGTCTGTCTGACACCGCGCTGGGCTATACGCTGTGGACCTTCTTTATGAACGGTTTCTGTCTGCTCTGCTGGGCGATGGTGGCGCGCCGCCGCGAAGCGTCCAGCTATCTGCGCCTGCACTGGAAAAAAGGGCTGTTTGGCGGGGCGGGCACCATGGGATCTTACGGCCTGGCGCTGTGGGCCATGACCCAAGCTCCGCTGGCCGTGGTCGCGGCCCTGCGTGAAACGTCGATACTCTTTGGCGCGCTTATCGCTTTTCTACTGTTAAAAGAGCGGGTTGCCGGGGTACGCATCGCTGCTGCGCTGGGCATTGCCGGTGGGGCTATTCTGCTGCGTCTGGCGTAAAACCCAGGCAATATTTGTTGCCAACATTGTTCATAAATCCTGCCTTTTCACTCTTGCCCATTCATCACCCTGATACTTAACTTATCGCCGTACTGTGGTAGATTTCTCGCGCATTTATGGAATGCGTAGTGACTTATTCTTTATTTCTCTTATTTGGCAAAAGTATTCAGCGACATGAAAAGACAAAGGAACGTTAACTTATTGTTGATGCTGGTGTTACTGGTGGCGGTCGGTCAGATGGCGCAAACCATCTATATTCCGGCCATCGCCGACATGGCAAAGGAATTTCACGTCCGTGACGGCGCCGTGCAGAGCGTAATGGCTGCCTATCTGCTGACCTATGGCCTCTCGCAGCTCGTCTATGGCCCCTTGTCCGATCGCGTGGGGCGTCGCCCGGTTATTTTAGTGGGCATGAGCATTTTCATGGTAGCGACGCTGATTGCCCTGACTACCCATAGCCTGACCGTATTAATTGCGGCCAGTGCGTTGCAGGGTGTCGGGACCGGCGTCGGCGGCGTGATGGCGCGAACCTTACCGCGCGATATGTATCAGGGTACCCAGCTTCGTCATGCCAACAGCCTGTTAAACATGGGGATTCTGGTGAGTCCGCTGCTGGCCCCGCTGATTGGCGGCCTGCTGAATACCCTCTGGTCATGGCGCGCCTGCTTCGCCTTCCTGCTGGTGCTGTGCGTGCTGGTTACCTTCAGCATGGCACGCTGGATGCCCGAGACCCGGCCCACAGGCGCACCGCGCACGAAACTGCTCACCAGCTACAAAGTGCTTTTTGGCAGCGGGTCATTCAACTGCTATCTGCTGATGCTGATCGGTGGCCTGGCGGGTATTGCCGTATTTGAAGCCTGCTCCGGCGTGCTGTTAGGGGCAGGGCTTGGGCTAAGCAGTATGGTGGTCAGCATTCTGTTTATTCTGCCGATCCCGGCCGCCTTCTTTGGCGCGTGGTTTGCCGGACGCCAGAATAAACGTTTCTCCACCCTGATGTGGCAATCGGTGATGAGCTGCCTGCTGGCAGGCGTGATGATGTGGATCCCGGGCCTGTTTGGCGTGATGAGCGTCTGGACGCTGCTGATCCCGGCGGCGCTGTTCTTCTTCGGCGCGGGGATGCTTTTCCCGCTCGCCACCAGTGGCGCAATGGAGCCGTTTCCGTTCCTCGCCGGAACGGCGGGCGCGCTGGTGGGTGGTCTACAGAATATCGGCTCCGGCGCGCTGGCATGGCTCTCTGCCATGATGCCGCAGACCGGCCAGGCTAGCCTCGGTTTATTGATGACCCTGATGGGACTGCTGATTTTACTGTGCTGGCTGCCGCTGGCGTCGCGTGCCCCGCATCACGAGCAGCCTGTTTAACATTGTGATGGCCCGGCTTCTCGCCGGGCTTTTCACATGTCGGGGCAATCATGGTCTTCAGCAGCGGTTCGGCTATGGGACGCCACGCCCCCTCTTCACCATCGTAAAACTGCGCATCGGCATTAATGGCGTAAGGAATTTTTGCCTGCTGTAGCTCACAGGCCATAAAGGTGGCAAAAGCCATTTGCGACGCGGTGGGGGTAAAATGGCTGGATTCACCGACGCCCCAGCCGCCTATCCAGCTGACGTGACCGGTTTTTTGCTGCCAGCGCAGCGCGACATTGATGCGATTTCGAATTGCTGCCTTCTCTGCCGCCGTCCCCGATGTCCACGGATACCTGCCGTTACTCTTGAGCGGCCCCCACGGGAAGATATGCCACTCCGCCAGCAGATAATTTTGGCTGTGCGCGGGCAGCTTCAGGTTAGCGAGATCTTCCGGGGCCGCACGCAGGCGCGGCGCGATAAAGATCATGCGCTGAGCGTCAATATCATGAATGGCTTTAATGGTTTTTTCGTAGACGCGATTGAGCGACGCGAGATTATGGTTCAGCTTGTCGGCGGGTTCATAAATGAGATCGAAGCCTAACTGCGGCGAGCTGCTACCAAAGTAGTGCGCAACGGCGATCCACCAGTTCACCACCTCTTTTTCATTCTCGGCTTTCGGATCGTTTTTATACTCGTCGGCCTGCCAGGCGATAATCGGGATCACGCCGTACTGCTCGCAGGCCTGCACCAGCTTACGCAGGTGAATAAGTCGCGCCTCGGTCGGTTCGCCTGCAACGCGAATACGCACATGCCCTATCCCCTGCGCGGCAAAATCCCGCACCACTAACGGATCGAACTCGCGGATGCCGCGCTCGGTGCGCGCCCAGTCAACGTCCATCCCGACGCCGAGCTGAGCCGCATAGCGTGCGGCCGTCAGCGGCGGCTCAGCATAAACGGCAGAGGTAGCAAGCAGTAACGCAGCAGCAATTGGAAGCTTATACACGGGTAGCCTGAAAAGATGAGTTAACGCACCGCTATTTTTTAGCACGCTTTTTTAACTGGCGTGTAGCGCAGCGAGAAGAAAAAGTGCGATCTGCTGGAAATGGGTAGCGGCAAACAGCAGCGCCAGCGAGAACACCCCTAGCGCAACCAGAAGCTTGTCCCGCACCGCTGACGGGCGCAGAAAGTCGCTGCGGTTGACGTCCATCAGGTTACGCTTCAGGGTGTAGCGCCAGAGGATCAGCGCCACCACCGCCAGCAGGGCAATCGCTATCCAGAAAACCGATCCCGCCTGCTGCCCGTTGTGCTTTACCGCCAGCATCAGCAACGCGCCGTAGCCCAGCAGAGTGCGCAGCCAGGCAAGCGAGGTGCGCTCGGGTTGCAGGCCGGGATCCTGCTCACGGCGGGCTTTGCGGCTATCCGGCATAGAAGACCAGCGCCATCACTACCGCGGCCACCACGAGCAGCATGATGCTGATAACCAGCAGGCTGTAGGTATAGGGTAGATCCTGCTTCAGGCGCATCGCCTGCTCATTGCGCAGCCACCGCAGGTAGCCAAAAACGGCCAGCCCGCCGGAGGTGAGACAGAGCAGTAGCGCCAGCAGCTCGCGAATAAGCGGCGTGGCGAAATCCGGGGCGAGCTGATCGAGGCCAACCCCCGCCGCCAGAAAGCCCAGCGCGGTGCGGATCCAGGCGAGAAAGGTGCGCTCGTTTGCCAGCGAGAAGCGGTAGTCCGGCGCTTCACCGAGGCGAGAAATTTTCATGCGGTGTCCTTGTGGTTGATCGCGCTCAAACAGCACCATCAGCATGCCATACCGCGTCATCTTTGCGAAGATGTATACCGCCGGGTGGCGCTACGCTTACCCGGCCTACAGAGTAGATACAAAAAAGGCCCCGTACGGGGCCTTTTTACATCGTGCAGATTAGCTATTCAACGCCGGGCGCTCGCTGATGGCGATGCGCTGAGGAGCAATGGCTTCCGGCACGTTGCGGCTGATGTCGATATGCAGCAGCCCGTTATTGAAGGTAGCACCGGTGACCTCCATATGGTCGGCCAGGGTGAAGCTCAGGCTGAACGGCTGGATCACCAGCCCCTGATGCAGCCACTTCGGCTCGTTGGCCGGTTTTTCCGGGGTGCCTTTAACGCTGAGGCGTGTACCCTCCAGCTGGATCTCCAGATCGTCCTGACGGAAACCGGCTAGCGCAAGGGTAATGCGGTAGTGGTTATCGTCGCTCTTCTCGATGTTATAGGGCGGGAAGGTCTGGCCTTCGCTGGCGTTTTGCAGGGCGTTGGCCAGTTTGTCAAAACCGATCCATTGACGCAGCAGCGGGGATAAATCGTAGTTACGCATGGTGTTTCTCCTTCTTTGAAGCAAGAAATGGTCTACGCATCGTGTGACGCGTATCTGCTCCCTGACGGCGAGCAAGGGTTAATCTGGGCCGCGGCGGCGACCCGTAAAATTAGTTAATTTCGATACGGCGCGGTTTTTTCTCTTCTGGAATGACGCGCTCCAGTTCGATAAACAGCAGGCCGTTGACCAGGTTCGCACCGCGAACGTGAATGTTCTCAGCGATCTGGAATTTACGTTCGAAGTTACGTTCGGCGATGCCCTGATAGAGATAGCTACGCTCTTTTTGCTCGGTTGCACGAGCGCCTTTCACCACCAGCAGGTTGTCCTGAGCGGTGATCTCCAGTTCGCTTTCAGCAAAGCCAGCCACGGCAATCGCAATGCGATAGTGGTTTTCGTCAACGAGTTCAACGTTATACGGAGGATAGCCGCCGTTACTCTGGCTCTGGTTGTTTTCTAACAGGTTAAACAGGCGGTCAAAACCAATGGCAGAACGATAAAGCGGAGAGAGATCGAAGTTACGCATACAATAAGCTCCTGAAATCAGCGAGAAATTTTTGAACCTTCCACCATGGACAGGCTCTTAAAACCAGAACACCCCGCAGGCATGTTCTTTCGACTACGTTGTAAAAATGGGTGCAACGGGAAAATTTTCAAGGGCAGAAGTCTGACTTTTTTTTGCACTTTCTCACTCAGGGCATAGACTGGGTTACGACACTTAACGCTAAATTGCGATTGCCGCCACAGAGCGGCACACGAAAGCTATTCATTTTCCTTAAGGGTCGCTATAAGCAAGGAGTGCGCGATGATAAGAAAAAAACCATCATGAAAAATGTTCTGTTAAAAGTGGCGATTGTCAGCGGAATAGTGACGCTGGGCGGCTGCTCCAGCGTCATGTCACACACCGGCGGCAAAGAGGGGCTGTACCCCGGCACGCGCGCCAGTTCAAAAATGCTAATGGATGACGACGCGAACCTGGCGGTGAAATCCTTTGTCGTGCTGGACATGCCGTTTACCGCCGTAGCCGATACGCTGCTGCTGCCCTGGGATATGTTCCGTAAAGACAACTCGGTAAAATCACGCGTTGAGAAAGCGGAGGAGGCCAATCTGGCCACCAACTCCGTTATTCCCCCTGCGGCTATGCCCGCCCCGTAAATTCGCGCTGAACGATTACAGGCCGGTATCGGCCATCCAGAGCTGGCGGAAGCCTACGGCGGGTGCCATCCACGCAATCGTCTTACCATTCGGCGAGAAGACCACCGCATCGGCCGAGGGCTGATGCTCAGGGTCACTGTCGGTTAAAAAGACGGTCGTTCCGGTCACGCTATCGCACAGGGCTATGCGGTTCTCCAGTACAAAGCCGAGCGCCGTGCCGGAGGGGTGCCAGTTAAACGCCGACTGGATGTCCGTGGCGTTATGCGTCAGCTGGCGTGGCTCGCCGCCCTCTGCGGCAATCAGCCAGAGCTGCACCACGCCCGCCTCATCGCGCATCAAAAAAGCGATCTTGCTACCCTGCGGGTTACTGCGCACCCAGTGGCGCGGCGCGTTGACCAGCCCCGGATAACGACGCTGATGGGTAAAGGTAAGCCGCCGCTGCTCTATCCCCATGGGCGGCGACGGCATCGTGGTTGATGTGCCAGCCAGCGGGGTCTCTCCCGCCCGCTTCCAGCCCTGCTCGTCAGCGGGCAGATCGACGATAAACAGCTCAGGCACCTTTTCTCCACTCAGCGCCAGCGTATCGCCAATAAAAGCCAGCCTGCCGTTGCCCACCCAGCCCTCTTCATAGGCGCGATTGATCTCATCGCTGCCGGGCGCAGGTGTTGGCGTGGTGCGGCTGACCAGCACGCACCAGTGGCTGCCAGCATACTCTCGCGGATGGTTGCCCCCAGGCATGACCGGCCCAAAGGGAGCGGCGACACCAACGTTACGCAGATCGAGCCCGGGATCGCGCTCGTGCAGCACATGGTCGTTATAGGTAAAGCTCACCTTGTCGCCGTCCGGACTGAACACATGCACGTGGCTGCCGCCGCGCAGCGCGCCGGGCGTATAGGGTTCGGTGATATCCAGCGCATCGAGGTTGCTCGCCCTGCCGTTTTGCACCATCACGCCCTGACGATGGTGAAAATCGTACTGCCAGCTCTCGTCCGGATCTTGCGGCCCGTGAATAAACACGTACTTCTCTTCGCTGGGATGAACGGTCACCACGCCAACGTGCGCGCCCTGGTTTGCGGTGTAGATTATCTCTACCTCACCGGTCTCTACGTTGACGCGCTCAATGGTTTTGCCGGTAAAGGAGGCACCGGAAGGACGCACGTCAAACACCAGCCACCGGCTGTCGGGCGTCCAGGTATTGATATTGGTAAGCTGATGATGGCGGGGAGCAAAGGTGATTTGTTTCATGAAGAGACCCTGATGCGCTGATATCGCATCAGGGTAAGAGATCTACAGCAAAAAAACTATCAGGGAACGGGCGTTACCAGCGGTGTGCCCTCAAACCAGGCCTGAACGTTCTCTAACACCAGGCGTGACATCTCCCGACGCGTTTCCCAGGTTGCGCTTGCCATATGGGGAGTGATGACCACGTTATCGCGCTGTTGCAGCGCGGCAGGCACGTTGGGCTCATCGGCAAAAACGTCCAGTCCGGCACCGGCGATCGCGCCGCTTTCCAGGGCAGCGATCAGTGCGGCCTCATCCACCACGCTGCCGCGTGAGATGTTGATCAGCACGCCCTGCGGGCCAAGGGCCTCCAGTACCGACGGGTTTATCAGCGCTTTTGTCTCTGCGCCACCCGGCGCGCAGACCATCAGAAAATCGCTCTGCTCTGCCAGCTCGCGCAGATCGGCAACGTAATCCCACGCCAGTGCGCTGTGTGCCTTGCGGTCAGTGTAGGCAATATGCATATCAAACCCGCTGGCACGCCGCGCGATGGCCTGGCCAATACGGCCCATGCCGAGAATGCCCAGACGTGCGCCAGAGACCTTGCGCGTCCACTGAAAGCCACCCGCCGACCAATCGCCCTGCTCAATAAACTTCTGCGCAGCCACGATGCGGCGCGAGGTTGCGAGCATCAGGCCAATAGCCAGATCGGCCACGTCGTCAGTCAGCACCCCCGGTGTATGGGTCACCGCCACGCCGTGATCCCGTGCCGCCGCCACGTCGACACCATCGTAACCGACGCCAAATACGGCGATCAGCTTCAGGGCAGGCAGCGAGGCGATAAAGTCACGCGTCACCACCGCCTCGCCGTTGGTGATCACCACCGTGACTTCATCAGCGATAGCGGCCAGCTTATCGGCATCCATCTCAGCCAGATCGTATAAGTCGTAGCGCGCTTGCAGTTCAGCGGTGAGCGCATCCGGCAGACCCGCCTGTTTCAGTACTTTCTGTTTCATATCGTTTCCCTATTAGGAGAGGCGTGTAGCGGTTCGTTTCGCGGCTTTTGGCTGCGTTGGACGCGAGACCAGGATGCCGATAATGCCGCCGAGGATCAGCGCGACCGCCACAATCAGCAGCCCATAGTGGTAGCTGTTGGTGGCATCTTTGATTTTGCCCAGCAGCGGCGGAAGGCCAAGACCCACAAAGTTAGCCACCGTGTTAATGAAGGCGATAGAGGCCGCGGCGGCAACGCCAGCCAGCTTCTCGGTGGTCACGGCCCAAAAGATCGGCGTCAGCGCAAAGTTAAAGCCAACGGTGAGGATCAGCAGGAAGTAAGCCACTAGCAGATTGCTGGAGTAGATAGCGATAGCGAGCGACAGTCCGGAGATAATCAGCGGCAGCCCGAGGTGCAGCGAACGTTCATTGGTGGTATCGGAGTGGCGGCCATTGAAGTACATAAACAAGCAGGCCGCGATAAACGGTACGGCAGAGAGCAGGCTGATAACGATATTGCTCTGGTCGCTGGCCATACTTTTGATGATCAGCGGCAGGAACAGGGTAATGCCAATAGAGCCAAAGGCTTGCAGGAACCAGACCAGACTCAGCAGCAGCACGGTCTTGTTTTTCAACGCGCTCATCCAGCTGTGGTTTGTCCCGACCTCGACCCCGGCGTTATCGCGTTCAAGCTGTGCTTTCAACCACCCTTTCTGCTCCGGCGTCAGCCAGGCGGCATGATCCGGCGTCTGCGGCAAGCGCCATAGCACCATGATCCCCAGAGCGATGGCCGGAATACCTTCCAGGGCAAACAGCCAACGCCAGCCTGCAATATCAGCAATACCGTGCATGTTCAGGATCGAGCCAGAGATCGGCAGGCCGATAATCGACGCCATCACCGAGCCCATGTAGAAGAACGACATGGCCCGCGCACGGTTGCTTTTAGGGAACCAGCAGGAGATGTAGTAAATAATGCCCGGCGTAAAGCCCGCTTCCGCCATACCGAGTAAAAAGCGCATGACGTAAAGCTGCGTTGGGGTTTGCACCAGCGACATCCCGGCGCTGACGATGCCCCAGGTAATCATAATCCTGGCGATCCATATCCGGGCCCCCACCCGCGTCATAATAATGTTGCTGGGGATTTCAAAAATAATATACGAGATATAGAACATCCCGACGCCAAGCCCATACATACTGGCGCTTAGGCCGAGATCGGCATTCATTTGCAGTGCTGCAATTGAAATATTTGTTTTATCGAGGTTAGCCACAAAATAACAGATAATAATAAACGGAATTATCTTGGCATTAAGCTGCCGTAAGGTTGTAGAGTACAGATCGGTATTCATAGTAAAAACCTCACCCAGCCGTATATGCGCGAGGAGATCCCTCTGTTCATATACAGGCGGTTAGTTATCGTTATTTTTTTGAATCAGGAAATTACCACTCGGCTACGGAACCGTCTTTATGTCGCCATAATGGATTGCGCCAGTCGGTCACATCTTTGCTGCGGGCAATAACCTGCTCTTCATCAATCTCTACGCCCAGGCCTGGCTTCATCAGCGGTTTGAAGAAGCCGCCTTCCATGTTGAAGTCCTCTTTGTTTTTCACAAAGTCGAGCAGCTCCGCGCCCTGGTTATAGTGAATGCCCATGCTCTGCTCCTGGAACACCGCGTTGTGGGAGACAAAGTCCACGTGCAGACAGGCCGCCAGCGCAATCGGGCCAAGCGGACAGTGCGGGGCCAGCGCCACGTCGTACGCCTCTGCCATGCCGGCAATTTTGTAGCACTCGGTGATGCCCCCGGCGTGGGAGAGATCCGGCTGGAGAATGGCCAGGCCGCCCGCTTCCAGCACGCGCTTAAACTCGAAGCGTGAGAACATACGCTCCCCGGCGGCAATCGGAATATGGGTTTGCGCAGCCAGCTTCGGATAATATTCCGCCTGCTCGGCCAGCACCGGCTCTTCAATAAACAGCGGACGGTACGGCTCCAGCTCTTTAATTAATATTTTCGCCATCGGCGCGCTAACGCGACCGTGGAAATCGAGGCCAAATTCAATTTCATTACCAAAGGCTTCGCGGATCTGCGCGGCGGTATTCACAGCGGCTTCCACTTTGCGGAAATCATCAATAATCGATAACTCTTCGCAGCCGTTTAATTTAAAGGTATCGAAGCCAATTTCGCGCAGTTTAGTAATACCCGCGATGGCTTCCGCCGGACGATCGCCGCCTACCCAACTGTAGGCCTTAATTTTATCGCGTACCAGCCCGCCCATCAGCTGCCAGACCGGCGCGTTCAATACTTTACCTTTGATGTCCCAGAGCGCCTGGTCAATACCGGCGATGGCGCTCATCAGGATCGGGCCGCCACGGTAAAAGCCCGCGCGGTACATTACCTGCCACAGGTCGTTGATGCGGGAGGGATCCTGACCAATCAGGTATTCACCCAGCTCGTGAACGGCCGCCTCAACGGTACGCGCCCGGCCTTCGATCACCGGCTCGCCCCAGCCCACTACGCCTTCGTCGGTTTCGATTTTCAGGAACATCCAGCGCGGGGGTAAACGGTAGGTGGTTAGTTTAGTAATTTTCATTGCACTGCCTCTCGATACGCTTTTACAAATGCGGCTGCCTGCTGTGCGGTGTGCTCCACGGATTGCCCGGCACGATAGAGATCGCTACCCAGTCCGGCACCGGCACAGCCAGCCTTAAGCCACTGGGTCAGGTTTTCCGGCGTGACGCCGCCAACGGCGAACACGGGGATTTCCGGCGGAAGCACGGCCTTCAGCGCTTTAATGTAGTCCGGACCAAACGCGGAAGAAGGGAATATTTTCAGCGACTGGGCACCGGCCTCAATCGCCGTAAAGGCTTCGGTCGCCGTGGCACAGCCAGGACAGACCGTCATGCCATACGCCACCGCCCGGCGAATAATTTCTGGATTGATATTTGGCGTGACCAGCAGGGTGCAGCCCATTTCGGCAAGCGTATCGACCTGCTCAGGCTTTAGTACCGTGCCCGCACCAATTAACGCTTTATCACCAAAGGCTTTCACCATTGCGGGAATGCTCTCTTCCCAGCGGGGGGAGTTGAGCGGAATTTCGACCGCCTCAAATCCGGCCTCAATCACCGCCGCCACGTGGGCGTAGGCCTCTTCGGGCGTGATGCCGCGCAGAATTGCGATCAGCGGGAGTTTATTTTGCCACTGCATGAGCGATGCTCCTTATACCTGCCTGAAATGCGTCGTCACCGCGTAGGGCCTGCGTCCCGTAGCCCAACAGGTCAAAAGCCTGCTGGTAGCGCGCGGTCAGCGAAGGGTTGGCGACGAGCGTGATGGTCTGCTGCGGCGCGATCCAGGCTTTCATACTCGCCACTTCGCTGCCTATCAGCAGGCCGGAAAGAAATTCGCTCACCTGTTCACGCGCAAGCCGGCCGAGCACGTGGGATGCCCGCACTTCAAACAGGCGAGGCAGCAGATCGGGAGAGTCGAGGCCGCGGGTTAAACCGGCGGTAAAGGCATCCGGGGAGGTTTCCTGCTCAGGCAGGCCCGCCCCCAACAGCGTATGGTTAAGCAGCACGTGGTGCAGCTCGCCGGTCATCACGGTATGAAAGTCGCTGACCTGCTCGCTATCGGCCAGCACCCATTTGCAGTGGGTGCCGGGCATGACATACACCTGTGCAGGCTGAAGATCGCGCGCGCCGAGCAGCTGGGTCTCTTCGCCGCGCATTACGTTGTGGTTATCTTCCCGGTTGACGCACAGGCCGGGAACGATCCAGATATTGTCGGCAACGGCGGTAATCTGCTGGCCAATGTCATCAAAGCGGGCCGGGCAAGGCAGATAGGGGACGTTAACCCATCCGGCATTGCTGCCGACCATGCCCGCCATCACTACCCGGGTATTTTCCCGCGCCCAGCCCTCGGTGATCTGCGCTAATACCGCCTCAAAGGTGCGCCCGTTCAGGCGGGTTACGCCTGCTTCGGACTGCCTGCTTTCAAGGCATTGATCGCCCTGATAGTGCCAGGCGCGAAGATTGGTGGAGCCCCAGTCGATGGCGATATAGCGTGATGTCATGTTATTTCCTTGAGCCTTTGGGTTGAGCTGGCGATCATAGTCAGCGCCGCCTGCTCTGCTGCATCGCCGTCCTGATGCCGGATCGCATCAAACAGCGCCTTATGTTCCTGAAGCGTCTTCGGCATGTTGGCCTCGTCACCGCGCCAGGTCTGTTCAAATACCGCCCGCTGCAGAGAGCCAATCGCTACCGTCAGCTGCTGGAGAACCGGGTTATGCACCGACTGCAGCACGGCGTCGTGATAGCGGATATCCGCCTCGTTGAACGCATCCCGGTTCTGGTTATTGGCGATCATGTCGTTGAGCGCCGCCTCAATCTGCGCCAGATCGCTGGAGGTGGCTCGCTCGGCCGCCCAGCGGGCAATGGCCGGTTCCACCAGGTTACGCACCTCACTCATCGCGCTGATAAGCCGGGGGTCGTAGTCGTTCTCCAGCACCCACTGCAACACCTCGGTATCGAGGTAGTTCCACTGGTTACGAGCTGCGACAAACGCGCCGCGATAGCGCTTCATCTCAATGAGCCGCTTCGCCATCAGGGAGCGAAAGACCTCCCGGATAATATTGCGCGAAGTTTCAAACTCTTCGCACAGGTCGGTCTCTGAAGGCAGCCCTGCGCCAGGGACGTATTTGCCGCTGACAATCTGCCGCCCGAGGGTGGCAATGATGCGGTCCGTTTTTGTAATGGTCATGTCGGATCCTTTAAGAAGATGCTTTACCATTACTTTATCCTTACCGGCGTAAAAGTCCGCACTATTGAAGTACAAATATGCGAGTCGTTCGCCGTACTGTGAGTGGATAGTAGTACAATCAATTAAGGTTGTACTACAATGCAGATCACAAAAACGACACCCGGTAAATAAAATGTGAAAAAACGCGGGCAATAAAAAACCCGCAGCGGTGGGCGGGTTTTTAGCGGACGGGAAGAGCGGAGTTTAGTTCAGGACAAACTTCTCGATAGCGTAAGCCACGCCGTCTTCAAGGTTGGTTTTGGTCACGAAGTTAGCGACCTCTTTCACCGACGGAATCGCATTGTCCATGGCAACGCCCATACCGGCATACTCCAGCATCGCGATGTCATTTTCCTGATCGCCAATCGCCATCACCTCTTCCGGCTTGATGTTCAGCGCATCGGCCAGCGATTTCACGCCGGTGCCCTTGGTGACGCTTTTATCAAGGATTTCCAGGAAGTAAGGCGCGCTTTTCAGCACGGTGTACTTCTCATTTACCTCTGCCGGAATGCGCGCTATCGCCTGGTCGAGGATCGCCGGCTCGTCAATCATCATGACTTTCAGCAGTTGGATACCCGGATCCATCTTCTCGGCTTCGCAGAACACCAGCGGAATGGTCGCGACGTAGGACTCGTGCACCGTGTAGTAGCTGATGTCGCGGTTAGCGGTATAGAGGGTGTTACGGTCGAGCGCGTGGAAGTGGGAGCCTACCTCGCGGGAGAGCTGCTCGAGGTAGCGGTAGTCGTCATAGCTGAGCGGGGTCTGCGCCACAGTGCTGCCGTCACTGGCTTTCTGCACCAGCGCGCCGTTATAGGTGATGCAGTAATCGCCTGGCCTGTCCATATGCAGCTCTTTCAGGTAGTTGTGCACGCCTGCATACGGACGCCCGGTGGTGAGCACAACGTTGACCCCACGCTCACGCGCGGCGGCAATCGCATTTTTAACGGCAGGTGAAATGGTATGGTCCGGCAGCAGCAAGGTGCCGTCCATGTCGATTGCAATGAGTTTGATAGCCATGGGTTCCCCAGCGTAAAAGAGTTAACTCTTATGCTAGCGTGATTCTGCTCAAAAGACAGTAAGCGCGAGGAGGGAAAAGGGGGACAAAAGCGGGGCGGTATATTCCCCATTTATGAGAAGGGTAGCCCCGGCAGCGATGCGCCGCCGGGGAACAAACCGATTAGATATCGATATTCGCCGCTTTCAGGGCGTTCTCTTCGATAAACGCACGACGCGGTTCAACGGCATCGCCCATCAGCGTGGTGAAGAGCTGGTCGGCAGCGATCGCATCCTTGACGGTCACGCGCAGCATGCGGCGGCTCTCCGGATCCATAGTGGTTTCCCACAGCTGCTCCGGGTTCATCTCGCCCAGCCCTTTATAGCGCTGAATCGCCAGGCCACGACGGGACTCTTTCACCAGCCACTCCAGCGCCTGCTCGAAGCTGGCAATCGGCTGACGACGTTCGCCACGTTCGATAAAGGCATCCTCTTCGATCAGGCCGCGAAGCTTCTCACCCAGCGTACACAGACGACGATACTCACCACCGATAATGAACTCATGATCCAGCGGATAGTCGGTATCCACACCGTGAGTACGCACGCGGATAATCGGCTCGAACTGTTTCAGCTCGGCGTCTTCACGCACGTCATACTTCCAGGTGCTGCCGTGCACGTCGTTTTCGTTCAGCGTAGCGATCAGCGCAGAGACCCAGCGGGTCACTTTTGCTTCGTCTGTGAGATCGGCCTCTTCCAGCGTCGGCTGGTAGACAAGCTCTTTCAGCAGAGCACGCGGGAAACGACGCTCCATGCGGTTAATCATTTTCTGCGTGGCGTTGTACTCGGAAACCATTTTCTCCAGCGCTTCACCGGCCAGCGCAGGTGCGCCTTCGGTGGTGTGCAGGGTGGCCCCATCCAGCGCGATAGAGATCTGATACTGATCCATCGCCTCGTCATCCTTGATGTACTGCTCCTGCTTGCCCTTTTTCACCTTGTAAAGCGGCGGCTGAGCAATGTACACGTGACCACGCTCAATGATCTCCGGCATCTGGCGATAGAAGAAGGTCAGCAGCAGCGTACGGATGTGCGAGCCATCGACGTCCGCATCGGTCATGATGATGATGCTGTGATAGCGCAGCTTGTCCGGGTTGTACTCGTCACGGCCAATGCCGCAGCCCAGGGCAGTGATCAGCGTCGCCACTTCCTGAGAGGCCAGCATCTTGTCGAAACGGGCCTTCTCGACGTTGAGGATCTTACCCTTCAGCGGCAGGATAGCCTGATTCTTACGGTTACGGCCCTGCTTCGCTGAGCCGCCCGCCGAGTCCCCTTCCACCAGGTAGAGTTCAGAGTGGGCCGGGTCGCGTTCCTGACAGTCCGCCAGCTTGCCCGGCAGGCCTGCGAGATCCAGCGCGCCTTTACGGCGGGTCATCTCACGGGCACGACGTGCCGCTTCACGGGCGCGGGCCGCGTCGATAATTTTACCGACGACGATTTTGGCGTCGGACGGGTTTTCCAGCAGGTATTCGGACAGCAGCTCGTTCATCTGCTGTTCAACCGCCGATTTCACTTCAGAAGAGACCAGCTTGTCTTTGGTCTGAGAGGAGAATTTCGGATCCGGCACTTTTACCGACACGACGGCGATCAGGCCTTCACGGGCGTCATCACCGGTCGCGCTGACCTTGGCTTTCTTGCTGTAGCCCTCTTTGTCCATGTAGGCGTTCAGGGTACGGGTCATCGCCGCACGGAAGCCCGCAAGGTGGGTACCCCCGTCGCGCTGCGGAATGTTGTTGGTAAAGCAGTAGATGTTTTCCTGGAAGCCATCGTTCCACTGGAGCGCAACTTCAACGCCGATACCGTCTTTCTCGGTGGAGAAATAGAACACATTCGGGTGAATCGGCGTTTTGTTCTTGTTGAGGTACTCAACAAACGCCTTGATGCCGCCTTCGTAGTGGAAGTGATCTTCTTTACCGTCGCGCTTGTCTTGCAGGCGAATGGAAACGCCAGAGTTCAGGAATGACAGCTCGCGCAGGCGCTTGGCCAGGATCTCATACTCAAATTCGGTGACGTTGGTGAAGGTCTCCAGGCTAGGCCAGAAACGCACCACCGTACCGGTGACGTCAGTATCGCCGGTCACTGCCAGCGGGGCCTGCGGCACACCGTGCACGTAGGTCTGCTGGTGCACTTTGCCTTCGCGGCGGATCAGCAGCTCAAGCTTTTGCGACAGGGCGTTAACCACGGAGACCCCCACGCCGTGCAGGCCGCCGGACACTTTATAGGAGTTATCATCGAATTTACCGCCTGCGTGCAGCACGGTCATGATAACTTCAGCGGCGGAGACGCCCTCTTCCGGGTGAATACCGGTAGGGATCCCACGGCCATCATCCGAGACCGACACGGAGTCATCGGCGTGGATCGTCACGACGATATCTTTACAGTGACCCGCGAGCGCCTCGTCGATAGCGTTATCTACCACCTCAAATACCATATGGTGCAGGCCGGTACCGTCATCCGTGTCGCCGATATACATACCCGGGCGCTTACGCACCGCATCCAGCCCTTTCAGGACTTTGATACTGGAGGAGTCATAAGAATTCGACATCAACGTTTCTCGCTCAATTTGTCTTGGATTAGTCTGCTATTTTACCCTTTTCCACGGTGAACATCTTCGAATTTTTGTCCGACATGTCCATTACGTGTTCAGCGCTAATGGCGCTGACAAAGACCTGTGACTGGGTGGCTTTTAAGCGGCTGGCCAGCAGCGCGCGCCGTGTGTCATCAAGCTCTGAGGCAAAATCATCTATGAGGTACAAACAGCGCCGCCCGCTCTCGCGGGTCAGGAACTCCCCCTGCGCCAGCCGCAGGGCGCACATCAGCAGCTTAAGCTGCCCACGGGAGAGGGTATCCTCCACCGGCGCGCCGTCGGCACGAATGCGAAAATCCGCCTTGTGTGGGCCGTGGGCGGTATAGGTTAGCGCCCTGTCGCGCTCAAAGCTGCGCGCCAGCACCTCGCCGTAGTCGGCTTCTTTCTCCCAGCCGCGCTGGAAAGAGAAGCTCAGGGAGAACTCCGGCAGAAACTGCTTACAGGTGTCCGCCATGTCCTGGGCGATAGCGGTGCTGTACTCGGCTCGCCAGCGGCTGATCTGCTCCGCCAGCGGGATCAGCTCCTTGTCCCACGCACGAAGCTGGGCATATTGCGTCACCTGGCGTAGAGCGGCGTTGCGCTGCTTCAGGAGCCGCTTCAGGTTGCTCCAGGCAGTAAAGAACCCGGCTTCGTTATGGAAGCATCCCCAGTCGAGGAAGGCTCTTCTGTATTTGGGGCCGCCGTTGAGTAAAGTAAACCCCTCGGGCGTAATCAGCTGCATTGGCATCAGCAGCGCCAGTTCAGCCACCTTGTGGCCGTCGGTGCCGTCGATGCGAACGGTGCTGTCCCCGTGCTTATCTTTGGTCAGGCCGATGGAGGTTTCACGCTCTTCGCCCTGTAAACGGCCATGCAGGATAAACGCCTCCTGCTCGTGGCGAATGACGCGACCAATCTGCAAACTGCGAAACGCCCGGCCGTGGCCGAGCGTATAGATCGCTTCCAGCACGCTGGTCTTGCCGCTGCCGTTAGCGCCAACCAGGAAGTTAAAGCCGGGGGAGAGAGCAAGATCCGCGCTTTCGATATTGCGAAAGTCGCGGATCAACAGGCGGGAGAGCGACATTACAGTCTCATTGGCATAACGACATAAGCCGCACTTTGGCTGGCCGCATCTTCAATCTGCACGCTCGACACGGAATCGGTCAGCAGAATACGCACGTTTTCGCATTTCAGGGCGTTGAGTACGTCCAGCACGTAGCTAACGTTGAAGCCGATCTCCATCTCTGTCCCGGCGTAGGTGACATCGAGGATCTCTTCGGCCTCTTCCTGCTCCGGGTTGTTCGCGGTGATCTTGAGCTGGTTTTCGCTGACGTAGAGACGCACGCCGCGGAACTTCTCGTTAGAGAGAATGGCGGCACGAGCGAAGGCCTGCTTGAGGATATCGCAGCCGGCGTCAAGGTGCTTATCCGGATTCTTCGGCAGCACGCGACGGTAGTCCGGGAAGCGACCATCCACCAGCTTGGAGGTAAAGATAAAGTCGCCCACGTGCGCACGGATGTTATTGCTGCCAATCTGCACGCGCAGCGGTGTTTCGCCGCCGTCGAGCATACGCATCAGCTCAATCACGCCTTTACGCGGCACGATCACCGAATGGTTCGGCAGCGACTGCCCAACCGGCATAGAACAGACCGCCAGACGGTGGCCGTCGGTCGCCACGGTGCGCAGCTCTTCGCCTTCGGTTTCAAACAGCATGCCGTTCAGGTAGTAGCGCACGTCCTGATGGGCCATCGAGAATTGAGTCGCCTCGATCAGGCGCTTCATGGTCGCCTGCGGCAGGGTGAACTCTACTTCGCTCTGCCAGTCGTCGAGGTTCGGGAAATCCGCTGCTGGCAAGGTCGACAGCGAGAAACGGCTGCGCCCGGAGCGCACCAGCATCCGGTCGCCCTCCAGCTGCACGGCGATCTCTGCGCCTTCCGGCAGGCCACGGCAAATATCAAAGAATTTGCGCGCCGGGACGGTGGTAGCGCCGGGTTCGTGCGGCTGAGCCAGCACGACGCGGGCGACCATCTCCATCTCCAGATCGGTGCCGGTGAGGGACAGCGCGCCGTCAGCGACCTGCAGCAGCAGGTTGCCCAGGATCGGCAGCGTAGGACGGCCACCCAGCGGGCCACTGACCTGCTGAAGCGGTTTTAATAGGTGTTCACGTTCAACGGTAAATTTCATAGCATCACGACGATAGAGTTCGGATTAAATTGGAGAAATCTTCTTTGATATCATGGCTCTCTTCACGCAACTGCTCAATCTTACGGCAGGCGTGGAGCACGGTCGTATGGTCGCGGCCGCCAAACGCATCGCCGATCTCCGGCAGGCTGTGGTTGGTCAGCTCTTTGGCCAGCGCCATTGCCATCTGGCGCGGACGCGCTACCGAGCGAGATCGGCGCTTGGAGAGCAGATCCGCCACTTTAATTTTGTAATACTCCGCCACCGTCTTTTGAATATTGTCGATGGTGACCAGCTTTTCCTGGAGCGCCAGCAGATCGCGCAGCGCTTCACGAACGAAATCGATGGTGATGGCACGGCCGGTGAAGTTGGCGTTGGCGATCACGCGGTTCAGCGCCCCCTCCAGCTCACGCACGTTAGAGCGCAGACGCTTGGCAATAAAGAACGCCACCTCACCCGGCAGACGAATGTCGTTTTCGTCAGCCTTTTTCATCAGGATCGCCACGCGGGTTTCGAGCTCAGGCGGCTCGATCGCCACGGTCAATCCCCAGCCAAAGCGCGACTTCAGACGATCCTCGACGCCGTTGATCTCTTTTGGATAACGATCCGAGGTGAGGATGATCTGTTGGTTGCCTTCCAGCAGGGCGTTAAAGGTGTGGAAGAACTCCTCCTGGGAGCGCTCCTTATTGGCAAAGAACTGGATGTCATCGATCAGCAGGGCGTCTACGGAGCGGTAGTAGCGTTTGAACTCTTCGATGGCGTTGTTCTGCAGGGCTTTTACCATGTCCTGAACAAAGCGCTCGGAGTGCATATAGACCACTTTGGCATTGGGCTTGCGCGCCACGATGCCGTTACCCACCGCGTGCAGCAGGTGCGTCTTACCGAGGCCCGTGCCGCCGTAGAGAAACAGCGGGTTATACGCCCCGCCGGGGTTATCGGCCACCTGGCGAGCCGCTGCGCGGGCCAGCTGGTTCGATTTACCTTCAACGAAGTTATCAAACGTATGCTTAACGTTGACGTTAGAGCGGTAGGTAGGCTCTGCCGGAGCGGGAACGTTGTCCCAGCTTGAGCGCGACGCAGGGGCGACGCGAGGCATCTGCACCGCTGCGACCTGGGCAGGCGCGGCGACGCTTGCTGGCTCCTTTAGGGTATGGGCAACCGGCCGGGTACCCACTTCAAAGCGCAGCTGCGGCGTATCCGAGCCGCAGAACTCGTTCAGCAGTCCGTTGATATTATTAAGGTACTTGTCCCTGACCCAATCGAGTACAAAACGGTTTGGCGCATACAAAGCCAGCGTGTTGTCACTCAGTTCCGCCTGCAATGGGCGGATCCACATACTGAATTCTGTGGCTGGTAACTCATCCTGCAGTCGGGCAAGACACTGCTGCCAAAGCGAAAGTGACACGGCGGACTCCACTCGAACAAAAGTCGATAATAAAAGACGAAAGCTGAAATTAATGATTGTAGACACACGTCGAAAAGACCCCTGAAGGGTGACGTGCGAACCGCTATTTGCGGTTTTTTGCCCCGATCCGGATCCGTGATGCAGGATCGGGACCGCGGATCATAACGTAAACCGCCGAAGAGATCTTCTGTTTCTCACAGATTCTTCACGATTTATCCACAGGACGATCCGAATCGGCTAAGTGTAAACGATCCTGGTGCCGGTGCGGCACGATTTAGGCCGCATATTGGAAAAATTAATGAGGATCGATAAAAATTTAGCGAAACGATCTATTGAAGATCCTGGAGGATCCTTGCGCTTTGGCCCTCAGGTCGTATAATCCTCCACCCGGCGCGCGCTGCTCGATTTCTTGCGTCGGCCCCGGCTACTTTTCAGGCAAAAACTGCGGAATTTAGGCGGTATATAAGGAAAGAGAATTGACTCCGGAGTGTACAATTATTACAATCCGGCCTCTTTAATCATCAACACTGAGGCGTAAGACGTTGGCACTGCCCAGCGGACCGACGCGAAATTCAGTGAATTCATTCAAGTTTAGGTAGAAATCGCCATGAAACGCACTTTTCAACCGTCTGTACTGAAGCGCAACCGTTCTCACGGCTTCCGTGCTCGTATGGCTACTAAAAATGGTCGTCAGGTTCTGGCACGTCGTCGTGCTAAAGGCCGCTCTCGTCTGACCGTTTCCAAGTAATAAAGCTAACCCTGCGTGGTTAAGCTCGCATTTCCCAGGGAGTTACGCTTGTTAACTCCCAATCATTTCACATTCGTCTTCCAGCAGCCACAACGGGCTGGCACGCCGCAAATCACCATCCTCGGCCGCCTGAATTCGCTGGGGCATCCCCGCATCGGTCTTACCGTCGCCAAGAAAAATGTTAAGCGTGCGCATGAACGCAACCGGATCAAACGTCTGACGCGTGAAAGCTTCCGCTTACGCCAGCATGAACTGCCAGCAATGGATTTCGTGGTGGTGGCGAAGAAGGGGGTTGCTGACCTCGATAACCGTGCTCTCACGGAAGCGTTGGAAAAACTATGGCGCCGCCACTGTCGCCTGGCTCACGGCTCCTGATAGCCCTCATTCGGGTATATCAGCGCCTGATCAGTCCGCTGCTTGGGCCGCACTGTCGTTTCACACCGACCTGTTCGCAATATGGAATTGAGGCATTGCGCAGGTTCGGGGTGATAAAAGGCAGTTGGTTGACGGTGAAACGCGTATTAAAATGCCACCCTTTACACCCGGGTGGCGACGACCCCGTCCCGCCAGGACCTTTTAATACCAGAGAACACTAACGATGGATTCGCAACGCAATCTTTTTGTCATCGCTTTGTTGTTCGTGTCTTTCATGATCTGGCAAGCCTGGGAGCAGGATAAAAATCCTCAGCCTCAGACGCAGCAGACCACGCAGACTACGACCACCGCAGCGGGTAGTGCCGCAGACCAGGGCGTACCGGCCAGTGGCCAGGGGAAACTCATTACCGTTAAGACCGACGTGCTGGAGCTTGTCATCAACACCCGTGGTGGTGATGTTGAGCAGGCGCTGCTGTTGGGCTACCCGAAAGAGCTGAAGTCTACCGAGCCGTTCCAGCTGCTGGAAACCACGCCTGAGTTCATCTATCAGGCACAGAGCGGCCTGACTGGTCGTGACGGCCCGGATAACCCGGCAAACGGCGCGCGTCCGCTGTATAACGTTAACAGCGATACCTTTGTGATGGCCGAGGGTCAGAACGAACTGGCGATCCCGCTGACCTACACCGACGCTGCAGGCAACACCTTCACCAAAACCTTTACCCTGAAACGCGGTGAGTATGCGGTGAACGTGGGCTACAACGTGGCGAACAGCAGCGCGAAGCCGCTGGAGATCGCGACCTTCGGCCAGCTGAAGCAATCCATCAATCTGCCAGCCCATCGCGACACCGGCAGCAGCAACTTTGCGCTGCATACCTTCCGCGGTGCGGCCTACTCTACGCCGGACGAGAAGTACGAAAAATACAAATTCGATACGATCGCCGACAACGAGAACCTGAACGTGACCTCTAACGGCGGCTGGGTCGCCATGCTGCAGCAGTACTTTGCCACCGCATGGATCCCGCGCAGCGACGTTGCGAACAACTTCTACACCAGCAACCTGGGCAACGGCGTGGCCGCTATCGGCTACAAATCTGCACCGGTACTGGTACAGCCTGGCCAGACCGCCGCGCTGACCAGCACCCTGTGGGTCGGCCCGGAAATTCAGGACAAGATGGCTGCCGTTGCGCCGCATCTGGACCTGACCGTGGACTACGGCTGGCTGTGGTTTATCTCTCAGCCGCTGTTCAAGCTGCTGAAGTGGATCCACAGCTTCCTGGGTAACTGGGGCTTCTCAATCATCATCATCACCTTTATCGTTCGTGGCATCATGTACCCGCTGACCAAAGCGCAGTACACCTCCATGGCGAAGATGCGTATGCTGCAGCCGAAGATTGCGGCGATGCGTGAGCGTCTGGGCGATGATAAACAGCGTCAGAGCCAGGAGATGATGGCCCTGTATAAAGCTGAGAAGGTTAACCCGCTGGGCGGCTGCTTACCGCTGGTTATCCAGATGCCTATCTTCCTTGCGCTGTACTACATGCTGATGGGCTCCATTGAGCTGCGCCATGCGCCGTTCGCCCTGTGGATCCATGACCTGTCTGCACAGGACCCGTACTACATCCTGCCGATCCTGATGGGCGTGACGATGTTCTTCATCCAGAAGATGTCGCCGACCACCGTGACCGACCCGATGCAGCAGAAGATCATGACCTTTATGCCGGTCATCTTTACGGTCTTCTTCCTGTGGTTCCCGTCTGGTCTGGTGCTGTACTATATCGTCAGCAACCTGGTGACCATTCTGCAGCAGCAGCTGATCTACCGCGGTCTGGAGAAGCGTGGCCTGCATAGCCGCGAGAAGAAAAGCTCCTAATACGCTTCATTCTTTAGACAAGGCGGTCAAATGACCGCCTTTTTTATTTTGAGATTTCGGAAAACTATCATGAGCCATAACGACACTATCGTCGCCCAGGCAACCCCACCGGGACGCGGTGGTGTGGGCATTCTGCGTATCTCTGGTCACAAGGCCCGCGAAGTCGCACAGGCCGTGCTGGGCAAGCTGCCGAAACCGCGCTACGCCGACTACCTGCCGTTTAACGACGCGGACGGCACGGCGCTGGATCAGGGCATCGCCCTGTGGTTCCCCGGCCCGAACTCCTTTACCGGTGAAGACGTGCTGGAGCTGCAGGGGCACGGCGGGCCGGTGATCCTCGACCTGCTGTTAAAGCGCATCCTGACCCTGCCCGGCCTGCGCATCGCTCGGCCCGGCGAGTTTTCCGAGCGCGCGTTTCTTAACGACAAGCTGGACCTGGCCCAAGCCGAAGCGATTGCCGACCTGATCGACGCCAGCTCGGAACAGGCTGCACGCTCGGCGCTGAACTCGCTTCAGGGGGCCTTCTCCGCCCGCGTTAACCATCTGGTGGAAGCACTTACTCACCTGCGTATCTACGTAGAGGCTGCGATTGATTTTCCTGATGAGGAGATCGACTTCCTCTCCGACGGTAAAATCGAAGCGCAGCTTAATGGCGTGATGGCCGATCTCGATGCCGTACGGGCGGAAGCGCGCCAGGGTAGCCTGCTGCGTGAAGGGATGAAGGTGGTCATCGCCGGTCGCCCGAACGCCGGGAAATCGAGCCTGCTGAACGCCCTGGCCGGGCGCGAGGCGGCTATCGTGACCGATATTGCCGGCACCACCCGTGACGTGCTGCGCGAGCATATCCATATCGACGGTATGCCGCTGCATATCATCGATACCGCCGGGCTGCGCGATGCCAGCGACGAGGTCGAGCGCATCGGGATTGAGCGCGCCTGGCAGGAGATCGAGCAGGCCGACCGGGTGCTGTTTATGGTCGATGGTACCACCACCGACGCTGTCGACCCGGCAGATATCTGGCCGGACTTTATCGCCCGCCTGCCCGCGAAGCTGCCGATTACCGTGGTGCGCAATAAAGCCGATCTGACGGGCGAGACGCTGGGCATCAGCGAGGTGAATGGTCACTCACTTGTTCGCCTCTCCGCCTATACTGGCGAAGGCATTGACGTGCTGCGTAACCATCTCAAGCAGAGCATGGGCTTTGATACGCAAATGGAGGGTGGCTTCCTGGCCCGCCGTCGCCATCTGCAGGCGCTGGAGCTGGCCGCAGAGCATCTACAACAGGGCAAAGCGCAACTGCTCGGCGCGTGGGCAGGCGAGCTGTTAGCGGAAGAGCTACGCCTGGCTCAGCAGAGCCTGAGCGAGATCACCGGCGAGTTTACCTCCGACGACCTGCTGGGACGGATCTTCTCAAGCTTCTGTATTGGGAAGTAAGCCTGAAACGCCGGGCGGCGCTCCGCTTGCCCGGCCTACCAAACCTGTCAGACCGTAGGCCCGGCAAGCGTAGCGCCGCCGGGCAACAAAAGGGCGGGGTAAATAGATTAGTAGTTATAGATAACCGAGACTAATAGCGCCTTAGGGCTGTCCAGCGTGCTTACGGTCACTGTCTCTTGCGGATCCGCGCTTCGCCAGCACACTGCCTCAATATGGCAGCTCCTCTGCTTTTGGTAGCCCATGGCGTTCAGATAAGTTTCGATCTGCTTCGAATCGTCAGTACCGTAGTATCTGACAGCATATACATGTGATGCCGGACCGGTGATATTGACAAAGTCGAAGTCATAACGGGGCGAAATCCGTGGCATTTTTTTTAAAAGATCGGGTGTGTAAAATTCATACTCCCGTTTATTCTGCTCGGTATAGTGTGCGCTCCCGGCGAACTCCATTGCCATATAAGGCCAAGCATAGGTCAGTGCTGCGGCAGCAACAATAATTACACTACCAAGCACTTTAAATGATTTACGCATACGGTAATGTTCCCCCTTCATCCCTGAATACGAAGGTTTTCATGAGCCTCGGATCATAGATAGATAAACACAGTATCGGCAAGTTAGCGCCAGACCGTAGGCCCGTGCAAGCGGAGCGCCGCCGGGCAACAAACCGCCAAGAATTCCCCCGAATTGTAAAAGTCCCGCAGAGTGCTTTTTACCCCCTTTTATCCGTGTTAAAACCTGCACACAATACGACATACTGCTTCTACCGTTGCGAGCAGGCTTAACCATTATCATGGAGTGAAAAATGGCGACACATTTTGCAAGAGGGATCCTTACCGATGGACAGCTGGTTTCCGTCCGCCTGCCCTCGTCCTGTCACGATCGGGCTCGGACGCTGCCGGAACACCACCGCAACCGCTACCTAGCCTCCCGCGCCCTGCTCGCCGAGCTGGTATTTATGCTCTACGGGTTAAGCGAGCTGCCTGAAATCATCATCCAGTCCAATGGCCGCCCGGTCTTTGCCGATCGCAGCCTGCCCCATTTTTCATTGGCCTATGTCGGAAACATGGTCGGCGTTGCCATCGCCACTAACGGCCTGTGCGGTCTGAATATGGCGTTGCAGCGAGCGACGCGCGGCTTTCACAGCCCTCACGCCCAAGAGCAGCCGGTTTTCTCCAGCAACGAAAGGCTGTGGATCAATAACCAGAGCGATCCCAACGAGGCCCAGTCGCAGATCGTGACCCTGCGGCAGAGCGTGCTGAAGATGGCCGGGCAGACTCAGGACACGCCAGGCTTTCTGCAGCTGCTGCCAGGCTCCGGCAAGCTGCGGGCAGCGCAGCCTGCACCGATTGAGGTGCTCTGCGACGCGGAGGACGTGCTAATCTGGTCCGTGGCGGTTTCGCCCGCCATTGAAAGCCTGAAGATTTGGGAGTTTGATACTAAGCGGGGGTGGCGCGGCCTGTCAGATATTCAAACCCGAGCGAACAATCCCGCCACCCGCCTGATGCGTTTTACCAGCCTGCCTGCGTAACTCGCTTCACTACACTTACCGGTAAGGAGTAAAGATGTCTGACTCACTGCACGTCGTTACGTTACTTGGCAGCCTGCGTAAAGGCTCATTCAATGCGATGGTGGCCCGTACGCTGCCGAAAATCGCGCCGGAGGGCATGACGGTTGCGCCCCTGCCAACCATCGCCGATATCCCGCTGTACGATGCCGATATCCAGCAGGAAGAGGGTTTCCCGCAGAGCGTTGAGGCCATTGCCGAGCAGATCCGCAATGCCGATGGCGTGGTGATTGTCACGCCGGAATACAACTACTCCGTACCGGGCGGCCTGAAGAACGCCATCGACTGGCTGTCACGTCTGCCTGCGCAGCCGCTGGCCGGTAAGCCGGTGCTGATCCAGACCAGCTCAATGGGTGCTATCGGCGGCGCGCGCTGCCAGTATCATCTGCGACAGATCCTGGTGTTTCTCGACGCGATGGTGATGAACAAGCCGGAGTTTATGGGCGGGGTGATCCAGAACAAGGTGGATCCGCAGACGGGCGAGGTTATCGATCAGAGCACGCTGGACCATCTGACCGGCCAGCTGACGGCGTTTGGTGATTACATCAAGAAAGTCAGGGCATAAAAAAAGCCCGGCAGCGCGAAAGCTGCCGGGCCAGTTTTTAGCGGTTAATGCGCGTCGATAAATACAATCTTCAGCACAAACAGCAGCGCAACAATGATCACGCACGAGCTAAGGTCGCGGAAGCGTCCGGTCCCGATCTTCATGATGCAGTAGGAGATAAAGCCCAGCGCAATGCCTTCGGTAATCGAGAAGCTGAACGGCATCATGACAGCAGTAATAAACGCCGGCACGGCTTCGGTCAGATCGTCCCACTTCACGCGGGAGAGGCTGGACGTCATCAGAACGCCAACGTAGATCAGCGCACCCGCTGCGGCATACGGCGGAACCATCCCGGCCAGCGGCGACAGGAAAATCACCAGCAGGAACAGCACGCCTACCACTACAGCGGTGAGGCCAGTGCGCCCGCCGACGGAGACGCCGGAAGAGGACTCGATATAAGCGGTGACCGAAGAGGTGCCGATAAAGGAGCCAGCTACGGAGGAGACGCTGTCAACAAACAGGGCCTGCTTCATTCGCGGGAACTTACCCTTCTCATCGGCCAGACCGGCCTTATCAGTGACGCCAATCAGCGTCCCGGAAGAGTCGAACAGGTTAACCAGCATAAACGAGAAGATCACGCCTGCGAGGCCAAGGTTAAACGAGCCTGCGAGATCAACGTGGCCGACAACGCTGGTTACGCTCGGCGGCTTAGAGACAATCCCGCTGTAGTGCACATCGCCCAGCCACCAGCCCAGCAGGGTGGTCACCACGATAGAAACCAGCACCGCCGCATGGACGTTACGCGAGGCCAGAATGGCGATGATAAAGAAGCCCAGCACGCCCAGCAGCACGCTGTGGGAGGTGAGATTGCCGATAGTCACCAGCGTCTCCGGGTTCGCCACGATCACGCCAGCGTTTTTCAGACCCATCATGCCGATGAACAGGCCGATACCGCTGGTGATGCCGACGCGCAGGCTCATCGGGATGTTAGCAATCATCCAGTAGCGGACGCGGAAGATAGTCAGCAGCAGCAGGCCGATAGCGCCCCAGAATATAGCGCCCATACCCACCTGCCACGGCAGGCCCATTGCGCCAACGACCACAAAGGCGAAGAAGGCGTTCAAACCCATCGCGGGCGCAAGCGCTACCGGCAGGTTAGCGAATAGCCCCATCAGGATACTGCCAAAGGCGGCAATCAGACAGGTGGTAACGAATACCGCGCTGGTATCCATGCCAGCAACACCCAGAATCTGTGGGTTAACAAAGACGATATACACCATCGTCAGGAAAGTGGTAAAACCGGCGATCACCTCGGTGCGTGCCGTGGTGCCATGCTCGCGCAGTTTAAACACGCGGTCGAGCAACCCCTGGCCCGCGGCCTGGGTAGTGTGTTGTTGGCTCATTATCTATTTCCGAACAGGGAAGGAAAATTCGTCGCTATCCTATACCAAAATGCGACAATATTGACGGTTATCACACACTTTTTTTCATTGCGTTTGCTTATACGGCATCGATTGCGCGGAGGAATCTGCCGCAAGTAAACGTTAAACTTGTAATAAAACAGGAAACGGCATGTCCCAAATAGAAGCGATTTTTTTCGACTGTGATGGCACGCTGGTCGACAGCGAGGTGATCTGTTCCCGCGCTTACGTGCATATGTTCGCGCAGTTTGGTATTACGCTCGATCTGGCGGAGATTTTTAAGCGCTTTAAAGGCGTTAAGCTCTACGAAATTATTGACATTATTAACGCCGAGCACGGCGTGAACCTGGAAAAAGCAGAGCTGGAGCCGATCTACCGCGCCGAGGTCGCACGCCTGTTCGATGCCGAGCTGGAGATGATTGCCGGGGCAGATGCGCTGCTGGCATCCGTCAGCGTGCCGATGTGCGTGGTGTCAAACGGTCCGGTGAGCAAAATGCACCACTCGCTTGGCAAGCTCGGGATGCTGCACTATTTCCCCGATCTGCTGTTCAGCGGCTACGATATTCAGCGCTGGAAGCCGGATCCGGCCCTGATGTTCCATGCCGCCAGCGCGCTGGACGTGGATCCAAGAAAATGCATTCTGGTGGATGACTCTGCGGCAGGCGCGCAGTCGGGGATTGATGCCGGAATGGAGGTGTTCTATTTCTGCGCCGATCCGCACAACAAGCCGATCGATCACCCGAAAGTGACCACCTTCACCGAGTTATCGCAGCTGCCGGAATTGTGGAAAGCGCGTGGGTGGGAAGTGACTCGGAAATAACGTAGGCCGGATAAGCGTTAGCGCCATCCGGCGAATTGCCCGGTAGCGCAGGCTTACCGGGCCTACAAAAGCTACAGAGGCGACAAAGCAGGTTACTCTTTCGGATCTTTTCCGGCGAGCAGTTTGTCCAGCTCGTCGCCGCCCACGTGGCGGAAATCCTGACCCTTCACGAAGTAGAAGATGTATTCGCAGATGTTCTGGCAGCGGTCGCCGATACGCTCGATAGAGCGGGCGCAGAACAGCGCGGTCAGCACGCTTGGGATGGTACGTGAATCTTCCATCATGTAAGTCATCAGCTGGCGCACGATACCTTCGTACTCCTGATCTACCTTCTTGTCTTCACGGTAGATACGCACCGCTTCATCAAGATCCATGCGCGCAAAGGCATCCAGTACGTCGTGCAGCATCTGCACGGTATGGCGGCCCAGCGACTCCAGGCTCACCAGCAGCGGCTGGTGCTGCTGGGAGAACTTCTCCAGCGCGGTGCGGCAGATTTTGTCCGCCACGTCACCGATGCGCTCCAGCTCGGCGATGGTTTTGATGATCGCCATTACCAGACGCAGGTCGCTTGCCGTCGGCTGGCGCTTGGCGATAATACGCACGCAGGCCTCGTCGATCGCCACTTCCATCATGTTGACCTGATGGTCACCGGCAACAACGCGCTTGGCCAGCTCGCTGTCCTGGTTATGCATGGCGGTGATCGCGTCAGAGAGCTGCTGCTCTACCATCCCACCCATGGTCATCACTTGGGTGCGAATGCTCTCTAGCTCAGCGTTAAACTGGCCGGAGATATGTTTATTAAGGTTTAAGTTATCCACGGTGCTCTCCCGATCAACCATAACGGCCGGTGATATAGTCTTCTGTTTGTTTCTTCGCGGGCTTGGTGAACAGATCGTCCGTGTTGCTGAATTCAATCAACTCGCCCAGGTACATAAAGGCCGTATGGTCGGAGCAACGTGCAGCCTGCTGCATGTTGTGGGTCACGATCACGACGGTGTAATCCTGCTTCAGCTCGGTGATCAGCTCTTCAATACGCCCGGTAGAGATAGGGTCGAGGGCTGAACAGGGCTCATCCAGCAGCAGCACTTCCGGGCGAATGGCAATACCACGCGCAATGCATAGACGCTGCTGCTGACCACCGGAGAGAGAGTACCCGCTCTGGTGCAGTTTATCTTTGGTTTCATTCCACAATGCGGCCTTGGTCAACGCCCACTGCACGCGCTCGTCCATATCGGTGCGGGAGAGTTTCTCAAACAGGCGCACGCCGAAAGCGATGTTGTCATAGATAGACATCGGGAACGGCGTCGGCTTCTGGAAGACCATCCCGACTTTAGCACGCAGCAGGGCGATATCCTGGCTGTGGGTGAGAATGTTCTCGCCATCCAGCAGAATTTCACCTTCGGCGCGCTGCTCCGGGTAGAGAGAGTACATTTTGTTAAAGGTGCGCAGCAGGGTGGATTTACCGCAGCCTGACGGGCCGATAAACGCCGTTACCTGATTCTTGGCGATATCCAGGTTGATGTTTTTCAGCGCGTGGAACTTCCCGTAGTAGAAGTTCAAATCACGAACATGAATCTTGCCGGAGGTGGTGTCAGCCATACTCATTTACTCTTTTCCTCAATCGGGCGCGGCCGGGGCCACGCCGCAAAATTTTAACCGTTCTTCTTGGCGAAGATGACGCGCGCCAGGATGTTCAGCAGCAGCACGCACAGGGTAATGATCAATACGCCAGCCCAGGCTAGCTGTTGCCACTCGGCAAACGGGCTCATGGCAAATTTAAAGATGGTGACCGGCAGGTTGGCGATAGGCTGCATCATGTCCGTGCTCCAGAACTGATTGGAGAGGGAGGTGAAGAGCAGCGGCGCAGTTTCGCCAGCAATACGGGCAACCGCCAGCAGGATGCCGGTCAGGATGCCGGAGATAGAGGCCTTCAGCGTAATCGCGGAGATCATCTTCCATTTCGGCGTGCCCAGCGCGTAGGCAGCTTCACGCAGGCTGTCCGGAACCAGCTTCAGCATGTTCTCAGTGGTGCGGATAACAATCGGCACCTGCAGCAGCGCCAGCGCAATCACGCCTGCCCAGCCGGAGAAGTGCTCCATCTGCGCCACCACGATGGTGTAGACAAACAGGCCCACCACGATAGACGGGGCGGAGAGCAGAATATCGTTAATGAAGCGGATCACCTCTGCCAGCCAGGATTTACGCCCGTACTCTGCAAGGTAAATACCCGCCATAATGCCGAGCGGCGTACCAAACACCGTCGCCCAGAGGATCAGCAGGCCGCTGCCCGCCAGGGCGTTTGCTAGCCCACCGCCTGCAGTGTTCGGCGGCGGCGTCATCTCGGTGAACAGCGCTAGCGACATCCCATCGATACCGCGCGTTACGGTAGAGAAGAGGATCCAGATCAGCCAGAAGAGGCCGAATGCCATGGTTGCCATCGACAGCGTTAGCGCAAGACGGTTTTTCATGCGGCGACGCGCCTGCATCTTACGGCGCGACTCGGCCAGCTCCGTCGTGGTTTGCATTTCGAGCGTAGCCATTAGCGTGCCCCCTCGTTTTTCGCCAGACGCAGGATCATCACTTTCGAGATCGCCAGTACGATGAAGGTGATCACAAACAGGATCAGGCCCAGCTCCATCAGCGCGGCGACGTGCAGCCCGGATTCCGCTTCAGCAAATTCGTTAGCCAGCGCGGAGGTGATGCTGTTGCCCGGCATATAGAGCGAGGCGCTGTCGAGCTGGTAGGTGTTACCGATGATAAAGGTCACCGCCATGGTTTCACCCAGCGCGCGGCCCAAGCCAAGCATGACCCCGCCGATGACGCCGTTTTTGGTGAACGGCAGGACGATGCGCCAGATCACCTCCCAGGTGGTGCAGCCGATGCCGTAGGCCGACTCTTTCATCATCACTGGGGTTTGTTCAAACACGTCGCGCATCACCGAGGCGATGTACGGAATGATCATAATGGCGAGGATAATACCCGCCGCGAGGATACCGATACCAAACGCCGGGCCGGAGAAGAGCGCGCCCACAAACGGAATGGCAGAGAGCACGTTGCCCACCGGCTCCTGGAAATAGGTGGCAAACAGCGGAGCGAAGATAAACAGCCCCCACATGCCGTAAACGATACTGGGGATAGCAGCGAGCAGCTCAATGGCGATACCCAGCGGACGCTTCAGCCAGCCGGGAGCCAACTCCGTCAGGAACAGCGCGATACCGAAACTCACCGGAACGGCGATCAGCAGCGCGATAAAGGAGGTCACCAGCGTACCGTAGATCGGCACCAGCGCGCCGTAGATATCGTTCGGGGCGTCCCACTCTTTGGTCCACAGGAAGGAGAAACCAAATTTCTGGATGCTTGGCCAGGAGGAAACAATCAGGGAGACGATAATGCCGCCGAGCAGCAATAGCACAATCAGCGCAGCCAGTTTGACCAGCGCGCCGAAGATCATGTCACCTTGTTTACCCGGTGGGTTAAAAGCAGGCTTGGTTGCAGCCATAAATTACTCTTCTGTTATGTACGTCTTACGAATTTGCCCGGTGGCGCGAACGCTTACCGGGCCTACAGTTTTTATCCGTAGGGCGGGAAGCCTACGCCACCCGCCATCTTCGTCAAAAAGATCCTGTTAGTACAGCGCTTTACCGCTGCTGTCTTTCACATTCGTTTTCCATGCAGCACGAACCTGCTCAACCACGCTGTCCGGCAGGGTGGCGTAATCCAGCTCGTTAGCCTGTTTCGCACCGTCTTTGTATGCCCAGTCAAAGAACTTCAGCACTTCGGCGCCCTGCTCTGGTTTCTTCTGCTCTTTGTGGATCAGGATGAAGGTGGTGGAGGTGATCGGCCACGCGTTGTCACCCTTCTGGTTAGTCAGGTCCTGAGCGAAGGTTTTGCTCCAGTCCACGCCTTTCGCGGCGTTAGAGAAGCTCTCTTCGGTCGGAGAAACCGGTTTGCCATCGGCAGAAACCAGCTTGGTATAGGCCAGGTTGTTCTGCTTAGCGTAAGCGTACTCTACGTAGCCGATAGAGCCCGGCAGACGCTGTACGAACGCGGCGATACCGTCGTTACCTTTACCGCCCAGACCGGTCGGCCAGTTCACGGTAGAGCCAGAACCAATTTTTGATTTCCACTCTTCGTTTACTTTCGCCAGGTAGCTGGTGAAGACGAAGGAGGTACCGGAGCCGTCAGCGCGACGTACTACGGCGATATTCTGTGAAGGCAGCTTCATGCCTGGGTTGAGCTTAGCGATCGCTTCGTCATCCCATTTTTTGATTTTGCCCAGGTAGATGTCACCCAGCGTTTTACCGTCCAGCACCAGCTCACCGGATTTCACGCCCGGCAGGTTAACCGCCAGCACCACGCCACCGATAACGGTCGGGAACTGGAACAGGCCTTCCTGATTCAGTTTCTCATCAGACAGCGGAGCGTCAGACGCGCCAAAATCCACGGTGTTCGCAGTGATCTGCTTCACGCCGCCGGAGGAGCCGATACCCTGGTAGTTTACTTTGCTACCGGTTGCTTTCTGATAGGTATCCGCCCATTTGGCATACACTGGCGCTGGGAAGGTTGCACCCGCGCCGGTCAGGCTTGCCGCTGCGTTAACAGCGAAAGCGCTCAGGGATAAGGTCGCGGCGACAACAGTAGCGACAGTGGTACGCATGACTTTCATAATGTCTCCTGGGGGATGGTAAATCATTGTTTGGTTTCTACGATATGCAAAATAGGACAACCAGGTGACAGTTAAATGTACGTATTATGACATTTTTATGACAGGCGCTTATTTGACCGAAAATGGTCTATGGATTGTTTAAAAATAGCACAACATGGGGAGACGTCCCGCCGCGAGCGACGGGACGTAAGAGGAAGATTACTCTACGGTGACAGACTTCGCGAGGTTACGCGGCTGGTCAACGTCGGTGCCTTTGATCAGCGCGACATGGTAGGCCAGCAGCTGCAGCGGCACGGTGTAGAAGATCGGCGCAATCACCTCTTCCACGTGCGGCAGCTCGATAATGTGCATGTTATCGCTGCTGGTGAAACCGGCGTCCTGACCGGCGAAGACATAGAGCACGCCGCTACGGGCGCGAACTTCTTCGATGTTGGACTTCAGTTTTTCTAGCAGCTCATTGTTAGGTGCCACAACGATAACCGGCATATCGGCATCAATCAGCGCCAGCGGGCCGTGTTTCAGCTCGCCTGCGGCGTAGGCTTCCGCATGAATGTAAGAGATCTCTTTCAGCTTCAGCGCGCCTTCCAGCGCGATAGGGTACTGATCGCCACGGCCAAGGAACAGGGCGTGGTGCTTCTCAGAGAAGTCCTCTGCCAGCGCTTCAATGCGTTTGTCCTGGGAGAGCATCTGCTCGATACGGTTCGGCAGTGCCTGCAGGCCATGCACGATATCCTGCTCGATAGAGGCGTCCAGACCCTTCAGGCGGCTCAGCTTCGCCACCAGCATCAACAGCACGGTGAGCTGGGTGGTGAAGGCTTTGGTAGACGCCACGCCGATCTCGGTGCCAGCGTTGGTCATCAGCGCCAGATCGGATTCACGCACCAGCGAGGAGCCAGGCACGTTACAGATCGCCAGCGAACCGAGGTAGCCCAGCTCTTTGGAGAGGCGCAGCGCGGCCAGGGTATCCGCCGTCTCACCGGATTGGGAGAGGGTGATCATCAGGCTGTTGCGACGCACGGCGGATTTGCGGTAGCGGAACTCAGAGGCGATTTCCACATCGCACGGGATACCGGCCAGCGATTCAAACCAGTAGCGTGACACCATGCCGGAGTTGTAGGAGGTGCCGCAGGCGATGATCTGGATATGCTCAACCTGAGAGAGCATCTCGTTGGCTTTCTCGCCCAGCTCGCTGAGATCGATCTCGCCGTGGCTGATACGCCCGGTCAGGGTGTTTTTAATGGCATTTGGCTGCTCGTAGATCTCTTTCTGCATGTAGTGGCGGTAGATACCTTTATCGCCAGCGTCATATTGCAGATTAGATTCGATGTCCGGGCGCTTCACTTCGTGGCCTGAACGATCGAATACCACGACGCTACGGCGGGTCACTTCCGCAATATCACCCTCTTCGAGGAAGATAAAGCGACGGGTGACCGGCAGCAGGGCCAGCTGGTCAGAGGCGATGAAGTTTTCGCCCATGCCAAGACCGATAACCAGCGGGCTACCGGAGCGAGCGGCCAGCAACGTGTCAGGGTCGCGGGTATCCATGATAACCGTACCGTATGCGCCACGCAGCTGCGGGATAGCGCGCAGAACGGCATCGCGCAGCGAACCGCCTTTTGCCAGCTCCCAGTGCACCAGGTGAGCGATCACTTCGGTATCGGTTTCGGAGACAAATTCATAGCCGCGCGATCTTAACTCTTCGCGCAGCGGCTCGTGGTTCTCAATAATGCCGTTATGCACCACCACGATATGTTCAGAAACATGCGGGTGAGCGTTGCCTTCAGACGGTTCCCCGTGCGTTGCCCAACGGGTATGGGCAATACCGGTTCCGCCATGCAGCGGATGCTCTTCGGCTGTCTGAGAGAGCATCTGGACTTTACCGAGACGACGCAGGCGGGTCATATGCCCTTCACTGTCGACTACTGCCAGACCGGCAGAGTCATAGCCACGGTATTCGAGACGACGTAAGCCTTCGAGAAGGATTTCAGCAATATCACGCTGCGCAACTGCGCCAACAATTCCACACATAGTTAGATTTCCTGATTATGGCGTAAGCCATGCGTTGTCGGTCAACCTGCGTTACCCGTTTTCCGGGCGCCCCGAGCCTTGTAGAGAGTGGGGTTATATTTATAGCTACTGCTGGTGGGCGGGAGATCTATATTGACCTCCTCATCCCTGTATGCCGGACGACGCTAGCGCCTGCCCGGCCTACAAAATGATTTACTTCTTCTTGACCGGACGCTTCCAGCCCTTGATATGGGTCTGTTTCACTCGGCTGATCACCAGTTCGTCCTCGGCAACGTCACGGGTCACCGTGGTACCCGCCGCAATGGTAACGCCGCTGGCCACGCTCACCGGAGCGATAAACTGCGAATCAGAGCCGACAAAGACGTCGTCGCCGATAATGGTTTTATGCTTGTTGGCACCGTCATAGTTACAGGTAATCGTCCCTGCACCGATGTTAACGTTGTCGCCAATCTCCGCGTCGCCCAGGTAGGTCAGATGTCCCGCCTTCGAGCCTTTGCCCAACCGCGCCTTTTTCATCTCGACGAAGTTACCGACGTGCGCGCCAGCCAGCAGCTCTGCGCCAGGGCGCAGACGGGCAAACGGACCGATGGTGCAGGCCGCTTCAAGAGTGGCATCTTCTACCACGCTGTAGGGACTGATTTCGCAGTCGTCACCGATAACGCTGTTTTTGATCACGCAGCCCGTGCCGATTTTGACCCGGCTGCCCAGCGTGACGTTGCCTTCCAGAATAACGTTGGTATCGATCTCGATATCTCGACCGTGGCTCAGCGTACCGCGCAGGTCAAAACGTGCCGGATCGCGCAGCATGACGCCTGCCAGTAGCAGTTTTTCTGCCTGCTCGGACTGATAGACGCGCTCCAGACGAGAAAGCTGCAGGCGATTGTTCACACCCTCAACTTCGCTCAGACGCTGCGGATGCACCGCGGCGATCTCACGCCCTTCGAGGTAGGCCAGCTCGATAATATCGGTAATGTAGTACTCGCCCTGCGCGTTGTCGTTGGTGAGCTTGCTCAGCCAGCGCTTCAGATCCGCACCGTTGGCAATCAGGATGCCCGTGTTGATCTCCTGAATTTTATGCTGTTCAGGGGTCGCATCTTTATGCTCAACGATGCCGGTTACCTTCCCGTCTTGACGGGTGATACGGCCATAGCCGGTGGGATCGTCAAGATTCACGGTGAGCAGCCCAATGCCGCCCTGCGGCTTGGCATCACGCAGGCGCTGCAGTGTCTCAACGGAGATCAGCGGTACGTCACCGTAGAGCATCAGGATATCTTCATCGTCGGCAAAACCAGGGGCAGCCTGCTGCATAGCATGGCCCGTACCCAGCTGTTCCGCCTGCAGCACCCAGTTCAGGTTGTCGTAACGCAGCGTCTGTTTAAGCAGATCGCCGCCGTGGCCGTAGACCAGGTGAACGTGACGTGCGCCGAGATTATTCGCGGCATCAATGACATGCTGTACCATCGCTTTCCCGGCGAGAGTATGAAGCACTTTAGGAAGATCCGAATACATACGGGTTCCCTTGCCAGCGGCAAGGATCACCACGCTCATGCTACTGTTCAACATACGCGTCCTGACTCTAGTTTGAAGAAGAATTTTTACCGTTTACTGTTGAAAATACTACATTTTTTTCAACGTGAAATGGGGTGCGTATAAAATGTGCATTTGGCATCTTTTACCCGCGCTGATCCCCCTATTTTGGCCCATCATAAAACGAATTGCTGCATAAAGCGTACATATTGCTGCGTATGAACTCGCTATGCTGATGTTTTTACGTTTCTTTCGTTGCCTGAATAAAGAGAGCGCAGTAGATCCGCTGCCGCTTCGGCGCAAATTGAAGGTGAGTATAAGGGGATCCCGAAGAGGAGAATCCAGGTCGATCGGGCGATATTTGTCGAGGAATATAAAACACAAAGGCCGCCCGGTAGGCAGCCCTTGTTATGTTCTGTTTATACCGTCAGCGATCGTAGTTTTAATCGGCGGTATTTTTAGTCATTACAGATTAAACGTACCAAAAGAAACGTTCATGTTATTGAAGAAAGCGATGATTTTGTTAATCAGTTTCATGATGTTTTCCCGGTCGATGGATTCATTAGCGTGACTTACTTCACAAAAATAAGTCTACGCCGTGTTGATTAATCGATCAACATTTTTGTGATGAAAATCACAAAAAAGATAAAACACCTTTTCAATAATCCTTAAAGCCAACGCGCAGGCATAAAAAAAGCCAGCCTGGAGACCAGACTGGCTTCGTACGTTCAAGCCGGTGTTACATCGCTTTTTTGGTCAACTCGATAACGCGCAGTTTCGCAATAGCTTTGGCCAGCTCCGCAGACGCCTGAGCGTAATCCACGTCGCCGTGCGAGCTCTTAATGTGCTCTTCTGCTTTACGCTTCGACTCCAGGGCTCGCGCTTCGTCGAGATCCTGGCCACGAATCGCGGTATCAGCCAGTACGGTCACGGTGCCCGGCTGTACTTCAAGTACGCCACCAGACAGATAGATAAACTCTTCATGACCGTGCTGTTTCACGATGCGGATCATACCAGGCTTAATGGCGGTGAGCAGCGGGGCGTGACCCGGGAAAATCCCCAGTTCACCTTCGCTACCCGTTACCTGGATTTTCTCGACCAGACCAGAGAACATCTGTTGCTCTGCGCTGACCACGTCCAGGTGGTAAGTCATTGCCATATCACCCTCCGATTAAGGCGTTAAAGTTTTTTGGCTTTTTCCACGGCTTCGTCGATGGAACCCACCATGTAGAACGCCTGCTCTGGCAGGTGATCGTACTCGCCTTCCATAATGCCTTTAAAGCCACGGATAGTGTCTTTCAGGGAGACGTATTTGCCCGGAGAACCGGTAAAGACTTCTGCCACGAAGAACGGCTGGGACAGGAAGCGCTGGATCTTACGAGCGCGTGCTACCACCAGTTTGTCTTCTTCAGACAGCTCATCCATACCCAGGATGGCGATGATGTCTTTCAGCTCCTGGTAACGCTGCAGGATAGACTGTACGCCACGCGCGGTGTCGTAGTGCTCCTGGCCAACCACCAGCGGATCCAGCTGACGGCTGGTAGAGTCCAGCGGGTCAACGGCCGGGTAGATACCCAGAGACGCGATCTGACGGCTCAGTACCACGGTTGCGTCAAGGTGCGCAAAGGTGGTGGCTGGAGATGGGTCAGTCAAGTCATCCGCAGGTACGTATACCGCCTGTACGGAGGTGATAGAACCGGTTTTGGTGGAGGTGATACGCTCCTGCAGAACGCCCATCTCTTCCGCCAGCGTCGGCTGGTAACCTACCGCTGAAGGCATACGGCCCAGCAGTGCAGATACTTCCGTACCGGCCAGGGTGTAACGATAGATGTTGTCAACGAACAGCAGAACGTCACGACCTTCGTCACGGAACTTCTCAGCCATGGTCAGGCCGGTCAGTGCCACGCGCAGACGGTTTCCCGGCGGCTCGTTCATCTGGCCGTACACCAGGGATACTTTGTCCAGAACGTTGGAGTCGGTCATCTCGTGGTAGAAGTCGTTACCCTCACGAGTACGCTCACCCACGCCTGCAAACACGGAGTAACCGGAGTGCTCGATCGCGATGTTACGGATCAGCTCCATCATGTTTACGGTTTTACCCACGCCCGCGCCGCCGAACAGGCCGACTTTACCGCCCTTGGCGAACGGACACATCAGGTCGATAACCTTGATGCCGGTTTCCAGCAGTTCCTGAGAGCTGGAGAGCTCTTCATAGGACGGTGCTGCACGGTGAATAGCCCAACGCTCTTCTTCACCGATGTCGCCTTTCATATCGATCGGCTGACCCAGTACGTTCATGATACGACCCAGGGTCGCTTTACCTACCGGCACTTCGATCGGGTGCTCGAGGTCCTGAACTTCCAGACCACGACGCAGACCGTCGGAAGAACCCATAGCGATGGTACGTACGATACCGCCGCCGAGCTGCTGCTGAACTTCCAGCACCAGACGCTCATTACCATTTGTCACTTCGAGGGCGTCGTACACGTTCGGTACGGCGTCCTGCGGGAACTCGACGTCCACCACGGCGCCGATTACCTGGACAACTTTTCCAGTAGCCATCTTGAATCCTCTACGAATTTCCTAAACCTGGTTAAACCGCAGACGCGCCACCGACGATTTCGGTGAGTTCCTGAGTTATGCTGGCCTGACGAGCTTTGTTGTAAACCAACTGCAACTCTTTAATCAGGCTACCGCCGTTATCGGTTGCGGCTTTCATCGCCACCATACGCGCGGCCTGCTCGCTGGCCAGGTTTTCTACAACACCCTGATACACCTGCGACTCGACGTAACGACGCAGCAGGGTATCCAGCAGCGCTTTCGGATCGGGCTCGTACAGGTAATCCCATGCTTTATGTTTCAGATCGTCATCCTCTGATGCCGGCAGCGGCAGCAGCTGGGTGATAGTCGGAGACTGGGACATGGTGTTGATAAATTTGTTGCTGACGATGTAAAGCTTGTCCAGACGACCTTCGTCGTAGGCCTGCAACATCACTTTTACCGGGCCGATCAGTTCGGACAGGGAGGGGTTATCCCCCATGCCGGTTACCTGAGCGACAACGTTGCCGCCTACGGAGTTGAAGAACGAGACGCCCTTCGAGCCGATCATCGCGAGTTCGCTCTGAACGCCCTTGTCGGACCACGCTTTCATATCCGCCAGCAGTTTTTTGAACAGGTTAATGTTCAAGCCACCGCACAGACCACGGTCGGTAGACACCACCAGGTAGCCCACGCGCTTAACGTCGCGTTCTTCCAGGTAAGGGTGCTTATATTCCAGATTACCGTGAGCAAGGTGACCAATCACTTTGCGCATGGTGTCTGCATAAGGACGGCTGGCTGCCATTCTGTCCTGCGATTTACGCATTTTGGAAGCGGCGACCATCTCCATCGCTTTAGTGATCTTCTGCGTGTTCTGGACGCTTGCGATCTTACTACGTATCTCTTTTGCGCCGGCCATGAGCTTCTCCTCAATGCCTTGCGGTCTGCCCTAGGACAGACCGCCAGACGTTACCAGGACTGGGTTGCTTTGAAGGAATCGAGGATGCCTTTCAGCTTGCCTTCGATTTCGTCGTTATAGCCACCGGACTGGTTGATCTCTTGCATCAGCGGAGCGTGGTCACGGTCAACGTAAGCCAGCAGAGCGGCTTCGAAGCTACCGATTTTCGCCAGTTCCACATCTTCGAGGTAACCGCGTTCAGCCGCGAACAGCACCAGACCCTGCTGCGCAACAGACATTGGAGCGTACTGTTTCTGCTTCAGCAGTTCGGTCACTTTCTGACCGTGGCTCAGCTGTTTACGGGTTGCTTCATCCAGATCGGATGCGAACTGGGAGAACGCAGCCAGTTCACGATACTGTGCCAGTGCGGTACGGATACCACCGGACAGTTTCTTGATGATCTTGGTCTGAGCAGCACCACCCACACGGGATACGGAGATACCCGGGTTAACCGCCGGACGAATACCGGAGTTAAACAGGTTGGTTTCCAGGAAGATCTGACCGTCGGTAATCGAGATTACGTTGGTCGGAACGAACGCAGAAACGTCACCCGCCTGGGTTTCGATGATCGGCAGCGCGGTCAGGGAGCCGGTTTTACCTTTTACTTCACCTTTGGTGAAGTTCTCAACGTACTCAGCGTTTACGCGGGATGCGCGCTCCAGCAGACGGGAGTGGAGGTAGAACACGTCGCCCGGGAATGCTTCACGTCCTGGCGGACGACGCAGCAGCAGGGAGACCTGACGGTAAGCAACGGCCTGTTTGGACAGGTCATCGTACACGATCAGTGCATCTTCACCGCGGTCACGGAAGTATTCGCCCATGGCGCAGCCAGCATACGGTGACAGGTACTGCAGCGCAGCGGATTCAGACGCGGTAGCCACCACAACGATAGTGTTGGAGAGAGCACCGTGCTCTTCCAGCTTACGCACTACGTTAGCGATGGTGGACGCTTTCTGGCCGATAGCCACGTACACACACTTGATGCCGGAGTCACGCTGGTTGATGATCGCATCGATTGCCATCGCGGTTTTACCGGTCTGACGGTCGCCGATGATCAGCTCACGCTGGCCACGGCCGATTGGGATCATGGCATCAACGGACTTATAACCGGTCTGAACCGGCTGGTCGACGGACTGACGTTCGATTACGCCCGGTGCGATAACTTCGATAGGCGAGAAGCCATCGTGTTCTACCGGACCTTTACCGTCGATTGGCGCACCCAGGGTGTTTACCACGCGGCCCAGCAGGCCACGGCCGACCGGCACTTCCAGAATACGGCCGGTACACTTAACCTTTGTGCCTTCGGCGAGGTCAGCATACGGACCCATAACTACGGCACCGACGGAGTCGCGCTCCAGGTTCAGTGCGATAGCGTAACGGTTACCCGGCAGGGAGATCATCTCACCCTGCATACAGTCAGCAAGACCGTGGATACGGATAACACCGTCACTTACAGAAACAATAGTACCTTCATTGTGAGCTTCACTCACAACATTGAACTGAGCAATGCGCTGCTTGATCAGTTCGCTGATTTCGGTGGAATTCAGTTGCATGCTCCAGTCCCCTTAAGACTGCAAGACGTCTGCGAGGCGTTCAAGACGGCCGCGTACGCTGCCATCAATGACCATATCACCCGCACGGATGATAACGCCTGCCATCACAGACTTATCGATTTTGCAATTCAGCTTCACTTTGCGTGACAGACGTTTTTCCATCGCGACGCTGATTTTCGAAAGCTGTTCTTCACTCAGTGCGGTTGCCGAGGTGACTTCAACCTCAGCGGTAGCCTCGCTGGCTGCACGCAATTGAATAAACTGCTCAAGAACATCAGGGAGCGCATTTAGACGACCGTTCTCTGCCATCACCTTAATCAGGTTCTGGCCGTTGGCGTCCAGTTGCTCTCCACATACTGCGATAAACGACTTAGCGAGCGCTTCCGGTGCTATCGCACCGGAGAGAAGCTCTGCCATTTGTTCGTTTTTTGTCACCTCGGCGGCAAACGCCAGCATATCCTGCCAGCGCTCTACACTCTGGTGTTCGACGGCAAAGTCAAAAGCTGCTTTGGCGTAGGGGCGAGCTACCGTAACAAATTCAGACATCAGCCCCTCCCTCCTTACAGTTCAGCGACAAGTTTGTCCACGATGTCGCTGTTAGCAGCTTCATCCACGGAACGTTCGATGATCTTCTCGGCGCCAGCAACAGCCAGGACCGCAACCTGCTTACGCAGCTCTTCGCGAGCGCGCTTACGTTCGGCATCAATTTCTGCCTGCGCCTGCGCCACGATTTTAGTACGTTCCTGCTCTGCTTCGGTTTTGGCTTCGTCCAGGATCTGGGCACGGCGTTTGTTCGCCTGCTCAATGATTACCTGGGCTTCCGCTTTCGCCTTTTTCAGCTGGTCGGTCGCGTTGGCCTGTGCAAGGTCCAGATCCTTTTTAGCTCGTTCAGCAGAAGCAAGACCGTCAGCAATCTCTTTTTGACGTTTTTCGATGGCAGCAATCAACGGCGGCCATACATACTTCATGCAGAACAGAACGAAAAGGACAAACGCGATGGCCTGGCCGAGGATTGTTGCGTTAAGATTCACAGCACAATGCCTCTTATCTAGTTAACGTTCTGATATTGCCCGTAAAAATCAAGCAACGCTTACTACGCGACAGCAAACATCACGTACAGACCCAGACCTACAGCGATCATTGGGATAGCATCCACCAGACCCATAACGATAAAGAACTGAGTACGCAGCAGAGGGATCAGATCCGGTTGACGCGCTGCGCCTTCCAGGAATTTACCTCCAAGGATGCCGATACCGATCGCAGCACCGATTGCCGCCAGACCCATCATCACAGCGGCAGCCATGTACAGCAGATCCATATTCAGGTTTTCCATGACAGTCTCCAGTTTGTTTCAGTTAAAACGTAGTAGTGTTGGTAAAAAAATCAGTGCTCTTCAGACGCCATCGACAGATAGACGATCGTCAGAACCATGAAGATGAAGGCTTGCAGCGTAATGATCAGGATGTGGAAAATGGCCCATGGCACATTCAGGATCCACTGTGACCACCACGGCAACAGACCAGCAATCAGAATGAAAATCAACTCACCGGCATACATGTTACCGAACAGTCGCAGACCGAGCGAAACCGGTTTAGACAGCAGGCTTACCCCTTCAAGGATTAAGTTGACAGGAATAAATGCCCAGTGGTTGAACGGCTGCAGCGTCAGCTCTTTCGTGAAGCCGCCAATGCCTTTCATTTTGATGCTGTAGAACAGAATGAGGATAAATACGCCCAGTGCCATCGACAGGGTGATGTTCACGTCCGCAGACGGAACCACACGCAGCGCCGGCAGGCCGAAGATGTGCTCGCCGATGTACGGCAGCAGATCGATTGGCAGCAGATCCATCAGGTTCATCAGGAATACCCAGACGAAAATCGTCAGGGCCAGCGGCGCGATCACCTTGCTCTTGCCGTGGTACATGTCTTTCACGCTACCGTGGACAAAACCAATGACCAGCTCGATCGCCGTCTGGAATTTTCCTGGGACGCCGCTGGTTGCCTTTTTGGCAACGCTACGGAACACCATCAGGAACAACAGGCCCAGAACCACCGAGAAGAACATGGAGTCGATGTTCAGCGTCCAGAATGTGGCCGGGGGGTTATGCGGATCCACCAGCGAGAACGTACGCAGGTCAATCTGAAGGTTGTTCAGATGGTGACCGATGTACTCCTGCGGTGTTGAGATTTCTCCTGCAGACATGATGCCTCTTACCCTTTGTTGTTAATTACAGCGGGTGCCAGTATCTGTACAACCAGCACCGAAACCCACGTCACGATCAGCGGCAAAAAAACCGCCTTCAAAACCGCCAGCGCCACCACCAGCAACACGAAGGTTGCCAACACCTTGAATGCTTCACCGAAGGCGAAGGACCAGGCCATGCGGCCTTTAGCAGGTGTATGCGCCTGATGACGCCAGGCAAAAATCATAAACAACATATTTGGCAGCACGACTGCCAGTCCACCGCATAATGCGGAGACGCCCCAGAAGGGGTCTTTGAGGCTAAACAGTAATCCACTTACTATCACAGCCAGAAACTGAATGAACAGAAGCTTACGAGCAACGTTTCTACTCAAGAGCGACAAAGACATCACGTTTTTACTCCTGCTCACTTCGAGGTATGTCGCGTGTCGTATAAAACGTTCTTTACGGCTCAGAGTCAAGCATCAAAAAGCGAGCAAATTATACGGTGCGGCCCCGTGATTTCAAACAATAAGTAGCAAAAAGGTGAATAAATGTTTAAATAAATTTCCCGAGGGCTATTTTTTCACTTTCTGACAAACTGTGAGCGCTAGTGCAAATTTGCTCATTGCGCGCCAACACTGATGTTAAAGCGTGCATCAGATCACAATTTGAACATTTGCGGTCGAGAGATATTATTCGTGATAAGAAATTAAGTTGCCTCATCTTTTTGATATTTTTGGCGAATCTTGGCCACTCTTTCTAAAACAGCGCGATATACAATAAAAACCTTTTATTGACATTCTTAATAAATATTTAACATCTCTGTAAAATTAGTTGGGCTGATTTTTAGCAGCCTGATACTTTCCCTGTTGACTATTTTCACGGTTAATCAAAATAGAAGGTTAACGGCTGGAAAAGTCACAGTAAAATTAAGGTTAAATAGCAAAAAATCTTCCGCTGCGTTGTTTCGCTTTTTTTAACAGATTTTCTACAGCGGAAAATTACCATTTTTTGATAAAAATTAAAGCGGGTTTGCCTTAACGATCACCAAATGACGTTCCCCTTCCAGCTGCGGAACGCGCAGTTTTACCACCGACTCCACGCTGAACCCAGACGGCAGCTGAGCAATCTCATCGTCAGGCAGCTGGCCCTTCAACGCATAAAAACGCCCCTCCCCTGCCGGCAGGTGATGACACCAGCTGACCATATCATTGAGCGAGGCAAAGGCGCGGCTGATGACGCCATCAAACGGCGGCTCGGCCGGGAACGCCTCTACGCGGCTCTGCACAGGCGCGATGTTGTCAATCTTCAGCTCGTGCTGTACCTGGCGCAGAAAGCGAATACGCTTGCCGAGGCTGTCCAGCAGCGTGAAGTGCGCCTTGGGCAGAACGATGGCCAGCGGCACGCCAGGCAGGCCAGGACCCGTTCCTACGTCGATAAAGCGCGTTCCCGTCAGGTGAGGCGCAACCACCACGCTGTCCAGAATGTGGCGAATCAGCATCTCGTTCGGATCGCGTACCGAGGTGAGGTTATACGCCTTGTTCCATTTGTGGAGCATATCGACATAGGCCACCAGTTGCTGTTTCTGGTGATCGGTGAGCGAAATGCCTGCGTCGTTGAGCAGACGAGAGAGTTTGTTAAGCACGGTGATACCTGTCTTTGATGATTTGCCCAGCGGCGCTTACGTTTGCCGGGCCTACAAATGCTATGGGTTCGGTAGGCCCGGTAAGCGCAGCGCCACCGGGCGTTAGCCATGATAAATCAGGCGCTGCGGCGCAGCATACCCTGTTTTTTCAGCCAGACCAGCAGAATGGAGATGGCCGCAGGGGTAATGCCAGAGATGCGCGACGCCTGACCAATAGACGACGGTTTGTGATCGTTAAGCTTGGCGATCACTTCGTTGGAGAGGCCGCTCACCTGACGGTAGTCCAGGGTCGCTGGCAGGATAGCGCTTTCGTTACGCAGCTGCTTTTCAATCTCATCCTGCTGGCGGGCGATGTAGCCTTCGTATTTAACCTGGATCTCTACCTGCTCAGCGGCCTGCGGATCGTCAAGGCCAGGCGCAAACGGCGAGAGGTTCACCATGCCGCTGTAGGTCATTTCCGGACGGCGCAGCAGATCCTCACCGTTAGCCTCACGTGACAGCGGTGCGCTGAGGATAGCGTTCACTTCGTCAACCTGCTCAGAGTGCGGGTGCACCCAAATATCCTTCAGGCGCTGACGCTCACGTTCGATACGCTCCAGCTTCTCGTTAAAGCGTGCCCAGCGCTGGTCGTCTACCAGGCCCAGTTCGCGGCCAGCGGCAGTCAGACGCAGGTCGGCGTTATCTTCACGCAGCATCAGACGGTATTCCGCGCGGGAGGTAAACATGCGGTACGGCTCTTTGGTGCCAAGGGTACAGAGATCGTCCACCAGCACGCCCAGGTAAGCCTGATCGCGGCGCGGTGCCCAACCCTCTTTCTCGGCAGAGAAACGAGCGGCGTTAAGACCCGCCAGCAGGCCCTGCGCTGCGGCCTCTTCGTAGCCGGTGGTGCCGTTGATCTGTCCGGCAAAGAACAGGCCCTGGATAAATTTGCTCTCCAGGGTCGGCTTCAGGTCACGCGGATCGAAGAAGTCATACTCGATGGCATAGCCCGGACGCACAATCTTCGCGTTCTCCATCCCCTGCATGGAACGGACGATCTGCATCTGTACGTCGAACGGCAGGCTGGTAGAGATGCCGTTCGGATAAATTTCGTTTGAGGTCAGCCCTTCCGGTTCGAGGAAGATCTGGTGCTGGTTACGATCGGCAAAGCGCATCACCTTGTCTTCGATCGACGGGCAGTAGCGTGGGCCGATCCCTTCGATCACTCCGGCGTACATCGGGCTGCGATCGAGGTTATGACGGATCACGTCATGGGTTTTCTCGTTGGTGTAGGTGATGTAGCACGGCACCTGACGCGGATGCTGGTCAACGTTACCCATGAACGAGAAGACCGGCAGCGGGTTATCGCCATGCTGCTGGGCCAGAACGCTGAAGTCGATGGTACGGGCGTCAATACGCGGCGGCGTGCCGGTTTTCAGACGGTTTACGCGCAGCGGCAGTTCACGCAGGCGGCGTGAAAGCGAAATGGACGGCGGATCGCCCGCTCGGCCACCGCTGTAGTTATCCAGCCCGATATGAATTTTGCCGTCGAGGAAGGTACCCACCGTCAGTACCACCGACTTCGCACGGAATTTGAGACCCATCTGGGTCACTGCACCGACAACACGATCGTTTTCGACGATCAGATCCTCAACTGCCTGCTGGAAGATCATCAGGTTCGGCTGGTTCTCCAGCGCAGTACGTACCGCCTGGCGATAGAGCACACGATCCGCCTGAGCACGGGTCGCCCGTACGGCGGGGCCTTTGCTCGCGTTTAGTATCCTAAACTGAATGCCGGCATGGTCAATCGCGGTGCCCATCAGCCCGCCCAGCGCGTCCACTTCTTTTACCAGGTGTCCTTTCCCAATACCGCCAATAGCCGGGTTGCAGGACATCTGTCCTAGCGTATCGATATTGTGTGTCAGAAGGAGGGTCTGCTGACCCATACGTGCAGCGGCCATTGCAGCCTCGGTACCTGCATGACCCCCGCCAATGATGATGACGTCAAAAGGATCCTGATAAAACATGGTGATTTGCCTCGCACAGAGCGGTTAGAAAGTGGATTGGGGTCCGGGCCGTGGATTCTACTCAACTTTAGCCCATCGAGAAAGTGCCGGGATCCTGACTATTAAAAGAAGATCTTTTTTATTTAAGATCTGTTTTATTATGATCTCTTATTAGGATCGCCATCTCCTGTGGATAAGGTGGATCCTCTTATTAAGATCAACGTGTTATTGAGGATCGTTTGCTGTGAAAGATCGGTGATCCCACACCGTATAAGCTGGGATCAAAAAGGCGGGTTATACACAGGCGAAACTTTAAACAAACCTTATACAGTGGATAACTACCGGTTGATCAACGCTTTTAACCAGAGTTACCCACAGCTGATCGCACGATCTTTACACTTCTTTCAGTAAATTGATCCACGATCCCAGCCAAATTTCGGCCGGATCCTCCGGAATCTCATGTTCGAGGACGTTGATCCTTAGCGTCTCGCCGATCTGTTTTGCCTGGCAGCCTTTCAATACCTCTTCCATCTTCTCAATAGCACCACAGAAGGTATCGTACTCACGGCTACCGAGACCCACTGCACCAAAGCGAACCTGGGAGAGATCCGGCTGCTGCTCCTGCAGCTCTTCATATAAAGGCAGGATGTTGTCAGGCAGATCCCCCGCGCCATGGGTAGAGGAGATCAGCAGCCATACGCCATCGGTGGGAAGATCCTCAAGCAGAGGACCATGCAGCGTGCGGGTAGAGAAGCCTGCATCTTCCAGCTTCTCAGCCAGATGTTCTGCAACGTATTCCGCGCCGCCCAGCGTGCTACCGCTGATGAGAGTAATGTCTGCCATGATGATCCGCTCCAATGAATAAGAGCGGTATTGTACGCTGTGAATCAGCTGGGATCTACCTGTGGAAAATGTGGTGATTATTTTTTCAGGCTAGGGGCGGATGGTACGCATGATCGGGTTCTGCAGGGAGATCAGCGTCTCGGTGGACTGGATCTCATCAATTGTTTGGATCTTGTTGATAAGTACCTGCTGGAGGGCATCGATCGAGCGGCACATGACCTTAATGAAGATGCTGTAGTGGCCCGTGGTGTAGTAGGCCTCGGTGACCTCTTCCAGACTCTCCAGCTTTGCCAACGCTGACGGGTAGTCCTTGGCGCTCTTCAGAATGATGCCAATAAAGCAGCAGACGTCGTAGCCGAGCTGTTTCGGGCTGACGTCAATGCGCGCGCCGGTGATGATGCCCGCCTGTTTCATCTTCTCTACGCGGACGTGGATGGTGCCAGGGCTGACGCCAAACTGCTTCGCCAGTTCGGCATAGGCCGTGCGGGCATTGGCCATCAGCGCCTCCAGAATGCCCCGGTCGAGGTTGTCGATCTGGTAACTTTCCATAATGTTCAGCCGTTGTTGTTCAGTGTTGAGTTGAGATTAACGCTTCCAGCGACGCAGCAGGCGGCTGCGCATGCCGGTGTCAAAGCGCCAAATATGATCGAAAATACGCATGATCCCCGGCTTGCCGTGGGCGGACATCGCCACCGCGTGAAAACGGTGCTGATGCACCTGCTGTAACGTTTTGATCTGAGTGACCACCTCGTCGGGCAGGCGCTGGGCGATAAAGTCTGAGATCACCACCGCGTCGGCATCTGCCCACTCACCGCCCTGCATCCGCTCGATCACGGCGCGAAAGCAGCTGGCGAGATCGGTCCCACCGCGAAAGCGCTGGCTCAGGAAGCGGATCGCCTCCTCTAGTCCCTGCGATCCTGACAGCTCATAGCGTACCACCTCGCTGGAAAACAGCATGATATAGCAGCGCCGATTATCCGCCAGCGCCACGCGCATTAGCGCCAGGCAGAATGCCTTCGCACACTGTTCGTTAAAACCGCCCATCGAGCCAGAGGTATCGACACAGATAATAAACGGCCCCCGCGGCTGCTCATCGACGCTCTGGTGCACCACCGGGCGTTGGGTGATCTTCTCCCGCCAGGCTTCACCGTGCAGTCGGTAGGTGAGAAGCTGCTTCTCCACCAGCCGACGGTAGAACTCATACTCCAGCTCGGTAATGCCGAGGGTCGCAAGCTCGGGCGGCAGCAGGCGCAGAATATCATCGCTCTGCTGGAGGCCGTCTACCTGCTCCGGCACCGACGCTGGCTCGCGCACCAGCGTGCGGAAGGTCTCCATCGGTGAATCTTTTTTCGGTACTGACTTTGCCTCCCGGGAGCGGCCAAGCTGTTCGGCCAGCTGTTTCAGCTCCGGCTGTTCGGCAAGGAAGTCGCCGTAGCGGACGATGAGCTGATAGTCACCGCGTTTCAGCTGCCCGGCGCTCATGTCCCACAGCCGTCCGGCGGCGTTCTCATTTTCAATCAGCACCGACTCAAGCTGGCCGCTCAGCTTCATGCGCTCCTGAACCTCGCTTAAGAGCTGCTCGCGCTCCTCCTCCAGCAGCTGCTGGTTGAGCGTCGTTGCCTGCACCACCAGGCTTAGCCGCCAGCGCTGTAAAAAGAGCGTGTGCAGCGCGGGGGTGAGCGTAGGGTTATCGGCGATCAGCTGGCTGGCCTGCTCGGCATAGGGCGAGTGCACCTTCGCCAGCAGGGTGAGGATCTGTGGAACCTGAACGATAAACTGCGGCGTCGCCAGCAGCTGGGTCTGCTGATAGCAGAGAAACTCTTCGGTAAGCTCCGGGGGAACTGCCGTCTCCTTTAGCCTGCCTCTTAGCGCCTCTCGCCAGCGGGGTACGTCATCGGTAATGGCGCGCCTGAGCCGGGGAAATTTTTCAAAGAACACCGCCAGCTGCGGTGAGGCCAGCAGGGCGACGATCAGCTCTTCAATGAGCCCCTCTTCGCCAACCGCCAGCATCACATTCAGCGTGTCGAGGGTGATCATTGCCGAGCCTGTTTGATCTGCGCACCGACGTCCTGCAGGCTGGCTTCTATGCGTCCTAACCAGTCGCTATGAATGAACAGGCACTTCTGCTGTTCGCTGAAGCGCGTATGCTGCTGGTGCCACGTGTTATCCAGTGCTTCAAGCTGCTGCCGGATCTCCTCCGGCACGCTCTCCTGAGAAGATCCGGGCAGCGCCAGCCGGGAGGCCTGTAGACTCACATCGCGCACGATCAGGTGCAGGGTGGCATCCACTTCCAGATTAAGCACCTGGGCAAACCCAATCCCGTTGAGCTTGCCGCGGATCTCTCCGCCCTTCATCAGCCACTGCTCCAACGGGGCGCGTTCAAGGGTAATGTGCACGACCTGCATATCGTGCAGCTTAAGCGGCTGCTGGAGCAGCAGGGTCAGCGTATCGTCGCTAATATCGGGCGGCAGCTCATAGTGTGGACGGCGGCTAAACATACCGCTCTGGCGCTGCACTTTGAGGGCTGTCTTGTCGCTCTGCTGCTGCTGGAGCTGGATACGCCGTTGGGCAATGGCGCCCAGCTGGACCAGCATGGCCTGCTGCTGCCAGGCGTGTCCGGTCATCAATATGTCGACCTGCTGGGCGAGCAGCTCCCGGCTCTGGGCGTCATGCCACAGGCAATCTTTCAGCAGGATCAGATCGATAGGCGATACCGCATCGCGCCCGCAGAAGAAGGCGCTGGCCTGCAGCAGGCGAATGGCCTTTTTCCAGCGTCGGTCAGAGACGTAGGGGGCGTTGGGAAGGTTATCCAGCTGCTGACGCAGCATAAAGATTAGCTCGAATACCGCGTCGGGCAGGGTAATGTGACCTATCTCCTGCTGCCACTGCTGATACTCCTCGTCCGTTATCTGGAGTGAAGCTGGAACCGGGTTATCGTTCTCATCCTGCTGGCTGACCAGCATCGAACGGAAGTTTCCCTTATCCTGGACCTTATCCAGCCAGAGGCGGATCAGCATACGGTCGTAAAGCGCTTCCAGGCTGCTATCGGCTTCCGGCAGCTCATTGGACGCTGCCACCAGCAGACGCATCGGGATCTTCTCTTCGCTGGCCCCGTTGCGAAACCGCCGTTCGTTAATGGCGGTCAGCAGGGTGTTCAGGATAGCAGGACCCGCTTTCCAGATTTCGTCCAGGAAGACGATCTCCGCCTCCGGCAGATAACCCGCGGTCAGACGCTCGTAGCGCCCTTCATCTTTCAGCGCTTGAATCGACAGCGGGCCGAAAACCTCTTCCGGTGTCGAAAAGCGAGTCATCAGGTATTCAAAAGCGCGAGCGTGCTGAAAGGCAAACTTTAGCCGGCGGGCAATAAGGCTTTTTGCAATGCCGGGCGGGCCAAGAAGAAACACGCTCTCCCCGCTTAGCGCAGCCAGCAGGCATAGGCGGATGGCGTGGCTACGCTCATACAGGCCTTTTTCCAGCGCGCTGCTGAGACGGGAAATTCTTTCTGCTAATAAATGTGAGTGAGCCATAATTGTTCTGCATCCTTTCGCCGCTGTCGGTGGACAAAAGTGAGTATACGTTTCAACAAGGGCTTGTAATAGACGGAATAATGCCTTCGCATTCTTTGCGTCAGGATAACCCTGACGCATTTAGGGCTTCGATTTCTTTAAGAATCATGCATACTGTGCGCTTTTGTGGGCCAAGGGACTAAGCGCACACTTGTCATCCATACAAAAGATTAGTCTATGAGCACTGATAATAAGCAATCATTGTCTGCGGTCACCCTCGCAGCAATTGGGGTTGTCTACGGTGATATCGGAACCAGCCCGCTTTATACTCTTCGTGAATGTTTGTCCGGCCAGTTTGGTTTTGGCGTCGAACGCGACGCGGTGTTTGGCTTTCTGTCACTCATCTTCTGGCTGCTGATTTTTGTTGTTTCTATTAAGTATCTGACCTTCGTGATGCGGGCCGATAACGCCGGTGAAGGGGGCATTTTGACCCTGATGTCGCTGGCGGGGCGTAATACCTCGGCGCGAATGACCTCGGTGCTGGTGATCATGGGGTTGATTGGCGGCAGCTTCTTCTATGGCGAAGTGGTGATCACGCCTGCGATCTCGGTGATGTCGGCTATCGAGGGGCTGGAGATTATCGCGCCCTCGCTGGATACGTGGGTGGTCCCGTTGGCCATCGTGGTGCTGACGCTGCTGTTTATGATCCAGAAACACGGTACCGGGCTGGTGGGTAAGCTCTTTGCGCCGATTATGCTGGCATGGTTTATCATCCTGGCGGTGCTGGGCCTGCGCGGGATTATCGCTAATCCTGAGGTATTGCAGGCGCTGAACCCGATGTGGGCGGTGCACTTCTTCCTTGAATATAAAACCGTGTCGTTTGTGGCGCTGGGCGCGGTGGTGCTGTCGATCACCGGCGTAGAGGCGCTGTATGCCGACATGGGCCACTTCGGCAAGCTGCCGATCCGCCTGGCGTGGTTTAGCCTGGTGCTGCCGTCGCTGGCGCTGAACTACTTCGGCCAGGGCGCGCTGCTGCTGAAAAACCCGGAGGCGATCAAGAACCCGTTCTTCCTGCTGGCTCCGGAGTGGGCGCTGATCCCGATGCTGCTTCTCGCCACCCTGGCAACGGTTATCGCCTCCCAGGCGGTGATTTCCGGCGTGTTCTCGCTTACCCGCCAGGCGGTGCGTTTGGGCTACCTGTCGCCGATGCGCATTATTCACACCTCGGAGATGGAGTCCGGCCAGATCTACATTCCCTTTGTTAACTGGCTGCTCTACTTTGCCGTAGTGATTGTGATCGTCAGCTTTGAGCGTTCAAGCAATCTGGCGGCGGCATACGGTATTGCGGTAACCGGCACGATGGTGCTGACCACTATCCTCTCTACCACCGTGGCGCGCAAAAACTGGCACTGGAACAAGTTCCTTGTGGCAATGATTCTGGTGGTGTTCCTCTGCATCGATGTTCCGCTCTTCTCGGCGAACCTCGACAAGCTGCTTTCCGGCGGCTGGCTGCCGCTGAGTCTCGGTATCGTCATGTTCCTGATTATGACGACGTGGAAAAGCGAGCGCTTCCGTCTGCTGCGGCGGATGCACGAGCACGGTAACTCTCTGGAGGCGATGATCGCCTCGCTGGAGAAATCCCCGCCGGTGCGGGTGCCGGGCACAGCGGTCTATATGTCGCGGGCGCTGAACGTCATTCCATTTGCGATGCTGCATAACCTCAAGCACAACAAGGTGCTGCACGAGCGGGTGATCCTGCTGACCCTGCGCACCGAGGACGCGCCTTACGTGCATAACGTTCGCCGGGTACAGATCGAGCAGCTTTCGCCGACCTTCTGGCGCGTGGTCGCCAGCTACGGCTGGCGCGAGACGCCAAACGTGGAGGAGGTCTTCCACCGCTGCGGGCTGGAGGGGCTGAGCTGTCGCATGATGGAGACCTCGTTCTTTATGTCTCACGAGTCGCTGATCGTCGGCAAACGTCCGTGGTACCTGCGCCTGCGTGGCAAGCTCTACCTGGTGCTGCAGCGTAACGCCCTGCGCGCGCCGGACCAGTTCGAGATCCCACCCAACCGGGTTATTGAGCTGGGTACCCAAGTCGAGATTTAAACCTGCCAAATGCCGGGTGGCGCTTCGCTTACCCGGCCTACTCTCTTCATCGCCATTTCCTTTTTAATTTCCGTTAGCGAAACGTTTCGATGCCGATCACAGTTCTTTAACGTGGTGATGGTTTAATGAACGCTATCCGGCATACACTGGCCTCAGCGAAACGTTTCGCTAGTGGAGCCAGAAAAAATGAAGAAAGGATCTGTACTGAACTCTGAAATCTCATCGGTTATCTCCCGTCTGGGGCATACCGATACGCTCGTGGTGTGCGACGCCGGGTTGCCGGTTCCCCACAGCACGCAACGCATCGATATGGCATTAACCCAGGGCGTACCTTCGTTTATGCAGGTACTTGAGGTGGTCACCACCGAGATGCAGGTTGAGGCAGCCATTCTCGCTACGGAAATCAAACAGCATAATCCGCAGCTCCACGAAGCGTTGCTCAGCCATATTGAGCAACTGCAACAACGCCAGGGAAATACCATCGAAGTGCGCTACACCACGCACGAAGCGTTTAAACAACACACCGCAGCAAGCCAGGCGGTTATTCGCAGCGGGGAGTGCTCCCCGTATGCGAATATCATTCTCTGTGCTGGCGTCACCTTCTGAGGCCATCATGGACGCACTACTTCAGCTTAAGGGGATCGATAAAGCGTTCCCCGGCGTAAAAGCCCTCTCCGGCGCAGCGCTTAACGTCTACCCTGGCCGCGTAATGGCGCTGGTGGGCGAGAACGGCGCGGGCAAATCCACCATGATGAAAGTGTTAACCGGGATCTATACCCGCGATGCCGGTTCGCTGCTGTGGCTGGGTCAGGAGACGACCTTCAACGGACCAAAATCGTCGCAGGAGGCAGGGATTGGGATTATCCATCAGGAGCTAAACCTGATCCCGCAGCTGACCATCGCCGAAAACATCTTTTTAGGCCGTGAGTTTGTTAACCGCTTTGGCAAAATCGACTGGAAAAAGATGTATGCCGAAGCGGACGTTCTGCTGGCGAAACTTAACCTGCGCTTTAAGAGCGACAGGCTGGTGGGGGATCTCTCCATTGGCGACCAGCAGATGGTCGAGATCGCTAAGGTGCTGAGCTTTGAGTCGAAGGTCATCGTAATGGATGAGCCGACCGATGCTCTCACCGATACCGAAACCGACTCCCTGTTTCGCGTGATCCGCGAGCTGAAATCCCAGGGGCGCGGCATTGTCTATATCTCCCACCGTATGAAAGAGATTTTCGAGATTTGCGATGACGTGACCGTCTTCCGTGACGGGCAGTTTATCGCCGAGCGTGAGGTTAACTCGCTCACGGAAGATACGCTGATTGAGATGATGGTGGGACGCAAGCTGGAAGATCAGTATCCACATCTTGATAAAGCACCGGGTGAGATGCGCCTGAAGGTCGATAACCTGAGCGGACCGGGGGTGAACGATGTCTCCTTTACCCTGCGCCAGGGTGAAATCCTCGGCGTCGCCGGACTGATGGGCGCAGGACGTACCGAACTGATGAAGGTGCTGTATGGCGCGCTGTCGCGTACCGGCGGCACCGTTACCCTCGACGGTCGTGAGGTGGTGACCCGTTCGCCGCAGGATGGCCTGGCCAACGGTATCGTCTATATCTCAGAGGATCGTAAGCGCGATGGCCTGGTGCTGGGCATGTCAGTGAAAGAGAACATGTCCCTGACCGCGCTGCGCTACTTTAGCCGCAGCGGCGGTAGCCTGAAACATAGCGATGAGCAGCAGGCGGTGAGCGACTTTATCCGCCTGTTTAACGTCAAAACGCCCTCTATGGAGCAGCCTATCGGCCTGCTCTCCGGCGGCAACCAGCAAAAAATCGCTATCGCCCGCGGGCTGATGACGCGCCCGAAGGTGCTCATTCTCGACGAACCCACGCGCGGCGTGGACGTCGGTGCCAAAAAAGAGATCTATCAGCTCATCAACCAGTTTAAAGCGGATGGGCTGAGCATCATTCTGGTGTCGTCAGAAATGCCAGAGGTGCTTGGCATGAGCGATCGCATCATGGTGATGCATGAAGGAGAGTTGGGTGGCGAGTTCACCCGTGAGCAGGCAACCCAGGAAGTGCTGATGGCCGCCGCCGTCGGCAAGCTAAATCGCGAGACCCAGGAGTCAACGATATGAGTACCCAGACCGTTACCCCCCGCCGCTACGTTAATAAGGCGTGGCTGATGGAACAAAAATCGCTGATTGCCCTGCTGGTGCTGATTGCGATTGTCTCCACGATGAGCCCTAACTTTTTCACCATCAATAACCTGTTTAACATTCTGCAGCAGACCTCGGTGAACGCCATTATGGCGGTGGGGATGACGCTGGTGATCCTGACCTCGGGGATCGATCTCTCCGTGGGCTCGCTGTTGGCGCTCACCGGCGCGGTGGCGGCCTCGATTGTCGGAATGGAAGTTAACGCGCTGGTGGCCATTGCGGCCGCGCTGGCGCTGGGCGCTGCGATAGGGGCAATGACCGGGGTGATTGTCGCGAAAGGCCGGGTACAGGCGTTTATCGCCACGCTGGTTATGATGCTGCTGCTGCGCGGTGTGACCATGGTCTATACCAACGGCAGCCCGGTAAATACCGGCTTTACCGATAACGCCGATCTCTTTGGCTGGTTTGGTATTGGCCGTCCGCTGGGTATCCCGACGCCGGTATGGATCATGGGTATCGTCTTCCTGGCCGCGTGGTATATGCTGCACCACACCCGCCTGGGCCGCTATATCTACGCCCTGGGCGGTAACGAAGCGGCCACGCGCCTCTCCGGGATCAGCGTCAATAAAGTCAAAATCATCGTCTACTCCCTGAGTGGCCTGCTGGCGTCGCTGGCGGGCATCATTGAAGTGGCGCGCCTCTCCTCTGCACAACCTACGGCCGGTACCGGCTACGAGCTGGATGCCATCGCTGCGGTTGTCTTAGGCGGTACCAGCCTCGCGGGGGGTAAAGGACGTATTGTAGGTACGCTGATTGGTGCACTGATCCTTGGTTTCCTGAACAACGGACTGAACTTGCTGGGTGTTTCCTCCTATTACCAGATGATCGTTAAGGCAGTGGTGATTTTGCTGGCGGTGCTGGTAGACAACAAAAAGCAGTAATAAATGACATTACAGGACATCTGATTATGAACATGAAAAAACTGGCTACTCTGGTCTCTGCTGTCGCACTGAGTGCAACCGTGAGCGCAAACGCAATGGCGAAAGACACCATTGCGCTGGTGATCTCTACCCTGAACAACCCATTTTTTGTTTCGCTGAAGGATGGCGCACAGAAAGAGGCCGACAAGCTGGGCTATAACTTGGTGGTGCTGGATTCCCAGAACAACCCGGCGAAAGAGCTGGCTAACGTGCAGGACCTGACCGTGCGCGGCACTAAAATCCTGCTGATCAACCCGACCGATTCTGATGCAGTCGGTAACGCCGTGAAGATGGCGAACCAGGCTAAAATCCCGGTGATCACCCTGGACCGCGTAGCGGCCAAAGGTGAAGTCGTGAGCCATATCGCCTCTGATAACGTGCTGGGCGGCAAAATTGCCGGTGATTACATCGCCAAGAAAGCCGGTGAAAACGCGAAGGTGATTGAGCTGCAGGGTATTGCAGGCACCTCCGCCGCTCGCGAGCGCGGCGAGGGCTTCCAGCAGGCCGTGACGGCGCATAAATTTAACGTGCTGGCCAGCCAGCCGGCAGATTTCGACCGTACCAAAGGGCTGAACGTGATGCAGAACCTGCTGACCGCGCATCCTGATGTGCAGGCCGTATTTGCTCAGAACGATGAGATGGCGCTGGGTGCGCTGCGCGCGCTGCAGACGGCGGGTAAATCCGACGTAATGGTGGTGGGCTTCGACGGCACGCCGGACGGTGAGAAAGCGGTAAACGACGGCAAGCTGGCGGCAACCATTGCCCAGCTGCCGGAGCAGATCGGCGCGAAAGGCGTTGAAACTGCTGATAAAGTACTGAAAGGCGAAAAGGTCCAGGCGAAATACCCGGTTGACCTGAAGCTGGTTATTAAACAGTAATCACGTTTTAAGGCTTACGCCACCACACGGTGGCGTACCTTACAGGATGATCCCCCCATGAAAACAGCAGGTAAGCTCGTTGTCCTTGGCAGCATCAATGCCGATCACATTCTCAACCTTGACGCTTTCCCGATGCCGGGCGAAACCGTGACCGGAACCCATTACCAGGTTGCCTTTGGCGGTAAAGGGGCAAACCAGGCGGTGGCCGCCGGGCGCAGCGGAGCGCATATTGCATTTATCGCCTGCACCGGCAGCGACGATACCGGCGAGCGGATCCGCGCCCAGCTGGTCAACGATAACATTAACGTTGCGCCCGTGAGCGTGGTTGACGAGGAGTCTACCGGCGTCGCGCTGATCTTTGTTAATGGCGAAGGGGAGAATGTCATCGGTATTCATGCGGGAGCCAACGCTGCCCTCTCTCCCGAGCGGGTTGCCGCTCAGCAGGCGCTGATTACCGACGCGGACGCGCTGCTGATGCAGCTGGAGACGCCGGTCGAAAGCGTGCTGGCCGCCGCGAAAATTGCCCATGAAAATCATACCACTGTCGTACTGAACCCGGCACCGGCGCGTGTATTATCTGACGAGCTGCTGGCGCTGGTGGACATTATCACCCCGAATGAAACCGAAGCGGAAAAGCTGACGGGCATTCGCGTAGAAAGCGACAGCGATGCCGAGCGAGCGGCGCTCGCGCTGCACGATAAAGGCATCGGTACGGTGATCGTTACCCTTGGCAGCCGCGGCGTATGGGCCAGCGTCAACGGTGAGGGCCGCCGGGTGCCGGGCTTTAAGGTCAACGCCATTGATACGATTGCGGCGGGTGATACCTTTAACGGCGCACTGGTGACCGCGCTGCTGGAGGATAAGCCGCTTGATGAGGCCATTGTGTTTGCCCATGCGGCGGCGGCGATTGCCGTCACGCGCAAAGGCGCGCAGCCCTCTGTGCCATGGCGTAACGAGATCAACGATTTCTTGAGTCAGCAGGGGTAAAGCGTGGCCACCATGAAGGACGTTGCCCGCCTGGCGGGCGTTTCCACCTCGACGGTTTCGCACGTCATCAATAACGATCGCTTTGTCAGCGACGCGATTCGGGAAAAGGTGGAAGAGGCGATCAAAAGCCTTAACTACGCTCCTTCGGCATTGGCGCGCAGTCTCAAGCTCAAGCAGACGCGCACTATTGGGATGCTGATCACCGCCAGCTCCAACCCCTTCTTCTCTGAACTGGTGCGCGGCGTTGAGCGCAGCTGTTTCGAACGTGGCTATAGTCTGGTGCTCTGTAATACCGAAGGCGATGAAGAGCGGATGAACCGTAACCTGGAGACGCTGATGCAAAAGCGCGTCGACGGGCTGCTGGTGCTCTGTACCGAGACGCATCAGCTTTCGCGGGAGATTATCCAGCGCTATCCCTCTATTCCCACCGTCATGATGGACTGGGCCCCCTTTGAGGGCGATATCGATATCATTCAGGACAACTCGCTGCTGGGCGGCGATATGGCCACCCAGTATCTGATTGATAAAGGCTTCACCCGTATCGCCTGCATTACCGGCCCGCTGGATAAAACCCCTGCGCGGTTACGTCTGGAAGGGTATCGCGCGGCAATGGCCCGGGCAGGGCTGACCGTGCGTGAAGGCGATGAGATTATCGGTGATTTTGAGTTCGGCGGTGGCGTAGCAGCCATGCAGGCGCTGCTGGCGCAGCAGGAGCGGCCTCAGGCCGTATTTATCGGAAACGATGCGATGGCCGTTGGCGCTTATCAGGCGCTGTATCAGGCGGGACTTAAGGTCCCGGACGATATGGCCATTATCGGTTACGACGATATTGAGCTGGCACGCTACATGACGCCGCCGCTCACCACCGTTCATCAGCCTAAGGATGAACTGGGTGAGCTGGCGATCGATGTCCTGACCCACCGCATTGCCGATCCGACCCTTTCCCAGCAGCGGCTACAGCTGACGCCGGTGCTGATGACGCGCGGCTCCGCTTAAGGCTTGTGCCGCTCCTTAATCAGGTTCCGCCCATCTTTCGGTTTGAGCAACAGGAAGACGGATGCCGATATCAGGGTGATCACGCCCATGGTAATAAAGGTGTAGTGGAACTGCTCAATGGTATTGGCGCTCTCAAACCCTTCATAAAACCGCAGTACTGCCGCGCTGACGGCAACGCCAAGGCTAATCGATAGCTGTTGGGTAACGGCCAATACGCTGTTACCGCTGCTGGCGTTCTCGTCGGTTAGGTCGGCAAGCGTAATGGTGTTCATGGCCGTGAACTGCGTGGACATCGCCATTCCTAATATAAAGAGCGGCAGGATCAGCAGCCACACCTCCATCGACGGCGACTGAAGCGCAAACTGCGCAATCATGACGCCAATGATGACCGTTATGCCAAACAGCGTTTTGCGATAGCCGAACCAGCGTAATACCTGAGTCACGGTGGATTTCGCCAGAATTGACCCTAGCGCGGTAGGTGCAATCATGCAGCCCGCAATAAGTGCCGTATAGCCGAAGCCGACCTGAAGCATCAGCGGCATCAGGAAAGGAACGCAGCCGGTACCAAGGCGCGAGGCGATGTTGCCCGCAATCCCAACCGAGAAGGTGCGAGTTTTGAATATCGGTAGGGAAATCAGCGGCGAGGGATGATGGCGAGCGTGACGGATATAGGCATAGAACAGCACGATGCTGCTGAAGATAATGATGAGCGCCAGCCAGCTGGCCACCAGTTTCTCACCAAACAGCTCAATACCGATGGAGAAGAGCACAAGGCTTACGCCGAACAGCAGAAAACCGCTCATGTCGAAACGGCGGCGCGGCGTAGTAAAGTCCGGCATATATTTACGCGCGTAGAACAGCCCGGCAATGCCAATCGGAATGTTGATCAGGAATATCCAGTGCCAGCTGGCCCAGGTGACCAGCACCCCGCCCAGAACCGGGCCAAGAATGGGGCCTACCAGGCCTGGCATGGTGACAAAGTTGAGTACCGGGAGTAATTCACTGCGCGGATAGGCTCGCAGCAGTGCGAGACGGGCAACTGGCATCATCATTGCGCCGCCTATCCCCTGCACGATGCGAAAAACAACCAGCATCCCCAGTGAGTTTGATAGCGCGCAGGCCAGCGATCCCAGAGTGAAGAGCGAAACCGCCAGCATAAAGATGCGCCGCGTACCGAAACGGTCCGCCAGCCAGCCGCTGACCGGGATCAACATCGCGACGGTCAGGGTATAGCTGATAATCGCCGACTGCATCGCCAGTGGGGAGCGGTTAAGACTTTGCGCTATAGCCGGTAGCGCGGTATTGAGAATAGTGGCGTCCAACGCCTGCATAAAGAAGGCCATCGCCGCAATCCATGGCAAACCCGCCATGCTGCGTGCTTTTTTCTTGGTCATACTGCGTCCTGTTATTTAGTCTCCGGCGGGTGAGGCGTGTTAAGCAACGCCTGACATGCGCTGAAGGCGCGTTCGCCATCGCTATCCTGAATGGCATCCACAATAGCTTGATGATTTTCAAGTTTAACCACTTCATTATGGGTAATAGAGTTGAAGTAGGTGTGATAAACCGAGTGAAACAGTGTGGCAAACGACGACAGGAAGGGATTACTGCTCATCGCATAGATATGTTCGTGCCAGGCAGTATCCACATCTAACCAGCGTTCGCGATGAAAATGTTGGTTTAACTCCACCATCTCTTCCATCAGCGTATTCAGATGCGCTTTCTGCTCGGCGCTGCCCAACTCGGCCGCCAGCCTGCAGGCCTGAGGCTCTAGCGTACTGCGCAAAACCAGAAAGTGGTTAATCACCTCCTGGAAGTTATTGTCGGTCATCCACCAGGAGAGCAGCTCCTGATCGAGGAAGTTCCAACTTCCCTTGGGCATAACGCGCGTACCGATACGTGGGCGCGGCAGCACCATCCCCTTCGCCGTTAATGTTTTTACTGCCTCCCTGACTGCCGTTCGGCTTACGCCAAACTCCTCCCCTAGCTCCATCTCTGCGGGTAGAATTGAGCCTGGCGCATACTCACCGGTTAAGATCCGCTGGGCCAGCTTCTCTGCCAGAACATAAGAAAGGTTTTTCTGAGCGGCTAAATGCTGTGCGCTTAATGGCATATATCATATTCCTTCTTCTATTTATCTCTTTCAGTATGCCACCTGACACAGGTTATCGGCGCAAAATTCAACAAATGCAGCCGATTGTGATGGTTTTTAAGACGTCTTGATGAAAAATAGTGCGCTTGAAAACTTTTTTGCATTTAAGTCTTGTCAGCCC
>NZ_BBMZ01000019.1 GCF_000759795.1 Pseudescherichia vulneris NBRC 102420
TGCTGATGGAGTTTCAGTTCGGCACCAACTGGGGTGCGCTCGCTAATCGCGCCGGTGCGGTCATGGGGCCGATGATGTACATGGAGGTGCTGGTCGCCTTTTTCCTTGAGGCCGGGTTTATGGGAGTGGTGCTCTTTGGCATGGGCAAGGTGCGCCCGTGGGTGCACTTTTTCGCGACCTGCATGGTGGCCGTCGGGTCGATTTTTAGCGCCTTCTGGATCCTCTCCGCTAACTCCTGGATGCAAACGCCTGCGGGTTTTATCACCGGGGCGGATGGCCGTTTTCAGCCCGTCGACTGGTGGGCGGTGATCTTTAACCCCTCTTTCCCCTGGCGTTTTGTCCACATGACGCTGGCGGCGATGCTTGCCACGGCCTGTCTTGTCGCCGCCGCAGGGGCGTGGCACTTGCTAAAGCGCCCGGATAACCGTGGCGCGCGGCTGATGTTCTCCTGGGGCCTGTGGCTGCTGCTGTTCATCACCCCGATTCAGGTGGTGGTAGGCGACCTGCAT